>CAZJHX010000170.1:0-22935 GCA_964545715.1 uncultured Myxococcales bacterium
CGATGCGCTGCGACCTGTCCGGACATTCCAGGCTGGTAGTTGGTTGACAAGCGCACGTACATACTTGTGCTTGCACACCTTGGGGTGCTTCTTGTGCAGCTCCTTGTCGATCTTGTCGAACGGCTTGACGCCCACGGTCGGAAAGAACGACAGCGCGAAGTCGATCTCGCCCCACCAGTCCTTCATCACGTGCTGCATGTACTTCTCGACCAGCTTCGTCTTGCGATCGGTCGCCTTGCACGCCTTGATGTGGTCGGGCAGCCCGTGCTTGTTGCACTTCGTGCCGTCGGCGCATGTTTTGTTCGGGTCTGGGCACTCGAGCAGTCCAGCCTGCTGATCGAAGCGCTGAGACGCCTCCACCATGACGAGCACCTCAGGGCGCTCCAGTGGTACGCATCCCTTCTGGACGGCTCCGTTCTGGCCGTTTAGCGACGCGTCCTGGTCTTCGTGACCGTCGTTCGCGCAGCTGATCATCGCAACGCTGAAGAGCGCGGCTGTAATCAGGTGGGGCAGTGTGTGTCGCATGCTGAGTCTTCCTCCTGGTACTGACGCATTTGTGGCAATGCGCCATACTGATTTCTCGACACTTCCTTGAACGGGAACTTAAGCGTTACCTGCAAGAGTGCATGCACTCGAACACTAAATAATGTACAGTGTCAGGCGTAAGTGCACAAACTAATGGCACATTACTCGGCCTGTCCGGCCTCGGAAAAAGCGCCGCCGCCCGGCGTTTCTATGGTCAAGAGGTCGCCGGAATTAAGCAGTGTGCTGGCACGATGGCCCAAATCCTCGGTGACGCCGCCCGCGCGAACCACCTTATTGCTGCCGGGCGCTCCATCGCCACCGCCGTCCAGGCCGTGTGGGGCCAAAACGCGCCTGTTTGAGAGGATCGACACCGTCATCGGCTCCAGAAAGCGCAGGCGTCTCACGGACCCGTCGCCCCCTCGGTATCGTCCGTGGCCCCCGCTGTTTTTGCGGATCCCGAACGCCTCGACCCGCACCGGATAGCGCCACTCCAGCACCTCGGGATCGGTGAGACGAGAGTTGGTCATGTGCGTGTGCACGGCCGACGCGCCGTCGAAGCTGTGTCCCGCGCCGGCGCCGCCGCAGATCGTCTCGTAGTACTGGTGCTCCGCGTTGCCGAACGTCAGGTTGTTCATCGTGCCCTGCGATCCCGCCAGCGCGCCCACGGCGGCAAACAGCGCGTCCGCGATCACCTGCGACGTCTCCACGTTACCCGCCACAACGGCGGCCGGCGGTCGCGGAGCCAGCATGCTGCCGGGCTCGATGATGATCTCCAGCGGCTCCAGGCACCCCGAGTTCAAGGGGATGTCTGCCCCGGTCAGCGTCCGAAAGACGTACAGCACAACCGCTTTGCACACCGCAGTCGGCGCATTGGCATTGTTCGGCTGCTGCGGTGACGTCCCGGTGAAGTCCACACGCGCGCGCCGGGCTTCCTTGTCCACCGTCACCGCCACCTCGATTGCGCAGCCGTCGTCCATCTCACAGCGATACGCGCCGCCTTCCAGTCCGTCGATCAGCCTGCGAACCGACTCCGCCGCATTGGCGCGCACATGGCCCATGTAGGCCGTCACCACCGCCAGCGAGAACTCATCGATCAGCGCCTGCAGCTCACGCAGCCCGCGCGTGTTGGCCGCGACCTGGGCCTGCAGATCCGCCACGTTCTGGTCCACGTTGCGCGACGGCGCCAGCAGCGCTCGCGTCTCCAGCTCACGCAGCCGCCCGTCGCGGACCAGCAGAAAATCGCGGATCAGCACGCCCTCCTCGTCGATCGTGGTGCTGTGCGGCGGCATGGATCCGGGCGTGATGCCGCCGATGTCCGCGTGATGCCCGCGCGAGGCCGTAAAGAAGGCCGGCACGTCCCCGATAAACAAGGGCGTCACCACCGTGATGTCCGGCAGGTGGGTCCCGCCCCCGTAGGGATCGTTGAGCATGTAGGCGTCACCCGGGCGCATGTCGTCCACGCGTGCCCGCAACGCCTCCACACAGGCGCCCATCGACCCCAGGTGGACCGGGATGTGCGGCGCGTTGGCGACCAGCCGTCCCTCGGCGTCAAACACCGCGCAGGAGTAGTCCCGGCGCTCTTTGATGTTCACAGACATCGCGGTGTTCTCCAGCGTCAGGCCCATCTGCTCCGCCACCGACATGAAGCGATGGTTGAACACGGCCAGCAGCATCGGATCCACGTTCGTTCCGGCCGCGACACGCACCCGCTCATGCACCCGCTCCACGATCAGGTCGGCGTGCGTCGTCACCCGAGCCCGCCATTGCGGCTCGATGATGGTGGTGCCGGTGTCGTCCAGTACCATCGCGGGCCCGTCGATCTCGCATTCGGCCGGCAGCGCGTCCCTTCGGTAGACCGGCGCCTGATGGGTCTGTCCCCCGCTGACCATGCGCACGGTCTCGAGCGGCGGCGCCGGGCCCGTCGCCAGTGTTCTGACCACCGGCTGGATGGCATCCGAGGCCGCGACCTCTACGGCCAGCGCCGCGACGATCATCGCGCGACCCGGCCAGGCAAACCCAAAGCGCGTGTGATGGGCTGCCTCGAAAGCTGCAGCCACCTCCGGGGCGGAGCCGAACGGGACGTTCAGCGTGGAGTCCGTGCCCGCGTACCGGACATGCACGCGCCGTCGCTCGCTCGTCGCACCGTCGCCCAGGGCGGCCGTCGCCTCACCCGCCAGCCGGTCGAGCAGCGCGCTGCAGGCCGCAACCGCCGCCTCGTCCAGCGCCCTCTCCACCGTCTGCTCGCGCAGCTCACGTCGTGCCGCGATCCCGATCCCCCAGGCCGACAGCACGCCCGCGTCCGGGTGGATGTGCACGCGGGTCATCCCCATCGCGTCCGCCACCTGACAGGCGTGCTGACCGCCGGCGCCGCCAAAGCAGCTCAGCGTATAGCTGGACACGTCGTGCCCGCGCTCCACGGAGATCTTCTTGATGGCGCGCGCCATCGTCTCTACGGCGACCGTGACGAAGCCCTCGGCCACCGTCTCGGGCGGCACGCCGATCTCGTTGGACAGCACCGCAAATGCCTCGTGCACTGCATCAGAATCCAGCGGCTGGTCCGCGGTCTCACCGAACACCGCCGGGAAGAACCGTGGCTGCAGCTTGCCCAGCATTAGGTTGCAGTCCGTGATTGTCAGCGGTCCGCCGCGCCGATAACACACCGGCCCGGGCACCGCCCCAGCCGAGTCGGGGCCCACCCGATAGCGCTGCCCGTCGTAGTGCAGCACCGAACCGCCGCCCGCCGCCACCGTGTGCACGGCCATCATCGGCGCTACCAATCGCACGCCCGCGACCACCGTCTCGAAGGTGCGCTCGTATTCGCCGGCATAATGGCTGACGTCGGTGCTGGTGCCACCCATGTCAAAGCCGATGATTCGATCAAAGCCCGCCGCCGCAGCCGTCTGCACTGCGCCGACGACCCCTCCCGCCGGGCCGGACAAGACGCTGTCTTTGCCACGAAACCGCTCCGCCGCGGCCAGCCCGCCGTTGGACTGCATGAACAGCAGGCGCGTGTCGCCCAACGCCGCCGACACCCGGTCGATGTAGCGGCGCAGAATCGGCGACAGATACGCATCCGCCACCGTCGTGTCGCCGCGTGGCACCAGCTTCATCAGCGGACTGAGCTCGTGCGACACCGAGACCTGCTCAAAGCCCGCGGCCCGCGCTACTTCTGCGGCGATGCGCTCGTGGGCCGGGTACTTATAGCCGTGCAACAGCGCGATGGCCACGCTCGTGATACCCCGAGCCCGCGCGGCGTCCAGGTCCCGGCGCAGCGCCTCGATGTCCAGCGTGGTCAGCACGTCCCCACCGGCGCTGACCCGCTCCTCGGCCTCCACAACTGCGCAGTGCAGCGACTGCGGGCGCTGGATGTTCATCGCAAAGATGTCGGGCCGGGTCTGGTCTCCAATCGCGAGCAGATCCGCGAAGCCGCGCGTGATCACCAGCACGGTCGGGTCACCCTGGCGCTCCAGCAGCGCGTTGGTCGCCACGGTGGTGCCCATCTTCACCTCGTCGATCTCACGTGCGCCCGTGCGACGAATGGCCTCCAGCGCGGCGTCCGGATACTGCTCCGGGTTATGAGACAGCAGCTTCAGCACCTGGCGCGTCCCGTCCGGCCGCACACAGACCACGTCGGTGAAGGTGCCGCCGCGATCGATATAAAAGCGCCAGCCCACCCCGGTCAGGCGCCCGCGATAAGGCGCTCTGCGATCTCAGGCATCAGCGCGCCCGACGTCCCTGTTGCCGCATAGCCGTTGGGCAGCTGCCGGGCGACGCGTGCAAACGGGTTGTTCTCGGGGTTCACGTCCACCACGGCCGCCCCGCAGCGCGCCGCCAGGCCCACCATCTGGTTGGGCAGATTGGTCGCGCCGGCCGTGCCAACAACCAGCAGCACCGCGGCCTGGGCCGCCGCCCGCAGCGAGCTCTCAAAGCGGTAGTGCTCTTCGTCGTAACACTCGTCAAACCACAGCACATGGGGCCGGCTGGACGCGCCGCACTTCGGGCATGTGAGCGCGGCCACGTCGTCCTCGGTCAACGCACGGTCCTTTGGCCAGTCTTGCACCCCCTCGGGTACCGGATACATCGCGGGCGTGCACTCCTCGGCGCACCGCATGTAGTCGACGTTGCCGTGAATCTGGTAGGTGCGCGCCAGGCTGTTGCCGGCCCGGATGTGCAGTCCATCGACGTTTTGCGTGGCCAGGACGAAGCGGTCGCCAAACGCCTGCTCCAGCGCGACGACGGCTTCGTGCCCCGGGTTGGGCAGCGCGTCGCGACAGATCGAGCGGCGGTACAGATACCAGGGCCACACCTGCTCGGGGTGCCGGCTGAACATGCGCCAGGTGGCCATCTCCTGTGGGTGATAGTCCTTGCTGCCCACCGTCCAGAAGCCCTCTTTACCCCGAAACGTCGGGATCCCGCTCTCTGCGGAGATCCCGGCCCCGGTCAGGGCCACGACGAGCCCGCTGGATGCGGCGGCGTTGTCCAAAATGGCGCCCAGTCTATTGTCCATCCAGAAAATCTCCCGACGCGATGTGCGGCTGCCCTGCAGCGATCGTTGGATGGACAAGATAGCTCATAACCGTGCGACCGCAAGCCAGTCGAACCTCGCGCAGATCAAACCTGTCGCCTTCATAGTCGGTCAAGCGCAGCAGCAGCTCGTCCGACACGCGATAGACCTCCCCCACCACGCAGGTGTCACCGCCCGCCGCCATGCCCGGATACCAGCCCATGCTGATCAGCGTGTATTCAGGCAGCGTGCAGGTGGTCTCGACAAGCTCGCTGTCCTCCATCAGGTGCGCGGAGACGGCGCCGCTGCGCAGCGTGCCGTAGACGAAGAGCTCGATCACCGTCGAACGGCGCGCAGGATTCGGCCCATCTGCGCGTAATCATTGACTGTGTTGATGTCCTCGTAATTGCCGCTCTGCTCCCAGATCGCGGTCAGCTGCGCCGCCTGATCGGAGCCGGACAGCTCAACCGCGAGCAGTCCGCCGGGGCGCAACACGCGCGCCGCCTCGTCGGTGAGTCGCCGATGCAGGTCCAGCCCATCAGGCCCGCCGTACAGCGCGGACGCGGGCTCGTAGTCCCGCACGGTGGGCGCCAGCGACGCCATCAGCGCGTCGTCCAGATACGGCGGATTAGACGCCACTACATCCACGCTCTGCTCGGACTTGATCGGCGCCAGCAGGTCGCCGCGCGTGAGCTTCACCCGCTCCCGCACGCCCAGGCTCTCCGCATTGCGCGCGGCCATCTCCAGTGCCGGCCCGCAGATGTCGATACCCAGCACCACCGCCTCCGGCAGCTCGCACGCCAGGGTGACGGCGATGGCCCCGCTGCCCGTGCCGACGTCCACTACGCGCGGCGCCTCGGTCTCGTGCTGTTTCAGGTGCGCCAGGACGGCGTCGATCAGGTGCTCCGTCTCCGGGCGCGGCACGAGCACGTTGCTGTCGACCGCAAAACGCCGCCCGTAAAACTCTTTATATCCGATGATGTAGGCCACCGGCTCCGCGGCCGCACGGCGCTTGACCAGCGTCTTGAACGTCTGCAGCTCGCCGGTGCCCAGCGGCCGGTCAAACTGCACGTACAACTGCGTCTGATCCAGCCCCGTGATGTGTCCCAGCAGCAGCTGTGCGTCCAGCCGAGCGGTGTCGCTGCCCGCCTTCTTCAGGTACTCGGTCGCCCACCCGATCAGGCGCTTGATGGTCCACACTTCGCTCATCTGTGTTGTCCCATTAGCCGCAGGCCTCCACGGCCAGGCGTACGTTGTCTTGAAGATCTCCGACCAGCACCGCGCCGATCATGGCCACGGCAGCCGCGCCGCATTGGCGCACGTCGGCGCACCGATCCAGTGAGATGCCGCCGACGCCGACTACCGGCGTGGCGTGGGCCGCGCACAGGGCCTGAAGGCGATCGAGTCCGACCGGGGCCGGCGCGTCGGGTTTGGTCGTGGTCTCAAAGACCGGACCAAACGTGATGTAGTCCGCGCTGCCCTCGTCGACCGCGGCTGCGGCTTCAGCCTCGTTGTGTGTCGACACGCCGATCAGCGCATCCTGCCCCAGCAGCGCCCGCGCGTCGGCCGCCGTCAGGTCGGTCTGGCCCAGATGAACGCCATCGGCGCCGACCACCGCGGCCACGTCCGCGCGGTCATTGATGATGAACCGGGCGCCGGCGTCGGAGATGATCGGCTTCAGCCGCTCGGCCAGCTGAACCAGCGCCTCGGTGCTCAGCTCTTTGCCTCGCAGCTGCACGGTCTGCACACCGGCGTCCGCAAACGCGTGGGCCGCCATGTCCATGAACCCGAGCGTGATCGTGCCGACGTCCAAGATGCCGTAAAAGCCGTTCATGCGGCGCGTTGGACCTCGGCGAAGGCGTGCAGGATGTCGTCGAAGTCCGCCAGGGTGTGGAGGTCCTTCACCCGCGCGCGGATGAGCTTGTGGCCCGGGAGCGCGTGCGTGTACCACAGCAGCTGCTTGCGAAACGCCAGGCACGCCAGGCGCTCGCCCTGCCAGGCGGCATAGCGCTCCATGTGCCGGCGAATCGTGGCCAGGCGCTCGGCCTCGGTCGGCATCCAACGCTCGGACCGATCGCCATCCTCCCATTGCCGCAGCCCGCGAAAGATCCACGGATTGCCCATGGCGCCGCGCCCCACCATCACCCCGTCGCAGCCGGTGGTCTCCAGCATCTTGAGCGCGTCGGCCGGCTCGAAGACGTCCCCGTTGCCGATGACCGGGATGCTGAGCTGCTCCTTCATCTGGCGGATCAGGGCCCAGTCGGCGCTGCCCTCGTACTTTTGCTCGCGGGTGCGCGCGTGGATCATGATCGCGTCCACGCCCTCGCCCTGGGCCATCAGCCCGACCTCGACCGCGTTTACGGTGCGCGAATCCCAGCCTGCGCGCACTTTGATCGTCAACGGAATGCTGACGATCCGCCGCAGCCGCTTGCAGATCTCCCGCAGCAGTCCCACGTCCTTGAGAAGCGCGCTGCCGCTGCCGCCGCGCACGATCTTCTTCACCGGACAGCCGCAGTTCAGGTTCAGCAGCGACGCGCCGTGCTCTTCGACCATCGCCGCCGCACGCTCCATGGCGGCGATGTCCGGGCACCCGGAGATCTGCACGCCGACAGGCGCCTCGTCCTCCGAAAACTCCATCAGCTTCAGGGTGCCGCGCTTCGCCTGGGCCAGCGAGATGCTGGAGAGCATCTCTGTCATCACCAACCCGGCTCCAAGCTCGCGGCACAAGGCGCGAAAGGGCCAGTTGGTCACGTCACACATCGGCGCCAGAAAGAACCGATTGACGCAGTCGAGTTCCGCGATGCGCATCAGAACGGCAGTTACCGCGTCCGCTGCCATTGGTCAAAGCGGACGTCTTTACCCCAACGTTGCATAGTTGGCATGCGCCATGGGCCCAGAACGCGGCACTGCGGCGCCGTCGGGCTCCTTCTAAGGGCACCACCCTGAGTGCGTCGCCCGATACCCTTCGGCGGCGCCGCAGCACCACGTTCTGGCCCCTGGCACGATGCCAACTACGCAACGTTGGGGTTTAAAGATCGCGCGCCTTGAGCTTGCGCACCAGGTGATCGGCTACGCGAAAGGCGTTGGCCATAATCGTCAGCGTCGTCGGCACGCCACCCGAGGTCGGCATGAAGCTGCCGTCCACCACGTACAGGTTGGGCGTATCGTGCGCCCGGCACCACTTGTTCAGCACGCTGGCTTTGGGGTCCGCGCCGAAGCGGGCTGTGCCGTGCTGCAGCACAAACGTGGTCTCCCCGGCGCGCTCGATCGCTGTCCGGCCGGCGCCTGCCGCCTTCAAAACCGCCTCACCCCTGGCCGCCAGCGCCTTGGAGTTGGCGACATCCAGCGGGTGATTCCACAAGTGAATCGTCGCGACCGGAATGCCCCACTTGTCCTTGGTGGCGCCGTCCACCGTGACCTTAGTGCGCGGGTTTGGCAGAAACTCACCAAAGACCTCCAGCTCGATCTCCCGCACCTCTTTATAGAAGCGATACAGCGCCTGCTTGAGCGGCGCGCCCCACAGCGGTGGGTTCGCGCGCCGAGCCAGTCGGTCGGCGGTGTGGATCGGGTTGGCGTGCGGCAGCAGGAAGTTCAGCGTGCCGCCCTTGTCGTATCCGGTTGCGTCTTTCAGAAAGTAGTAGTCCTGGATGGAGCGCTGAAGAAAGTGCACGCCGACGTCTGGATTCCACCGCTTTGGCAGCGTGCTCAGCTCCCACTCACCCCACGCCTTGGCCAGCGTTGAGAACGAGAGGTTGCGCCCGACCAGCCCGCTGGAGTTGGCCAGGCCATCCGGGTGCGCTGCGGACGTGCTGTTCAGCAGCAGCCGCGCCGACTCGATGGAGCTTGCGCTGACGATCACGACGCGCGCCTTTTGCTCGGCCACCGTCCCGTCGGCCGCGTGATAGCGCACCCCGGTCGCCTTGCCGGTGGCATCGGCCGCGATTTCAAACGCCATGCTGTCGGGACGAACTTCGCAGCGCCCGCTGGCGACAGCGCCCGGGATCAACGCCGCCGCCGTGCTGCCCTTGGCGCCGACCTCGCACCCATAGCTGCCGCAAAACCGGCAGTACACGCACGCCTTCCGCTTGCCTTTCTGACGCGTGAGGATGGCTCTCGGCGTTTGAAACGGGTGCAGCCCCAGCTTGGCGGCGCCCTGGTCGACCAGGGCCGCCATCGAGCTGGCGTCCACCGGCGGATACGGATACGGCCCCGCGCGCGGCGGCTCATACGGGTTCTCACCGGCCTTTCCGCTGACGCCCACCGCCGTCTCAACCTTGTCATACCAGGGGGCGAGCTCCTCGTAGGTGATCGGCCAGTCCGCCAGCGTCGCGTTCGCAAGCGCGCCGTACCGGGTCTTCATGCGGAAGTCCTCGGGGTGCAGCCGGTACACAAAGCCACTCATGTGCACCGTGCCGCCGCCGACGCACCGCGCGATCCACCCGTCGCTGGTCTTCACCGGGGCAGGGCGCCCATGCCGGTGCATCAGGTGCGGCTCGTCCGCCACAAACGGCACAAAGAAGTCGCGCCGCACTGTCGCGATCTCGTCATGCGTGAAGTCCTTCTCCTTGTGCCAGGGCCCCTTCTCCAGCACCACGACGCTCGCTCCGGCGCGCGCGAGCTCGTAGGCGATCGGCCCGCCCCCGGCGCCGCTGCCCACGATGCAGATGTCGACGGTCTCGCCTTTGAACGACTTCATCTCAGTGACACGACGCCGAGAAGCCGATCGACTGCCAGGCCACCTCGTTCAGGTTGCCGCCGTGACGGCTGTGGCCCAGAAAGCCCTCCAGCGAGAACGTGCGCAGCACCTCGAAGAATCGCGCCGTGTTGAACCGGCCCACCCGGATCGAGCCGGTCTGAAACCGCTGCAACAGAGCGTCTTGCTGCGCGGTGTCCAGCTCCCAGAACCAGCGGGTCTTGAACTCCTTGCGCGCGGCGCCGTTCAGCGCGCGTCCGCCGCTGCGCATCAGCTCGATAAACGCCTTGAAATGCGGCTGCTGAAGCTGCCCCTCCACGTACGGCATCACCCCGGCTTCTTTCGCGCCGGGGGTCCCGTCCGGGATCCCGGCGGGCAGCAGCCGATCCAGCGCCGCACCCAGCGCCTTGGCCTCGTCCTCTTTGAACACCGTGGCGTGGACCGGCTTTGGGGCGGGCTGCGCCGGCTTTTCGGACGGCGCGCTGGATGCGGGCGCATCCTTCTTGCAGCCCAGCCAGGTCGACGCGAGCAGGAAGCCGGCGGTTTTTGCAAAATCACGGCGGTCCATAAGCTGGTCTCCAGTATCCCCAGGCGCGCCCGGCCGCGTCAACGCGGTAGGATGGCCTCGATGTCGCGCCGCGCTCAGGCCCTCGCCGTTGTTGCTGTCGCCCTCGGTCTGCTCGCCCTGGTGCTGTGGCCGCGCTCCGATCCGGCGCCCGCCCCGGTCCAACCCGAGCTGCTGGCGGTGTCGCCGCCGATCATCAGCAACCAGTCGGCCACACCGTTGATGATCACGGGCCGAAACCTGCCCCGTGGCGCTGCGCTGCGCGTGCCGGGCCTGCCGCCCATCCCCACGCAATTTGTGGACAGCCAACACCTCACCGCCGTGCTGCCCGCGGGGCTCACGCTGCCTGCTGAGCAAGCTGTCCACCCGGTGTCGCTGTCGCTCGACGGTGCGTCTGGAGTGAACATCGTTCATATTGTGAACGACGTTCACTTTCCGGATCCGGTGGCGCTGGACGTCGCTGAAGACGGGCGCCGCTTCTTTGTCGCGTCGCTGACCACCGACACGGTGTCCGCCGTGGATCGCGGTGCCAGTGCGGCCGATGCGACACAGATCCGGGTCGGAGATGGTCCGACTACGCTCGAGACGTGGCGTGATGGCGACAAGACCGAGTGGCTGGTTGTCGGGCATCGCTTCTCCGACCAGCTGGTCCTGGTGCGGACGGGGGCCCCGGACGGCCCGCAGCGCCGGGTCAAAGCCGTCTCGCATGTGAATGGTCTGGCGGTGGATCAGGCCGCCAACGTCATCTACGCCAGCAGCTCGCTGACCGATCGCGTGCACCGGATCGACCCACGCACCGGGGCTGCCACCACCTTGCCCGCGGGAGTCAACCCGGGCCCCCTGGCGCTGACCTCGGCGGGGAGAGCCCTGGCCTGCGGTAACTGGGGCTCCAGCGATCTGTCGCTGATCGACATCGCCGCCGAGACAGAGCGCCGCATCGCGCCCGGGCCCGGCGCCACCATCGTGGGTGGTCCCACCGCGCACCTGTCCCAGTATGTGATGGGCGACAAAGAGGCGCGCGCGATCGTCAGCAGCGACCGGCTGGGCGCCACGCTGGTCGCGTCGATCGGTCCCAACGTCGGCCCCAACCCCAAGCGGTGGGAGGTCAGCATGAACGGAGGCATCACGGTGGTCGCCGGTGGCCGCTTTGTGCGCCACGTCTCCCTGTTTCGCGGCGTGCCCCAGGCGCTGGCCATGGATGACGAGCGGGGCCGGCTGTATGTCGCGGATATCGCGGCGGGGCGCATCGTGGTCGTCGACGCCGCCAAGCTGTTGGACAGCGACGCGTCAGCCGCCACCGCCGTCATGGGGGGCGCGCTCCCCAAACCGCCCCCGGACTTCAAGCTGACACGCGACGCGGCCGACTTCGGAACAGGCCGTCGCAACGACGTCTCGCTGCACACGGGCCCACAGGCGCTGGCGCTGACGGATGGCGGCAACACCCTGCTCGCGCTGCTGCGCTTCACAGGTCAGGTGATCGAGCTGGACACGTCAAAGCTGGAGGAACGGGCCCTCCCGATCACCCGCACCCACCAGGTGATCGCGCCCGGGCGGCAAGTGCAGCGACGGCTGGGGCAGATCATCTACTTCACGGACGTGGGCAACACCATGATGAGCTGCGACGCCTGCCACCGGGAGGGTCACGGCGAGGGCATGCTGTTCACGAAGAATCGGCCCATGCGGATCTATCGCTCGCCGTCGCTGCGCGGCATCTCGTCCAGCCCGCCGTACTTCACGCCGGCGGGCTATGCCGACTTGAAGGTGGTCGCTCAGCGCGTGTTGTTTCGCAACCGCTACCGAAACCCGAAGCCGACCGCCGCCGAAGTGGACGCATTGGCCGCCTATGTTGAGGCCATCGCGCCGCTGCCCAACCCCTATCGGGCGTCGGACGGGTCGCTGCCCCGCGCCCTGAGCCTGCCCGACGGACAGGTCGGCGACGCGGTGGCGGGCATGGCGATCTTTGAGGGTTCGGCCGGCTGCGCCGACGGCGGCTGTCATCCGGGCCCGGCGTTTACCGCGGATCAGTCCGCCGAGACACGCGCCCAGCTGAGGGATGTGGGTACGCCGATGGCGCTGGGTCTGCGCACCCATATGCAGGATGTGGCGCCGCTGGGCTTCCCACCGCCGTCGCTGGTGGGCGTGTGGGACGTCTTTCCGTTGCTTATGAGCGGCGCGGCCGGTCTCTCGGTGCGAGCTGACGAGACGCTGTTCGCGAGCCACCCCTTTGCCTTGCGTCGGCTGCTCTCGCTGGTGGTCGACGGGCGTCACGGCACCGCGGCGCAGCTGTCGGCCAGGGATCAGAACGACCTGCTGGCGTATCTGCTGACGCTCTAGAGTAGGAGAGCGGCTTCGACCAGCAGGGCGTCGACGCGGATGTCGACCTCACCTGGGCCGGCGTCCGGGATATTGCAGCCCGACCGGATGCGCTGCACGGTCTCCCACAGCAGCTTCACCGCCGCCTGGCGCGTTGCTGCGTTGGGCTCGCCCAGCGCGCGCAGGGCCTTGTTGACGGCTCGCAGTCGCGCTGTCGTCGCGATAACGCTCGGGTGGCGCGGACCGTACGCGCGCTGCAGGATCCGCTGCGCCGTCAGCTCGGCGCGCTCCAGCAGCAGGTGCTCATGGCCGCGCGGGGGAGTTCCATAATTGGCGGGCAGGTAGGCAGCCAGCACCAGCTTGCGCGCCTGGGCGCCGATGATCTCCGGGTGCTTGGGCCCGTAGCGGGTCTCCAGGGACATCAGGTGATTCCTGGCGCCCGCCAGCAGCTCGCGTACGCGCGGATAAGAGGCGCTGCGGCAGCTGGGGCACGGCGTCGGCAGCGCGGTGAGGGCGCTCTTGAGGGCGATGAGCCGCGCGCGCTGTCGCGCCAGGGTGGGGTGGCGCTCGCGGTATTTGGTCTTCATGGCGGCCAGCCGGCTCTCGACGTCCACCACCCGGGCCATGAGCTCGGCAGCGACAAAGACGTTGTGGGCCGGTGGGGGAGCGGCGAGACAGACAGTGGCCATCAGGCACGTGAGCAGCGCTGCCGCACAGGTCGATCGAAACATTGTTGTAGCCCTCATCTTTGGCGCCCGGCGGCAGCATACAGCACCCGTCGTACTGGGCTACAATCGGGGTCTGCTTTGAACACACGGATCCCGGTCGGTCCTTTTGATCTGCATGCCCGCATCGGGCGTGGGGCCATGGGCGAGGTGTGGCGAGGGGTCCATCGCACGCAGGACGTGCCGGTTGCGGTCAAAGTGCTGACCAGTCTGGTCGGCCGCGACGAGGGCGTGCTGGCGTCGTTTCGCCATGAGGTCCGGGCGGCGGCCTCGCTGGACCACTCGGGGATCGTCACCGTGTTTGACTACGGACAGGTGGGAGCTTCGACCGAGGAGGCGTCCCGCGGGGCGATCGAGGCCGGCACGCCGTATCTGGTCATGGAGTTGATCGACGGGGTCTCCGCAGCCGAGCTGAAGGGGCAGCTGCCGTGGGCCGGGCTCAAGCATGTGCTGCTGGGGCTGCTGGATGCACTGGCGCATGCGCACGCGCGCGGTCTGGTGCATCGGGATCTCAAGCCGGCCAACCTGCTGCTGCCGGGTGATCCGGCGGCGTGGCGGCTGGGCGCGCCGGCGGTGGGCATCAAGCTCACCGACTTTGGCGTGGCGCTGGATCTCGATGCCGAGGGCGAAGATGACGAGATCGTCGGGACGCCGAACTACATGGCGCCGGAGCAGGTGCAGGCGCGTTGGCGTGATTTCGGGCCGTGGACCGACCTGTACGGCTGCGGCTGCCTGGCCTACACGCTGGCGGTGGGCAATCCGCCGTTCAAGCTGGGAAATCTGCACGCCACGCTGACGGCGCATTGCATGACTGAGCTGCCGGCGCTTGCGCCCGACCTGGCGGTGCCGGACGGGTTTGAACAGTGGCTGCATCGCATGACGGCCAAGAGCCCGCGGCGGCGCTTTCGGCGGGCGGCGGACGCGGCCTGGGCGCTGCTGAACCTGGGTGACAGCGAGGACGGATCGGTGGTGGGGCAGGGCGCCTTGGAGCGCGACGACACCATCGTCGAGCGCATGACCTTTGACGATCGCGCGGACCAGACGGATCCGACGGCGGTGGGTGAAGAGGCGCTGCCCGAGACCCTGCACTGGATGGAGGGCGGCGCGGAGACGACGTTGCCGCTCTCTGACGTGGCGGCTTCGGGGACGGCCGGGACCGACGCGCCCCCGCACCCGCGCACCTGGGAGCGTCCGGAGCCTCCGGTGGCGGGCATGCGACTCACGGGAGCCGGGCTCACGCTGTATGGGCTGAGGACCGTGCCGCTGGTGGATCGCACCCCGGAGCGCGATGCGCTGTGGCAGGCGCTGCTGGCGGTGCGCGTGACGGGCAGGGCGCGGGCGTTGGTGTTGACCGGCCCGGCCGGCTCGGGGAAAAGCCGCCTGGCGCGGTGGATGTGTGAGCGCGGTCACGAGGTCGGAGCGGCGGACGTTCTGCGCGCAGAGCACGGGCCTGCGCCCGGTCCGGGGCACGGGCTGGGGCCGATGTTGATGCGGTTCATGCGCGCCCAGGGGCTGGACCGGAAGGGACTGCTGGAGCGGGCCGAGTCCGTGTTGCGGCGGTTGGACATCACGGAGCCACACCACTGGCACGCGTTGGTGGAGATGATCTCACCGGCGCCCGCGGACGCGGAGGCGGATACGGTGCCGGTCTGTTTCGTGGACCCGGCTGAGCGTTACGCGCGCATTCGCAGCCTGCTGGCGCGGCTGGCGTCGGACCGCCCGGTGATCGTGTGGCTGGACGACGTGCAGTGGGGCGCAGACGCGCTGGCCTTTGCTGAGCAGCTGCTCGTGAGCCAGGACCGCTATGCGCTGCCGGTGTTGCTGGTGATGACGGTGCAAAGCGAGGCGATGGCGGATCGTCCCGCGGAGCGCGATGTGGTCTCGGAGCTGCTGAAGCGCGATGACGCTGCCGAGGTCGAGGTCGGCTCCCTGCCGGCGGCGTTTCGGGGGCGGCTCATCCGCGAGCTGCTGGGGCTGGAGGGCGCGCTGGCGACTCGCGTGGAAGAGCGGACGGCGGGCAATCCGCTGTTTGCGGTGCAGCTGGTGGGCGACTGGGTCCACCGCGGTGTGCTGGTGCCCGGATCGCGCGGCTTTCGACTGCAGCGTGGGGCCGTGGCGGACCTGCCGGACGACCTGCATCAGGTGTGGAGCAGCGCCATCGACCGCCTGCTGGAGGATCGACCGGCGGCGGATGAGGTGGCGTTGCAGGTGCGCGCCGTGCTGGGTCCCGGGGCCGACGCGGGAGAGTGGAAGGAGGCGTGTGCGCGGCTCGGGGTCGAGCCGTCTCCGGACCTGGTCGAGGTGCTGCTGCAGCGCCGGTTGGCCAGGCCGCGAGAGGGCGGGCTGGCGCAGGGCTGGGCCTTTGTCCATACGATGCTCAACGAGAGTCTGGAGCGGCGCGCGCGAGACTCAGGGCAGTGGGCCGAGCACCATCGCGTCTGCGCCGACATGCTGCGCGAGCGCGCGGCGACAAAGGGGCAGGCGGAGCGGATCGGGCGGCATCTGGTCCAGGCGCAGGCGCTGCAGGAGGCCCTGGCGCCGCTGCTGGAGGGGGCGCGCGCGTGTGTGCTGCGCGGCGATTGTGCGGGAGCGCGGGAGCTGCTGAAGCTGCGGGAGACCACGCTGGGTCAGCTGGGCGTGGACAAGCAGGACGCGCGGTGGGGCCACGGCTGGGCGATCTCCAGCGAGGTGGCGCGGCGACAGGGACGCTTTCAGGAGTCTCAGTGGTGGTACACGAAGCTGGAGCGGACCTCCCGTGAGCGCCGGTGGGAGGACCTTCTGCCGGTCGCGCTGGTCGAGCGTGGCACCGTGATGCGGATGCGCGGCGACGACATGGAGGCGGCCTTCAAGACGCTGTCGGACGCGGCCGATCTGGCCTCGACACGCGGCGATGAGATGACGCGCGCTCACGGCCTGCGAGAGCTGGGGATCCTCTGCAAGGCGCGGGGCGACCTGGCGGGCGCGGTGGACTTCGCGCGCGCGGCTCAGGCCAGCTTTGAGGCGGCGGGCTCCACGGTTTATGCGGCGCGGTGCCTGCTGAATCAGTGCCATGTGGCTGCGCAGCAGGGCCGGCTGGACGACGCGGACGCCTTGCTGGCGGAGGCTGAGCGCCACTTCCAGGAGGCCGGCTGCCGGTGGGGGTTGGCGCATTGCGGCAACCAGCGGGGTGAGCATGCGCGCTTTCGCGGCGATCTGGAGGAGGCCGAGCGGTGCTACCGGGACTCGCTGGCGATGTGCGAGGCCGTCGGGCTGGATACGGTCACGCGCGAGCTGAATCTGGCCGTGACGCTGACCGAGGCCGGCCGATACGTGGAGGCTCGAGCGCTGCTGGAGGGGACCGTCCGCACGGTGGAGCGCCAGGGGCGCAAGCCGCTTATCGGCTGCTGCAGCGCCTCTCTGCTGCCGGCGCTGGCAGGTGTCGAGGACTGGCGCGCGTGGGACAAGCGCGTGCTGATCGCTGTCGCAGAGCTTCAGGCTACGGGTTTTGTCAACGTGGACGTGGCGCGCAGCGCTGAGCTGGCGGGCCGGCTGGCGGCGCAGGCAGGGCAGGGCAGGCGCGCGAAAGACGCCTACGAGATCGCTTGGACTCAGCTGCGGACGTTAGGCGATGCGGCGGGTGCGCAGGCGGCGCGGGACGCGATGGAGGCTCTTTAACGGGCTACGGGCACTCGGGGAACTGGTTCTGACCCGGCAGCTCGTCGTCGGGCAGCAGCTCGATACCCTTGTCCACGATGACCTGGTCGAACATGTCGGTGATGCGGAACGTGTACGGACCGTTGCCCATGCCGCTGCCGTCCACGTAGTAGTTCCAGTCCTCGAACTCGGGCTCGCTGAAGGTCTGGCCGTTGTCGGCGCTGTACTCCAGGCGCTTGATCGGGTGGCGCGCGTTGCGGACCTGCACAGCGGTCCAATACGGGCTGCTGCCAAACTTGTAGTGGTAGCGGACGGGGCCCTCGACGGGGCATGAGACCAGCTGCCACTTCGCCTTGACCCAGTTCCACGGGTCGTCGGTGGTGATGTCCTGGAACGCCTCTTCGGTCATGACGATCTCGTCCTCGGCGCAGAACTTACATTTGTCGATGACCTTGGCGATGGTGTGGCCGGTCGGCCCGTCGATGCGAATGCAGGCGCCACACATCTTGGAGTCTTGGAAGTCCGCCATGGAGAGCGCCGCCAGGTGGGTGCCCATGTCCCAGCCGCCGTAGCCGCAGGAGGGGACCTCTTTCTGGTAGATGACCTTGGCCATGCGGGTGTGCGCGATCTCGCTGCAGACCTTGGGTCCGGGGGGCTCGACGGGGTCGTCGGGCTCGCCGTCGCCGGAGCCGTTGTCGTCGCCGGGATCGATCGGGTCGCCGCCGCCGGAGGCCGCGCCGGTGCCGGTGCCGGATCCGCCGTCGGGCGCTGCGCCGCCGTCATCCGTGCCGCCGTTGTCCTCGCCCGCGGGCTCGTTGGTCGCGCCGGTGTCGGTGTCGCCGCCGCCGAAGCCCTCACCGTCCTCCTCGGGCGGCGAGTCGTCCTCGCTGGGGTCCGTCTGCAGCGCGGGAGGTAGCGGGACGTTGGCGTTTTCGTGCTCGGGGTCGTCCGGCTCGGCGGGTCCGGCGGCCGGATCGTTTTGCTGACCGCCCTCGTGCACCGGCGGCTGGTAGGCGTTCTCGTAGTACGGAAGCGGCTCCTGTTTTTCGGTCGCCAGGCAACCGCAGAGCACGAGACCGATCACGGCCGGGGCCAGAAAGACGAAGCTGTAGCGTATTGAAGGTCGCATACGCATGTAGTCGGGTCGTAAGGCGATTCCCTTAAGGGTCGTGGTCACTGTGTCGTAGGATGTGGCGTGATGATTCGAGCCTTCATAGTGGCGACGGTGCTTCTCGCAGGACCCGCGCAGGCCCAGCACCTGGACGATCGGCAGGCGGTCGCGCTGGCGGATGAGGCGGTCCAGGCCTTTGACATGGGCGACTTTCCCCAGGCCGTGCAGCTGTTCATGGAGGCCTTTGAGAAGAACGGCGATCCCGTGTTCTTGTTCGACGCCGCGCGCGCCATGCAGGGGGCGCGTCAGACCGGGGAGGCGCTGAACCTGTACCAGGCTTACCTGGCGCACGCGCCCGGCGGAGCGCATCGGGAGGAGGTCGAGCGGTCGATCCGGTCGCTGTCCAGGCTGGCGCAGCGCACGCACGGGCAGGTGCGCTTTCGATCGGAGCCCAAGGGCGCCACGGTGACCCTGATCCAGGGTGTGGACCTCAGGAAAGGGGAGCGCCGGCGCCTGGGCATCACGCCGTTTGATGTGTGGCTGCCGCACGGCCGGATCGTGGCGGAGGTGTCGATCGAGAAGGCGCCGCCGCGCGTGCATTTGATCGAGGTCGAGGCCGGCAGCGTCGCGACGGTGGTGACCAAGCGCGTCGTGACGCGTAACAACGGCTTTGGCCGGCTGCGGATCATCGGGATGACGGCCAAATCCAAGATCACGGTGGGCGGCCAGACTGTGCTGGCGACGACCGGCCCCAAGATGCTGCGGGTGGCCGCGGGGCGTTATCGCATCAAGGCGCAGACGCCGGGTCAGGAGCCGTTTGACGAGGTCTTCCCGGTCGCCGCGGGGCAGTCGGTGACCGTGGATATCGGCACCTCCTCGCTCAAGGGCAAAGGCGTGGTGCCGGTCGCGACGCTCTCGAGACCGCAGGACAACTCGGGGATACGCACGGGGGGCTGGACGCTGATCGGGATTGGCATCGCGGCTGTTGCCGCCGGCGTCACGCTCCACGTTCTGGCCGGACAGGACGGGGCCGGGGCCACGGACTTCGACAACGGCAAGCTGGTTGGCGCCTATGCGGCGGACGGCGTCGGCGTGGTGTCGCTGATCACAGGCGGTATCCTGCTGTCGTTCTGACCGATATGCTGCAAATGCGATGTACGAAGCCCGCTACTGGCAGCAGCTCGATGACACCAAGATCCAGTGCGATCTGTGCCCGCGTCACTGCAAGCTCAGCGACGGTCAGCGCGCCTTTTGTTTTGTGCGGCGGCGCGAGGGCGACTCGCTGGTTCTGACCACCTACGGTCGCAGCACCGGGTTCTGCATCGACCCCATCGAAAAGAAGCCGCTGAACCACTTTCTGCCGGGGACCCCGGTGCTGTCCTTCGGGACGGCCGGCTGCAACCTGGGCTGCAAGTTCTGCCAGAACTGGGACATCTCCAAGTCGCGGGAGGTGGCGCGGCTGAGCGATGTCGCGACGCCTGAGGCCATCGCGCGGTCGGCCAGGGGTGCGGGCTGTCGCAGCGTGGCGTTTACGTACAACGATCCGGTCATCTGGGCGGAGTACGCCATCGACACGGCCATCGCCTGTCACGAGGCGGGTGTGAAGACCGTCGCGGTCACGGCCGGCTACATCACCGAGCTGGCGCGCGGGGACTTCTTTGAGCATCTGGATGCGGCCAATGTAGACCTGAAGGCCTTTACCGAGACCTTTTATAAGAAGCTGTGCTTTGCCGAGCTGGCGCCGGTGCTCGAGACGCTGAGCTGGTTGAAGCGCGAGACCGACGTGTGGTTCGAGGTCACGACCCTGCTGATCCCCGGGCAGAACGACAGCGAGTCGGAGCTGACGCAGCTGTGTCAGTGGTTTGCCGAGAATCTGGGCCCGACCGTGCCGCTGCACTTCTCGGCCTTTCACCCGGACTTCAAGATGCAGGACCTGCCCCGGACGCCCACGCCCACGCTGCAGACGGCCGTGCGGATCGCCCGACAGCATGGGTTGCAGTACGTCTATACAGGCAACGTGCACGACCGGGACGGCGACACGACCTTCTGCCCGGGCTGCGGCATGGCGGTCATCGTGCGCGACTGGTATCAGCTGCTGACCTGGAAGCTGACAGACGGGTGCTGCTCGGGCTGCGGCTACGCTATCGACGGCGTCTTTGAGAGTCAGCCGGGGTCGTGGGGTTCAAAGCGGCAGCGCCTTCGAATTCGCTGATGATGATCCCCAGGGCCGCGCCGAAGCTGGGTGTGACGATGTCGTGCCACAGCGCCACCTTTGTGTAGAGCGAGGCTGCCAGGACCAGGATGCAGACCCACATCTCCACAGCGTAGAGAGGCTGGCTGCGCCGGCGCGCCGCCCACATGACAAAGAAGACAAACAGCAGCACGTGGCCGCTGACCGGGATGAGAAACACCAGGCGGGCGACGGCCAGCAGCCCGAGCGCGGCGATCTGACGCAGCAAGACCGTGGAGCGGGTCTCCAGCCACTCGGCCAGCAGCACGCCGAAGAACGGAAACGCGGAGACCATGTAGGTGAAGGGGGCGCTGTGGGGCAGGGCGTAGCCGACCGTGACGACCGGCAGCGGTCCTTTCAGCCACAGCGCGAGGCCGCCGGCCAGACTGCACAGCAGCGCGCCGACCACGTGCCGCCTTGTGGTGCTCACAGGTCGCGCCGCATGACGATGGCGTCCTCTTTGCGCGCGGCGTAATAGCCTTTGCGCACAGCGATTGGCGCAAAACCCTGGTCCGTGTAGAGCGCGATCGCGGCGACGTTGGAGCGGCGCACCTCCAAGCTGATGTGGCGGGCGTTGGCGTCCAGAGCGGTCTCGATAACGTAGTCGACCAGCGTGCGCCCCAGGCCCTGGCGACGCAGGCGCGGCGCGATCGCCACGTTGAGGATTTCCAGCTCGTCGATGATGAGCCAGTAGACGATGTAGCCGACCAGCTCGTCGCCCGACCACAGCAGCTGGGGGTGCGAGTGCCGGTTGGCCAGCTCGCCGCGAAAGTGCTCCGCCGTCCAGGGATCGTCGAAGGAGTGGGCCTCCAGCGCAAGGACGGCGTCCAGATCGGCGTCGGTCATGGCCGCAAAGCGCAGGCCCGAGGTCATGCGGGCTCGGGGGGAAGCTCGCCGCCGGTGGTGCGCAAGGAGTCGGCCTCGATGAAGATCCGCTGCACCGACGGTACGGCGACGTTGACGGCCTCTTCGATGGCGTCGATCGCGCGCTCCAGGTCCAGGGTGGTGAGCCCAGGGCGGAAGGCGATCCCCACATTGAGAAGGATGTACTGCTCGCCCATGTGCAGTGTCTTGAGCTCCACGATGCTCTGAACATCGGTGATGCCCAGGATGGCCTCCGAGATGGCCGCCTCGTCGCGGTCGTTGGCGCTCAGCCCGATCAGCAGGTTCTTGGTCATGTAGCCCAGGAAAAAGGCGACCACCGCCAGGATGACGCCGATCAGCACGGTGGCCAGCGCGTCGTACAGCGGATTGCCTGTGACCATGGCCGCCACGACACCGGCCAACGCCACCAGCAGGCCCGCCACTGCGGCGGCGTCTTCAAAGAGGATGGTGACGATGGTCGACGATCGGTTGTGATCGATGGCCTCCCGGAAGCCCATGTCACCCATTTGCACGCGATACTCTTTGATAGCGATGAGGAGCGACCAGCCTTCGACCACCGTGCCGACACTCAAGATGCTGATCGCCACCCATGGATAGCTGGCGCTGGGGGCGCCGTGGCGATAGATTTCGACCAGCTTGTGGATGCCCTCGTAGAAGGCAAACGTGGCGCCCATCGTAAAGATGGAGATCGACACGACAAACGACCAGAAGTAGGCCTCTTTGCCGTAGCCGTAGGGGTGAGTTCGGTCGGGCGGCTTGGCGGACCGGTTCAGGCCCAGCATCATCAGCAGCTGGTTGCCGGTGTCCGCGACCGAGTGAAACGCCTCGGCCAGCATCGCGCTGGACCGGGTAACGAAGAACCCGGCAAACTTGGCTATCGCGATGATCCCGTTAGCGATCAACGCCGACATGATCACTTTCTTGGCGTCGCCGCCTCCGCCTCCCATGTCAGCCTCCCACCAATCTGTCGATGTGTCTGATGAGCTTGTCCTTGCCGTCTTTGCTCAGCGTCGAGAAGCCCACCGCGTTTCGCTGGTCCACCTTGAGTGCGCTGGCCAGCTGTTGAACCCGCCCACCACGGCGGGTTTTGGAGACCTTATCGATCTTGGTGACCACCAGCAACAAGGGCAGCTTTCGGGTTGCGAACTCGGCCACGACATCGTGCTCATCCTGGCGTGGATCCCGTCGAACATCGACCAGCAAGAAGCCCGCGCGCAGTGTTTGGCGAGAGTCCAGGTAGCTGCGGATCAGCGGCTGAAAGCTCATCCGAATCTTCTTGGGGGCTTTGGCGTAGCCGTATCCGGGGAAGTCGACCAGGCAGTACCGCTGGGCCACCGAGAAGAAGTGGATGGCCTGCGTGCGGCCGGGGGTGCTCGACACGCGCGCGAGCTGTCGATGGCCGGTCAGTGTGTTGATCAGCGACGACTTGCCGACGTTTGACCGGCCGATAAAGCAGATCTCGGGGAGCCCTGATGTGTCGGGAAAGGCGCCCGGCTCGTAGGCGCCGCCGATGTACTCGATCTTCACGCGTCTGTGCCCCTCGGCGTGCGTGTTACGAACGTGACGACGGTAGGCTTTTTGCCGACCTCTTTGCGGAAGAATCGGCGCAGCTGCTGCTCGACTTCGTCCTCGATCGCCTCGTCTGTGGCGTCGGCGCTGACCGCGCCCCGCTCGTTCTCCACCCGCGTCGCGGCGCGCCCGAGCAACAAGCCGCTGTGCGTATACACCCCCCGCGCCTGCAACTCCACCTC
>CAZJHX010000171.1:0-22632 GCA_964545715.1 uncultured Myxococcales bacterium
GTGCGCGGGCGCGCGCCGGACCGCCGGAGGCCCCACCGCAGGGCCAAACCCCGCAGCGTGGACTCACATCCTGGCGCCGCCCTCGCCGAGGCCGGCGCCGGCGCCGACCCCCAGTCGTCGCCAGGACGTAGCGCACATCACCATGAAGCCGCCCACCATCAGCAGGCCCAGCGGGCGGATCCCCAGAAAGTGGCCCGCGACGACGCCGGCAGCGGCAGCGGAGGCCAGCGCGAATCGCCCGTTTGCGGGGCGTAAGAGCAGGTGCAACAGACCCAGCGACAGGGCCAGCGTCTCCATGTTCTCGTTGAGCTGATAGACCGCCAGCCAACGCGACCCCATGAGGAACAGCAGCCCCACGACCGGTGGCGCCCACGTCGACCGAAGCGACCGCGCCGCCAGCAGCATGCCAAACCCGAAGATCAGCAGATCGACGATGAACATCGCCGCCACCAGTCCGCCGAGCGACATCCACACGAACGGCTGCACCAGAAACGCCATGCTGCCCGGTCGCTGCAGCTTCAGGACCGGACCCACGCCGTAGCCGTTGTCGCGCGGGTGATGGAAGAGGTTGGTCTGAACCCGGTCGACCGCCGGGTCCCAAGACTGCACGCCGCCCCCGGTCCCATCCTCCATCAAGTACAGCGATGCGTGGTGCGGGCAGTGGAACCACACATAGTCTCCCTGCAGCATGTAGTACTGCGTGGACAGCGCTGTCACCGCGCTCAAGACCAGCGCCCCGATCAGATAGCGCCTGGACCGCACCGGATCCAGCACCGGCTCCTGCGCATCGCACGGCAGCCACCGCCCCAGCGACCACCCGGCCAGCGTCCACAGTGTGGCGACCAGTGTGATGAGCACGGGGGTCTCCGGCACTCCAAACGCCACGCTGATCAGAAATGCGGTGGGAGCGACCGAGACGATGCCCAGCAGCGCCGTGGTCAAGACGCGCTCCAACATCCCGACACCCGGCAACAGCCAGCGGGAGAGCATCAGGCCGGGCACGCCCCAGACGGCCATCAGGGCGGCGAAGAGCAGCGCGGCAGTCACAAAGTGTTTATATCAGGGCTGCTTACCCAGTGTCAGCGCGCGGTTGCGAATCTCCAGGTTGCGCAGCTCGATGGCCTTGGCCTTCGTGGTGATGGTGCCGTCGGGCAGCACGACAAAGTCGGCGCCACTGACAGTGCTCTTGCCCGTCTTGAGGTCGCCGCTGCCCGTCTTGACCGCCGCCTGGTCCGCCACGATGCGGCTGGAGGACGCGTGCAGCCCTGTCTGGCCGCGCGACGTGATGTTCACCGCGTTGTCGCCTGCTTTCGTGCGCTGGCCCAGGGTCACCGAGCCGCTCTCGCCTGCGTCGATGAGGCCGGCGCTGAACGACGCATCGCCCGACAGCGTGTGGTTGTCGAAGTCGAACGGGTTGGGCGTGGCCTCGCCGGTGGACGGCTTGCGCATCGTATCCGCGACGGCGCCGCCGAGCGTGCCGACCGACGGCATACGGCTGGAGTCGATGCCCAGCTGCTTGTTGAAGTCGCGGCTGATGTTGCGGTCGCCCCAGCCCTTTACGTCGGCGCGCATCTTGTTCTTCTTGTCCAGATAGGCCCCGCGCACCGACGTCCAGACCGGACCGTCCAGCGGCTTGGAGAACGTCGCGCCCGTCTGGCCCTTGACGAAGCGGCCGTCCTGAATAGTGGCCTCGCCGCTGGCGATCGTGCCGCGCTCGACCTCGACCGGGCCCAGATCGCCGGCATGCATCGGCGCCGAGCCCGTGATGTGCGCGTCGTCCAGTCGCGCGGCGCCGGTCTCGATCAGGCGCGCCGTGTCGACCGCCGGTCCGCTGCCGCCGCCACCAGTCCCCGGCGTCACCTCGGTCATGGCGTTTGTCGCGCCCATCCGATCCGCCGTGATCCGCGTCTGGTGCTTGCTGCTGAGCAGCGACGCGTTGTCCGCCGAGAACGCGCCGGCGTTGACGCGCGTACCGTCGCCCTTGTATCGCAGGCCGCCGCCGCTCAGACCCTTCACGTCGGCGCTGAGCAGATCGCTCGCGTACCCGCCGTTGAGCCGGTCGACGGCGACCGACGACATCTTCAGGGAGTCGCCCACCGCCACATCGCTGGCAGCGCCGCGTGCAACCGTCCCCGAGATGCTGTTGTCACCCACGCGCGCCCACGGCGACAGCAGGTTGGCGCTGCCCACGGTGGTCTGCGACGGCTTGTCCGACACCTTGTTGAGGCCCAGCCGGTGCGCGCCGTACGAGGAGCCGTCCGCCCCCAGATGAGCGTGTGCATCCGTGGATCGCACGGCGCCGATCGACGTCCGGCCGCCCAGCAACATGTTGTCGCCGCCCAACGTTCCGGCCTTGAGGTTCCAGTCGTCGCCCCTGGTCACGCTCGAAAGTCGCGTTCCGCTCAGGTTGTCCGCGCTCAGGTTGTCCCCGGCCGTCACCGAGTCCATGGTCGCGGTGTCCAGGCCCATCGTCATGGTGTCGCCGCCGAACTGCCCGGTGAAGCCCGTCGTGCGCAGCCCCTCGCTCTGGAGCGCGCCGCCAAACCCGACGTTTTTGCCCCCCACGGTTTGCGCCCCGACGTCCCAGACGCCGCCTTTGGCGCTGGTCGTGAGCCCGCCGATCGAGACCTTGTCGGCCGTCGCCACGTCGCCCAGCGCCGCCTCATCGATCGGCCGGCTGCCCGCGCCCAGGTTGGTGATCTCCGCCGACTCGAGGCCCATCGTCGTCGTCTTGTCGTCAAAGCGCCCGGTGAATCCCTTCGTGTCGACGAGATCGGCGCCCACCCGCTGCGCCGCCAGCACCTGCTCGCCTTGCAGCGTGCCGGCGTTGACGTCCCACGCCCCGTTTTTGGTCGTGGTGCCCACCCCGGTCGCGTCCAGCTGTTGCGCGGAGAAGTTGTCGCCGTATTTCGCGCCGCTCACGCCCAGCTTGCGCGCGCCCATGCTCAGCGCGTCGTTCTGATGCCTGAAGCTGAACCCCTGTGCGCTTGCGTTGTCCGCCGCCGCCGGACCCGACGTGATCTGGGACGCCGTGGCGGTCTTCACATCGCCGGTGAACTTCTCATCGTCGACCAGAACCGACGCCCCACCCGCGCGGATGGTTCCGACTTTCGTGTCGCTGCCCTTGTCGTGCAGCCCTTTCAGTACGCCGGTCTCAAAGCCGACACGCGACACGTCGCCCACCCGGCTGGCGTCCATCTTGCTGACGTCCGCGCTCGCGATGCCGATTCGGTCCTCGATCAGCGCGTCGGTCATGCGCGCCTTGTCCATCGTGGCGTGCAGGCCGGACGGGTCGAAGCGCGCAGAGCCGCCGTCGCCGGTGATCTCCGCCGCCTTGAAGCTCTCCGTTTTGACGCCCTTCATCGACGAGTGCCCCGCCGTCAGCGTGGACTGACCCGCATGGCCGACCAGCCGCGCGTCGCGCGTGTGCATCTCGTCCAGGTCGATGTAGGTGTGGTCCAGGCCGTATCCGGGGCCCTCTTTGGCTGAGGCGTCGAACCAGGAGCGCCCCTGGTCCAGGGACCCGGTCGCCGCGCCGCCCTTTATCGAGGTCCGCGCTATCTTGGCGCCCGGCGTCGTGATGTCGTTGACCGCCAGGTCGTCGACGCCCAGGTCCCAGTCGACTTTCGGGAAGTCGAGCGGCTCGCTGTCCAGCTCCTCGGGCAGCGGGTGATAGCCGGCGCCGTCCACCGTCATCTTGTCCATGAACAAGCCCAGCTTGTGCGCTCGCCCGTCCTTGCCCTGCTCAGCCGCGATGGTGGCGTTGGTGATCTCGCCTTTGCCGATGTCGACCCAGCCGGCGTCCACTCCGCTGGCCTTGGCCGTCCCGATCTCGACCTGCGTGCTGCCCCGGTTGACGTCCACCTGGCCACCCACGTTGCTCAGCGACGCGCTGGCCACGCCCGCCCGCGGGGCCCTGTAGTTGGTCAGCCCGACGTTCTCAACGCCGACCGTCGCGTGCAGGTTGTCGGCTTTGTCGTCGAGCAGCGGCATCCCGCCACCCGTGTTTGTCAGATCGATGTCCGCGCCCAGCAGCTCGGCGGTCTCCACGCTGCGAGACCCGTGCGAAACGCCCTGAGCCCGCAGCGCCCCGGCGTCCAGGTGCGCCGTTTCGGCCTTGCCGTCCACGTCGGCTTTCAGGTCCAGCGCATCCGCCTGGTCGATCGCGACACCACGCGCCATCAGTCCGTGCATCACCGCTGACTCCAGCGCCACCGATCCGCTGCTGATGTCGCCGCCTTTGTCGGTGCTCAGCGCGCCCGAGAAGTTGTCGAGGTTGAGAGACTCGAACGACACCGGCCCGCCCTTGCCCGTCCACGAGACGTCCTTGGCGGTCGCATGCGACATGTTGACCAGCGCGGTCGTGTCCTTCGTGCCGCCACCGATCTTGTAGCCGAAGACGCTGAAGTCGCCGCCCAGGAACGGCAGCCCACCGCCGTAGTTGGACATGGAGATGCTCACGCTGTGCAGCGCGATCTCGCCGGTCGTCAGCTTTGCGCTGCTGATGCCGGTGAGCACCAGCGCGCCCGTGCTTACGCTCAGGTTCCGCGTGTTTGTGTTCAGCACGATGGTGACTTTGTTGCTGGCCGCCGCGCGATCGAGCTGCAGCTGGGCTTTGACGCTGGCCGGCATGATGTCCATGACCTCGTCCAGGTCGGTCACCACCGTCAGCACGCCCTTGTTCCAGCTGAACTTGACCGAGGCGATCGCCTCCCACGCCTCCCGGCCCGCGTCCACGGTGTCTTCCACCGCATCCACAACCGTGTCGACGGCCTGGGTCGCCTTCTTCTTGGTCCACTTGGCCGCCTTGACGACGCCTTTCTTGGCGGTGGTGGCCTTCTCGCCGACCCACTCGGCCGTGTCGTCGTAGGTCTCGCCCGCCCACTCGACCGTGTCGTCTACCGTCTCATCGACCCACTCGGCCGTGTCGTCGTACGTCTCGCCGACCCACTCGGCCGTGTCGTCGTAGGTCTCGCCGACCCACTCGGCCGTGTCGTCGTACGTCTCGCCGGCCCACTTGGCGGTGCCGACCGCGGCGTCTACGGTGGCGTCCTTGGCGGCCACGGCCTTGTCGGAGACCCAGTCCGCCGCGTCGCCGGCCCAGCCGAACCAGCCGCTGTCTTCCTCTTTGCGTGGGCTGAGCGCGGCCTGTCCGGCGCTGGCGCTCATGGTTCTTACTTTTCGGCGTGCTGCGGCCGCACTGGGGCGTCGAGACGACGTGCGTTTGCCCGTCGAACCTGACGTGTTGGCGTCCTGCCGCTGCACCTGATCGTAATCCACCGCTGATCTACGGCAGCAAGACTCGTGCCGCGCTGCAGCGGTTTTGCTGGACTAAAGCAGTCTTCGCTTTTTATTCCGACGGGGCGAAAAAAGGCGCTTTTCAGCCCGGGTCTGATGAACCCACGGGGTTTCGCGACCCCACATGATCCGGCTCATTTTTCCCCACCCCGTAATCGCGATGGCGGCCATAGTCAGCGTCATCACGCCGCGGCGAGCCCCAGCAGCTGTCGGGCCTCTGCGGGCGTTGCGGGGTGGCGGTCATACTCGGCCGTCAGCGCCGCCAGTCGCCCTACCAGCTCCGCATTGCTGGCCGCCAGTCGCGAGCGGTCCCAGCGGATGTTGTCCTCCAGCCCGGTGCGCACGTGGCCGCCCAGCTCCAGGGCCCAGTGGTTGACCTCGAGCTGGTGTCGTCCCAGCCCGGCCGCAGTCCAGGTGCCGGCCTCAAAGACGTCCCGATACTCCTCGATCAAAAACTCCAGCACACGACGCCGCGCCGGCAGCGCATTTTTGATGCCCAGCACAAACTGAACGTGGGGCGACGGACCCAGCAGTCCACGGTTCTGCAGCGCCTTGGCGTTGTAGAGCATGGCCAGATCGAAGATCTCCACTTCGGGCTTGATCTTGTGCTCTTTCATGGCGTTGACCAGCCCGTCGATCAGGTCCGGTGCGTTGGCGTAGATCGATGTCGGGAAGTTGACCGAGCCCGTCGCCAGCGAACCCATGTCCGGCTTCAGCGGCAGCGCCGCACCCCGCTCGTCGTGGCTGCGTCCGCGCCCGCCCGTCGAGAACTGAATTATCATGGCCGGGCAGTGCTTTCGGACGCCCTCCATCACCTCGCCGAAGAGGTCTCTGTCGGACGACGGCGCCTCGTTTTCGTCCCGCACGTGAATGTGCACGAGCGCCGCTCCTGCCTCAAAGGCGGCGTGGGTGGACTCGATCTGCTCAGAAGGCGTCACCGGCACAGCAGGGTTGTCCGCTTTGCGAGGCACGGACCCGGTGATCGCGACGCTGATAATGGCTGGTGTTGTCACGGTCGCGGAGTGTATCGCACCGCGGTCGTCCCGGCATGGAGCCAGGTCACTTCCGAGGCCGCAATCCTGCCAGCCGCCGCTGCACCCAATCCGCGTACAGCTGGTGGCCACCCTCGTTGAAGTGATGGTTTTCGGCAGGTAGGTAAACGCTGTCGTAGCCGCCCGACCGCAGCGCCCCGGCCAGCGTGGAGCGCGCGTCGAACACGTCGATTCCGAGCTTGGCGGCGACAGCGCGAATCGCCCTTGCGCGAGCCAGACCGCCACGGGTGTCCTCGGAGGAGTCGATGAGCTCGCGGTCGGCCGGCAGGATGAACAGGACATAGCGCGCACCGTGGGCCGTGGTCTCGGCGTGCAGCGCCGTGATGATGGCCTCCAGCTTCGCCGCCGTCGCGGTGAAGTCGGCCATGCTCAGGTCGAGATCGATGCGCGCCGAGCTGATGTTCACGCCGAGAATCGACGTCATGCGGCACACGTGCCTGGCCAGCCACGAGAACGACGTGGCGACCCGAACAGCGTACGGGGCGGGGCTGGTCGCCAGCAGCTCCACGAAGCCCATGCCGTACTGCGGCTCGGGACAGCGCGCCGTGGGAGGAGACACCGAGAAGTCCAGGATGGGGCCACCCGCGCAGCAATAGTAGCTTTGGTCGATCTCCTCGAAGTCGTTGCCCAGGTACACGTGATGGGCCACCAGATCGACCTGCTGCTGCTCCATCCATCGTCGCGTCAGCAGCAGGTGGTAGTCGGGTCCCGTCGACGAGACCCCCGCGTTGATGTGGTGCGCGGCGGAGTCCGTCTGGTCCAGCAGCTGAGGGAATGGCCGCTCGACATCGATGCCGTGCACCATCGAGTCGCCGATGTGCAGCACCCTCGGCTGGCCTCCGGAGTCCCGCTCGGCGCGGTTCGCCACATACCCCTTGTAGAGGTCGGGGTACAGCGCCTCACATCGCCAGGGCCGTCCCGTTGCGAGCGCCAGGGCCGGTCCCTTCGGCCCGACTCGCCGCTCATCGAAGACCAGGCGCGCCTCGGTGGCTTCCGGGTATGTCGGGGGTTCGGTCAGCGCGACCCGAACGAAGGCCTCTACCACCAGCAGGGAGATCACGGTGGCCACGACGGCGACGCCGACGTTGGCGCGGCTGGGGCGCGCAAGGCCCAGCGCCGCGCCGACAACGAACAGCGTCCCGCCCGCCACGACGTCCCACGTGCCCACATGCGGTAGCGTCGTCCCCAGCAACCACACAAGCTCGGCGGGCCCGGCGATCATGACAAGCACCAACACCCGGTACAGCGTTTGGCGGTGTCGCAGGCGGCCGGCGCCCAGCCCGCAGAGCGCCCCCAGCGCGGTTGGACCGAGCACCAGGACCGCGGAGATCAGCACGCTCAGAAGCAGGGCGTAGCCTCCCGTTCGAAAGCGCCTACGTCTGCGGCGTCACCCGCGGGCCGGCAGCTCAAGTCGAAGTCCAGAAACACCGTCGGCGCCTGCGCGCCCTGCGCCGACTCGGCGGGCACAAAAGCGGGGATATCGATGCAGCCCACGACCAGAGGGACTGTCAGCAGCGCTACACGCATTAGAACCGGCCGTGAATCGCCATGCCGGTGCGGGTGGGCGACACGGTGACATCGGGGGCGTCCGCCGGCAGCGACACCAACACGATGCCCGTGATCAGCGCAGCGATCCCGATTCCGCCGGCCACGAAGCCGGCTGTTTGGAGATCCTCGGCGCTGCATGCCGCAGCGTTGTATCGGGTCTCTCGATCGGGCTCGGCCAGTCCGTCTTGCGGGGCCGCCAGGTCCGCCGCCGTGGACGCCTCGCCTCGAGCCAGGCCGTAGAGCACGGCGCCCACCCCCGTGACAGCGACGCCCGTACCCAGCGCGACCCACGCCGGCCACCGCACTGGCCTTGAGTGCGGTCGGGTCAGCTGGGGCGCCGGCTCGATCGCCGGTCGCGGCGTGACGACCGGCTCCACCGGAGCGCGCGGCGCGGCGACGGCCTTCTCGGACAGCGTGTACTTCAGGCGGACACCGACGCCGGTGGTGGCGACCACCGAGTCCTCCTGCGCCACGTACCCTGCCTGAGTGACCTCGATGCGGTGCTCGCCCGCCGCCAGGCCGATCGTGCGCCCCGACTTCACGGCTACCGAGGCGACGGTGATCGCGGCCGAGGCCGGCGTGGCTGCGACGCGCGCCCAGCCCATCCCGGATCCGCAGGCAGCGGCGCTGGCGGCCAGGCCCTTGGCGATACGCTGTTGCTCCGCCGGCTGCGGCTTCAGGTCGCTGGCGAGCAGTAGAAATTTCATCGCCTCGCAGTGCGACTTGAGCTGGCCCAAAACCGTGGCCACGATGAGCGCCGTGCTGGCGTTCGGGACCGCAGCCCACGCTACGCGGGCCGAGGCCAGCGCCTTCTTGAGGCGGCCTCTGTTGTAGTGGCGTGACGCGGCGAGATAGGCCGTTCGTCCGCGCTCTACGGCGTCCGTTCCTGTCGAGCCCCGCTCGGGCAGCGTGGGCACGACGACCGGCGGATTTGCGGACGCGGCTGGGCCCGCGAGGACCGCCGCTACGACCAGGAAACGGATCATGGTCAAGAGTATAGGTGTGGGCTCTCCTGTGCGCGAGTTCGCCCTGCATACACTGCGGGGTATAGTGGGGCATGCTCGAACTGATTTTTGTGCTCGGAGCGGTGGTCGCCGCGCCTCCCGAGATCGTGGTGCAGGGCCGCGTCACCAACGCCGCCGGCCAGGCTGTGGATGGGGGCTACAATCTCTACGTCAGCTTCTACGCCCAACCTGACGGAGGGGACGCCCTGGCGACTGTGCTGCTGGCGGATGAGCCCGTGGAGTCGGGCACCTTCGACGCGGCGCTCACCGGCCTGCCGGACACGCTCTTCGACTCCGACGCACTCTGGATCGGCGTGGCGGTCGCGACCGAGCCCGAGCTGGCCAGGCAAAAGGTGGCGTCTGTCCCGTGGGCGCGCTCCGCGTCGGTGGCGAGCGATCTAGCCTGTAGTGGCTGCGTTGGCGCCGCCACGCTGGATCCCGCGCTGCCCATCGCGTGGCTGAACGCGGCCAACATCTTTGCCGAGCTTGCCACGTTCGAGAAGGGCGCGGACCTGGCTTGGAGCGAGCTGAGACGCCCGCGGATCCACAACGCCGCCGAGGCGCCCGAGGCCTGCGCCGCCGGATTGAGCGGCGCCATCTACTTTGACACTACCGACAGCGCCCTGAAGGTGTGCACTGGAGCGGAGTGGGTCGCGGTGGGAGCGGCCCCGGATCCCGAGCCGACGCCGGCGCTGGGCTCCTGCGCCGCTATTCTGGCTGCCGGCGACTCGACCGGCGACGGCGTGTTCAACATCCCCACCCCCCCAGGGGAGGTCGCCGTCTGGTGCGACATGGGCGGCGGCGGCGGGCCGTACGCGGCCGGCTAAACACCTACACCGCGCCTGGCGACCACACCATGGTGCCCACCAAGGTCGCGTTCGGCACCGCCGCCGAGGCGCAGCTGCCGGACAACGAGTACTCGATCGACGCCGGTGGGATAACCGTGACCGCGGTTCGCATTATCAACTTCACTACGGGCGAGACCTTCACCGAGAACCTGGATGTGCCCACGGCCTGGCCCGCGGAGACCTACCTGGGCGGCTTTGGCGTGCCGGGCATGCGGCTGCCGGTCAACGCGGAGTGGGAGCTGCGAACGGGGTTCTACGTTAATTACGGCAAGGTGATCCCCATCTGTTTTACCAAGCCCTCGATCTCGACGGCCTGGATATGCGACTCCGACGGCACCGCTATTCGCGGCATGCTGGACACGGGCGCCGGTGAGTTCTGCGGCCTGGGCGGCGCGGACAAGAAGTGGGGCAAGGCCGACGGCAGCTGCACAAACTACGGCGACGCCTACGCCGCATACGGGATCGCCTTCCGGTGATAACTGGCGACGCCTCAGTGTGTCGCTTAGCATCGTTGGTTGGAGGTTTGATCCATGTACGTGCTCGCCTGCGTGTTGGTTTTTGCTGTGGCGTACACGATCAACATGACGCTGATCACCGTCGTCTATCACCGGGGGCTTGCGCATCGAGGCGTGGAGCTGGGACCCGGACTGACCCGCTTTGTGTCGTCGGCCGGCGGATGGCTTACAGGGCTCGACCCCGTGGCGTGGGTCTGCATGCATCGCCGCCATCACGCCTGGTCCGACCAGCCGGGCGACCCCCACAGCCCGGTCAACGACGGGTTGATCGGCGTGGCGCTGGCGCAGCTTCGATCCTATGAGAAGGCCCTTCGCGGTTTGATGCGGAAGGACGAGCGGTACACACGCTTTGTGAAGGACCTACCGTTTGGGGTGGGCTGGATCAATCGCGAGCGTCTGTGGCACCTGCCGTATCTGCTTCACTTCGGCATCGCGACCGGGCTGGGTGCCGGTGGGCTGTGGGAGCTGGGTGCATGCTGGTTCTTAGGGCTCATGAGCCACCCGGTGCAGGGCTGGCTGATCAACTCGTTTGGGCACTTCGGCGGGCAGCAGCGATTCGACACCCGCGATAGGTCGACCAACCGCCCGGTGCTGGGCCTGCTGACCTTTGGTGAGGGGCACCACAACAATCACCACCGCTTTCCGTCGTCGGCGCGCTTTGGGCTGCTGCCGTTCGAGGTGGACATGGGCTTTGCGATGGCGCGCCTGCTGGAGCGTCTCGGGCTGCTGACGATCCGCAACGATCTGCTGGCGCCGACCGGGGATGATTACGGGACGCGCCGCGAGCGCTTGACGGCGCCCTAAACCCAGGCCAGCGCCGTTGCGAGGCGGGCACCGCTGATCGGTTGCTGTGGTCCGAAGCGGATCGCCGCCGAGCCGCCCTCTGCGGTGACCCGACGCAGCTCTGTCGTCAGCACCCGGACGCGGTCGTACGAGGCGATATCAAAGCTCTGCTGCCTATCCAGCCGGGCCCGTTGGAAGCCGGGTGGCGTCGGCAGCTCGGCATCCTCTTCGATGGTCTCGTGGCGCGTGATTCCGCCCGCCTCCAGCAGCAGCAGTCGGCGCGGGCCGTCGCCCTCACGAAAGCTGACGGCGGCGTCGGTCATGCGGCACAGCCAGCGTGCACGGCGGGCCAGGAGCGCTGCGTCCCGGGTGACGGACCGCAGCCAGAGGACGACCAGGTCGGCCGTCCAGTCGGGGGCGTCGTCGTGCGAGCGGCCGGCGGCGGCCACCGCGGCGTCCTGCCAGGCTCCCGCGCCCAGCCACAAGAGCACGTTGCCGGTCCCGCGACCCAGGCGCTGGGCCGGGGCGACGAACTCGGCTCGAAAGCGCGCCAGGCCCTCCTCGAAGCAGCGCGCCTCGGGGATCCGGTCAGAGCCCGGACGCAGGCCCAAGGCCATCGCGCGTGCGTCGTCGTCGTGGCCGTCCGGGGCGTCCAGGGCGCTTCGCAGCGCGCGAAACGGCATGAGCGACAAGCGCGACGATACGGGGCCCCAGGGGTGGTCGGGATCGGGGGTCGGGTTGGCGTCGCCGGTCTCGGGTGCCCAGAACCAGACGTGGCGCTCGCCCTCGCGCAGCTGCACGTTGTAGGGCGGCACGTGCCGCTTGATCTCGTCGGCCTCCAGCAGGGCGGCCTCCAGTGGGGAGCCGGTCTCGGTGACCTCCACGCGCTGCGCCTGGCTGAGCATCTCGAGCGCCCGCTCTTTGATCTTGGACTGCTTTTGAAAGTGGCTGTTGACCCGCTTCTTCAGCGACCGCGCCTTGCCCACGTACAAGATATCGCCGTTGCTGCGCAGCAGGCGATACACGCCGGGCGTGTCGGGCAGCGCCAAGCGGTCGGCGCGCGGCATCGGGTACTTCTTGGCGCCCTTCTTGGGAGCAGGGAGGGCGAGCCACGCTTTGAGCTGGGGCCACGTGGCGACCCCGCGATCGGCGAGCGCCGCGACCAGGTGCTTCCAAACGTGCGCAGTGGCGGCGACATGGCCGGCCGAGCGCCTGAGCAGCTTTACTGAAAAGCCGAAATAGCCGGCGACCGCGCGCAGGCCTCGACGCGGCAGGCCGGGCAGAAGGCGGCGCGCGACTTCATGGGTGCACACGACGTCCAGGGGAAACACGCTGGAGCCGGTCACGTCGCTGTGCAGCGGCCGCAAAAAGGACTGCTCGAACCGGGCGTAGTGGATGATGGCGGGCACGGCCTCCCGGTCCGTCGGCGCCAGGGCGCGCGTTGCCGACAACAGATCGCGCCAGGCGATGTCGGCCGCGACCGCAGTCGTCAACACGTCGGGGGTGATGCCCGTCAGGCGGGTCACGATTGGCGGCACAGTCTTGCCATGAGGCAGCGCAACCACTCGAGAGTGCACGTCCGTGGTCGTCTGCTCCGGGCCGGCGCCGCACGTCGCGAGCCAGCCAAGCTCGAGCAGGCTGCCCTTGTCGGGAGCGGCGCCCGTGGTCTGGCAGTCGACGGCCAACACGGCGAGGCTGGTCAACTGGGCCTCAGTCACTCGGCAGGTATAGCATGCCCGCCATATTAGATTGTTTACGATGTAAATTTTCTATCAAGAACCGCCAGGGAGGGGCCGATTAGGGTTGTTAGTCCAGAAATCCTGGAGCGTATGCAGCAATTCGGAAAGTACAGCCTGATCAAAAAGATCGGGCAGGGTGGCATGGCCGAGATTTGGCAGGCCTCCTTGAGGGGTGTGCGCGGCTTTGAGAAGCCGCTCGTCATCAAGCGCATCCTGCCCAAGTACGCGCAGTCGCGCCGCTTCGTGGAGTTCTTCATCCAGGAAGCGAAGATCACCAGCGGTCTTCAACATCCTAATATCGTACAGATTTTTGAGCTCGGTGAGATCGACGGTACCTACTTCATCGCTATGGAGTATGTGAAGGGCTGGGATCTGCTGCGCCTGCTGTACCAGTCCGCGATTATTCACGAGCCGATCCCCGAGCCGATCGCGCTCTACATCGTTCAGGAGATGTGTCGCGGCCTGCAGTATGCGCATCAGGCGATCGGCATCGACGGCGACCCCCTCAACATCGTGCACCTGGATGTCTCGCCGTCCAACGTGCTGCTGGACATCCAGGGCAGCGTCAAAGTCACCGACTTCGGCGTCGCGCGCGCCAACCTGGAGGGCGGCGCGCCCAAGATCAGCACCCGTCGGCGCGGCAAGGTCGCGTACATGTCGCCCGAGCAGATCGCCGGCGCCAAAGTGGACGGGCGCAGCGACATCTTCGCCGTCGGCATCGTCATGTACGAGCTGCTCACGCTGCGTCGCCTCTTCCGCGGCCGAACGCCCGAGGAGAGCCTGGAGAAGATCCGCGCGTGCGAGATCGAGCCCATGCTCAAGAAGAGCGAGATCAGCTTCGGCGTGCGCGACATCCTGCGCAAAGCCGTGGCCAAGGAGCGCGTCGACCGCTACCAATCCGCCGCGGACCTCGAGGAGGCTATCCAGCAGCACCTCTTCACCACAGAGGCGCTGGTCACTCGACGTGACTTCACTCGATGGCTGGCCGAGCGCTTCTCGGGCGTCGACATTCACGACCACACCAACGCGACCGTCGGCACTCACACGTTTGCCGCCGCCCGCTCTACGCGCGCCACGTCCGCCTTGAAAGGGCTCAGCGGCGTCGGCTCTGCGCCGGAGGCTGTCCGCGAGGCTCTGAAGGTCGCCGCCAAGAGGAAATACACGTTCCGAAAAACCAGCGGATCCGCGTTTGGCCCGGTCGCACTCAAGGACGCTCTGGAGCTGATCAAAGAGGGATGCGTCGCGCCGGACGAGCTCGTCAGCGTCGACGGCACGGACTGGCAGGAGGCGCGCAAGCTGCCACAGCTCAGTGACGCTTTGGCGCGCACTTATCCGCCTGAGACCGCCGAGCCTTTGGTCTCCGGGTCCTTTGATCGCTTCGACATCGTCCGCATGCTGGCTGAGCACGCGACCGCCCGCTCCACCGGGCGGTTGAAGCTGCAGCGCGCCGAGGTACGCAAGGAGATCTACTTCTCTCGCGGCCGCATCGTGCACGTCGTCTCCAACCGCAAAGACGAGCTGCTCGGCATGTACCTGCAGCAGAAGCAGGCGGTGACGATGGTGCAGCTGCAGCTGGCCTTCGACAATGTTCAGACCTGGCAGGGGCCCATCGGCGAGGAGCTCGTGAAGCTGGGCTTCATCGGCGGCGCTGCGCTCTTTCAGCTACTGGGGGAGCACGCGTTCGATCAGATCACGGAGCTGCTGGAGTGGCGTTAGGGCTCCTACGCCAGGGTGGAGGGCGCCCCCCCGCCCGCCGGCCCGCTGCGCATGGATATCCAGCCGCTGGCTGCGATGACGCTGGGTGTGCGGACGCGGCTGAAAGCCGGCGACATTCAGGGCTGGTTCGACCGCAAAGGCAACCCCGCCTTGAGCCGCGCGTATCCGCCCCCGTTCGACCCCGCGCTGCTCTGTCTGAGTCCCGGCGAGTACCGCTTCGTGCGGACGGTCGACAGCCGGCCGCGCCGCGTGAGACGCCTGCTCAGCGTTAACGGCACGGACGTAGAGGCGCGCGCCACCGTTTTGAAGGTGCTGTTCCTGATGCAGCAAACGGGCCTGGCCGTCTCCTCCGGCGCCAGCGCCGCAGACGACGAGCCTCTCTAGAACGACGCGGCGGTCTGTACGAACAGCCAGGACTCCATGTCCTCGCCGCCGCCCCTCAGATTGGTCAGCGCTTTGTCCGGCAGCATGATCCCGCCGCCCGCGATCAGCTTGAAGTGGCCAAACGGTTTCCAGATCGCCACCAGATCGATCTCGTTGCCCAGCCCGGCCTCGCCGCCGCCTGCCGCGTCATCGGCCAGGCGCAGGTGGTGGAAGTGGGCCAGTATCTTGAGCTGCTTGACCGGCTTGACGCTGGCCTTGCCGTAGATGTCGATCAGTCCGCCGCCGCCCGTGTGCTTGGGCACGTTCAGGAAGAAGTCCATGAACCCGTAGAACTTGTGGTTGGTCGCGAACAGCGTGTCGAACGTCTTGATGTCGCCCTCCCCCGGCTTGTCGTCGCCCGAAAGGAAGTCGCCGCCGGCCGAGAATGACCACGGGAGGCTGCCGCCCATCGCCACGCCGACGTCTGCGCTGGCCAGAAACGCGAAGATGTCTTCGCCGCCGGCCTCACCCATCTGCACGTAGCCCTCCAGGCGGTAGCGCCAGATGTCGGGCTTGCCGCGCAGGAAGACGCCCGCAGTGTAGCGTTTCTGGTCCAAGCCGTCCGTGTCGTTGAGGTCGCCCAGCGCCAGCAGCGCGATCACGTGGTTCTTCAGCCGATACTCGCCGTGCAGGCCGAACACGTCGGCGTCGTGGCCCCGCCCCGCATCCGACTCCGCCGTCTTGGCGTACATCAGGTCCAGGCTCCAGGCGTCGCCGCCCATCTTCACCCGCCCGCCATCGAAGCGGCGGTCCTGGAAGGTCCAGCCAACGCGCCCGATGATGCGCTGATCGTCGTATGACCAAACGGCGCGGCCCACCTCAAAGGCCAGCTTGAAGTCCCCGGTCAGCGCGTCGATTCGCGCGTAACCTTCGTGCAGATCCAGCCCGTCGGCGCTGAAGTCGCCCAGCGTGCTCGTCTCAGAGCCCCACAGGCGTACATCCTGGATGCGTCCGACTACAGTGACCCGATCAGCGACCCCGAAAGTTACGCCTAGACGCAGCAGGTTCTCCACCCGCTCGTTGAGTTCCCCGTCCGAGATGTCGCGCTTACCATCCATCTGAAAGCGCGCGCGGTGGGTGCCGTCTACAGTGATGTCAGGGCCGTCCGCCAGAGCGGGCCCCGCCAGAAAAACGCACAATATTGTGAGAGCCTTCATGGCCTCAGTACATCATGCATTTGGCCCATAGACGACCTTTTCGCCTAAGAGTCCACCGCGGCTCTGAGGCGCCTCAGAATGTCGTCCACCAGCGCCTGAGCGTGCTCAGAGGCCAAGGCCGGGTCCGGCCACACAAAGTTCCAAAACAGCCGGCCATGCAGGGATGTGGCGGTTGTGACGAAGTCGCCGAGCACCGAGGGCGACGCCGCGAAGTGGCAGCTGTCCATCCGCAGCGCGCCGAATTGCGTCGGCACATCGAGTCGGCCGAGGTTGGTCAGCCCGCCTGTCGTCGGCAGCGCTTTAGGCCACCGTACTGCCAGCTTCTCGGGCGTGATCCGCCGGCCGCCGAGCAGGCCGAAGATGCCGGTCAGCACGCCAAGAACGCAGGGCGCCGTACCGTCGTCCACCTGCCGAACCAGACCCGCCTTGACGTCGCGCGCCAGCTGCCAGGGGTCGGTCGATGCCGAGACCGCGCCGGCGTAGGCGAGCATCGACACCCGAAACGCGACCTCCTCGCCGGCGGCCGGCACCAGGGTCTTCCGCAGGTTGACCGGCGTGCCGAAGTTCATGCGCCGCGTCTTGGAGGAGTCGCTGTCCGCCGCCATGGCCGTCATGATCGCGGCCGCCAGCGCACCGTGCACCGTTGTGCGCTCCGCCCGGGCGCGCGTGGCCAGCCGGGTCGTCTCTTCGGGCTCCAACACCACCGGGATGATACGCATCTTTCGGTCTCGGGCGCGCACGACCCGGTCGTGACGCAGCTGCAGCGGCAGGCCGTATCGCACCGTCGCCCACAGGTCCCGCGCCAGGAACTTGAAGCGGCGCCAGAAGCCGGCCAGCCCGCGCGCCGTCGCCGGCATGAGCGTGTTGATCCCCGGCGGCAGCGGCAACACAGGTAGGTCCGCGGGCTCTGTGTCCAGCGCGCGGCCGGTCGCGGACAGCACGTCCCGCATCAGGTACACGCCGGACATGCCGTCGCCGATCGCGTGGTGCAGCGTCAGCATCAGCGTCCCTTCACCGTCCGCGTGTCGAACCCACACCGCGCGGGCCAGCGGACCGTCGGTGGCCGCCACCCGAGTGTTGATCTCCAGCTCCAGCTCAGGCTCCCAGGCCGCAGCGTCACAGATGCGCAGCGGGACAGGCTCGGCCGACGGCGCGAACGACAGCCCGTCTATGCGGCTGCGCACAAGCGCGTGTCGTGCCGTGGCCGCATCCAGGCCCTTGCGCAGCGCAGCCTCGGTCAGCGGTCCCGTGACCTGGGCGATGGTCGTGAAGTTCAGCGAGACCGCCCTGTCCGCGGCCGCGATCATGGCCTCCATCGGACTGAGCTGTCGCCCCGCGCTCATGTGATGAACACCACCACGCCCTCACCGGCGTAGGCGGCCCGAGCGTAGAAGCCGGCCACGCTGTCAAAGGCGTCCAGGACCACAGCCAGCTCGGCCTCGGGCGACGCGGCGTCGAACGCGTCGACGTCCGCGCTCACCATCTCGACCGGGTCGAAGGCCTTGCGGATGCCCCCCAGACCGTGCGCCTCCAGGGCCTCATGATACTGCCGGCATAGCGACGGCGAGTTGTACCGCGGTGGCCAGTAGCCGAGCTCCACCTCCGCGAGCTGCGTCTTGCCGGTCAGGGCATACGCCAGCGGTCCGTCTGGATCCGGCGGGGCGCCGCACAGGCAGAAGTGGAGCATGGGCCACTCTCTGTGCAGGTTCAAAGCCTCGTCAAAGGCGATGACCGGGATGCGGGCCTCCAGCGTGTCCGGGTCGCCGTCGGTGCAGTCGATGATGTCGTCCAGCAGCTGGCTGGCCAGTGTCGGATGGCGTTTGAGGCGCGCGAGCGTGAACTCGGAGATGCGCGCCAATCGCAGGTTCATCGACACGGCATTACCAAGCGGAGTTCTTCTTTGCAGGGGTGCCCTGGTTCTCGCCGGTGCCGTAGGCCTCGGTGCCCATCTTCCAGCTGCCGGGCTTGGATCCGTCCGACTGGGCGCTGATCCGCTCGATGCTGTGCCCGGTGACAAACGCCTCCCACGGCTCAAAGCGGCTGTAGCGCGCCTGGTCCACGACCTGCGCCTGGGCCGTCGTTCCATCAAAGAGGATGACCGCGCCAAACGTGTTGGGCAGGTAGAACGCGTCGCCATAGGACACATCCACCGGGACGCCGCCGTTCGTGACCGGATTAGCGTTGGCGCCCACGACCAGGAAGCCGCCCGCAGGCACGACCAGGTTTGCGCCGACGAGCGGATACTTCTGCGCCCCGCAGTCACGGATCTCCCAGCCGTCCACGCTGATGTCCTCCGAGCCCGGGTTGTACAGCTCGATCCACTCCTGCCCCGTGTCGTTGCCGAACGGATCCGCCATGATTTCGCTGACCACGACACTATGGTCGCCTGTCGCGGTGTCCGGCACAATGCAGTCGGACTCGATGCACTTGCTGACCGAGGTCGCGCCGCCCTTCTTCGTGACGCTCAAGTCGTCCATGGTGCGCGGCTCGATCTTGAAGTTCTCAAACGTGTAGGTCAGCGGTCCCGTGATCGACGCGAACTCGTCGCCGAGCCGCGCGTCCCACAAGAAGCCCATGTCGTCCACGCGCAGGTCGCCGGTTACCAGGAACTCACCGTAGTCCTGAGGGCAGTCAGGCTTGGTGTGAATCGTCGTCGCCGTCTCCACGCGCACCAGCACGCCCTCGAACAGCTCGCTCATCTCGCCCTCGGTGGCGATGTGCGCCGGGTGCGACACCTTGAAGGGCTGCGGACCGTCGCCCTGCGAGAGGATGGTCCACTCCTCCAGATAGATCTGGCTGAGGCCGAAGTACTCGGAGTAGGAGCCCTCGATGTCGACGCGCGAGCCGACCTTGACCTCACCCGGCGGGATGCCGTGGGTGAAGATCGCGATGCCGCTGTAGGCGCCGCCGGCCTCCTCCTGCACAAACGTCGTGTCGCCAAAGACCGCGCTGACGACCACACCCTTGAACGAGATCGGCACGCCCGGGCTCTCAGTCGGCTCCGGCGAGATGTGATCGGGGCACTGCGGGTCCTGGATGTCGTAGATGTTGCGGTCGCCACCCTTCTCGGAGCAGTTCGAGAACTTGGCTACGCCGTTGGGCGGCGGCAGGTCGTCTCCGCCGGTGTCGTCGCCGGTGTCGTCGCCGGTGTCGTCGCCCGTGTCCGGCGGGTCGCTCGTGTCCTCGACAACCGGGACGTCTTCTACCGTGTTGGTGTCCTCGACGATGTCGTCCACCGACGTGTCGCCGGTGTCGCCCGCGTCCTCGACTGGACCGGCGTCGGGAAGAATGATGTCGAACCCGTCGGTCCCGGTGTCTGAGGTGCCCTTGCGCTCGCCGTCTTCGGTGCTGCAACCCGCAGCCAGGATCAGCGTCAAAAACGAGGCGAGTGAGAGTCGTAACAGCATGTTCGCCACGGATCCTCCAGGATCGGTCGTCCAATGACCGGCACGCGGTCTACCAGATCCGGGGCGGAGATGTCTACGAAGCTCCCCATGGGATCCGCAGTTGATATGGCCACGGTCCGAAATCCTTCTCGGGATCGGCGGGTCGCACCTCGATCAAGAAGGTCTTGGTGCCCGCGTTGTCCACGTCGGGACACGGGGAGGAGTTGTGGCACGAGATGCCGTGCGCGCCCCCGCCCGTCTTGGAGTAGGTCGTGATGTATTGGTAGCTGTCGCCCACCTTCTTGTACATGTGCAGGTAGAGGTCGGCGTCCAGGCCGCCCGCCAGCGTCTGCATCTGCACGTTGATCTGCGTGCCGACCGCCCAGTAGAAGTCACGGTCGCCTTTGGTCCCCAGCGCGGCTCGCAGCTTGTAGCTCCAGCCCCCGGAGCTGGAGTATTTGTCGCGGAAGCCACGTACTCGCAGCGCGCGGCTCTCGACCACAGGATTTGTCGACGTCAGTGGGTCAAAGCCGGGCCGGTCGTTGGGCTCATATGGGTCATACGCTCCCGTGCGATACCGTCCGCCGCCCTGCGCGTCGTGACTGCCCAGCGTCAGCAGCTGCTGCTCCGAGAAGGTCTGCTCGCCCAGCGTGTAGCAGTTGATCGACGCGTTATCGATGCCGACATAGACCACGTCCAGCCGTCCGTCCCGGTCGATGTCGCCCAGCTGGAGACCGGCGCCTGCGTTTTTGACGGGATAGCCGTCCATGACCTGGCCGCCCTGACTGATCGACAGTCCGCCGCTGCCCACCGTCACCACCTCAAACTTGCCGTCCTTGTTGAGGTCGACCGCGCCGCCGCCGATGTTGCGCAGCTCTCCGTTCGCGGTCAGCGCGCCGCTGGTGTCGATCGGGGCGAGACGCGGTGAGCCGGACATCGGAATTGACGGCGTCGCCGTCGTGCCGTCCAGGTTCCAGGCCTGCGCGCCTGAGCCGCTGAAGTGGTGAAAGAGCTCGTTTTCACCGTCGCTGTCGACGTCGGCGAACACAGGCCAGGGCCCGCCCGCGGACGACTTGGTCGGGTCCTTCACCAGGAAGGCCGCGTCCGGGTCCAGCTTGATCTCGCCGGTCTTGCCGTCATAGACGATCAGCTTGCCGTTGCACGGAGGGGCTGCGCCGCCGTTGCACGTCGGATAGCCGGTGCCCGCCACGATCTCAGGCACGCCGTCGCCGTCGATGTCGGCCGCCGCCGGCACCACGCCTGCGAAGTACGTGTCGGCAGGCGGGGTCAATGTCAGCATCGACTTGGCGCCGCCCGTGCCGTCGCGGTGCACGACCCCGATCGCGTTGCTGCCGGCGCTGATCAGATCGATGATCCCGTCGTCGTCAACATCGGTGGCCAGACCCTGCCGATACCCCGAAGACGCGATGGTGTACGACTCCAAGACCGCGCCATCCGCGCTGTTGAGCACCCGGATTTTGCCTGACTCGATGCCGACCACGTCCATGTAGCCGTCCGAGTTCAGGTCCGCGACCACCGGATAAGAGTAGGTCGTACCGGCCGAGATCTGCCATTTGATGGCGCCGTCGTGCTCCAGCACCGTGATCTTGCCCGTGCCCTGCGAGACGACCTCGTACGGGTTGTCCGCGTCCATTTGCACCGGCATCGGCCACCCAACGGTCACGCCGACCAGCACCGGCCATGAGCCCGCGCACACGGTCGGGCACTGGTAGTCGGCCACGGGCGCGTCGCAGTCGTTGAGCTCGCCGTCGCACAGCTCGGGGGCGCCCGGATAGATCGCTGCCGCCGAGTCATTGCAGTCCGTCGCCGCCAACGAGAAGCCGTCCGGCGGCGCCTCCCCGGTCCCGTCGCCGTTCAGGTCCCACAGGCAGCTGTTGACGCCGGCTGTGCCCTCCGCCCCGTGGGAGTCCCCGTCCAGATCCACATAGACCTTTACCTGGGGCAGCCCGTCGTCCACCTGGCCGTCGCAGTCGTTGTCGATGCCGTCGCACAGCTCGCTGGTCCCGGGGCTGATCGCGTCATTGAAGTCGTTGCAGTCGCCGCCCTGGGCCACGTAGCCCTCCGGCGGCTCACACGCGTCTTTGGTGCTGTACGACGCGCCGAAGCCGTCCTCGTCGTCGTCCGGGTAGAACGTGGTGGTCACGCCCTCGTCCACCTGTCCGTTGCAGTTGTTGTCCTTGGCGTCGCAGCTCTCGATCTTGCCGGGGAAGACGTCCACGTCCCCGTCGTTGCAGTCGCCGGCCGCCTGGGCCGTGTACTTGCCGGTCGCCTCGCACAGGCACTGGCTGTCCGCGATCAGCCCGAAGCCGTCGCCATCGCTGTCGAAGAACAGCTTCTCGCACCCAAAGGCGCCCACCTCGTCCGCCAGGTCGTTGCAGTTGTCGTCCACACCGTTGCAGGTCTCCAACGCGCCGGGCTTGATGGCCGGGTTTGTGTCGTCGCAGTCGCCCGCAACCGAGCTGGTGGAGCCGGTCCCGGGGCACAGGCACGCCGCCTCGCCCACGCCGAAGCCGTCTTTATCCGCGTCCGCGTACGCGTCCTGGCACCCGATCGCGGCGCCCTCGTCCACCGCCTCGTCGCAGTTGTCGTCCTTCAGGTTGCAGACCTCGTCCGCGCCGGGAAACACCTGCGGGTTCTTGTCGTTGCAGTCGCCGCCCACGGTCGCCGAATATGGCGGCGCCGCATCGCACAGGCACTTCGTGACCCCCGCCAGCCCGTGACCGTCGCTGTCGTCGTCAAAGAAGAAGGTCTTGCAGCCGTCGGCGTCGGCCTCGTCGATCGACACGTCGCAGTCGTCGTCTTTGCCGTTGCACACCTCGGTGGCCTTGTGGCTCACGTCCGCATCCAGCGGAGCGCAGTCCAGCACATCGGGGTCGCCGTCTCCGTCGTCGTCGCCGTCACACGCGTCGCCCGCGCCGTCCGCGTCGGTGTCGAACTGCCCGGGGTTGGCCACCTTGGGGCAGTTGTCGGTCAGGTCGTCCGTCTGGTCGTTGTCGTCGTCGTCGTCGATGCAGTCGGCCACGGTGTCGCCGTCGGTGTCCGGGAAGCCCTCGTCCACGATGCCGTTGCAGTTCTCGTCCTTGCCGTTGCACTCCTCGTCGGCGCCGTGGTGGATCAGCAGGTTGAAGGGTGCGCAGTCGGT
>CAZJHX010000172.1:0-22430 GCA_964545715.1 uncultured Myxococcales bacterium
CAACAGCACCTTCGGCATTGTCGTAGACGACGTCGAGATTGTGGGGTGTGACTAGACATGATGAGGTTTGCGGCTTACACGACGACTGAGCGGCTGTACGACGGGTCCAACTGCGAGGTCTTTCGCGGTACCGGGCCTGCCGGCCGCCCCGTTGTGCTCAAAATTCTCAAACAGGTGCACCCCGCGCCCGACAAGCTGGCCCGCTTTCGGCACGAGTATCAGACGCTGTCGTCCATCGGCTCAGAGCACGTAGTGGGCGCTGTGGGACTGGAGACCGACGGACGTCGCTGGGCGCTGGTCATGGAGGACTTTGGTGCGCAGGCCCTTGCCCGGCAGCTGACGTCGGAGTTGGGTCTGGCGGAGCGCCTGAAGGTGGCGGTCGCCGTCGCTGCGGGCCTGGGCGATCTGCACGCCGGCGGGGTCATCCACAAGGACATCAACCCGGCCAACATCGTACGCAACGCCGAAACCGGCGTGGTGAAGCTGATCGACTTCGGGATCGCCACCGCGCTGTCGAGCGAGAGCCCGACCTTCTCCAATCGCGGGCATCTGGAGGGCACGCTGCGCTACATCTCGCCCGAGCAGACCGGGCGGGTCAGCGCAGACGTGGACTATCGCTCCGACCTCTACTCGCTCGGCGTCACGCTCTATCAGCTGTTCACGGGCCAGCTGCCTTTCGACAACGACGATCCGCTGGAGCTCGTCCACGCCCAGATCGCCCGCATGCCGGTCGCGCCCTACGCGCTGTCTGCCCACGTGCCGCCCATGGTCAGCGCGATCATCATGCGCCTGCTCGAAAAGGACGTGGGCGCCCGCTACCAGAGCGCGTTTGGCCTGCGCGCGGATTTGGAGCGCTGTCTGGAGGCCGCCGGCGCCGGCAAGGACATCGCGCCGTTTGAGCTGGGGCGCGACGACATCTCGGCGCGCTTTCTGCTGCCGACGCGCCTTTACGGTCGTGATGCCGTGATCGCGGAGTTGGTGGCGGCGCTGACCGAAACCGCGGGCACCGGCGACACGGTGGGCACGGGCGCCACGACGGCTGTTCTGGTCACGGGGCCTGCGGGCATGGGCAAGTCGGCCGTCGTGCGGGAGCTCTATGGGCCGCTGACCGAGCGTCGCGGACAGTTTGTTTCGGGCAAGTTCGAGCAGTTTCGCCAGACGCCGTTTTCGGCTGTGGTCGCCGCGTTCGCCGGCCTGGTGACCGAGATGCTGTCCGAGAGCGACGCCCGGCTGGAGCGGCTGCGCAACGACCTGGCGGGCGCGCTGGGACCCAACGGCCGCGTGATCACGGACGTGATCCCACAGGTCGAGCTGATCATCGGCGAGCAGCCCGCCGTCGAGCAGCTTGGCGCCGCGGAGAACCTCAACCGCTTCGACTCGGTGTTTCGCAGCTTTGTGCGCGTCTTTGCGCGGCCACACCACCCGGTCGTGCTGCTGCTGGACGACCTGCAGTGGGCGGATCCCGCCAGCTTGTCGCTGATGGAGCGGCTGATCACGGACGAGAAGCAGAGCCTGCTGATCGTGGGCGCCTACCGCGACAACGAGGTCGACGGCGACCATCCGCTCACGGCAACGCTACGCCGCCTGAAGGAGCAAGGAGTCTCGATACCGGCTGTTGAGCTGGCGCCGCTGACAGAGGGCGACGTCACGGCGCTGATCACGGATACGACCCACTGCCGCGCCGCCGACGCGGTGGATCTCGCGGCGCTGGTGGTGCGCAACACGGGTGGCAACCCCCTCTTTGTGACCGAGTTTTTGAAGACGGTGGCGGCCGATGGGCTGATCGCGCTGGATCGGGCTGCGGGCAGTTGGGGCTGGAACCTGGCCGAGATCCGCACCCGCGGGTTCACAAACAGCGTGCTGGACCTGATGGTGGCCCGTCTGCAGCGGCTGGGCGACGACACGCGGGAGGTGCTTCAGGCGGCCGCCTGCGCCGGCAGCACGTTCGATCTGGAGACGCTGGCGCGGCTGCGTGACGAGACCGTGGACCAGGTCTGGGCACATCTGCTGCCGGCCGTGCAGGACGGGGTCGTGGTCGCGACGTCGGAGCTGGACGCCTTGATCTCGGATGAGCTGTCCCCGGAGCGGCGGTGCAGCTTCTTTCACGACCGCCTGCAGCAGGCCGCCTACGAGCTGATGGCGGAGGACGAGCGCACGCGGACCCACGGCGCGATCGGGCGCATGCTCTTGTCGGCTACCGCCGAGGACGCCGTCCCGGACGACCTCTTCGAGGTTGTTTTTCAACTCAATCGCGGAAGGCAGCCCGACGCCGAGGTGGCGGACGATCTGCGGTTGGCGCGGCTGAACCTGGCCGCGGGCGCCCGGGCGACGGCGAGCACGGCGCTGGCCGCGGCGGTGGACTACTACGAGGCGGGGATGGCGCTGCTGCCGTCGGACGCGTGGGCGCAGCACTACGAGCTTGCGATGGGGCTGTATCGGGGCGCCGGCGCGGCGACCTACGTGCTGGCCGAGCACGAGCGGGCGCGCGACCTGATCGGCACCTGCGTGGCCCAGGCACGAACCGCGCTGGAGAAGGCGGACCTGCACGTGCTCATCCTGCAGCAGCACACCACCGACGCACGCTATCCAGACGCGCTGCTGGCGATGCGCCAGGGGCTGGCGCTGCTGGACTTTGAGCTGCCCGAGGACAACTTCATGGACGCGATGATGGCGTCCTTTGGTGAGCTGCAGGCCAAGCTGGGGGGCGCCCGTCCCACGTCGTTTCTGGAGCGGCCCGTCATGGAGAACCCGGTCGCGCGGACACAGGTGCGCTTGCTCTGCCATGGGCTGTCGGCGGCGTTTTACGTCGACGCGTTGCTGTACAGCGTCATCACGTTCGAGGCGATGAAGCTGCTTGCGGAGCACGGCAATCCGCCCGACTCGCTGACCATCTACGCCTTTTACGGCCACTTGCTGGGCGCCATGTTCGGCGACCCGCGCGGTGGCTACGAGTTCACGCAGGTGAGTCGTGAGCTGTCGGAGCGCTCGGGCAGCCTGGCCGACAAGTGCCAGGCGTGCTTTCTGTCGGCCAACTTCTCACACGCGTGGGTGGAGCCGCTGCGGACGGCCAAGCCGATCGGGCTGGAGGGCGTGCAGGCGGGTTTGCAGTCCGGTGAGCGTCGCTTCGCGGCGTACATCAAGGTCTATCTGGGGTTACATGACTTCATCGTGGGCGAGCCGCTGGCTGTGGTGCTGGCCGACACAGCGGAGCACAAGGCCTTTGCGGTGGCGCTGAAGGACAAGATGGCCACGGACGCGGTGCAGGTTGTTCGGCACGTCGTCAACAACGTCGCCGGCAACACGCCGTCGGCCGCCGACTTCGAGAGCGACGGCATCGATGAGGCGACCATGGTCGCGCAGCTGCACGCCAATCAGTCAATGATGCCGCTGTGTTATTGGTACATCTCCAAGTGCGGCGCGCTGGCGATGTATGGCGAGTACGACCAGGCGCTGGCAGCCTCGGCGTCGGCTACGGAGCTTCTCGCCAACATTCCCGGCAACATCAATGTGGCGCGGCTGGCGTTCTACACGGGTGTCGCGCTGGCGCGGACGCTCGGTGAGCGACCCGAGCAGGCGGAGCAGCTGGACACCGTGATCGGGCAGCTGGCGGGGTGGGCGGAGGTCTGCGAGGCCAACATGGGTCACACGCACGCGCTGGTGTGCGCTGAGGCGGCACGGGCTCGCGGCGATCTGGATGCTGCGGCGGCTGCTTTCGAGCGCGCGATTCGGCTGGCGGAGACGCACAGGTACCCCAACGATCACGCGCTGGCGTGCGAGCTGGCGGGTCGCTTTCACGGTGAGCAGGGACGTCAGGTGCAGGCCGCCGAGCTGCTGGCGCAGGCGCGCTTCGGGTACGAGCAGTGGGGCGCCGCACACAAGGTGGCGCTGCTGGACGCGGAGCTCGGCGCGCCCGAGACACAGCCTCGCCGGCGTGGTGTGCCCGGGACGACGGTGTCGGTGACCGGCACGCAGTCGACCGGGGCGCTGGATCTCGCCAGCGTCGTCAAGGCGTCCCAGGCGATCTCCTCGGAGATCGTGCTCGAGCGGCTGCTGGAGCGTCTTATGGGCCTGGTGCTGGAGAACGCCGGTGCGCAGCATGGGGTGCTGGTCGTGGTGGACGACGCCGATCTCGCCGTTCGGGCGGCGGCGTCGGTGTCCGCACAGGGCGGGAGCGAGGTGTTCGCCGACGTCGGGCTCAACATGTCCATGGACGCCTACCCCGATGTGGCGCATGGCGTGGTCAACTACGCAGCGCGCACCGGCGAGACGGTGATCCTCAACGACGCCATGGGCGAGGGCGCGTTTACCCGCGAGCCGTATGTCATGCGCCGCCGCCCGCGCTCGCTGCTTTGCCTGCCCCTGCGCAACAAGGGAGAGCTGTTCGGGTTCTTGTACCTGGAGAACCGCGTGATCACCGGCGCGTTTACCGCCGATCGGATGGACGCGCTGGGGCTGCTGGCGTCACAGTTCAGCATCTCGTTCGAGAACGCCCGCCTCTACAACGAGATGGAGGCGCGTGTGGAGCGGCGTACCGAGCAGCTGGCGGCTAAAAACGTGGAGCTGGAGCAGCTGCTCAACGACCTGCGGCGGACCCAGGCGCGGCTGGTGCACGCCGAGAAGATGGCGTCGCTGGGCACGCTGACCGCCGGCGTGGCGCACGAGATCAACAACCCCCTGAATTTCGTGAACAACTTTGCGCAGATTGGTCGGGAGCTGGTGAACGATCTGGTGGCGTGGCGCGCCGGCGAGGAGGCCATGGACGATGCAGAGGTCACCGACACGCTCGGCGATTTGCTGAACAGCATCGCCCACATCCACGACAACGGGCAGCGCGCGGCGGGGATCGTGGCGGGCATGGTGCAGCACGCGCGCGGCGGTGGGGGCGGGGATCGGGAGCCGACCGCGATCAACGAGCTGCTGCGCAGCCAGATCCGCGCTCCGGAAGGCGGGCGGGTGCACATCACCATGGAGCTGGACGATGCGGTTGGGACGCCGGCGATGGTCGGCCGGCAGATCGTTCGCGCGGTGGCCCATCTGGTGGACAACGCGGTGATCGCGGCGACGCCGGCCGACGGGTCAGACGCGCCGCAGGGTCAGGTTGTCGTGCGCTCGCGCCGCGTCGGGGATGACGTGGAGCTCGTGGTGCAAGACAACGGCGCCGGTGTGCCCGACGAGCTGAAGATGAAGATCTTCGAGCCGTTCTTTACGACGCGGTCGGGCACCGAAGGCACGGGGCTGGGGCTGTCGCTGTGCCACGACATCGTGGTGCAGGGGCACTCGGGCAGTGTTCGTGTCGAGGATGTAGACGGCGGCGGAGCGCGGTTTGTGCTCACGCTGCCGGTCAGCGACTAGACGATTGCCGGCTCGATCTTGTTGGCCGGCGGTGTGATGTCGGGCAGCGCGGGGCTGGCCGCCGCGGCCTTGGGCTGGGCTGCCGGGGCGGCGCGCACGGCGCTCTCTTTGCGCGGCGCGCCACTGGTCATCTGGCAGTTGCCGTCAAAGACGACGCCCTGGTCGATGATGAGCTGAGCGGCCGAGATGTTGCCTTTCAGACGGCAGGGGGCGTGCAGCTCGACGCGGGCGGTCGCCTTCACGTCGCCGATGACGTCTCCGTAGATGATCACGTTTGCGACGGCGATCTCGGCTTTGACCCGAGCGCCTTCACCGATAATAAGCGTGTCGTCCGAGAAGATTTCACCTGAGAACTTGCCGTCGATGCGGACGGTGCCCTCGAAGGTCAGCTTTCCCTCGAACTCGCTGCCCCGGCCGAGCAGGGCGTTTACTTCAGCGTTGGCCATGGCTGTTGATTCTCCTCTATAAGCTCACGGAAGCTCTCGGAGTCTTACAGCAGGCTTCGGAGTTTGGTCAAGCTTGATTCCACAGCCTCGATCGACAATGGTTGCCCCGCCATGAAACGCACTGACACACCGCAAGAGAAGAAGCCGCTGATCATTGGTATCGCGGGTGGAACGGGCGCCGGGAAGACGACGATCGCCAAGGCCATCGTGGGCGAGCTTCCGCAGGGCGCGGTCGCCTTCATCCAGCACGACGCCTATTATCGGGATCGGCCGGACCTGGAGGCCGAGCAGCGGGCGGCGGTCAACTATGACCACCCCGAGAGCCTGGACAACCAGCTGTTGTGCGCCCACCTGAGGACGCTCATGGACGGGCTGCCGATCGACCGCCCCAACTACGACTTCGTGACGCATCGCAGGGCGGTACAGACCACGACGACCAACCCGGCGCCGGTCGTGGTGGTGGAGGGCATCCTGATCTTTGCCGTTGCCGCCCTGCGCGACCTGCTCGATATCAAGCTGTTCATCGATACGCCGGCCGACATCCGCGTGCTGCGCCGGATCAGGCGCGACATCGAGCAGCGCGGGCGAGAATTCGAGGACATTCGGCGGCAGTACTACTCGACGGTCCGTCCGATGCACGAGACGTTTGTGGAGCCCAGCAAGCTCAAGGCCGACCTGATCGTGCCGGAGGGCGGCAACTTCAAAGTGGCCATCGACCTCGTGGCGCAGCGTATTCGGGCTGAGTTGGGACGCCGCGAAACGACGGCTTGACACGCCCGCCGACAGCAATACATATAGCGCGCGCATTTTTTTGGAATAAAGCCCCCGCGGCTTAGTTTTTGCGCGGAAGCATGACGTCACCAGCGAGTTGAGGTGTCAGCCAAATGAGTTCAGTCATCGAGGTCTCCGGGCTACGTAAGTTCTACGGCCCGTTCGAGGCGCTCAAAGGCATTTCGTTCTCCGTCGGCACGGGCGAGATCGTCGGGTTCCTGGGACCCAACGGCGCCGGTAAGACCACGACCATGAAGATTTTGACCGGGTACATCTCGGCGACCGCGGGCTCGTTCAGCGTGGCGGGCCACGACGGCTTCACCGACAGTCTGGAGCTGCGACGCAAGATCGGCTACCTGCCGGAGAATGCGCCGCTGTATCCCGACATGGGCATCGTGGAGTACCTGAACTTCGTCTGCCAGATCCGCAAGATCCCGCGCAGCAGCCGCAAGTCCCGCATCGACAAGATGGTCGAGGTGACCGGGCTGACGCCGATGATTCGCAAGAACATCGGCGAGCTCTCCAAGGGCTTTCGGCAGCGCGTCGGGCTGGCCCAGGCCATGATCCATGAGCCGCCGGTACTGATTCTGGACGAGCCGACCAGCGGCCTGGACCCCAACCAGATCGTCGAGATCCGCAACCTCATCCGGGACCTGGGCCAGGAGCGCACCATCGTGCTCTCGACCCACAACCTGCCCGAAGTGCAGATGACTTGCTCACGGATGATCATCATCTCCAACGGCGTCAAGGTGGCCGACGGCACCGCCGAAGAGCTGGAGGCGCAGGGCAGCAAAGAGGGGCGCTTCATCGTGGCCGCCAAGCTGAACGGCTCCGGGCCCGAGGGCGCGCTGGAGAAGCTGCGGGCGCTGACCGGCGTGACCGGCGCGGACCACTTCGGTACCCGTGGCGGGGCCGAGCGCTTCGTGGTGACGACCGCCGGCGACAGCGACGTCAGCGAGGACATCTACAGTCTGGCGTCCTCATCCAACTGGGTCCTCAGCGAGCTGCGCCGCGACGTCATGGACCTGGAAAAGATTTTCCATAACCTCACCCAGCACTGAAATCACGTAGGGACCAGCAGTCACATGGGCAACATCTGGGCAATAGGCAAGCGTGAGTTTGCCTCGTTCTTCAACTCACCCATCGCGTACTTCGCGATCACGGTGTTTCTGATCATGGTCGGGGGCCTGTTCTTTGGAACGGGCGAGTTCTTCGAGGTCGGGCAGGCAACGATGCGCCCGTTCTTCGAGTGGGTGCCCCTGCTCTTCATCTTTCTGCTTCCGGCGATCAGCATGCGGCTGGTGGCGGAAGAGAAGCGGACCGGCAGCCTGGAGCTGCTGATCACAATGCCGATTCGGGACACTGAGGTCGTGCTGGGCAAGCTGCTGGGCGCGTCGCTCTTTCTGGTAGTGGCCCTGGGGCTTACGCTGGCGTATCCGATCGCGGTGTCGCAGCTGGGACCGCTGGATTGGGGCCCGGTCATCGGCGGGTATATCGGCCTGCTGCTGCTCGGCCTGGCCTACCTCTCGGTCGGGCTGATGACCAGTACCTGGACGCGCAACCAGATCGTCGCCTTTATCCTGGCGCTGCTGGTGTGCGGCTTCTTGTATTACATCGACGACATGGCCGGCCTGCTGTCGGACCGGGCGCGTGAGATCGCGGCGCACATGAGCTTCCAGGCGCACTTCGAGAACGTGGCCAAAGGCGTGCTCGATACCCGCGACGTCATCTTCTACCTGTCGGTGACCGCGGTGGCGGTGACCATCGGCAAGTTCAGCCTCGAAGCGCGGAGGTGGACCTGATGAGCAACGTCTCATTTTCAAAGAAGCTGGCCAGTGGGACCAACGCGGCCCTGATGATCGCCGGCGTGGTCGGCGTGCTGGTCGCCGTGAACTGGTACGGCATCAAGAACTACAAGCGGATCGACATGACCGAGGCCGAGGTCAACAGCCTCAGCCAGACCAGCATCGACGCCGTCAGCACCATGGAAGGGCTGGAGCTGCGGCTGTACAAGTCCAAGAAGCTGCCGAAGTCGCTCGAGGGCGGCGGCGGCGTCATCGAGAACGTGCCGCGCCTGATCCAGCAGCTGCAGGACAAGCTGGACGAGTACAAGCGGGCGTCGGCGGGCAACCTGACCGTCACCGTTGAAGAGGACGATCTGGAGTCGCAGGCCGGCGCGCTGAACCTGGGCGCGCTGAAGATCCCCGCGGACAAGAGCGAGGACGCGGACCCCGACGCGCTCAACAAGCGCTACTACATCGGCCTGTCGCTGCACTACCGCACGGTGGAAGAGGTGATTCCGGTCATCTCCAACCCGGGCACGTTTGAGTATCAGATCACCAAGGCCATGCTGCGGCTGCGGTCCAAGCAGGCGGCGTCGTCCGTGATGCGGGATCTGCTCAAGAACGGTGAAGAGCTCAACAAGGCGGTCGAAGAGTGCGTGAAGACCATCGAGCGCTACGACCAGAGCAAAGAGAAGACCGACGAGGAGCTGGAAGGCGGCATCGTCGAGCAGATGCAGAACAAGCAGTCCGACCGGACGACTCAAATCGATGAGTACCTGGCAAACCTGGCCCGCATAGACGAGGCGTGCGGCAAGGTCAGCACGCAGTTGGAGGCGCAGCGGGCCTCGATGAAGACCGAGGCGGCGACCGGCCGACAGCTGAGTCGGGAGCACTTCGAGTCGCTGCTGGGCAAGATCGGCTGGTTCAGCGGGGTCTACTCCGCGTGGGTCGCGTCGCTGATCGACGAGAAGCGGGATCCGCGGCTGCTCAAGCGCTTGCTGGAGTTGATGAAGCATCCCGAGATCCCGGCGCGGACGTCGGCGCTGCGGGTGCTGGGCGCCTGGCTGAAGGGCAGCGAGCAGAGCCCGGGGCTGCAGGGACCGCCGGGGCAACAGGCGACGGCCGCCCTGCGTGCGGCGCAGAGCGACGAGAGCGCGACGGTGCGCGCGGTGGCGGTGCAGGTGATCGCGTCCGCGGCTGGTGAGGCGGCGGCCGGCGAGATCACGAAGGCGCTGCAGGACAAGGACGAGACCGTCCGCGAGGTGGCGCTGGACCTGGCCATGCGGCTGCGCGTGAAGGTCGATGGCGCGGCTGTGAAGCCGTTCTTGAAGGACAGCGGCTGGCAGGTGCGCCGGCTGGCGGTGGCATATCTGATCAACACGCAGCAGGCGACCGTGCCCGATCTGCGGCCGCTGCTGGCCGATCCCAACCGCGAGGTGAAGTTCATCGCCGCGTACGGGCTGACGACGCTGAACGACACGGCCAGCACGGAGCAGATCCAGCAGATCGCCGTGGCGCTGCCGCCGGGGCAGGGCAAGCAGGTGCTGGAGCAGGCGCTGGCCAAGATGGGCGCCGTCAACCTGCCGAATCCGACGCCCGACAAGGTGGTGCCGCCCGCGCCCAAGCCGGATGCGCCCGCACCCCCGACACCTCCCGCGCCCAAGGCGGACACACCGCCCGCGCCCGCGCCCAAGGCGGCTCCTCCCGCGCCGAAAGCGACTCCGCCCGGTGGTCCGACGGGCTCGCGCGCGCCCCAGGGCAGCGGCGGCGGTCTGCGTCAGGCGCTCGGCCGCGCCGGCCTCGATAGGCTTGGCGACATCCAGATGCCCGACCCGCTGGATGGCGTGAAGGTGCTCAGCAATCTCAAGACCGAGATCAACACGGCCTACACCACGCTCAAGGACTCGCCGGGCCGCAAGAGCATCGGCTTCATGTGCGGTCACGACGAGCTGTGTCCGTTTGAGGAGACCGAGTCCAAAATTCCGGACATGCTGGCCCAGGCGTTTGAGAAGCAGCCGTTCGTCAAGAAGGCGGTGGACGACATCCGTGGGCTGGAGGGCCGTCTGAACCAGCACAACGAGGCGATTCGCCAGTTCTTCTTGTCCAAGGGCTATCGCATCGTGAAGGTCTCGGCCGGGCAGTCGGTGCCCGAAGAGGTGGATGCGCTGGTCATCTACGGTCCACGCAAGCCGTTTGCCGACCTGGAGCTGTACGACATCGACCAGTTCATCATGAGCGGCAAGCCCACGATCTTTTTGACCAACTCCTACGAGGTGCTGGTCAATCAGTGGGACGACAAGCCGCCGTACAACCTGGTGTCGCGCATCGAGTCGACCAACACCAACCTGTCACCGTTTTTTGCGCACTACGGCATTCACGCAAACAACGACCTGGTGATGGAGACCGAGAAGGCGCTGTTCGAGCGCATCAACACGGTCAACCTGCAGATGAGCAACATCGGTGAGCTGGCGATGGCGGCCAAGTACAGCTATCCGCTGTTTCCGATCTTCGAGAAGTTCAGCGAGAACGACCCGATGGTGGCGGGCCTGCGTCGGGTGACCATGCCGTTCGCCTCCAGCTTCACGCACATCGAGGGCGCGCAGCCGTCGCTGACGTTTGAGCCGCTGATCAGCTCATCCGAGCGCGCGGTCAGCAAGACCAAGGACTTTGTGCTGGACCCGCGCAGCCTGAAAGACAGCGTGGGGGCGGAGCAGACGTCGGGGACGATGCACGTGGCCGTCCATGTCTCGGGGGACAACGCCAGCTCCTACTTCGCGGGTCGTCAGCGTCCCGAGCGCCCGGAGCCCGAGCCCGATCCGCCCGGTCCCGACGGTCAGCCGGCGCCGCCCAAGAAGAAGCCGATCGAGCCCAAGCGGAAGGACGCGGGGCCGGCCAACATCGTGATCATCGGGTCCAACCTGGGCTTCGAGTCGCTGAACCCCAGCCGGCTGCTGCACGACTTCAACATCGGCAAGGTCGCTCAGGAGAAGGTGACCGGGCTCGGCGCGGCGATCCCCTACTACATTCGCTACGTCAACGCGTGGGGCCGCTTCATCGGCCAGCAGAACCCGATTCATCTGGGAGAGCGCGGGCGCATGACCCAGCTTCCGGGCCAGCAGACCGACTTCTGGCAAAAGAACCTGGACCTGCTGTTCGGCGTTTTTGACTGGGCTACGGGCGACTCCGGGATGGCGGCCATTCGCGCCAAGGCGGACACGGACCGGCCATTGAAGGTCACGTCGGAGAACAGCCGAAAGCTGGTGTCCGCCGGGTTGGTCTTCGGGCTGCCGGCGCTGCTGATCGTGTTTGCCTTCCTGCGCTTCTGGTTGCGCCGAATGGGCCGCAAGAAGCTCGGCCCGGCCTGATTTCTACGACGCTATCAAGAGAGACTGAGAGGACTGGATGAACAAAGGGACGTTCGTTGTACTGCTCGTCGCTGCCGGCTTGCTCGCCTACATGGGCACGCGTGGCAGCGAGGAAGAGGAGTCCGCGAAGCCGGCGACGGTGCCGGGGTATTTGGAGCAGGGCGCTCAGACAGAGTGGCGCAAACGCAAAGAGAACCCGCTGCTGTTCTTGAGCGAGAAGAAGGAAGACCGCGATCGCCAGTTCAAGACCCCGCCGTACGATCACATCGCGCTGACCCGCGACGGGGCGACCGTCGAGTTCGAGAAGGCGGGCGAGGATGACTGGAAGATGGTCAAGCCCGTCAAGAGCGAGGTCGAGAGCTTCCGCATCAAGAACATGCTGGAGGCGTTTGCGACCGACACGGCGCTGACGCCGGCCCGCACGGTGAAGAACCCCGAGCACCTGGTCGACTTCGGCTTGGAGGAGGAGAGCGCGATCTCGATCACGCTGTCTGAGAAGGGCGTGTCCAAGATCGCGTTGGTGATCGGTAGCGCGGCCAAGGTCAAGAGCAGCGAAGGCGGCGGGCAGGACGTGTACGACACCTTTGTGATGCAGGCCGGCGACGACAAGCAGGTGTTTCGCGCCAAGCAGAAGGACCTGCGCAGCGCGTTTGACCACGACGTCGGTGCGCTGCGCAGCAAGAAGGCGTTCTCGTTCGACAAAACCGACATCACCAAGGTGACCATCGTCGACCCGGACAACACGAAGGCGCCGAAGATCGTGTTGGCGGCGACGTGGGAGAAGCCGCCGGAGCCGCCGAAGGACGCGCCGAAGCCGCCGCCGGGCGAGAAGGAGAAGAAGCCCGAGGCCAAGGGCACGTTCTCGATCGTGTCCCCGACCATCGCCGACTATCGGTTGGGCAAGCTGGACACGTTTTTGTCGCAGATCGCCAACATGCGCGTCACGGAGTTTGTCATGGGCAAGAAGCCCGCCGAGGACACCGGCCTGCTGAAGCGCGACGCCGCAGCCCGAATCGAGATCGAGCTGTCGGACGCCGATCCGGTCGTCATCGTCTTTGGCGCCGAGCAGGAGAAAGACAAGGCGTTCTATGCCCAGGTCGAAGGCCGGGACGAGTACATGATCGTCAGCAAAAACACGCGCGGCAACCTGATCAAGAAGCTGGGCGATCTGCGCAACAAGTCGGTGTTGGGCGACGTCAAGGACGACGATGTCACCCGCATCGAGGTCAAAAACGAGCACACCGGCGAGGGCGCCATGGTGTTCGAGAAGACGGCCGCCGGCTGGCAAATGACCGCCCCGCAGGCGCAGACGCCGTTTGAGCGCGAGATGAAGACGCTGTTGAGCGGCGTGAAGACCCTGCGCGCCAGCAGCTTCCACGACGAGGCGCCCAAACCGGAGGACTCCGGCCTGGCGACGCCGACCATGACCCTGAAGGCGACTATCGCCGGGCAGGAGAAGACGATCGTGTTCGGGGCCGAGAAAGACAGCAATGTCGAGGCTCACATCCCGGGCACGCAGATGTACTTCAAGGTCAGCAGCTGGACGCGCAACAAGTTCACCAAGAAGCCGTCCGACTTCCGCGACAAGGTGGTCATCAAGCTGGCTGACGGCAAGGACATCGCCGCGCTGCAGCTGATCCACAAAGAGGAGACGGTCGAGCTGAAGCGCGCCGGGGGTGGCTGGGAGATGCTGACGCCCGAGACCATCAACAAGGACACCGGCCTCAAGGACGCGGCTGTCGAGGCCATCGCCACGACGCTGAAGGCGCTGAGCATCAAGGACTTCACCGACAAGACCGTCGATGCCGTCGGCCTGACCGCGCCGGCGTTCAAGCTGATCGCCACTCTGAAGACCGGCGCCAAGATCGAGCTGGCCGCGTCCGACACCAAGGAGGGCGACGCGCATTACGTGACGATCACGTCCCCGCAGTCCCCCGCCGGCACCGTCTACACGCTTGGCAAATTCAAGCTGGACAACCTGCGCAAGAAGGCCGCTGACCTCAAGCAGTAGGTCAGGGTACGGAGAATATCGCCGGCATGTTGTTCATGACGGCAGCGGCAGGCGGGCCGAACATGGCGGTCGCCGCGCCAACCCCTTCGAAGGCGTTCTCCAACGCGGCCTGAACCGTCAGCGTGCTCTCCTGGTCTTGCAACATTGACAGCGGTGCGGGCAGCTCCAGCGTCAGGGTCTTGAAGTTCTCGTCCTCACCGACGTGATAGACGAACTTCTTGCTGCCCAGCGTGCCCTCCATTTTGAAGAAGATGAAGCCGGTCTTCCACGCCCAGTCCATGCTGATGCCGGCCTGCAGCTCGCCGTCGAACTGGTCCAGGTGATGGTTCTTCTCGGGCTCGACCCCGATGCTGAATTGAAGGCCGGTGTACTCGCCCGGCGGGACGTCGTGAAGGGTGATCTGCGTGCGTGTCTCGGTCTTGGTCTGCTCGATGAGGTAGTAGCTGCCCGGCAGCGCCACGTCGCCCAGCGATGATCGCAGCGTGATGTTCGTGACCCAGTAGCGCAGTGTTTTTATGGCCGCCTTGCCAAGGGTCGTCTCCAGCGCCTCCTCCAGGACCAGCGGCTTGCCGGCTACACGGTGATCGAACGCAAGGACCAGCGTGCTCTGGGCGACCGGCTCTTCGGCCGTCTCGATCGGCTCATCCGCCACCGGATCCGGGTCCTTCGCTTCGGCGACGGGCCGGTCGGGTGCGGCGTCTTCCGTGCGTGTTGCTTCCACCTGTCGCGCTGGGTCGTTGTCGGTGGTGCCGTCCGGCGGTAAGTGGACCGGGCCGGCAGGCTCCGGCGTGGGCTCCTCCACGGCCTGCTTGGGGGCGGGCACCGGCGATGTCTCGGCCGGACCGCTACACGCCAGCATCATCGCGGCGAAGACCCAGCAGCAGCGGAGATCAACCATGAAATACAGTGTAATGCATTTTTCCATCGGCGACGTGCGGTGAATTGTCGCAACCGGGCAGCGCCCCCATCACTTCGTGAAGGCGTGAAGGATATACGCGGCCACGTCGGCTGAGCACTTTGCGTCGCACAGTCCCTCCGGCGGCATGTCCAGCTCCACGCGCGCCGCCAGGGCTGCGTGACCCTCTTTGCACGACTTGCACTCGCAGCCCTCGCCGATGCACAGGTCGCCGCCGACCAGGCCCTGCCCCTTGTCCCCGTGGCAGGTCAGGCAGGAGCCTTTGTAGATGTTCTTGCCGGCGTCGATATCGCCCGGCGAGGACTCGAAAGCTCCGGGCGTGTTGCACGTGCTCGCCGTGCACACGATGGAGACGCTGTCGCACAGCTGCTGAGACGCCAGCTCGGGCCACGCCTGGTTGCTCTTTTGGAGCGCGGTCTCCCACTGAGCGATGACGGCGTTCTCCGCGTAACGCGACGGGCACAGTCGCTGGGTGACGGTCTGCTTGCGCCGCACGGCGAAGCTCACGCGTCCATGCTTCAGGTCAAAGTGGTCGCCCGCCAGTCCCAGAGGTTGGCCGGCCTGGATCGTGTCGCCGGGCGCCACTGTGACGTCCTTGACGTGCAGGTATTCCAGCCAGAAGGCTGAGCTGTCATGCAGTCGAACGGAGACGCGAAACAAGTCCGAGTGGGTGATATCCGTGTGGTCGACGAACGCCACGTCGCTGACGACGCCTCCATCGACCGCGAGGACCTGGGTGTCCGCGGGGGTCACGAACGTCAAGTGCCCCGGCTCGGCGAACGCTCCCGGTGGATCGATGCCGAATCCGGAGAAGCACGGGTGCGCGTCGTCGTCCGTCATGGTGTCAGGCGTCGAGCACGCCAGAGCGATCGCGGCCACAACCGGGCTTGTGATGTGGGGCGGCGCGCTGTCCAGCGACTTGCCCGCCGGGTCGGAGGTGTCGTCGCCCGTACCGCCCGTGTCGTCGCCCGTGTCGTCGCCGCCACTACCGACGTGCACGATCTTGGGACCGTCGGGCTCGTCGGGCGCGTCGAAGTCGTCCGGCAAGACGCGGAACATGTTGGCGATGTTGCCCGCGATGACCCCGGCCGGCCCGTTTTGCGGCCCCCCTTGCACGACGGATGACGTGGCCATGTCGAGATCTCGAAAGAGGCGATGGACCTCCACGCGGGTCGGGACCTCAGCCCGCCCGCCCGCCGCGACCACCAGTGACGGTGAGAGCTCTCGCGTGATCACCCGGTACAGCTCATCGGTGCCGATGTGAAAGTTGAAGTTTCCCTTGAGGTCGTCGGTCTCGAATGCGCCCTCGGCGCGCAGGAACTTGAAGCCGCTGTCCCAGGTCCACTCCATGCCGACACCCGCACGCAGCTCGCCGATCTCTACATCCAGCGTGTGGTTGTGAGCGGCGTCCACGCCGACTGCAAACGCAATCGCCTGATATGAGCCCGCCGGGATCCCCGGGATTTCCACGACAGTTCGCCGGCGGTCGGAGGTCAGCTCCACAAGGAAGTATGCGTCTGCAACCACGTGAACGGGCTCTCCCTCCTCGCCGAGCAGGACGACGTTGGAGACCCAATAGCGCAGCTGATCAAACGTGACGCTCAGGTTGCCGTCCACCTCGAGCGGCTGCCCCAGGTCCAGCGCCTGGTCTCCGATACGGTGGTCGAAGGTCATCACCAGTGTCGCCGTTCCGGCCGGTGACGCCTCATCGTCGGCCGGTGTCTGGCAACCCAACGCCACCAGCGCCAGCAGAGCGGCTCTAGTCATGAGCCCCGCTGCTGACGACAGCGATGCGGGATGGCAGGCCCGTGATCTCGTAGGGGCCGTCCAGATCGCCGGTCTGCAGGTCGATGATCACGATGCCGTCGTCGTTGTACGTGTAGGCGTCGTTGTGGCCCAGCTGCATGCGCCGCGAGAAGTGGCTGGCCCCTTCGGGTTTTGTCAGCGTCCCGATCTCGTAGTCCACGGCTTTCCGCGTGGACAGGTCGACCACCGTCATCGAGGTGCCTTCGGTTTGCGGGATCCACGCCTGCCAGACATCCCCGGCTTTGCGGAAGTGGGTGCCGCGCGCGCTTGGATGTCCTGTGACCTCGATCGTCCAGTCAAACTCGTAGCCGTTGTCCTGCTCGTCGGACTCGTCCCACACCTGCACGGTGTCCCCGGTGATGGACAAGACGTACTCGTTGGCGGGGCTGTGGGCGTTGCCGCCCTTGACCGGCACCAGATCGGCGACCACGGAGTTGTCGGATGGGTCGACAAAGGCATAGCCGGCGCCCTTGGTGCACTCCACCGCGACAAGCCCCGGACCGGGCAGATACGCCTTGTCGTGGGTGCCGCCGACCAGGGTGTCCGGGTCCTCCCAGGCGCCGGTGTAGGTCGATTGGCTCACAAGCGTCGGCGTCGGCGCGCCGGTGGTGACCTCATGCGTCTCCACATCGACCGCGACCAGCCCGTCGTCGTTGTAGGTATAGAAGTGCGTCTCACCCATGCTGCCGCGACGCGAGAAGTGGCTGGCGCCCTCCGGCTTCGTCAACGAACCGATCTCGATGAGCTTGGACTCCTTGGTCGTCAGGTTCAGCACCGCGACGTTCACGCCCTGTGTTTGCGGGATCCAGGCCTCCCAGTCGTCGCCGTTCGTGCGAAACCGCGTGCCGCGCGCGCTGGGTGCGCCGGCGATCTCGACCGTCCAGTCGAACTCGTACCCGTTGTCCTGGGCATCGGCGGCGTCCCAGACCTGCACCAGGTCACCCGCGATAGACGTGACGTACTCGTTGCCGGGGCTGTGCGCGTTGCTGCCCCCGATGTCGACGAGATCGGCCACCACGGTGTTGTCGTCGGCGTTCACAAAGGCGTAGCCGGCGCCTTTGGTGCACTGCACGGCAACCAGGTTGGGTCCGGGCAGATAGGCCTTGTCGTGGGTGCCGCCCACCAGCGTTTCGGATTCATCCTCGGGGGTCTCCGGGTCGTCTTCCGCCGGCTTGCCGCACAGCGTGATCTTGGCGGTCATCTCCTTCTTCTCCCCGTCCAGAGCGAAGATCGCGGGCTCACTGGTGTTGGTGGCGAAGTACTTGGAGCCAAGCTGGGAGCTGTAGAGCAGCTTGCCGTGTCCGGTGCCCGTGGAGTTGGCCACGACGGCGTCGTCGATCGGCTCGAGCGTGTCGGTATCCAGCACGAAGAAGGTGCCTTTGCCGTCCAGGTGACACCACAGCTCGTTGTTGTGGTTGGGGTTGTAGTTGTGCAGCGGCCGGTCGCCCCACTCCAGGTCGAAGGTCTTCTCCAGAGCCAGGGTCCGTGTGTTGAAGACCGCAATCGAGTCCGCGCTGGACGCGTCCACCACGATCCACTTGTTGTCGTGGCTCGGGGTGGCGTCCGCCCAGCTGGGCCCGGCGTCGTCACTGCCGGTCGCCTCGGCCTTGGCCGCCGTCCGCGCGGCCAGCTCCGGGACCTCAAAGGTCTTTACCAGCTCGCCCGTCACGGCGTCGCTGACCATGACAACCCACTTGTTGTTGGCGCTGTCAGCGATGAACGCCCAGCTGTGGGCACCGACCTTCTCGGGCTTGCCGCACAACGTGATCCGGTCTCCGGTCGTCATGTTTGCGCCGTCGATCGGGAAGATGCCCGGCTCGGCGGTGTTGGTCGCAAAGTAGCTCGCCCCCAGCTGAGGCGAATAGAGCAGCTTGCCGTGGCCGGCGCCGAAGGAGGATGCCTCGATGGGGTCGCCCCCGTTGAGCAGGTCCAGAGAGGTCTGGTCCACCGCATAGAATTGGCCGGTGCCGTCCAGGTGGGTCCAAAGCTCGTTGCCGTGGTTGGGGTTGAACGCGTGCAGTGGCCGGCTGCCCCAGTCAAATTGGAAGATCTGCTCGATCTCTCGGGTCGCGACGTCGACAACGACCATCGCGTCCGCGCTGGAGGCGTTGACGAAGATGCGCGAGCCATCGCTGGCCGGGGTCGCATCCGACCAGCGCGCGCCCGGGTCCTCGCTGTCGGTCTCTTCGGCCTTTTTGGCGGTGGCCTCGGCTAGCTCCGGGATCTCGATCTCCTCGATGTCGTCCGTGTCGGCGCTCAAGACGGTCATGAACCACTTGCCGTCGCTGGCTGTGAAGATGAAGGCCGTGTCGATCACGTCGCCGTCGCCCGTGTCGGTCGTGTCACCCGTGTCCGTTGTGTCACCCGTGTCGGTCGTGTCACCCGTGTCCGTCGTGTCACCCGTGTCCGTCGTGTCCCCGGTATCCGTCGTGTCCGTCGTGTCTGTCGTGTCCGTCGTCCCATGGTCGTGGTCATGGCCGTCGTCATCACCACACGCGACGGCTCCCATGCCGAGCGCGACCGTTAGCGCCACCGCTGCACCGATGCGTACCAGGCTCTCGCCGTAAGTCGTTCCCACGCTCGTCCCCCATGTAATCAGTTGTGTATTTCCAGCGTAAGCAGAACTCGCGGCGGAGGGAATGTGGTGAAAGGTCGCGCGACAATTCGCCGCGCGACAATTAGTCGCACTAAACGGCCGATGTTCTAAACTCCGCACCATGACCCGGCATCTCGCAGCGACCTGGCTCCTAATCGCGCTGTTGCTGCCGGCGGCCTGCCGTCGGGACTCCAGTCCGCCGCCGGCCCCCGAGCCGCCGCCGCGGGTCGAGCCGCCGGCCCCCGACCGAAACCCCACGACCCCCGCCGGCGCTCAGCTGGGTCGTCACCTCTTCTACGATCCGATCCTCTCCGCCAACGGCCGCGTCTCGTGCGGTACGTGTCATAAGCAGGCGCTCGCCTTCACCGACGGGCAGCGTGTCAGCACCGCGGGCGTCACGGGCAAGCCGCTGCTGCGCCACACCCCGGCGCTGATCAATATGGCCTGGGTCCCCGCCCTCTTCTGGGACGGCGGCGCGACGGATCTCGAGTCCCAGGCATTCGGCCCCCTGAGCCATCCCGACGAGATGGCCGTGCCCGATCTGCGCGCTGTCGTTCCAAAGCTGAAGGCTCACGCGACCTACCCGGACCTGTTCGACGCCGCCTTTGCCGACGGCATCACCGTGCCGAACATCGTCCGCGCGCTGGCGCAGTTTCAGCGCACGCTGCTGTCGCGGGATTCGCCCTACGATCGGGGCGAGCTGGGTGAGGTCGAGCGGCGCGGGCTGGCCGTCTTCAAGCAGCATTGCGCCCGATGCCACGCGGGCGTTGACCTGACCGATCACGGCTACCACAACAACGGCCTGGACGCGGACTTCTCACCCGCCCACGAGCACCTCGCCTGGGGCCGCGGCCGGATCACCAGGAAGCCGGTCGACATCGGCAAATACCGCACGCCGACACTGCGCAACATCGCCCTGACCGCCCCATATATGCACGACGGCCGCTTCCCGGATCTAAAGGCGGTGCTGGAGCACTATCGCAGCGGTGTCGTGGACAGCCCCACGCTGGATGAGCGGCTGCGTGGCGCCGGGGGGCGGCTCGGGCTGGCGATCTCTGACGCCGGCGTCGCCGATCTCCGCGCGTTTCTCCAACGCCTGACCGACCGCAGCTTCATCACCAATCCGGACTACGGCCCACCGCTGCGCGCTGACCGCGGCGACTGATCAGGGCAGGCCCTCGTAGATGCGGACGAGCCCGGAGCCGTCGTTGTAGCAGCCGACCAGCAGGCGCCCGCGGATCTCGTCGTAGTCGATGGAGGTCGGCTCCAGCTTGGCGCCGATGTCCAGCGTGTAGAGGATCGTGCCCTTAGTATCGCGCATAGTGACCTTGCCCCAGTCGCGGTGGGAGTAGTAGACGAAGCCGCCCGGCGAGACGAGCAGGTCGGACGCGGATGGGGTGGCGTTGTACTGGTCGATGATCGGCCGCTCCTTGGCCGCGAAGTCGATGCGCGTGGTCTTGGTCCAGCCGCCCCAGATGTGGTAGGCGACGCCCGTGGCGCTGTCCAGGGCCAGCAGGTGGCCCCCTTTCGTGATCGGAGTCACGCCGGCGGGCGCTGCCAGGCCCCAGTTGGCGACAAAGCTCCCTTTTGCGTCGAACTCGGCGATCCCGGCCTTGCTCCAGAAGGGGGCGTGGTAGTTGCCGGCGCTGTCGGCGAAGCCCCCGCCCATCATGGCGCCTAGATCTGTGGGCGGCACGATGAGCTTCTCCAGAGCCCCGTCCGTGACCGCGAAGCTCGTGCCCGCAACGCTGTGAAAGACAAAGCGGTCCAGCGCCTTCACGTATTGGAACGAGATGGTCCCAAACGGGGTCTTCTTCCCGGTCTCGGAGACGATCAGCTTGTTGGGATCGATCGCGTAGATGGGGATCTCCCCGCCGACGCCGGCGATGACGTAGTAGGTGTCGTCGGTGTGCGCGATGCGGCGCCCCGCCTGAATCCACTGCTTTTCAAACGCGAGCTCGGCCAAAAGGGTGGGCTCAAAGACGCACTCATACGCGTTTGTAGCGTCGATGCACGTCTCGTGGATCTTGCACGGGTTCGGATCACAGTCGTCGATGTTGGGGCAACCGACGCCCCCGAATCCGGACGGGCACACGCACGCCTCACAGCCGCATTCGGCCACCCACACCCGCACGTGCTTCTGGATGTCGGGCCCAAAGCTGCTCGACGCGCCTTTGAGCTCCGCTTTCGTGTGGGTCCAGCCGACGGTGTCAACGCCCTCGATGGTGTAGCTCTTGCCGCCCTGGACCTGCACCGCCGCGGTCAGCTCGTGCAGGAAGTACCCCACAAACGTGCCCTCCCCGAGGCTGGCGACCTCCTGGCTGTGCAGCAGCGGGCCCGTCGTGCCCACCCCCGCGTAGACGTTCAGGGTGAAGCCGAGGTGCGTGCCCCCCAGGCTGTAGCCGAGCTCCACCTGGGTGATGTAGCCGTCATCGGACGCCGTGAAGGCCTGCCAGCCCTTGCCGTTGCCGACGTTGTTGCCCTCCACCGCGAAGCTCACCGCGCCTGGAAGGGTGTCGCAGGGGGCGATCTCGCAGGTCTCGCCCGAGTAGCCGCCCACGCAGTCGCACTTGAAGGCGCCGATGAGGTTCTGGCACTGACCGTCGTTCAAGCACGGGTTGGGGTTGCACTCGTCGATCTCCACGTCGCACAGCGCGCCGGTGTAGCCCGCATCACACTCACACGTGAACGATGCCACGCCGTCGATGCATTGGCCGTTGACGCAGCTCGTGGCTGTGCAGTCGTCGATGTTCAGCTGGCACTGATCGCCTTCGTAGCCGGTGGCGCACTGGCAGAAGTAGGCATCGTCGCCGTCGACGCACTGGCCGCCGTTCTGGCACGGGTTGGGCGCGCAGTCGTCGTCGTTGACCGCGCACGTCGGCCCGGAAAAGCCCGTGGTGCAGCCACACGTAAAGCCGGCCACGCCATCCTCGCAGCTGCCGCCGTTCAGACACGGATTGGGGTCGCAGTCGTCGACATTGGTCGCGCATGTGTCGCCGGAATACCCGTCGGCGCAGGTGCAGGCATACGACGCGACGCCATCGGCGCAGCTGCCGCCGTTCTGGCACGGGTTGGGGTCGCAGTCGTCGATGTTTGTGGCGCAGGTCGCGCCGGAGTAGCCGTCCGAGCAGCTGCACGTGTACGCGGCAACTCCGTCGTCACAGGTGCCGCCGTTCTGGCACGGGTTGGGGTCGCAGTCGTCGATATTTGTTTCGCAGATCGCCCCTGAGTATCCGTCCGGGCAGCTGCACGTCGCCCCGTCGACGGCGTCCTCGCAGGTGCCGTTGTTCAGACACGGGTTCGGGTCGCAGTCGTCGATGTTGGTCTCGCACGTGCGCCCGGCCAACCCGGCCGGGCAGCTGCACGTGGAGCCGGCGATTCCG
>CAZJHX010000173.1:0-22422 GCA_964545715.1 uncultured Myxococcales bacterium
CACGAACTTGCCGCTCGCGTGGAGGCCGAAGCCGTCAGCGCATTCGCACTCGAAGCTGCCCGGCGTGTTGCTGCACACGCCGCCGATACCGCAGTCGGGCTCGTCTTCCACGCACTCGTCCACGTCTACGCAGTCGTCGCCGTCCTCCAGGAAGCCGTCGGCGCAGGGGCATTCGAAGCCGCCGTCCGTGTTTTCGCAGACCCGGTTGCCCTCGCAGTCGTGCGTGTCCAGCTCGCACTCGTCGTCGTCGGTGCACGTGACGCCGTCGCCCGAATACCCGGCGTTGCAATCGCAGTCGAAGGCGCCGTCGGTGTTGGTGCAGGTCGCGTTGACGTCGCAGTTGTCGGTCTCGTTTTCGCACTCGTCGTCGTCGTCGCAGGTCTTGCCGTCGCCGGTGTAGCCCGCCTCGCACTCGCAGTCGTACGTGGTGGCCGTGGTCGTGCACAGCGCGTTCTCGCCGCAGGGCATAATCTCCGGCGGCGCGTTGAGGCACTGACCGTTGACGCAGATCTCCAGGGTGCACCAGTCCTCGTCTGTGTTGCATCCGGCGCCCTCGATGAAGGGCGGGTGTGAGCATCCAGCCGGCGTGCAGATGTTCTGCGTGCACGGGTCCTCATCGTCGCAGTCGCAGGTGTTGCCGAACTCGAAATAGTGCTCACCGCCGGCCGGGCCGAACGTGAAGAGCTGATCCGGGCTGGGCGCGTCGAGTGGCGTGGTCGCGCGCCAGGTCACGTTCGGATTGTCGGTCGGCAGGACCTCGGAGATGGTGTAGGTGCCGGCCGCCTCGATGGACGCGAATGCCTGGCCGGTCTGGCCCATCTTCAGCGTCGCGACGACCTGATCATCGGCGTCGATGACAAAGAAGGCCCAGTCGTTGAGGTCGATCTCGTCCTGCGTCTGAAAGCCGTTCTCGTCGCCGTCGAAGAACTTGTGCACGCTCAGCAGGGCAGGGCACGTGCCGACCACAAACGGCACGTCCGTCAGCGTCGTCAGGTTGGCCAGCTGCGCCGACTGCATGCTGCCGGTCGCGTGGATCAGCCCGTTGCCCGGGTTGGCGGCGGCCTCCGCGATGGTGACCTTGAGCCGGTGCGGACCGCTCAGCGCGGGCAACGAATCCACCAGAACACGCACCGACGTGGCCAGGCTCGCCGGCGTGGGGAGCTCAGCCTGCCAGGCGCCGCCCACCTGGTACTCGAGCGTCGCGCCCTCCAGCGGATCGCCGGCCGGATCAAAGGCGGCAGCGGTAACGAACTCAACCGCATCGAACGGGGCGCCCGCCGGGTCCTGGCTGTCGGCGATGGGGAACTCCACGATCACCCCGGTGAGCTCCTGCCCGCCGGTGTTCTCGAAGATGGCCGAGAAGCCCAGCTCGCCGGGCGTGTTGCAGCTGGGCAGCACCAGAATCGTCATCTCGGACGGCACGCGCACCGTAAAGATGCCGCTGGCCTGCGCCGGATTGCCGCCGTCGTTGTCGGCGCTGGCTGTGCACGTGTACTGGAGCTGGTCGCCGTCCGTGAACGGCTTGTCGTCGGCGATGGTGACGGCAAACTCGTAGTCCACGTGCTGGTTGTTTTTTGCGCAGTGCGCGACCGGCGCGAGCTCGTTGCCGCTGGTCTGCGTCAGCAACGTCGAGCCGTCGGGCAGCAGGGCGATCTCGGGCTCGGGCCAGGTCGCCGGTGGTGGATATGTCGCGGCGTTGGGGCCGACGCAGCCCCACTTGGGGAGCTTGCTCATGACGACGCTGGCGCCGGGCGGAAACAGGCACTCCAGGGCCGGGTTTTCGGCGGGGGCGCCGGTGAAGTAGACCGCGGCCTCTCGCAGCTTCGTCTCGCCGGGCTTCACATCGACGGGTGGGGCGATGCCCGCGACGTCAACGGGGCCCAGGCCGTAGTACACCGGTCCGGTGTCGCTCTCCACGCCGAGGTTTTTGGAGGTGGTCTTGACGATGGGGTCGGGCAGCGAGGCGGCGAGCTCCGCATCGGCAAACCAGACGGTCATGGTGATCGTGTCGCCGGTGTCGGGCAGCGGAGACGCCGGCGTACCCGCGTTGGCTGCCACGGTCAACACCGCAAAGAAGGTCTCGACGAAGTCACCTGTGTCCAAGGTCGCGGGATCGGGACCCCAGACGGGCGCATGGTAGAAGATGTGCGTGATGTCCGGATCGTTGCTGGGCGTCTCGTCAACGACCGTGCACACCGACAGGTCCGCCTGCCAGGCCGACAGGAACATCGCGCGGATCTGGTCCGCTGTCAGCGCGTCCGCCAGCCCGTCCAGCCGACATCCGTAAGCCGCGAAGTCGGGCGGGTTGTTGTACGACGTCGGGCGAGAGACCGTGTAGGGCTGGCCGTAGTTGAAGACGCCGTTCACCGAGGTGCCGTACGTCTTGTAGGTCATGAACGGCGGGATCTCGGCCCACACCACGGCGTCGGTGTGCTGTTGCACGCCGGCCTTGGGAAACACCGCATAGCGGTAGTTGATGAGCTCATTGGGGCCGATGGCCGCGATGTTCTGGGCGTCCATCTGCACGCCAGCGGAGGCTTTGGCGCACTCGCTGCCCTTGATCGGCACGTCTTTGCCCGACGGAGGCAGCGGCGTCGCCACCTCCACGCCGTTGACGATCTCGGGATAGGTGCCGACAAGCTTTGCGACGACCGGGCCCACGGTCGCCTTGTTGGAGCACGGCGCCCACAGCTGAATATTGCCCGACGAGTAGGTCGGGCCGACGATCTTAGCGACGCCGTCCGGACCGACCGTGGTGGCCTTGCGATACGGCACGGTCAACGCGAACTCGATGGTTCCGTCGTCAAAGTCCTTGGCGGTAGTGCTCCAGCCGCTGGTCAGCGCGCTGCTGCGGAAGCGCACGCCCGGCGGCAGCTCCAGGACCAGCTTGGAGCCGGCGTCCACCCGCGCCGTGCCCTGAGACAAGAAGGGTCCGCGCAGCCAGAAAGAGTATCCGGGCTCTTTGTCGGGGCCCAGCGTCTGATGGCCCAGGTAGAGCGCGTAGACGAAGTGCGGATTGACGTGGAAGTTGCCCAGCGTCCACGCGCCCTCCGCCGTTATCGCCATCTCGTGCAGGGCGGTCTGTTGATCGGTGCCGGAGCCCGGGCCGCCGCCGTCGTCATACGTGGTGTCCATGACGGCGTTCAATTGGACGACGCTGCCGTTGTGCTAGAAGAAGGCGCGGCTTCTCAGGTCCACCGAGATCGCGCCGGCCACGCCGCTGACGTCCAGGCTCTTGGCGGTCCAGGTGCACGACCAGTCCCACAGGTTGACGGGATCCTGGGTGCAGCTCTCGCTGAAGCCGGCAGGCGCTGACGAGCCCACGTACCACATGCCGTCGGGGAAATCGGCGGTGATGACGACGTCCGCGTCCCCGGCGCCGCTCAGCGAATACCCCAGGCTGTAGCGCCATCGAGCGCCCGAGACGGCGGTTTCGATGTTCTCGCCGCCGGAGCTCACCCCGTTGAGCTCGAGGACCTTGTTAGTCAGGCTGAAAGTCTGAGCCTGGGCGCTGCCTGCGAAGAGACCGAGCACCACAAGTGCTGCAAGCGGCGATACGGCTGCCGCGTGGAGACGACGTGTCATCAAATACCTCATCATTGGAAGACGGGGAGGCTACCACACTCAGCCAAGCGTCCGGCGTCACCATAGCCGCGGTATGTCCCGCGCTTTTGATAAGGTAGGGGAGTGACCCATCGACATAGCCTATTGGTGCCTGTCGCGGCGCTCGTCTTCACGCTGGTGAGCGGATGCGGCTGCGACGATGACTTCGAGCATCTCAACATTGGCGTCGGCGGTCCCGCGTGGTCGACCTGCCCGCGGTGGAACGCCGGCCTGGATGTGAACGCGGACTTCATGGTGCACGTCACCTACGGTCTCAACGAAGCCGTCCCGAACGACCTCGTGGAGCTGTACAGGGACGGGCAGCCGGTGCCTCTGAAGGTCACGCACCTTGGACGTATCGACGAATCCGGAAGCTGCCCGCACAACAAGACGGACATCGCGCCGACCGAGCCGCTGGAGCCCGGGGAGTACACGCTGATCCACCGGCTGGCGCGCGGCACAGGGAAGCCGCTGGGCTGCTCGGGCGACGCGGTGGTCTTTGACGGCGACAGCGCGATGAGCACCACCCTCAAAGTTGCCGAGGTTGCCCCGTGAGAGCGTTTGCCATGGTGTTGGTCCTGTGTGCGTGCGCGTGCACCGAGGTCGTCTACGTGCCCGTGCCGGCCGCGGACACCCAGCCCGCGCCGGACGTGGTGGCGGATTCAGTTGTGCCGGATGTTGTCCCGGACACGGAGGATGACGTGCCGGACGTGCCGGACGTGCCGGACATCAGCGACACAGGGCCGGCTGTGGATGTGCCGCCCGCGGATACAGGGGACGCTGAGCTGCTGGACGTGCCGGACGCGGGCCCCGGCGAGCCTTCGGACAAGATCGTGGCCAGCACCGGGCCGGTGCTGCTGATCAAGGCGCCCAATTGGGGGGCCGATTTGGCGGTTCAGGGCGAGCTGGTCACCCTGACGGGCACCGTGTCGCCGGATGTGGTGAGCGTCGCGTGGAGCACGTCGGCGGGGCAATCGGGCGATGCGGACGGCACGACGGAGTGGGTCGCGGCGGATGTGCCGCTGGCGCCCGGCGACAACGTGATCACGGTGACTGGCGCGACGGCGGCGGGGCTGGCGGCCCAGGACACCATCGTCGTGACGTCCAACGCGTCGATGGCGCCGGTGTCCGGACTGGAGTTGAGCTTGAGCGTGGTGGTGCAGGGGCAGTCGACCGAGGTCCGGGCGTGGGCGTGGCTGGATGCCGAGGCGGCCCCCGAGTCGGTGGTTGTCGGCCCTGCGGACGCCGATGGGATGCTGCTGGAGACCTGGGCCACGCTGACGGCGCAGGGACCGGCCGGCCGGTACTCGGGGGTGTTTGCGGCGGGCGAGGGAGACGCTCAGACCTATGCGCTGCGGGCGTTTGTGACGTCCGGTGGCGAGACAGGTGCGACGCCGGCACGGCCTTTTGTGGTGCAGGCGCCGTGGACCGAGGCCGAGGCTCAGCAGGTGATGGAGGTTGCGGTGCTGGCGCGGGACACGCTGGCGGCTGCCGACGCAGATATCGACCCGTATGCGGCGCGCGATGCTGTGATCGCCGCGCTGGCGCAACAGGACGCCGTCCAGGCGCTGGGCGCGACCACCGATGACGGCACCGGCGTCTGGTGGATTGTGGATCCGGGCGTGGCTTTTGGAATGATCATCCACGAGGACGGCGTCATGGGCGGCGGCGGCGGACCCGGCGCCTGGGACGACGTGGAGGCCCCGTATCGCTCAAAGACCGACGGTCCGCAGGTCTCGGCGCGCGGATGGACGGCGTCCGCGGCGGGCATCGCCGGTCGGGGCGCGCCGATGAACCCGCTCGCGGGCGCGGTGGAGGAGACCGGCAACCTGGGCATGTACGGCTGGGACCCGTACCGCGACTGCGAGGGGGCGTTTGATGCGACCTCGTTTGTCGTGAACAACATCACGGACAACATCTGCCCGTCCTCGGCCGATGCCCAGACGGCGGTCGGTCCGAGTGGCACGATCGCCGCGTTCAGCGAGATGCTGGGCAAGGGCATGCAGGTGATTTGGACCCACGGCGACATCTTCTTCAAAAACAAGAACAAGAACGGCAAGATCGTCATGCCGTACGCGCTCAACACCAAGGCCGGGTCGCTGATGCTGGCTACCGCGGAGAAGGCGACCCCGCAGAGCGTGCAGGCCAAGCAGGCCCAGCTGGCCAGCGGACATATCGGCGGCATGATCGTCGACGATCCCGACTTCAAATGTCCAAAACCGCCGGTGGTGGCGTTTGGCGTGCTGCCGGGGCTGGTGGCGGCGCACGGGAAGCTGCCGCAGTCCATCGTGTCGATGTCGGCGTGCCGGTCCGCGGAGTACAGCTTGATGGCGGATACGTTTGTGAAGGCGGGCGCGCGCTTCGTGTACGGGTTTACCAAAAAGGTCTCGCCCCAATATGCGGACGCGGCGGCGGTCACGTTCTGGGGCAAGTTGATGAACCGCAAGACCACCGGCGAGGCGTTTGCCGAGGTCAGCAAAGCGCCGGATGCAAAGGGCGCGCTGCCCAAGCAGTTCGGTAGCCCCAACGTGGTCATCAAGACCAGCGCCCCCAAAAACAGCGGCTTTGAGGACGGCAAGGACCACTGGAAGAAGACGGGCAACGGAGAGTTTGAGGTGGTCACGCAGATCGACGGCGTCGGCAGCGCCATCAAAGCGGCCGAGGGCGCCAAGTTCGCATACGCCACAATCGTCGCGCCCAAGTGGACCTACACCGAGTTTGAGACTCCGATCTGCCCGGTCGAAGGGCAGGTCGTCAAAGTCACCTTCAAGTGGCAGGTGGTCGTCAAGTTTGCCGTCAGCTGCTCCAGCTCGTCGCCGGGTCAGTTCAACATGCGCCTGGACGCGGATACGGGAAACAACGTGCTGTGGTCCAACGACTGGAAGAAGCTGTGCCCGCAGCTGAAGCCGCTGCCGAACTCGGGCTTCAGTGCGACCGGCTGGCAGACGCACAGCGTGACCTTCACGACACCCAAGGCCAACCCCGAGACGCTGGCGCTCAGCTGGCATGTCAACGGCTACGTCTGGGAGCAGCTGTATGGGCTTGTAGACGACGTGAAGCTGGAGATCAGCAAGTAGAGTTGTCGAGGTTGGGAGATAGTGGTATCTCTGTTTGGGTGATTGACCTATCACCGAGAGGCGCCATGCACACCCACAATCGTTTCCTCATCGTCGGCGCCGGCCCCCTGGGGCTGGCTCTCGCCAAGGCTCTGGGCGAGGCGCGTGTCCCGTATGTGCAGGTGGAGGCCACCGATCACGTGGGCGGCAACTGGGCGCACGGCGTTTACACGACGGCGCACATCATCAGCTCACGTCGCACCACCGAGTACCCCGACTATCCGATGCCCTCCGACTATCCGGACTTTCCGTCCGGGCAGCAGATGTGCGCGTATTACAACGCGTTTGCAGACGCGCACGACCTGCGCCGCCACATCCAGTTTCGGCGCCCGCTCACGCACTGCGCTCCGGTGGATGGCGCATGGGAGTGCACCTTTGGGGACGGCAGTGTCGAGCGCTACAAGGGCGTGTACGTGTGCAACGGACACCACTGGAAGCGCAAGTTCCCCGATTGGGTGACCGGCTTCGACGGCGAGGTCCTCCACTCCAAGGACTACAAGCACCCCGATCAGCTGCGCGACAAGCGGGTGCTGGTGCTGGGCGGCGGCAACTCCGGCTGCGACCTCGTCAGCGAGGCCGCACGGGTGGGGACCGTCGCGGACTGGTCGCTGCGGCGCGGCTATTGGATTCTGCCCAAGAGCGTGCTCGGCAAGCCGGTCATCGAGTTTATCGGACCGTACACGCCTGTCGCGGTACAGCGGGTGCTGGCCAAAGTGATCGTGCGCCTGGTGATCGGCCGGTATCGCGACTACGGGCTGCCGGTGCCCGACCATCAGCCGTTTGAGCGGCATCCTACGGTCAACTCCGAGGTGTTTCACTACCTGCAGCACGGGCGGATTCAGCCACGCCAGGATGTGCGCCGCGTGGAGGGTCGCACCGTCCATTTCGCAGATGGATCGGCGGCTGATTACGACGTCGTGGCGTGCGGCACCGGCTTCGACGTCTCCTTTCCCTTCCTGCCCGACGGCCTCGTGCCCGTGAAGGGCAAGGTGGCCTCATTGATCGGCGGCGCGCTCGTTCCGGGGCAGCGTCACCTGTACGTCGTCGGCGCGTACCAGCCCCGTTACGGTCTGGGGCCCGTTGTCCGTCCGTACGTGAAGATGTTGGCCCGGTGGGCCTCGCTGCAGGACGAGCTGGAGCTGCCGCTGGCGGACATATTGATGTCGCTGGGTCAGCGCGCGCCGACCACCGAGGTGCTGGACCCGCACCGCGCGATTCGCGAGGCCCGCATGACCCGGCTGACCGACCATCTGGTGCGCTGGAAAGGGCGCCGCATGGCGATGGCGGCGTGAAGCGCGCCGAAAAGAAAGAGGAGCGTCGGGCCGCGCTGCTGGAGGGCGCGCTGGCGGTGCTGACCGAGCATGGGCTGGAGGGCTTTACCACCGGCCGGGTCGCCGCTGCGGCCGGCATCGCGCAGTCCGGCTTCTACAAGTACTGGCCGGATCGTGACGCCGCGCTGGGCAGCGTCGCTCAGCATGTCGGGGAGCGGGTCCTGCGGGCGATTCGGGACGCGCGGTTGGCGGCGGCGGGCGATCCCGGCAAGCTGCCCGGGTCGTTCGCGGGCGCGCTGCGGGCCATGGTCGGGCAGCCGCGCACTACCGAGATATTTCTGCGCTTTCGGCGCGAGCCGGGGCCGCTGGGGGATGTCTTTCGGGCCTTGATTCAACGCGGGCTGGACGAGCTGCACACGGACATGGTGGCCATGGGCCTGGTCGGGGCCGACGACCCCAGGGGCGCGCGCATGGCGTTTTATGTGGTCGCGGTAAGCCTGGGTACCGTCGAGGCGCTGCTGGACGGGCGCATCGGGGATGTCGACATCGCCGCCGACGAGCTGGGTCGCATCGCGGCCCTGACACTGATGAGCGCTTGAAGTCTGCTGCGGCGAATCGACCGGCGCTACCTCACGTGGACGTTTCCGGAAGCGGCGCATCCAGGTGGTCCAGGTTGACCGCGATTCCGCGGTTGGGGCGCTCCTGATCCTCTGCCCGCTTGACCGCGTCGCGGCCGAAGCGCTTGCGAATGGCGTCCATCGTGGATTCCAGGCGCAGTCGCTCCGCCAGCCGGTCGGGGTCGAACAGCTCGAGCTGCTGAGGCCGCTCGGAGACGAAGTCGAAGGCCGCAAGCCCCACCAGCCGGTAAGGCTCGGTGTGCTCGAACCGGTCCAGCAGCTCAACCGCCGCCTGATACAGCGCCGCGCCGGTATTGGCCGCCGGTCGCAGCGTGGCCTGGCGGCTCACCGACCTGAAGCTGGACGTCTTGAGCTTCACCCGCACACCACGGGCCAGCATGCCGCCCTTCTTGCGCAGGCGCTGGCCGATGGCGTCCGCCGAGCGGCGTAGGTGCAGCTTGATCTCGGCTGGGTCGGAGACGTCGACGGCCAGGGTCCGCTCGCTGCCCATGCTGCGCCCGCGCCGGCTGCCTTTGACCCGTCGCGGATTCTCGGCGCGCGCCAGGCTGGCAAACCGCCGCCCCATGGCGCCCAGCGTGTCGCTGAGCCACCGCGGATCCGCGTCCGCCACCTGGCCGATCGTGCGCAGGCCCACCGCCTCCAGCCGCGGCACCGTGGCGGGCCCGGCGCCCCACAATTTGCTGACGTGCAGCGGCGCCAAGAACGCGCGGGCCTCCTCCTGCGGTACGTAGAGTAGGCCGTCCGGCTTGTAGATGGCGCCGGCGACCTTGGCCACGTACTTGGTGCCCGAGAGGCCGACCGACGCCACCAGTCCGCCGGTCACGTCGCGCACCGCGTCTTTCATCTTGCGCCCGATGGCAAGCGGCGGGCCGAAGATCCCCTCCGCGCCGGTCATGTCCAAAAAGGCTTCGTCCAGGCTCAGCGGCTCCACGGTCGGCGAGAAGTCTTCGAATGCATCCATGATCAGCGATGACAGCTTCATGTACCGCTCGAAGCGGGGCGGCACGACGATCGCCTTGGGACACTTGCGGATGGCGCGGGACATCGGCATCGCGCTGCCCACGCCAAAGGGCCGGGCCTCGTAGCTGGCGGTGAGCACCACGCCGCGCCCGTTGCGCCCGCCGACCAGGACCGGGCGCCCGCGCAGCGAGGGGTCGTCCAGCTGCTCAACCTGCGCGTAAAACGCGTCCATATCGACGTGCGCGATCAGTGGCGGTGGCACATATGGAGGGTACACGGATGTTCAGGTGTTGTCGAATGATCGATCCGGTTTCGAGCCCGCCCCGTAACCCCTCCAGAAAGGAACTACTCCACGGAGAAGACAACGTGAAAACTCGCTTCATATCTATTGCTCTGTTTACCCTTTTGGTAGGCGGCCCCGCCCTGGCGGCGGACCACATCGACTCGCCCGCGACCACCGCTGAGCCGGCCGCGGATCTCACTGACTTTTATGCCTGGATGAGCAATGAGGCATCCATGCTGAACATGGCTATCGGCACCCATCCGTTTGCAACGGGCGAGTCCCGGTTCTCGGACGCCGCGATGTATGCCTTCCACGTCGGAAGCACTACGGGTTATGGCGAGGCGGAGCAGACCACCGACGTGATCTGCCGCTTCTATCGCTCCGGCGCCATGATCGAGTGCTGGGCCGGCGACGAATACGTCACGGGCGACCCGTCCAACCCCGCGGGAATCAGCAGCGACAGCGGCAAGCTCCGCGTCTTTGCCGGTCTGCGCAACGACCCGTTCTACTTTGAGCTGACGGGCTTCCAGAACGCCGTGAAGACGGTGGTCTCTGCGGCCCCGAGCCTCAGCTTTGACGACAACATGTGCCCCGTTCTCGACGCCGACACCGCCGGCTCGATCGTCGGTCTGCTGCAGAGCGGCAACGACGGCGCGCCGGCCAGCAACACCCTCGCGGGCGCCAACGTGATGGCCCTGGTGGTGCAGGTCGACAAGTCCGTTGTGAACAGTGGTGGTCCGCTTCTGGCCGCCTGGGCCTCATCGCACCGCGCGCAGCTGTAAGGAGAAATACAGATGTTTAGAATGACGACACGACTCGGCCTGATCGGCCTCACCTCGGTTCTTCTCGTCGCCTGCGCGACCGAGACCAACAGCCCTGGCCACCACGCCGCGGACAAAATGCCCAACGTCGACGCTGAAGAGACCGTCGCGCTGGGTCCGGCGGCCAAGCCGTCGCTCGGCATGCAGATCGACCGCGTGGGTCGCCCGGCCATCGGCACCGCCCTCATCGGCGCGTTCCACCCGGACGAGTCGGCCAAGTACTCGCTGAAGGATGACTACAACAGCAACGGCGACCCGGCCACCTGGCAGGCGTCCTACCACGACGAGATCATGGCCAACCTGGCGATCCTCGACTCCCTGGACGCCGACTGCGGCAACCAGCTGGTGGCCGACGCCGGCGAGAAGCGGTACGGCTTCTTGGCGACTGTCCTGGCGGACGACCGGCTCTACATCCACTCGGACCGCGCGGTCTGCGGTGAGTACCTGGGCCTGGAGGCCGAGATCGTCGGCGCCATCCCCGAGGGGGCTGGCGGCTGCGGCGGGCGTGGTCCCGCTGATGACGTCATCGAGCGCAGCTACTCCGCGCTGGCCGCCGGTCTACTGGCGGGCGTCGACGACGGCGTCACCAGCGACGACGGTCAGCTGCTCGAGACCTTCCCCTTCCTCTCCGCGCCGTCGCTGTAAGCCATGTTGACCCCCCGACTCATCCGGCTGACGGCGCTGCTTGCGCTGGTCGCCTGCTCCGACCCGACAGGTCCCGCAGTGACAGCCTTTCCTGAGCCCGAGCCGGTTGTTCTCGGGGGGCTCACGACCGATGGCGAGACCGCTCGCCAAAACCTGGACGCCCGCATCCAGGGTCTCACGCAGGCCCTGGAGCGGACGCCGCACCTCTTCTCGCTGCGCGCCGGACTGGTCCACGCGCTGCTCTCCCGCACCGCGTTCTTCGGCTCGTACGGCGACTTCGATCGCGTACTGGCGCTGTCCGCTGACGGCCTGACCGAGCACGACAGCGACGACGCCTCACGGGTCCTGCGCGCCCAGGCGCTGCAGGCGGTACATCGCTTTCAAGAGGCGCTGGCCCTCGTCGAGCCCGTCGGCCCGGCAGCCGACGGGGTTCGCGGCACGATCGCGCTGGCGTTGGAGCAGGACCTGGCCACCGAGCTCCAGCGTCGTGAGGCGGCGGTCGCGACGCGGGCGTCCTTCGACTCGCTCAGCGCGCTGGCCGCCGTGCGCAGCCGGGTCGGCGACTTCGATGGGGCTGACGCCGCGTATCGGGCGGCGGCAGAGGCATACGCCGACGTCTCACCATTTGCGTATGCGTTTGTCGCCTTCCAGCGCGGCGTCATGTGGGCCGAGGTCGCGGGTGATCCGCTGCGCGCGGTGCCGCTGTACCGCGAGGCGCTGCGTCTGGTGCCCGGCTATGTGGTCGCCGGCGTCCACCTGTCCGAGCTGGAGGCCGAGCACGGGCTGTTGCCTCAGGCGGTGGCACGTCTCGAGCTGCTTGCGGGGGCGACCGCGGATCCCGAGCCGCACGGCCTCGTCGGAGAGCTGCTAGGCAGCGCCGCCCACGTGGACGAGGCACGCAAGCGCTACGATGCGCTGCTGTCGACGCATCGTGAGGCCTTTCTGGATCACGGCTCCGAGTTCTTCGCCGGCCCCGGTGCGGACCCGGAGCGCGCGCTGAGTCTGGCGCTGGAGAACCTGGCGCTGCGGCCCACCGAGCGCGCCAGGCTGGTCGCCATCGAGGCGTCGCTGGCGGCCGCTCAGCCCGACCTGGCCTGTGAGCTTTCGGCCAAGGTCGGACCCCATCCCGTGTCACTTCCCCTCCAGGAGCTCGCAGCCGCCTCGTGTAAATAGCGCCCATGGCAAGTGGCCGGGTTCGACTGTGTCGCCCTTCAGGTGGCCACCGCTGGTGTCTCAAGTCCGCACAACTGCCGTGTCACACATAGGGACTCTTGTGGCAGGCGTTACACGCAAAAATCAGCGCATCAGCCGAGAGGTGCATGAAAACAACAACTTACGCGATGTTATCAACTTGGCCCGGGCCTTGCGTTGTAGCCGCCCATGCGATGGACCCTCCCGCTCTTGCTGCTGATCGTGCTCCTGGCGCCGCCGGCGTCAGCCGAGATGGCGGCGAGCGACCTGACGGTGGTGCCCTTCTCGCGCCATACCGTCCTGCTCGATCTGCGGGATACCGCAAGGCGGGTGTCGGCGCTGCAGGACCTGACGCTGGTTCAGTGGGCAGACGCCAAGGCCCCGGCGCTGATGCTTAAAACGGACGTGGGTAGCGATATCCAGGCTACGGTGGAGATCCACGCGCGCACGCCGGGCGTGTTCATGTTCTACGCCCGGCTGGCTGTCTCCAACGACGTCTTCCTGGGCGAGTCCGGTCGCATGTCCGTCAGCAGCGGCTTCCGCACCTCCTTTTGACCGACCTGCCGCCAAACCAGGCGTATTACCGTGCCTGCGCTGGTCGCTGGGCGTGCCGGTTGGGCGGAGATGTCCGCGATTTCTCGGCGCTCCGGGGCGCGGTCGGGCTGATAAACGCCTTGAGCCTCGTGACCTTGTCCCGCTGGCCCCCGTTTTTGGGTACGCCTGTTCTCAAGACTTCCGTGGCTTTCGAGGACTCGGGCGACGTCGTCCACACGACCGCAGTGACCTGGCTGGGCGTGCCCCTGGTGCGAAGTCGCGAAGTGATCACGCTGGATCAAGACGGTACGCGTCTGCGCATGTCCGGGCAGTCGCGGTTTCTGGTGGCACCGTGGCGCGTAGAGTGCGTCGAGGGCGTCGGTGAGATCGACGCGTCCACGACCCGCGCGACGTACCAGCTGCAGCTGATGGGGACCCAGATGTTGCAGACCACCGAGCGCTCGGACGACGCCGTCACGCTTACTCAGACGATGCCGGGGTACGCGGCGGTGCAGCCGCTGGAGCGGGTTTAACCGGGTCGGCTTTTGGCGCGGTGCACGTCTGCGCGTCGAGGGTCCAATGGGCCACGCGCTCGCTCATTTCGTGGCCGTACGTCGACTGCGCCAGCTTCACGACCAGATAGCGCTCTCCCGGGACGACGCGCATCGATGCGGTGGCGTCATCTCGCTTCTCGATAGCGGCCAGGCGGGTCCATGGGTGCCCGCTGCAGCGCCAGACCAGCTCGTCGCGCCGCCACTTCACGTTCAGCTTCGAGCGGGCAAACGCGCGGTTCTGCCCCGGCGACAGCTCCAGCTCAGGCCATTGCCGCATCGAGAGCAGTCCGGCCGGACCGACAGCGCCCTGGATGTGTGAAACATCCGCCTCCTCAAGGATGATCTGCGTCGGCTCCTGGCCGGATCGTTGCGGGATCACCCGGTCGTAGGTCGTGGGACCCGTCGCGCGCACGGCCCATTTGCCACTGTGGTGAAACGGCTCGGTGACGCCATCGATGCAGACGGCTGCGGACAGCTTGGGGGACCAGCCCAGGCAGTCTCCGAGCTCTGCCTCTCCGGCCTCGATCGGCTCCTTGTCCTGATCCCAGGCAGGGAGGGGGCGTGGCGGCTGTGCGGTGGTGATCGGGCGCGCCTTCGTCGGAGTGCACTTGCGTACGGACGTACGCCGCTTGTTTTGTCGCAGCGTCTTACGCAGCGCGTCGGCCGTCGTGCGCTCGGTCTCAAAGGCCGCGACGATCACAAGTTGGCCCCACGCCATCTCCCCGAAGTCGCGCGTGTCGTACAGCCCGGGGTTTGGCGCACCCGCAGCGCGGAGCTTCTCGAGCTGTTTGAGCCCATACTGCAAGCGCTCGTATGGGACGACGCCGGCGACGACACATGAGCCCGCGCTGTTGAGGGTGGGGGGTGGCGCCGCGATCGCAGCCGCAGCCAAGAGGCCCAGCAGCATCTACTGGCGCTCGCAGGCCTCTGGCAGGTACTTGGCGGAGTCGCCAAGCTCGTCGTTCAGCGCGTTCACCGTCTCCTGAACGATCAGCGCGCAGCTCGGGGCAGTGTCGCTGCCGCCCTCCGAGTTGCCCTGGTCCACGACGGAGATGTAGTTCTCCCGGGTCTTGTCCAGGCCCTCATCGCACGATTTCTGCGTGAGGTAGACCGGGCACTCGCCCTCTTTGAGGTCCTGATAGGTGCTGATGGCCGTAGACAGCACCGACTCCTGCGCATTGCACGCGTCCAGGATGGTCTGGGGCGCCGTGAACAGCTTGATCTGGCCGCAGTCACCCTTGATCACCTTGCAGCACGCGATGGCCTTGGAGCAGTTGGGCAGCGCCGGCTCGTCCAGATTCCCGAGCTGGGCGGGCGTGCAGCCTGTCTCGTGCTCGACGAACTCGTCCAGGAGCTCGCTGGGGGAGCTGCAGCCCAGGATCAGGGTGGTCAGGCAGATGAACGGAGCCAGTCGATGCATGCGTGGTACCTCAGTCAGCCGGGAACGGGGGCGGAATCTCGCCAGGATGCACCTTGGGCAGCTCCAAAACCAGGAAAAACAGGGTGCCGCCCAGCCAGCCGTCGACGCCGCCCTGGACCTTCTCCAGCACGTCCCAGCTTCCGCTCTCGATCACCTCATCCAGCTGACCCATCAGCGCCTCGGCGCGGTCGCGCTCCTCGTCGGTCAGCACCTCGGACGCCAGGACGCCCTCGCCCAGCTTGCGCACGTCCTTGGCGGATTGCACGTCCAGCGGCTTGGGCCCCTCATACGCAAAGCGCTCGGTCGTCTCACCCAGACGATGCAACGCGCCGGCCAGCCAGCGCGCGTTCTCCAGCATCATGCGGTAATCCATGGTGATCGGGTCGTCCTCGACGGTGTGGTAGGCGGCAAACCCGATGTTGACCATCCACACGGCCGGCACGCCCACGTGGTGGAACTCGTCCTGATCGCTGGCAAACAGCAGGATCATCGCGCGATTGATGAACACCAGCGCGCTGTCGACCAGATCATCGGTCCCGCGCAGAAACTCCAGCAGCTGCGGGCTGTGCTCGGCGCCCGAGAGCCCGATCACGCTGAAGTCGGGCAGCATGCGGCGCCCCAGCGGGTCTCCGGAGATGGCGGCCACGATGTTCTCGTGCGGGATCGGGGGCGCCGTCAGCCAGTACTCGGCGCCCTGCAGCCCACGCTCCTCACCGTCGCTGATCAGAAACACGATCGAGCGGCCCGTTGCCGCCTGCTGCTCCACCAACACCCGCGCGACCTCCAGGCCGACGGCCACGCCGCCCGCGTCGTCAAACGCGCCGTTGAAGACGTCGCCGGACTTGGTCACGCCCAGGTGATCGTAATGCGCGACATAGACCACGTACTCGTCCGCTCGCTCCGGGTCCGTCCCGCGCAGCAGCCCGACCACATTGACGCCGCCCGCGTGCGTGTTGGGCACCACCGTCCCGTCCGGCTCCAGCTGCCAACTGCCCGGCTCTACCGGCGCATCGAACTCATGGAAGAACGTGCCGTTGTCGCCAAACGGCTCCAGCCCCATCGCAGCCATCGCGTCAGCGACGTGCTCGCGTGCCTTGAGGCTACCGTCGGAGCCCGGGATCCGGCCGCCCAGCGCGTCGTCCGCCAAAAAGTCCACGTCCGCCTTCATACGCGTGGCCGACAACGCCGCCGTCGCCTTCTCCAGCGGCGTCAGCTGCGGGGGCGGGGTGTCCGTCCCGACGTCTTCCGCCGGGGGCTGCGCGCTGTCCTGCTCGGATCCGGTCTTGTCAGCCGCGCAGCCCAGGCAGGCCACACACCCCATCCATATCGCCAGTATTCGCATGATTGGCGATGGTAGCAGCCGCGGCGTCAGGTCGGCGCGTGCTCGTGTTCTTTCCACAGCGGCAGCAGCTTGGACGCCATCCACAAGACGACGAATGGCAGCACCAGGATGACGAGGCCCGCCCAAAGCCCCTCGCGACCGCCCCACTCGGGCACATAGTCCACGAAGCCGCGGAAGCTCTTGGAGAAGAGCTGGCCGCCGATGACCACGTTCCAGCGCATGGCCAGCACTTGGATCAGCACCAGGAAGCTGAGCCCCACCCCGACTTTGGCCATAATGCCCGGCGGCACCTTCGGGGACGACGTTGGCCACAAGAACAGCAGCGGGATGATCGACCCGAGCAGCACCTGCACGAGACCGTAGCTCACGGCCAGGTGGTCGTTGATCAGCGTCGAGATCACATCCCATTGCTGGCCCGACTCGTACGCCATGTTCATCAGCTGAAGCTCTTCCAGCGAGAACGCCAGCAGAAGAAACAGCCACAGGGTGCGCATCATCGCGCGGACACACTCAGCGTCCGGCACCACGCTTCTGAAGTACGAGATGACGACATAGATGATGATCAGCGCCGCGATCCCCGACACGATCGCGGACACCAGAAAGATCACCGGCATGAGCGCCGTGGACCACCAGGGGTTGGCCTTGATGCCGCCGAAGATGAAGCCGACGTAGCCGTGCAGCACGCAGGCGGCGGGGATGCCCAGGACGGCCAGAAAGTGCATCAGCTTGGCGTCCAGCCTCTTGGCGCCGGCGGGGATGTCGGTCACGCCCAGGGCCAGGCATTTGTACACCATGCGCATGACCACGCTCTTCTCGGTGTTGGCCCGCTCCACGATGTCCTCGCGGAAGACCAGCCAGATCTCCACGATGAGCAGCAGCATGTAGAAGCTGTAAATGAAGCCGAAGCCCGCCATCGCCGACTGGAAGTTGGGCATGAACATGATGTTGAACGCCCGCTCTGGATGATGCAGGTGCAACAGCAGCGGCATGGTGGCAAAGGCGCAAAAGCAGAAGGACGCCACGAGCGCCAGCCTTGCGACAGGTTTCAGCGCCTCCTTGCGGAAGACGTGGTAGAGGGCCGAGACGACGAATGCGCCCGCGACCAGTCCCGTGACGTATGGGTACAGGACGATCATGATCGTCCAGTCGACGTGGTGTCCGTTTGGGAAGACGAACTCGCCGTACTCGATGACGCCGCCCATCACACCACCTCCCCGGCAAGGCCGATGTAGCGGGTCATTGGGCGCGTCCCCAGATACGACTTCAACACGTCCGTGCGCTCCTTGCGCAGGCGCAGGCTGACCGCGCTCTCAGGGTCGTTCATATCGCCGAACGACCGCGCCCCCGTAGGGCAGCCGGCCACGCAGGCGGGGTCCAGGCCTTTCGTGATCCGGTGATAACACCAGGTGCACTTGTCCGCCGAGTGCGTCTCTTTGTTGATGAAGCGGGTGCCGAACGGGCAGGCCTGCACGCAGTATGCACACCCGATGCACTGCTCGTGGTCCACCAGTACGACGCCCTCCGGGCTCATGAACGAGGCGTTGACCGGACACACCTGAATGCACGGTGTGTTGACGCAGTGGTTGCACAGCTTGGGGACAAAAAACGCCTTTTCGACCTTGTCCGCGTCGATCGGCGGCTTGTTGGAGAACGCGTACGGCGGCTGCTCCGCCACATCGACCTCCACGCGCCCATCGGTGTAATAGACGTAGCGCTCTACCCAGGTGCGGAACTGCGTGTCAGGGACCTTGTTTTCCTCCTGGCAGGCCACCATGCACTTGCCGCAGCCGATGCACTTTGTCGTGTCTACGAGGTACCCGAACAGCACCTCTTTTTCGGTCCCGAGCGCGTCGCGCGTCAGCATTGGGATGATCGTGAGGGCGCCCGCGCTCACGGCGAGGGTTCTAGCGGCGTCCCAGAGGAAGCGGCGACGGCTCAGCATGTCGGCGGATGGCTTCATGGCGACGGATCGTGGGGCTCGTGGCACTCGAAACACACGGCAGGGCTGCCGGGCTCTTCGGGCTCCTGTTCTTCTAGGTGTGCCGCAATATCGATCTGCGGAAAGTCCGCGGGCCGGCCCACCAGCTTGGAGTGGCAGATCGCGCAAATCGCCCGATCCTTCAGGCTGACCAGGTCCGCGATCTTCTCCGTGCGCGCGTGCTCCGCGGCGATACCGTGGCACTCGCGACAATGGACCTTCTTGTGGGGGGACTCGGCGGCGGTTGCGCCGACCTCTTCGTGGCACTTGATGCACGCGGACACCGGAGGCACCGCGACTTTGCGGTGGGCGATCTCCGTCAGCGCTTCGCCACGGTAGGGACCATCCCGGCCAAAGCTGTCCGGGATGGCCAGTGACCGGATCCCGAGGAACCCGCACACCACCAGCGCCAGGAGCGAGCCCAAGCGCCAAAGGTGGCGGTTGTCCTTCGAGATCACCGCGGGGTCACTTCAGTTTTAGCAGCCACTTGATAACGGTGTTCATCTGAGCGGGCGTGCCTTTGAACTTGCTCTTGTGCTTGACCTCTTTGTCACCCTTGGTCTTGGTGATCGTCTTGCCAAGCCAGCCTTTGAGCCAGGCGGCGTCGTGCTTGGTCTTGCCGATGTTGGAGAACTTCTTCTTCGGCTTGATCAGCTCGATCCCCTGGGACTTGACCGTGTGGCATTTGTTGCATTTCAGGGCCAGAAACACGTCCTTGCCGCCGTCCGCCAGCGCCTCGGTGGGCACGAGCGTGATCGCCATCAAGAACGCAACTCCGGTCATCAGTAGTTTCACAGTTAACCTCCTGGTTTCATTGTAACTTTCACCTGGAACCTCCCGCCCCGATCCACGTAAGCAAGAGGGAGTATTCGCTTGAATCAGCCTTGATGGACTCGCCACCGGCGTGCGTCGTCTGATTGGTGCCTTTCGTCAGCAGCAGGCTGGCGCTGGGGTCCGCGGTGTCGATCAGCGCGATGGTCATGTCGTAATCCGCGTCGATGTCGTCAGACAGGACGAACGTGGTGGCGCCCGCCGCCCCGCCGGCGACGTGGCACAGTCCGCACAGGTCCGCCAGTGGGGCGTAGACATCGTCAAACGTGGGCCCGTCATCGGTTCCGTCGGTGTTGTCCGACGTATCCGGTGGGGGCACCCAAGCGTCAACCCGATCGCCACGTTCAAAGTCCGCGCAGCCGAAGGCCAGCGTCGCGGTGAGAAGAAAGCATGCGGCGCGCTTAGAAGTCATAAGCCAGCGAAACCCGCAGGAGATCGTTGTCCTGCTCGTTGTTTTTTTCCAGGTTGAAGAAGGTGTAGAGCCCCAGCGTCAGGCCTTTCCAGCCGAAGATGACGCCGACGTTGTGTGTGCTGCGGTCCTTTTCGTCCAGTCGCGTGTCATCGACGATGAAGCCACGGCGGTTGTTGACGGTCGTGAGGCCGGAGCGGTACTGGACTGTCAGCCAATCCAGCGGCGCGTAGCGGACGGTCAGGTACGTCGCCAGGTGGTAATAGTCTTTGCCCTTACCACCGCCGGAAACATCTGCTCGCATCGCACCGACGCTCACGGATAGGTCCTCCAGAAATGGGACGTCGGGATAGCGCCAGAACTTCAAATCCAGTGCTTGAAGCAGCAACGTGCGGTCATGTCCGAGCTTGTTGAAGTACACCGAGTACCACAGGCTTAGCGGGCCCCAGCCCAGACCGAGGCGGTCGCCCAGCGCGATGCGCGCATCCTCAGGCCGTGAGAAGTCCGTCTTCAGGTCCAACACCTGGTCGGCTTCCTTGAGCGTGTGTCCGTGCACCGCGTAGATGTCGTTGGAGATGCGCATGGGACCCAGGCGCACCGAAAACTGCCCGGCCAGTCCGTGTCGCGCCCAGACCGTCGGCAGCGTCGGCTGGTCAAACCCGGAGAGGCCGCCGTAGTCGTGGTGGAACAACGGCTCAGCGCCGAACGGGACCAGAATCTTGCCGGTGCGGGCCGACAGACGCCATCGGTCGGTTGGACGCCAGCTGGCGCCGATCTCGTAGAAGGACAGGTCGACCAGCTCGACCGTGAACGACATCGGGTCCTTCTTGCCGCCGTTTCGGCTCAGGAAGATGAAGTGGTGATCGTTGCGGATGGCGTTGACGCCGTCCGACGGATCGTCGCTGTATCCCGTTCGCTCGTACAGCACGTCAAAGCGCCCGTTGAGCTGCATGCCCATCGGTAGCTTCAGCCCCTTGGGATGTCCGGCGACAGCCGGATCAGGCAGGACAAACAGCAGGCAGAGCAGACCGATCAGCGGTGACAGTGTTCGCATTCGACCTCGTCATCGTCCGGGTGAAAAGCGTTGATCCCGTCATGGCAGGCGCCGCAGTACAGGCCTTTGTCCATGTCGTCGTGCGTGAAGCCCAACTTGCGCTGGGGAAAGATCCCCGGATGGCACGCATAACAGCGGTATTGATCGTGGGTCCAGTGATCGAACAGCGCCGGGTGCTCGGGCTCCCCGTCGTGGTCTTCCACTACCGGGATCCGCACAGACTCAGGTATGGCGAACACGGCCATCGGCACAAGGGCAACGGCCAGCAGAAGCACCCATCCGGACAGCGAGCGTTTCATCATTCGGTTCCTATGGCGTCAACGAGGTACTGCGCGATGGCTTGCGCGTCGTCCGCGCACATCTTGGGGTAGGGCGGCATCGGTGGCTCGCCCTCGGGCGACAGCCGCAGTGGAATCTGTTCCGTCCATTGCGCCACAAGCCCCTCGCCGGCAAGTGCCGGGCCGGAGCCGCCCTTCTCGGGCTTGGTGCCGTGACATGATCCGCACGCGGTGACGTAAGCGATCTTGCCGGCGTTGTCGCCGTTCAATATGAAGGCCAACATCTCGTTGAGCTCGTCATCGGTCCAGTCGGACTCCGGGTAGGCCAGCATGCCGACGTCGCCGTATCGCCCGACCGTGCCTTCTCGGGTCAGCTTGAACCACCACTCTCTCAGGCCTTCGCCCGCCAGGCCCGGGCCCAGGAGGGCTGCGTCGCCGGTCCATCCCTGCAGATCCGCACCGTGGCACACCGCGCACAGCGCGCTATACAGCTCCTCCCCCGTTTGTTCGCCGCAAGGGTCTGCGACGTCGGGTGTGCCTTCATCGGCGGTGGGGCCGGTGTCAGCGGTGACGCCATCGTCGGAGAGAATGTCCGTCGCGGCGTCTGGAGTCACGGTATCGTCTTCCAGCTCGGCGCAAGCGGAAAACCAGCACACGAGCGCGGCCGAAGCCACGAGAACCTGCAGGGTGGACCGGCACCGCATTACGACACCTCACCCTCGGGGGCCCCGAGACCGAGTCGAGTTGCCTCGTCTTCGATCGCGGCAGCCGTCACCTCAGCGATGGCACCGTAGAATGCGTAACCGACATCATCTTCATGGGGCTGCACGAAGGTGTTGACGGCTGCGCAGAACACTCGAATCCAGGGTCTCATGTGGGTGCCGACCAGTGTGGTCAGCGACGCCGAGATCCTGTCGCGAGCCTCGTCGGGCCCGCTGGTTTCCAGACGCGCCGCGGTGTCCAGGAACCGGGAGTACACCTCGAGCTCGAGCCCGATTTGATCCGGAATGCCCTGGTAGCCGGGACGCGCGAACGACAGCCCATGGTCCAGCACGAAGCGCCGGAACCAGACGGTGGTGTCGCCCCAGAGGACTCGGCCCTTCGGCTCCCCGGGGTGATGCGCGGACGCATACTGGGGGACGTGGTCACCGGGTCCGAAGAAGATGGCGGTGTGCGCCAGCTGAAGGCGCTCCACGAGGTCCTCGTCAGGAGAGACCAACCGAGCCCGGACCTGCTCATCATCGATGAGATCGAGCAGGAATCCGGTCTCGGCCAGCCGAGTCAGCACGTCCTTGTCGACGGCCCGGGTGTAGAGCCTGGCCAGGAGGCGGAACAGGTCTGCTCGCGCGCTCAGGTCGGGCCGGGGTTCAGGGGTGTCGATGGTCTGTGCTGATGTCATGTCGTCTCCTTTCGAGTTGCTCGTGATGCTCTCTGTGCCTAGGCCTTGGCGACCTTGACCACGGTATCCATGAAGCGCAGTGAACCGCCGATGGG
>CAZJHX010000174.1:0-21805 GCA_964545715.1 uncultured Myxococcales bacterium
GCGTCGACAACGATCTCGACGCGTGGTTTGCCCCCGACGATCCGGCTGTGGTCGCCTATCGGGACTTTCGCGCCACGTTTGGCAACGACGAGCTGCTGGTGGTGATGTTCACGCTGGACACGGTGGGCTTGGAGGTCATCGAGAAGGCGACGCGCGCCGTGCAGGCGGTCCCCGACGTGTTCGAAGTGCTGTCGGCGACCAGCGGCCACAGCCTGGCGTCCGACCCTGACGCAGCCGGTCCCACGACCGTGTCGGAGGTGCTGGCCGATCCCCTGCTGAGCGGCCGCGTGATCAGCGCGGACGGGCGCGCGGCGGTACTGCTGATCCGCAGCAAGGACGGTGCGAGAGCAGCGGTCCTGGACGCCGTGGACGCGGCGCTGGCGGACGTGAACGTTCCCTATCGCAAGGCGGGGGTCGGCGTAGTAACCCGCGCACTGAATCAGGTGACTGCCCGCGACACCGCGCGTCTTGCCGGCGTCTGCCTGCTGGTCATGGTGCTGCTGCTGTTCGCGGTCTTCCGCTCGGTCTGGTCGGTGGGCGCGTGCATCGCGTCGGTTCTGATGGCCGAGATCTGGATGCTGGGCGCGTTCGGGGCCGCAGGGCGCAGCATCAACCTGGTCACGATGGTTATGCCGACCGTGGCTTTTGTGATCGGGCTGTCCGGCTGCGTGCACATGCTGCTGGCGGGCAGTGTGCGCGAGGTGCTGCGTCCCTGCATGGCGAGTACGCTGACGACCGCGGCGGCGTTTTTGTCGCTGGCCGCGTCGCCGATGCCGGCGGTGCGCGAGCTGGGGCTGTTCACCGCGTTTGGAGTTGTCTGCCAGCTGGTCACCGCGGTCGTGGTCTGCTCCTGGGTGCTGGAGCGCCGCCCCGTCGCCGTGCGTGGAGACCGTCTGGCGCGCTGGGCTACCAACCTGGCCGGTTGGGCCGCCTCACGACCCCGACGGGTCCTGGTGGGCGCGGCGCTGATCGCCGTCGGCGGCGGTATCGGGATCGCGGCCATCGATGTCGACACGGTCTCGATCGACCTGCTGCCCGACGACCACCCCGTCCGCGCCGACTCGGACGCCATCGAGTCCGTGTTTGGACCCTACGTCGCGCTGGAGTTTACGGTGCCGGGCACGGGGTTGGAGCCGACGCTGCTGAAAGATATGGACCGCTGGCAGCGCGCCGCGGAAGCTTCGTCAGCAGTCGGCTGGTCCAGCTCCATTATGCACGTGGTCAAGCGCCTGGAGCAGGTGCTCAGCGACGGCCGGCCGGACAGCTTTCGCGTACCCGACGATGCGGCGCGAATCGAGCAGGCGATCTACATATACGAGACCAGCCGCGATACCACGCGCCTGCAGGACAAAAAGCGCGGCCTGTTGCGCGTGGTGTTCGGTATCCCGATGATGTCGGCCCGCAGCCTGGAGGCGCTGATCAGCCACGTGCAGTCGCTGACCACGCTGGACGTCACGCCCGCCGGCTATGTGCCGCTGTACGTGGCCAAGATGGACCGGATCGTGAGCAGTCAGCTGTCCAGTATCGCGCTGGGCTTTGTGCTGGTGTTCGTCATTGTAGGGCTGGTGCTGCGGTCGTCAGGCGCGGCGTTATTGGCGATTCCCGCCAACGTCGTGCCGGTGCTGCTGATGTTCGGTGTCATGGCGGCGCTCGGGGTGCGGCTGGATGCTGCGACGGCGACGATCTCTGCGGTGGTATTGGGCCTGGTCGTCGACGACTCCGTGCACTTCTTGCACCGCCTGCGGGCGCACAAGGGCGAGCCTGTGTTGGCCGCGATAAGGGCCACGGCCGCCAGCGCCGGGCGCGCCATGACCGTGACCACCGTGGTGCTCTGCGCCGGCTTTGCGGTGCTCGGCCTGGCGGAGATCCACACGATCACATCGTTTGGACTGCTGATTGGGCTGGCGCTGATCGCGGCGCTGCTGGCGGACCTGCTGGTCCTGCCGGCGCTCGTCGTTCTTACGCAGCGGCGGCGGTGATGCCGACGGAGACGCCGAGCAGATAGCGGGCGATGGCGGCCGGGTTGGGCTCGGTCAGGTCGAACGTGGTGCGCACGGCGCGTGTCACCTCGGGGTGCGTCTTGCTGAGACGCGCCAGGGTGGCCATGGCGTTGCCGCCCTCGGCCAGGGTGACCGCAGCGCTCAGGATCGGGTCCTGATCGGCGTGGGCGACCTCGGCGCCGAGCCGTACGGCGTCTGCTCTCAAACCTGCGCGTCTTGATGCCTTCAATGTTCTGATCATCGGATTCACCTCAGAAGTCACGCTGGAGAGATAGGCAACATCCGGGCCAAGGCAAGGGCAAATCCGGCGATGGTGCGCAGGGGCTCGAATGCCCCAAATCCGAGGGGTCTCAGGTGCGAACCGAGCGTGGCATCAGTGCCACTTTGTCTTCACCCATGTAAAGATTCCGACACAGTGCACAACAACCCGATCCAGTTCGCCGTAGTCCGGGAGGATCCGGACGTCGAGGCCACCCTCATTCGACGGGCTGCGGCCAAAAACGCGCTGCTGATCGCCTCGGGGGGCTGTACCGCCCTGACGCTCGGGGCGAAGTACCCCGACCTTGGGATCACCCTTGTGGATCCGAACCCTGCACAGCTGCAGTTGGTGCGTGACAAAGTGACAGCCCTGCGATCGGGGGCTGACTGCCTCAATGTGGAGGACACATGCCCCACCGGCTTGAACGCCTGCGGCAACTTTGAGTCGCTGTTTCGCGGGCTGCGGCTGTTCATCGAGGACTTTGTGCTGCCCGCCGACGAGCTGCGCGCGCTGTTTGTGGAGCGCCGCCTTTACGAGGCGCCTGAGCGCCTGTTTGCCAGCCCATACTGGGCCGTGGGCTTTGACCTGTTTTTTGCGGATTCGCTGCTGGTGACGATGTTTGGCCCGGATGCCGTCCAGCACGCTGAGCCGGGCAGCTATCCGGGCTACTTTCGCGGCGTCTTCGAGCGCGGCCTTGTGGCGCCCGAGGCGCACAGCAATCCGTTTTTGCACCACGTGTTGCTGGGCTGCTACCTGCGGGGCTGCGAGCCGGCGTACATCACCCTGCCGCGGGCCGAGTCCTCGTTTACGATGATCTGCGCCACCTTGCAGCAGGTCGACGTGGCGCCGTTCGACTTCGTGAGCCTGAGCAACATTTTGGATTGGACGCCGCCGGACGGGGTGCGCTCGCTGGCGGGCCGTCTCGGTGATCAGCTGCGTAGCGGCGCCACGATCGTGATGCGCCAGCTCAACAACGACGCCGACCTGGAGGCGGCGTTTGGGCCCCGCTTCGACTTCGACCGCGAGCTGGGCGCGGAGCTTACGGCCTTGGACCGCAGCCTGTTCTACTGCAATATCCTGGCAGCTACCCGGAGGTAGAAGGACAGCTCAGTGGACGGCCTCATACAACGCGTATTGGCGCAGAACAACGCCTTTGAGAACCCGTACTTCGTGGCCCTGCGCGACGGCACGTTCGCGCGAGAGGACTTTGTGGAGACGCAGATCCAGTTCTTTCACGCGGTCAGCTTCTTCAATCGGCCGCTGGCGGCGCTGGCAGCCGGCATCCCCGATGCGCAGCGCCGAATGGGCGTGGTGCGCAACATCTGGGAGGAGCACGGCGAGGGCGAGCACTCTCTCTTTCACGAGGTCACGTTTTTGCAGCTGCTGGAGCGGCTGGACGGGATCACGCGCGCGGATGTGCACCGGCGCTTTCTGTGGCCCGAGGTCAAGACCTTCAACACCACGCTGATGGGCGCCGCAGCGACGGACACGTACCGGGTCGGCGCTGCATGCCTGGGCATCGTGGAGCGCATGTTTGCCGACATCTCCGCGTGGATAGGGCAGGGCATGGTCGACCGCGGATGGCTGGCCGAGGACCAGGTGGTGCACTACCGCAAGCATCAGGAGCTGGACGTGCGCCATGCCGAAGATCTGCTGGCGGTCGTACGTCCCGAGTTCGACGGCGGCTTTGAGCGGCGCTACGAGATCGCGGTCGGCCTGCGCATGGGCGCGCTGTGCTTCAACCAGCTGTTCGAGGGCCTGCACCGCGCCCGCGAGCGCCGCATTTTTATTTAGATGTCCTAGCGATGGCCATTCGGATCCAGGGCCTGGCGGACGAGGATCTGCCCAAGTTCGAGGCGCGGGTGGCGGCGCTGGAGGACGGGATCACCTATCCGCTGGGTGATGACCGCTTCTCGCTGGACCACGGCGCCAGCTACTTCGCGTTTTTTCAGCGCCTGGGAGAGCTGCGCTACTTCGTGGTGCTGGACGGCGATGACGTCGTTGGCGTCGGCTGCGGCATCTTGCGCACGCTGCCGTTTGCCGTGGGCCAACAGCCCCGCACCTGCTGGTATTGCTGCGACATGAAGGTGCGCCGCGACTATCGCGGCAAGCGGATCCCGCTGCGCATGTTGGGCTATGCGCTCAATAACAACTACCTGCGCTGCGGGCGCGGGTACGCGATCACGATGAATCCGGGTGACGGCTCCGAGAACCGGGTCGTGCGCCTGATGCAGCGCTTCAGACCGCTGCCGCTGCCGTTTGCCGGGACGCTGCTGCTGTGGTCGCTGGATGCCGAGGCGATGCGGGCGACGGCGCCGCTGCTGACCGAGCATCGTGGCCCGCTCTCGTACCTGTCCCTGCAAGACAAGAAGGACATCGTGCTGCAGAGCACCGGCGCGTCGATGCCGCTGTTGCACGTGCAGTTCGGCCCGTGCGCGGAGGCCGGCGGAGCCCAGCCGGTGGAGGGCTCGACGCACATGTTCTGTGCCATGTCGGACGACGCGCTGACGGATGAGCTGCACCGGCGGGGGTTGGAGCCGACCGCCAGCGCAAGCATCCTGCACCACCGCATGGGCAAGGCCGACTGGCGGTTTGTGTTGACCAGCGACATCTAAGTTGACCAGCGACATCTAAGCTGAGGTATGGTCGCTCGCTTTGAGACGTCTGCTACCCGTGCTTCTGTTGGTGGCCTGTTCCACCGATCCGGACCCCACGCCTGCCGCGCCGGATGCCGGTCCGGACATCACAACTCCCGAGGACATCGAGCCGATCGAGGATACGGTTCCGCCACCGGAACCCGACGTGCCGGAAGACGTCGCTGTCGAGGACGTGCCGCCACCCAAAGCGGTGTTTCCCGCCAAAAAAGCGGCGCTGATCATCGACTTTGACATGAAGGCGGCCATCAGCTGGCGCATCGCACGCGACACGCTGGAGGCGCGCGGCTTCGAGGTGCAGTACCGGCGCTGGTTCCCCCACATCACCGCGGCGGACGTCACGGCCCAGGAGGGCGGTGAGCATCCGTACGCCCTGATCGTCGTGGGCGGTGGCGCGGGCATCAATCGGCAGACGGAGGTGCCCAGGCAGCAGGACGAGGATCGGCTCGCCGCCTTTGCAGCGGCCGGCGGCGCGGTCGTGTTACTGCCGCGCAACAGCTGGCTGGACTCGACCTATGCGGACCTGGAGTGGCTGCATTTCAACGGCATTCTGAATGCCGGAGCCACCGGCGTGCGTATCGACAAGAACACGACGATTGGGCACGTGTCCTTTGCCGACGGGGACAAGCCGCCACTGCACTTTGCAACCGCAGCCGGCTATCCGGGCTCGCTGGAGTGGACGATCAATCTGCCGCTGGGTTATCCGGTCGACGACCACCCGATCGCCAAGCCGCTGTCCGTCGCCGCGTTTGGGTACACGCCGACGCTGTCCTGCGATTCTGATGAGGTCGCGCTGTTGGCCACGACCTGGAGCGACGCGATTCAGTGGTGGGACCACGCCGGCCTGGAGTCCAGCGTGGCGATTCCCGGCGTGAAGCTGCCGCTGGTCGTCGTTGCGCCGGCCGGGGATGGCGTGATTGGCGTGGCGTCGCGGACTCTGCTGACGCTGGCCGCGCACTCGGGCGAGGCCTCGGACAAGCCGCTGCTGAACCTGGCGTTTCTGGACGGCACGCAGGCGCTGGGTGAGGCGTTTCTGGGCCACGTGGCCGACCTGGTGGTGGGGGCCGCGGAGCACACGCCCAACGGCTGTCACGGCGGGGAGCCGCTCTCCTCGTCCGTGTCCGCGCTGCTGGAGCCGTCCGAGAGGCCCGTGGGAGAGACGGCGCCGCAGCCGCCGAGCTGGGCAGGCGATTTGACCGCGGTAGAGCCGGCTGACTCGCAGCCGTCGACGACACCGGCTTGGTTTACCGACGGCCGAGCGCACATGGGCTATGGCGGCCTGGTCGCTGACGACGACCTGGTCGACCTGTTCACTATCGCGGCGGAAAACGGTTTGGACAGCGTGCAGCTGTCGGTGCCCGTGGGGTCTCTGGTGTCCCCTTCAGACGGCGTCTCGCCGTTTGCGGTGGCGGCTGAGGCGGCGGACGGGCTGGGCATTCACCTGCTGGCGGGTGTGCACTACAAAAACGAGATCTTCGGGGGCCTGAAGGCGGAGATCGGCACGGCCATCGGCGCCTACGGCCACGTGCTGGATGCCCCGCCGCCCCTGTCAGAGGCGTGGTGGAAAGCGGGCATCGAGGACATTGTGTTGGGCGCGGCCACGGCTTCGCTGGCGCATCCCGGCGTGCGCGGCGTGCACTTCGACATGGAGCTGTATGGCTCGCAGTCCCTGCTTTATCACGACGGCCACGCCTTTGATGCCGAGACGTGGTCGCACGCGCTGGCGGCGCTGGCGGCGCACGATGAGGCGCTGGCGGCTGCCGCGGAGGCGTTGCAGCCGACCGAGCGGCTGGCGTGGTTGGTGGACAACGGGCTGTTGGGCTTTGTGTATGCCTCGCTTGAGCAGGTCGTGGCCAAAAGGGCCGCCGCGATTCGAGAGGCGGCGCACGCGATCGCACCGGGCTTTACGCTGGCGTTTTACATGCCCGTGTTCAACGACTCCTGGTTCTATCGGGGCTTGATGCGCGGCTTTGGGACGGCCGAGCAGCCGGCGATCGTGTTGTCGTACGACGCGGCCACGGCCAGGCTGCGGGACTCGCTGGCGCGCGACGGCATCCACATCCGCCATCTGGGCGGGCTGCTGGGGGTGCTCTATCAGCCGCTGCAGTTCGAGGACGCGCTGGTGGGTGCGGCGGCGCGCTCAGACGGGTATTGGCTGTTTTCGCTGAACGATTTTCCGCCGACTGAAGACCCCGATTTCATCGCCGGCAAGAACGGGGCGCCGCTGGAGTACTGGCAGAAGGTCAGTGCTGCGAATACGCGCCTGAAAAACACCCCGCTTTAACCCTTTAGGGCCCCCACGGTTGTCACGATGACAATTCCACTGGAGGCCCAATGTCCCGGATCAAGTGCGTAAACCTGAAAGCGAGTGGCGGACCCGAAGACCTGGTCGGCGCCCCGCTGAAAGAGCTGCAGGGCGGTGCCCTGGAGGGGCGCTCACCGTTTCAGGTGATGGCCGCGCTGTCGGCTGCCCGTGTGACCGGCGTGGCCGGCTTCGTTTGGGACGAAGGCTCGGTGGTCTTTCACATGGACAGCGGCCGCCTGAATCGCTCCTGGCTGGAGGGCGAGGACGATGACAAGGCGCTGCTGAGCGTCTTCTGGGACCTGGAGCCCCGCTCCACAGACCAGCTGCAGCGCGTGGCCGATCACTGCGACCAGACAGGCGCCAATGTGCCGTTTGCGCTGCACCGCATCGGCGGCTTTGAGCCCGCTCGCATCGCCCGCGCCATCCGGGCCGTTCACGAGCGGCGACTGCATCAGGTGATGGGGCTCCCCGAGTCGGAGTTCACGCTGGTGAAGCCCACCATGATGGATATGCCGGCGGCGACGGCCGTGACGGTGGATCTGCGCCCCATGCTGGCGCGCTACGCCCGGGGCATGCTGAGCGCCATGGGCCTGGAGGTGCTGGCGCCTGTGCTGGAGAAGACGCTGCAGGATCGCGAGGTCAAAGTGGCGCACGGCCAGGCGGACACGATCAATCGGCTGGGTCTGACCGCGCAGGAGCACCGCCCCGTTCACGAGACGATTCCGGCCGGCTTGCCGCTGGCCGAGTTGGTGAAGAGGTCCCCGCTGAAGGAGCTGGAGACCAGCCGAGTGCTGACGATGCTGTTGGCCTTTGGCACGCTGGACACACCGCAGCAGACCCAGGTGCCCAAGATGGCGCCGGCGCGCAAGGTGGTGGCGGGCGGTCAGGTCGGCGTGAAGCTGGAGGACCTGGGCGTGACCGCGGACGAGCTGCGGCTACGCGACTACTTCGCGCGACTGGATGCGCGTTGGTGGGCTCATCCGGCCGACCTGAAAGCCAGCTATGGACGACTCCTTGGGCGTTTTGGCCCCGACAGCTTCCTGCACGCCGACCCGCGCCGAGCCAACCTGGCCGGTGAGATTTGGGCGGCGGTCTGGGAGGCCTGGTCCGTACTGCAGGATGATCACAAGCGTGACGCCTACCGTCGTGGCCTGGTGTCGCCTCAGGCCATGCTGAAGAAGTCGACGACGCTGCTGACCTGGGCGTCCACCGCCGAGACGTGCGGTCGCCAGAGGCGTGCGTTAAAGCTGTACGAGACCTGCTACGAGTTGAACCCGACGCCGGAAGCCAAGGCCGGTATGGAGCGCACCAGCAAGCCGCTGGTCAAGCCCGTCGCCAAAGCCGGCTGACCTTTCGTCGGCTTTGGTTGAGATCTTCAAACAGTCCTCTTGACATGCGATTGCATCGGGTTTTTAATTCCGAACAACTGTTCGTGAACCGATCGTTCTGGAGGTCTGGCCCGCGCACTGAACAAGGCGATATCTAAACCAAGTTGAAGTTGAAGTTGTGACCGGCGCAAGAGCGCGCCGTGTCGGGTTGTTGGAGGATGCTGGTATGTGGAAGTGGATCGCCGTAACGGGGCTGATCTGTTCAGGTTGTCAACAAACGGATGTGTTGGTGCCGCAAGCCACGGTAAGTGGCGGCGAGGAGCACGCTCCACCCCCTGTGTGGTTCGCCGGCGCTGAGCCCGCCGGCGATTTGGACGGCGACGGGATCCCGGATCTCGCCGACAACTGCCCGACCGACTACAACCAGTCACAAAAAGACGATGACGGCGACGGCCTGGGGGATGTGTGCGACGACATCGGCATCCCGATGGACGAGTTCTCCGACCCGCACCTGGCGGGCTTTGGTACCTATGGCAAGTGGCCGGGGCTGCACCTGTTTTGGGCCTTGGAGTCCTATCCGGAGCAGCTGACCTACGACGAGGCGCGTGACTCGGTCGCCAACGCATTTGCCCAGTGGGAGGCCGTCTCGGGCCTGACGTTTCAGCAGGTCGGCACCGTGGGTGAAGCGGACATCGTGATCGGCATGGCGGTGCCGGGCGAGCACGGCGACTCCTGCCCGTTTGGCGCGTCGACCATCGCGCACTCCTTCTTTCCCAACCCCAACCAGCCGGTGTGCCCGTACGGCAAGGTGCACTTCAACCGCAGCTATGAGTTTACGACCGCGTGGCGCGCGACGAACTGGGAGCCGATCGATTGGGAGAGCCTGGTCATGCACGAGCTCGGCCACGCGCTGGGCCTGGTCCACTCCGCCAACAACGAGGCGGTGATGTGGAAGTTTTACGTGGGGTCTCGGCGGTCGCTTCACGCCGATGATATCGCCGGGATTCAGGCGCTGTACGGAGGCCCGCCGACGTGCGAGCCCGACCTGACGTGCGCCGATTATCCCGGCCAGTGCGGGCTCAAGAGCGACGGCTGCGAGACCACGCTGCAGTGCGCTTGTCAGGAGGGGTTCGAGTGTCTGGGATCGGCGTGTCATGCCATGGACGAGGACGACCCGGACGACAACGTGATCGAGGTCGATCCCGTGCCGCCGCCCGACGATCCGCCGGCGCCCCAGACCTGGATTGGCGAGCCGTTCTGGGAGGGCGACAACTGCTTGAAGAAGGGCACGACGGCGCGGCTGTGCGTCGACACGTTTGCGTATGAGGGGTCCAGCGTGACCTTCACGATCTTCGAGGCGGATGACACCTGGTACGAGTGGGTGACCGAGGGCACGACGTTCATCAAGGCGGACCATTGGGAGCCGCTGGACAGTGTGTATCGCACCTGCATGAAGTGGCCGGCCTGGTGGACCGGCGACGGCTACTGGGGTGGGGATCCGGAGTACCTGCTGAAGGTCGTGATCCCGGGGGCGGAGCCGGTGTACATGCCCGCCGACAACAACAAGATGCTGCATGTGGGGCGGTACTGGACTCCAAGCCACAGCTACTGCAAGTGACGAGGTCTGAATCGTGAGATGTGCGGTGCCGGCGGCGATGGCTGCGGGCGTGATTTTGATGGGATGCGGGTCGGACCCGGGGGTGCTGGTCGCTGATGGGCCGCCCGGGGCGCCGCCGGGCTTTGGAGGGCCCGGTTTCTCTGGTGTGGACGGCACGCCGCCGGCGGTGGAGGACGACCGCTCGTCGGACCCGGGCAACGGGCGGCAGCCGGGCCACGAGGGCGGCGGGGGCGTTGATGAGCCGGTGATCCCGATCGAGAGCCCGCCCGTGGATGCGCCGGGGGAGGAAGAGACGCCGCCGCCTGACGATCCGCCGCCGCCTGACGATCCGCCGCCGCCTGACGATCCGCCGCCTGATGATCCGCCGCCGCCCGACGATCCGCCGCCGCCACCGGACCCCGACGGCTGCTACCAGGAGCTGTATTACCCGACGGCCGACATCTCGGACCTGGCCCAGGGCTACTTTGACTCCCAGTGGAAGTCGACGACGCTGGAGGTGCTGAAGCGGCGCTATCCGGCGGGCCATTGGCTGATCGACAAGATGCAGAACGACCCGTACCTGCCGGGCTTCATCTGGGGCTCGGGCTTTGGGGACCTGATGGACTCGCTGGGCACCTTCTGCCACGAGGAGACGCACGGCTGGGACTACGATACGGCGCTGGATATCTATCCCAAGCACGCCTACTACAACACGCCTGCGTTGAAGTGGTACCCCGAGAAGTACCCGACGTTTCCGCGGTCGGAGATTTTGCAGTACATCACCGACGACAGCACGGACCTGTACGACTCCACGTATCTGGTGGGCTCGATGGGCTCCTATGACTGGGTGGACCACGCCGACGAGATCAACTCCTACATCAACGGGCTGGCCTGCAACACGGCGGTGGGTGAGTACATCCCCAACGGGGGCTCGGCGCGCGACGGCGCGGCGGGGGCGCTGCTGTATCTGCAGCTGTATTTGAAGGTGGCGCGCGTCAGCCATCCGGGCGTGTACAAGACGCTGCAGGGCGACTCGGAGTGGCAGTGGTTTGTGCGCTACGCGTGGGCGCGCGGTCACTTCTGGCTGGGCGAGGCCGAGAAGTTTCCCAAGCTGCAGATCGGCGTGAACGCGATCATGGCCAACGTCAACAAGCCCGCCAACCTGGACGAGATCGAGCTGTTCACGGGGCACCCGGAGGAGTACGTGGCGTGTCACCCCGAGGTCGAGAGCCCGGCTCTGAATAACTGATCCGCGGCGCCAGTCTCACCATGGACGGTGATAGGCATGCTCCTGGCGGTGGTGGTGGCGGTGAGCCCCCCAAATACGTATCGGCTTCAAATCGAAGAGGTCGTGATCGAGTGCACCCAGCAGCAGACCGGGGAGCTGGCGCCCGCGCCGTGGGAGTGCCAGGCCATACCGTGGGCCGAGCGCCATCCGACCGCGCAGCCGGCGCCGATCGCCAAGCCGGCGCCCGCCCCGAAGGTGCGTCGTCGTCCCAAGCGGCGTCGCCGGGTGGCGCGCGCCCCGAAGCGGGCCCCGCCAAAGCCGGTGATGAAGGGCCCGTTGCCCACGGTCATGACCCGCAAGTGGCCGGCCGAGGCCGATGAGCCCGCACCCGAGCACGTGGACTATGTGGCGCGCCTGTTCGGGCTGCGTCGCGGCTTGAGAACCAGCCCCTTCAACGATGAGAGGGTGCGTCAGCTGGAGGACGCCGAGGCGGTGGCTGAGGCGCCGGATATGTTCGTGCCGCCGCGGCCCACAGCGATCAACCTGCTGGACGGGCGCCCGCGCAGTCGAGAGGTGCTCCATCCCCCGTCGCTGCTGTGCACGGACTCGCTGCAGCTGGGCTACACCGCCGCCCTGCCGCCGACGCTGGACTGCGTGAAGGACACCGTGCGCTTCAGACGCTTCGGCAAGGACGAGGTCGTGGCGATAGCCAAGGTGCTCTACATCTTTACCGGCTTCCCGCTGTGGGAGAACGTGACGGAAGAGCGGGTGAAGGCGATCAAGACCGAGGCGGTGTCGGTCAACCTGTGGGCCCTTGGCTGGCTGCGCTGGGTGAACCGCAACCCCGAGCGCCTTGACGCCGCCCTGGCCAAATTGACGCCGCCCGAGCGCCGGACCCTGAGGCGCGCCCTGCGCCGGTGGTGGCAGCGCACCGGCTACGAGTCGCACCAGCCGCTGATCACACGCATCTTTGAGACCCGCTTTACGGTGCTGTGCCCGCGCTGCCTGACCCGCGACGGCCTGCCGCGCCGCAGCTGCTTTGACAATGAGTACCTGTGGCGCCGCAACTTGGATGCGGCCAGGGCCGATCGACCCTAACGTAGCGGCGCTTCGAGGACAGCATCGCGTCGAGGCGGCGTCGGCCGGCGTGATATCGTTGCGAGCGTGCCCCTGAATCGTAGAGAGTTGTTGGCTGGGGCGGCGCGCGTTGTGGCCGCTGCACCGTTGTTGTCGTGTGGTGCGCTGGCCCCCTTACCCCCGAAGACACAGCAGCGGGTGGGTGACCTGAGGCTGATCGGCGGCATCGGTGCGACCGCCGTGGAACGGGCGGTCATGCGGGACGCTGCGGCGCTGCTCGGGCGGGCGAGCGGGCGGGATGTCGGGGTCGCGGCGACTGCGGATGAGCCGGCGGTGGGCGAGATTCTGGTGGGGCATGCCGCGAGCAGCGCGGTGTTGCGACGTCGGGCCGATTGGCAGTGCCAAAGTGAGGTGGCCGGGGCGTACCGAGTGCATCGGCCTGCGGGCGCCGGCATTGTGGTCGCCGGCGCGGACGCCGAGGGGGCGCGCAACGGGCTGTATGCGCTGTTGACCGAGCTCGGTTTTGGCTTTTGTCGGGACGGCGACCGGATCCCGCAGCTGGCGGGCGTGGAGCTGCCGGGCGGGCGGGAGCTGCGCGCGGAGCCCGCGTATCGGTGGCGAGGGGAGAGCTTCTGGGACTACTACCCCGGTCCGCGGCGCTTCTGCGCGTCGATGTGGGGGGCTGCGCAGTGGGAGCGCGCGCTGCTGTACCTGGCGCGCAACGGGCTGAACCTTGCGGAGTACCACCCACCGATTCACCACACGCTGGCGCTGACGTTTCCCGACGTGCCCGGGCTTGAGGACGGCGACCTGTGGCGGGCGCGCGCGAAGCACGACCTGGCCAAGCGGGTGGTGGCGCGCGGGCGGGCGCTGGGCATTGTGTTCAAATACTCGCTGACGTACGGCGGATTCAGCGCCGCCGTGCGAAAGCACTATCCCAAGCTGCAGTGGGGCAATGGCTTCTTGTGCGCCGGGCAGCCGGAGCTGGCGCAGTTCACCGCCCGGTATTGGGGCAAGCTGATCGAAGAGCTTGGGACCGACCATCTGTACGCGCTGTATTACCGGATGGAAGAGGGGCAGTCGTACAGCGACACGTGTGTGGGGCTGCCCAAGCACGAGGGCTTTCGGCAGGCGGTCGACGTCCTACGCAAGCTGGACCCGGCGGCGGTGGTGTCGGTGTCGGATTGGGGCGAGAAGGCGTCGATCTTCGACAAGCTGCAGCCCGATGTGCACGCGTGTCATGTGCGACACGGCATGGGCGGGCTGTTCGACGACGTGGGCCGCGGTCGCGAGCAGCACGGCAAAGGACCGGCCTGGGATGCGCGCAAGCGGTGGTGGGTGCCGTTTACCGTCTTCAGCGCCGGCGAGATGCAGGTGCAGACCGCGTGGAGCGACGCGGCGGCCCTGGTCGCGGATGCCGAGCAGGCGCGTGAAAAGGCGGTCGGGATGGTGCGGTGGGCGGAGTGGTCGGCCACGTCGCCCTGGCTGTGCCATGTGGTGGCGCGACAAGGCTGGGCGGCCTCGGCGCTGGATGTGGGCGCGGAGCTGCGGCGCTACGCTCAGTTGCGTCATGGGCCGCGCGCGCAGGCGTACCTGGCGGGGTTTGAGCCGCTGTGGGCAGGGGGCAACGCCCGCATAGCGCATACGCCCAGAAAGCGGCTGGTCGTGCCGTGGTACGCGTCCGACGGGCAGCGCGCGTTTCTGGCGCGGGTGCGCGCGGGCCTCAAGACGATGGCTGCGGGGCTGGCGGGGCCGTCGTCGCCGCTGTTTGATCGGGACCTCATCGATCTGGCGATCTGGGTGGCGTGGCGGCAGGCGCACACGCTGGAGGCGGCGGCCTATGCGGCGCGGGATCCGGCGCCGCTGACCGGCGCGTTGAAGACCTGGGACGTGTTGCACCGCTTGCTGGCCCAGCAGCCGGAGCGATCACTGTTGGCGACGGTGCGCGCGGTGGCCGCCGAGGCGCCGCTTTCGGCGGGCGCCGAGAAGTGGCTTTGGTGGGGCACCAACTTCTATCACGGGTACGCGCTGGCGCTGACGCCGCTGTCGGTGGAGTTGGTGTACCGAAAGCAGTGTGCGGCGCTTCAACACCGGCTCAGCCGCGGCGTCACCGAGGAGCTGCCGGCGCCCAAGTGGTTCTGGCACAACCTGGACAAGGCCGAGGAGGCGGGCGTGCGGCGGCTGCCGGCCATCGACGCGGCCGAGTTTGAGAAGACGGTGAAGGCCCGGTTTACCGCCGCGCTGGCGGGGGCGGGCAACGGCGAGCCGGATTGGCGCAGCTGGTCGCGCAACGGGACGGCGGCGTCCGAACCCACGGCGGTGCCTGCCGCCGCGCTGGCCGCTGCTGTGTCGGATTTGTTGGCCGTCTCCGCGTAGACCGATCCGCCTTAGCTGTCGCCCCACTTCAGCGTGTAGTCGGTGCACGTGCCCGGACCGGCGGTGAAGATCTCGATGTCGAAGACGCCCGAGTCGTTGGTGCTGAAGGTCCCGCAGTTCGGGGCGAGCTGAACGGTGGAGGTGCCGTTGGCTGCTGACGAGGCGCAGCAGCCTTCGCTGCCCGCTTTGGGGCCGTCGGCCGACTGGCTGCCGGCCTGGCAGGTGACCGACGCGTCATTGCCGTTGGTGCACGTGTAGTAGATGCACAGCTGGTAGCTGAAGCCCGGTGGGGTGGTCAGGGTCACCTTGGGTTGGACGTCGCAGAAGTTGTCGTCCGAGACCGAGTACCAGAACCAGTCGGTGTCGCCCGTCGGCCACAGAGAGGCGCCCGCCGTGTGGTCCAGGCCGGCGCAGTCGGAGATGTCGATGAGGTGCTTGCCCGACCAGCTGTTGTTGGGCTCGTATTTGTCGGTCTCGGTGGTCGTTGTGACGTCGCAGCTGCTGCCGTCGCAGACCGACTTCTCGCACGGATCGCTCGTGCTGCACGTGCCGCAGGACTCCCCGCAGCCGTCGTCGCCGCAGTCCTTGCCCGCGCAGCTGCCCTGACATTGTTGGGAGACGCAGGTGCCCTCGCTGCTGCACAGATCCGTGCCGTCGCAGCCGCCGCAGGAGCCCGAGCAGCCGTCGCTGCCGCAGTCCTTGCCCGCGCAATCCGGCGTGCAGACGCACTTGCCGCCCGGGCCGCACAGCCAGCCGTCCTGACACGCGCCGCAGTTGCCGTCGCAGCCGTCCGACCCGCACTGCTTGCCGGTGCAGTCGGCCGTACACGGCTGGCAGGCGCCCCCCGCACACTTTTGTCCGTCGCCGCAGTCCCCGCACGTGCCGCCGCACGTATCGTCACCACAGACCTTGCCCTCGCACTGCGGGGCGCAGCAGTTGGCCAGCAGGTTGTGTGCGCACCCCGCGGCCGGGTGGCAGCCGTCGTCGGTGCAGGGGTCGCCGTCGTCGCAGTTGACCGGCTCGCCGATGCAGTCCACGTCCTGGCAGGTCTCGTTGGTGATGCATGGGCTGCCCGTGGAGCACGCGGTGCCGTTTTCCGCGGCCTTGTAAGCGCACTCGCCGGCGTCCTTGTCGCAGAAGATGATCTCACACGGACCCGGCGCCACCTGCTCGCAGTCGCTGTCCTCCAAGCAGTCGGGGATGGGCGGCGGCTCGGTGCTGCCGCCGTCCGGATCATCGCTGCCGGTCGTGGGCTCCACCCCGGTGTCATCGGATGTATCGCCGGTATCGCCGGTGGTCGTGGTGTCCACAGTCGTGGACGTGTCTTCGCCGGTAGTCGGAATGCCGCTGGTCGGCTCGCCCGTCGTACCGGTGCCGGATGTCGTCGTCGTGGCGGGGTCAAACCCGCCGGTGCCGGTCGCTGTCGTGGGGCCGCCCTCGTCGTCGCCGCAGCCGAACATCCCCAATGCCACGGCGACCAGGATCGCCGGCGCCCCGTTGTTGACCCTCATGCACGCCATGGTATCAAACGATTCGTCCCCAATCCTCTTGCCGAAGGGTGCCCACATCACGACCAACTCAGACGAGCCATTTGTCCTGCTGACGACGGACTTCAGCGAGCTCGGGGACCGGGCGATCCCACACGCCGCTCGTCTCGCTAAGGCGCGCAGGCTGCCGATTCGTCTTCTGCACGTGATCGACGCGTTGACCACCGGGGACGAGGACCGCTTCGCGCCCAACAGCGCATGGGAGTGGCGAGTCACGGATCTCGTCCAGAAGGGCCTGGCGCGCGTCGCGGCAACGATCAGCGAGCTGGGCGTGGAGGTCGAGCCGGTTTTCCGCGCCGGGTCGCCGTGGCGGGAGATCCTTCGGGAGCTGGAGAGCGGAGCGGTCGCCGGTGTGATCAGCACGCACGGCTACGGCGCTGTCGCGCGTTTTCTGGTGGGCAGCTGCGCGTACAAAGTGATCCGCTCGACCCCCGTGCCGCTGCTCATCGTCGGCCGTGACACGCCCGACGGGCCGTACAAAAACTGCCTGATCCCCGTGCCGCCGACCGGGGCGTACAGGGCGCTCGTGAACGCCTTGCGGTGGCCCATGACGTTCGGCGCCGACGTCGAGGTGATGCATGCGGTCGACCCCGGCCATGGCGCCGCCGGCGTGCTGTTGGGCGAGGACGCGGTCAGCAAGGTTGTGCGAGAGCGCGTCCGCGTCGCCAACGAGCAGATGGACGAGCTTACAGCGGTCGCTCACGGACAAGGCATCACGTCTTCCGGGCACGTGGTCGAGTTGGTGCGCCCGGCGGTCGCCATCGTCGAGCGCGCCAAGGAGATCGGCGCCGGTCTCATCGTGATGCCTGCTCATCGCTATTCACGCGTGCAACACTTCTTTCTGGGCAGCGTGACCGAAGAGGTTATCCGGCGAACTCATGTCCCCGTACTGATCTTCAGGCCGCCTGAAGAAGGGGCGTGAGCACCCGGCGCCCGGCCGTCAGGGCCGTTGTCGGCTCATTTCATGCTCACGCTCCGAGGCGGGACGCCCCGTCGGGCACGCTAGAAGGGCGTGACGTGCATTCGGGTCGCGCGATGCAGCCAGTGTCGCGGGTAGACCAGGACCGGCACCTCCGACCGGCGAATCACCGCGTCCGTCGTGCTGCCGAAGAAGCGCTCCGCGACGGCGCCCTTACCGTGCGTCGGGATGGTGACGAGGTCGAAGCCGGCCCCCTCTTCGTCAGCGGCGCGCAGGGTGGCGATCACCGCGTCCGCCGGATCGGCGCCGGCGCGTACGTGCAGCGCCAGGGTGCCGACATTGACGCCCGCAACCCATCGCTGCAGCGCCGCGTGCCAGCGCCTCTTCAGCGCCAGCGCGTGCCACGGCATGCCGCCGGCGGCCATATCCGACGCGTCGACCAGCTGGATCCACTGCGGCGTGGCGTAGCCATTGACCACGTGCAGCTCGGCGTCGAACAGGTCGGCGAGCGATCGCGCCTCTCGCAGACCGTGCTCGCTGTCGCTGCTCAAGTCGCTGCACGCCAGGATCCTCTGATAGCCGACGCGGTCGGCCCCGGTCTCAGCCGCGTCGTTCAACACCAGGACCGGCACGGGGCTCTTGCGCAGCACCTCGCGGGTCGTGCTGCTCAGCGGCCTGCCGGTCACCCGGCCGGCGTGACGCGTGACGATGATCAAGTCCACCGCCGCCTCGGCGCCCCAGCTCACCAGCGCCGGCGCCGCTTCACCCGTCAGCCGGACCAGCTCGGCACGGGAGCCCATGGCCTCCAACAGCGTCATGCACACCTGCAGCCTGGTCTCCACCAGGTCGTAGTAGCGCGCGATATGGCGCCGCGCGGCGTCGGTATCGACGTAGGCGCCCATCTCGGATTGATCGACAAAGACGACGCTGATGCGCGCCCCGAAAGCTGACGCCAACGCGGCCGCGTGCGGGCACGCGCTGGACGATGTTTCGGACGCGTCGCAGGCGACAAGGATGTGTCGCACATGCATGACGAACCTCCCTGGTGGGGCGGGTCGGCGGAACTCGCCCCGGCACGCCCGCTGAGACAAGCACACCGCGTGCCGACGTGGACTCACCCGACTACCTCAGCGTACGGCCGCCCAGCCGGTGCGAGATCGCCAGCGCGGAGACGGTGGCGCCCTCGTGCAGACCGTCGCCGAGCCAGGCACCGGCGTAAAAGGTCTGGTTGCTGCCGTTTTCGTCGGTGACCTCGTGGCGATACCTCAGCGCATCCACAGTCAGACACGGCACGGTGTGCTCTTGAGCTTGCAGGACGGCTCCGCGGTCGATCCGGTCCTCCAGGTTGTAGGCCATACCGTACGGATGCGCGGGGTCCACGTCACAGAGCCGGTTCAGCCACGCGTTATAACCGCCGCCACGGCCGTCCGGTGACTCGAAGAGGTCGAACTCGGTGAACCGTTGGGCGCCGTACGGCGCGTACATGGAGAAGTCGTCGTGCAGCTCGGTGCGGATGGTTCGGCTGCGCCACGCACTGAAGCGGCGCCGCTCGGCCTCGGTCGCGTCGGTCAGCAGCGGCAGCACCTGGTCGGGGGTGGCCGCGAGGACGACCCGATCGAACGGCAACAGGGCGCCGTCGGGCGCCTCGATAATGACCTCGCCGCGCTGCCGGCGGACCCCGCGCACAGCCGCGTTGACGTGCACGGTACCGCCGAAGCGGTCCAAAATGCGCTGCAGGTAGCTGTAGACGCCGCCCACGATTCGGGTCCACTTCCGCGCCCGTGTCATATGCAGCAGCACGGGCGCGGCAAGCTGCGCCGACAGGTCCCCGGTCTCCTCGTAAGGTGTCGAGTACGCGTACATGAGCAGCATGCGCATCCACCGACAGTGCACGTCTGTGCCCAGCAGCTGGCTCATCGGGGCCTGGCGCAAGGCGTCCGGATCGGACATCAGCTGCAGTGCATCGCGCCGAAAGCGCGGATCGTCCAGGGCGATTCGCAGCAGCTGTCCCAGCATGGCCAGGTGCTGCAGGGCGCCGCCGCTCTCGTGCGGAATCGCCGCCTGCGACAGCACCCGCCGTCCGTCTGCAAGAAACAGGCTGGTGGCGCCGTGAATCGTGTCTGTCTCCACGTCGAGCGCGCGCAGCAGTTGGTGGAAGCGCACGAATGAGGTCGGCTCGAACTCGATGACGCCGTTGTCCAGGGTGATGTGCGCCGGGACACGGTCGCGCGGGGCGTTCTGGCCGGGGGTTCGGACGTGACCGCCGAGCACGGGCGCCTTCTCGAAGACGGTGACGTCGTGGGTGCGGTCGAGCAGATGCGCGCAGATCAAGCCGCTTGCGCCGCCGCCGATGATCGCGACCCTCATGCCGCCCGCTCCAGCAGCCGGTCGCCCGACAGCACTTCATAAAGACGCCGTCCGGTCCAGATCGTGCCCGCAAAGCCGGCGTAGCCCGAGGAGGCGTTGCAGAACCAGAAGTTCTGCAGCGACGTGCGGTAATCCAGACGGCGAAGGCCCATCTGCGCCGGCACCATGTTGGATCCGTAGCTGTTGCCGCGGGGCGCCCGGCAGTAGCGCTCATTGGTCGTCGGGCTGCCGGTCATGCGAAACACAAGGTGATCGCGGAAGTCCGGCACGTAGTCGCGCTCGATGATGTCGAGCATCGTGTTCAAGATCACCTTCTTGCGGCGGCGATAGCCCTTCTCGTCGCTGATCTTCAGGTCCAGAAAGCGCTGGTAGTCCGCCACTGTGAGCAGCTCCACGATCTGGTGATCCGGCGGGCAGTCGCCCCTCACGTCCGTCAGCAGCGTCGGTGTCGTGACGGCAAAGCTGGGGCGCGAGTAGTCGCCGCGCACGTACATGTCGTGAAAGCAGCGGTTCAGGTCCAGCTGCTCGCTGTGAAAGAGGTTGGACCGCCCAAACCCGTGGTTGCGGAGATCGAGGTCCTTGACCACCAGATACGCGACGAAGTTGGACGGTGAGTACTCATAGTCCAGCTTGCGGCGCAGACCGCGTGAGAACCGGCTCAGGCCGATCATCTCCGCGGCCCGGCGCGGGTCCATGTTGCAGACCACGCCCCCCGCCCGGTGCTCTTCGCCGTCGTGTGTCAGCACCCCGGCGACCCGATCGCCGAAGGTCAAAAACTCCACAACCGTCCGGTTGCACAGCACCTCGCCGCCGCTGTCGCGGATAACGCCGACCAGCGCGTCCACGAAGCGCTCGAAGTGGTGCGTCGGGTAGTAGGCGCCGTGCATATAGCCGTCGAACAGCAGCACCCAGGCAAAGAACGACAGCTGCTTGGGCGGCAGCAGAAAGTCCGGCCACTGCAACGCCAGGAGCGTCTGTGCGGGCAAAGGCAGTCCCGCGGAATCAAAGACGTCTTGCAGGGTTGCGGTGCGAAAGCGGACCATGCGCCGTGTCCGAGCGAGGGCGGCGACCCGGGTGCGCAGTCCGCGCGCGGCGGTCATGCGGTCGATCTCCTCGGCGGTGCCGCGGACGTGCCCCAGCAGACGGCGGACGGCTTGCTCTGCGCGCGGAACGACCGCGTTCAGCCGGCCCTCCAACACGTCGTAGTCGGCGGGGACGTCCAGCGCGTGTCCCGGGGTGCGCATGCGATCGAAGCCGTCCGGGTCGTAGCGCTCGAAGGTCAGCTCGCGGTCCAGGCCCAGCCGCTTCAGAACCGTGTGCACGCTCTGCCCCGGGCCGCAGCTCCAGACATAGTGCAGCTGGGCGTTGAAGCGGTACTTGCGGGCCTCTTCGAAGGTGTGCGCGAAGCCGCCGGGCGTGTCGTGAGCCTCCAGCACGCGGACGCGCTTGCCCGAGCGGGCCATCAGCGCAGCAAACGACAGCGCGGCCAGCCCGCTGCCCACCACGACGTAGTCCGGCGCCATCACCCTCAGCTCTTCGGTTGACTGGTCGACAGCGGTCGTGTGGAGCCGGGACGCCCCGACGCCAGCGTGTGCGGGGCGGCTGGGGCGGCGTGCATCGGTTTTGGGATTGGGTGGTGCGACTGTGGCGGTCGAATCAGGGCCATCCACTGCGGCGCCAGGTCGCGCTCCAGATGCGTCATCATCTCGGCATCCAGCGATTCCGCCAGCGCGGCCAGCACCACGCCCGCGCTCTCGGCCGCCGCGCCGGGCGACAGCCCAAGCCACAGGGCCAGATGTGTATAGAGATCACTGATCTCCGTGTAGAGCGCCGGCCTGTTGAGGCCCGCGCGAACGGCCCGGGCCAGGCCCGGCGGCAGGCGATCAGCCAGCGCTTTGACGGTCGGGGGCTCAAGTCGCCGGCTCAGCAACTCCAGCACCGCTTCGGTGATCCGTCGCGCCTCCTCCTCGGTGCCGAGCGCGGCGCGGTCTTTCACCGTGCTGACAAACCGGTGCTGGGCGATCCCCGTCATGCAGCCGTGTCGTGCAAGTCGCGGACCAGCCCACTCGATCAGCAGGCCCTACGGACTGCAGGTGATAGAGTCCCTGGAAATGGTGTAGGACGCTCGTTCGGAAGACGGGCCGAACG
>CAZJHX010000175.1:0-21334 GCA_964545715.1 uncultured Myxococcales bacterium
GTCGCCGGTGTCCGTAGTGTCGCCGGTATCGGTGGTGTCACCGGTATCGCTGGTCACGGCGCCGGTATCGGTGGTCTCGTCGCCGCCGTCGTCACCGCACGCGGCCAGGCTCAACGCCAGCACCGACACAGTCATCCACACGCCCAGGTTGAAAAGCTTCATTTTTGGATCCTCCTCGCATCACTGTGGCCCTGATGAGGAGGAGATTGGTGGGGGTCCCGGTTGGGGAGCGCCGCCAGACTTCCGCCCGAAGTCATCAGTGACCGATGAGCGACGCGCAGTCTCCTGGCTCCCGGGTCGTTCGCCTACGGCCCTTCCCAACCCGACCAGGGTCAGTGGTGTCGCCGTGCTTGTCGCCGGTCACAGTTGCGGGGGCAGCACCGGGTTTTCACCGGTTTCCAGCCACGTCGCTGTATATGGTCCCGCTGTCTAGCGCAGAGCGCGGGTCTAAGTCAATCAGCTAGTTGGAGGCGTACCAGGGGCGGTACCACTCGGTCGCCATGTTGTCGTCGGTGATCAGCGGCTGGTGGGCGAAGCGCTTGCGCATGGTCTCGCAGGTGCCGGTCCACCCGTCCTCGGGTGTGTCCCGCGTCTTGTCTCGCACGCTCAGCACCTCTTCCAGCCGCTCGCGCTGCGCTGCGTCGCTCAGGTCGAAGACGGGCTGCCCGTCGATGCGGTACTCCGTCAGCGCCTGGCGCCAGCGCTCGCGGTCGATAACGACCGGGCTCATGCTTACGTAGACAAAGCTGAGGATGCGCAGGCCGTATTTGAAGTTGTGACAGCCGGTCTTCTGCGCGGCCTCCGAGCCGGTGCAGTTGTAGCCGAAGACGCCGCCCTCGTTGAGGTGCGCTTTGACCAGCTCGTGGTACTCGGTGCTGAGCAGGTTTGTGATGTGCCCGCGCCAGTGCCACGTGGTGTTTTGGATGATCGCGTCGAATTTGCGATCCGGGTTTGCCACCAGCCAGCGCCGCCCGTCGTCGATCAGAATCTCCACGCGCGGGTTGTCGACAAGTGACGCCACCGGCGGATACTGCGGGATCAGATCGAGATAACCCGGGTTGATCTCGATGATGGTCAGCTTCTCGACCCCGGGCGCGTGCGCCAGAACCTGCGCCCAGGAGCCTGAGCTGAGGCCGACCATGAGGACGTGCTTGGGGTCGGGATGCACCGCGCTCAGCGCGTACGGGCGGATCACCAGGTTGCGGTCCGGAAACAAAGAGGTGGAGAAGACCCCGTCGTAGACGCCGCCACCGTAGATCTCCCCGTCCTGGGTGACGTTGATCACGCCGCTGCGCGTCTCGATGGTGTGCGCAAAGCGCGTGTCGTCCGTGTAATCCTCTTTGAAGAGCAGCTTCTCGTAGACGCCGTCGTAGCGGGCGTCGGCGTCGAGCACGGCGCAGCTGCCCAGCACGGTGCACAGCAGCACGGACGCCGCGACACGTCGTGACGGGAGGCCCGTGGCAATGAAGAGTACCAGCGCCAGCAACAGCCCCATCAGGACCAACAGCACGTTGACCTGCTGCAGGCTCATCACGTCCAGCAGAACGAAGCCGGTGATCAGCGACCCGGCGGCTGAGCCCACGATGTTGGCCAGGTAGAGAAACGACAGGCGCTCGCCCGCGAGATCGTCCGCGGGGATGCCGAAGTGGGCGATGAGCGGCAGGACGGCGCCAAACGCCGCGGCGACGAGCAGCACCGCGATCAGCGACAGCGCGTAGGGCATGAACTGCACGGTCCAGGCGACGATCGGCACCAGCAGATAGCCGCCGATACTGGCGATGATCATCAGGATGGCCGGCAGTCTCAGGCGCTCACGCTGCATCGTTGCGTCCGGATCGCACCACCGCCGCGCGGCCAGCGCCCCGAGCGCGATGCCCAGCAGAAAGACGCTGAGTACGACTCCAAAGCTGGAGGCGGTGCCGCCGGTGATGTACGCAAAGACGCGAAAGCACACGATCTCCATGGACAGGGAGATGAAGCCCGCGACGGCGACCGCGATCAGCGCCAGTACAAACATCAGCCGCCCGCCCGCATGGCCAGGACGGAGGCTCCGACGCTGATGTTGAGGCCGGCGGCCAGCAGCACGGTTCCGGATTGCCCCAGGCTCGCCAGCAGTGTGACCCCGGTAGCAAACGCCGCGACCGCTGAGCCTAGGGTGTTCACGAAGTAGAGCGTGCCTACAGAGCGCCCGACGTTGCCGCTTTGGCGCACCGAGTGGGCCACCAGCAGGGGCAACGTGGCGCCCATCAGCATGGTCGGCAGCAGGACCAGCGCAAAGCTCAGGACAAAGGCGGCGGGTCCGGAGACGCCGGCAGTCAGCGCGCCGATCCAGTGGAAGATCGCCAGCGAAGCGGCGCCATACAATCCGATAGTGATCTCGATGCCGCCGAACCACAGCAGGATGCGGCGCTGAGGATCGCGCGAGATCCGGCCGCCGGCGAAACTCCCCAGGCCCAGGCCAAGCATGAACGCGGTCACAACGATGGTGACGGACTCGATGTTGACGCCGTAGATCGCGAACAGCGCGCGCTGCCAGACCACCTGGTAGACGAGCGCCGCCGATCCGGACAACAAGAACACCGCATATATGAAGGGCAGACCCATAAAGCGGGGCGACTCTACACCGGCACGCCGCTTGCTCCAAGCATGACTATGATCAGATTCGCCGTGTCGTGTGTCGTGTTGCTTCAATGGGGTACTGCGGAGGCCAAGCCGCCTGATCCAGCGGTAAAAATGGCCGGGCGCAAGGCCGATCCGGTCAAGAAAAGGACCTACCACCTTGGACTGGGCGTACTCCACCATGGTGCGTACAACACGCAGCAGGCCTGCCAAGAGCGCACCGCGTTTGTGGGCTGCGCCTACATCCTGACCGGCCGCCAGCACGGGGAGGCGGTGATCGATGTCGGCGCTGAGCTGGGCCCACGACTGATGTTGGGCGAGCACTGGCAGCTGTCCGCATCGGTGGGCTTCTCGACGCTGGAGCTGTTCGGGTGGCTGGCCTACGCCATCGCCAAGATGCAGCCCGGCGGGGGACCGAAAGACGGCGAGCGCAGCTCTGGGTCTTCTAAGAGGAGCTACGAGTTTCCCGAATTTCCGCTGCGGTTGTTCGTCGGGACTGCCGTGACGTGGCGCACGACCTACCAGCGCGTGACCTTTCTGGTGACCCTGGACGCGGAGTACACGCTGCTCGGGGTGCCCGGGCACGCGCTGAAGTACAAGCTGCCCAGCGGCTTTGGCGGTGGGATCTCGCTGGGGATCGGGCTGTAGGCTACTGCCAGCGGAAGATGCGCAGGGCTACGATGAATGTGACGATGCCCCAGGCGGTCATCACCGCCAGCTCCACGAGGCTCGCTGACAGCGGCGCTCCGTCGTTGATGACGTTGCGAAGGGCGTCGTTCAGCGCGGTCAGGGGCAGTGCGCGCAGCAGGGGATGCACCGCGTCGGGGAAGCGCTCGTAGCTGAAGAAGCTGCCCGAGAGCACCCACATGGGCAGCTGCACGAAGTTCATCCAGCCCTGGGCGGCCTCGACGCTGCGCGGACGAGCGGCGATCAGCAGGGCGATGCCGCCAAAAGCCAGCGCACCGAAGCCGGCGACCGCAGCAAGCGAGAGCCAGGACCCCACGATGGCCATGTCGAAGACGAAGACGCCTATGAGGATGAGCGCTGCCACCTGGATGGTCAGGAAGATGAGGCGCGACCCGAAGAACGCGAACAGAAAGTGCGGGCGCTGCATGGGGGTGACGGCAAAGCGCTTGAGCAGCTTGTCGGTGCGCGCCGTGACGACGGCAAACCCGATGCCCCACAGCGCGCTGCCCATCAGGTTCAGCCCGATCAGGCCCGGGATGAGAAAGTCGATGTAGCGTGAGCCGCGCTCCACCACGCGTGCGTCGCGCACCTTGGCCACGTCCTGGCGGCCCAGGGCGCGCTGGATCTCGTAGTCGATCGCCAGGCGAGCCACCTTGGCGCGCGGCTGATCCGGGTCGTATTGGTACAGCAGCTCAGCGCCCGGTGCGCCGATGGTGACGACGACATCGACATGGCCGTGAGCCAGCGCGTCTTCGGCCTCTGCCGCCGTCATGGTGCTGATCTTCAGGCCGTCGGGCTCGCCGATGCGCGTGGCCAGGGCGGCGGCTCCCTCGCCGGTGAACCCGACCACACTCTGCTCGGGCGGTCGCTCGCGAAACGCCAGGCCCAGCCCCAGCGCCAGCAGGATAGGAAAGCCGAAGACCCAGAAGACAGCGCCGGGTCGCCGCGCAAACTCAAAAAAGCGCGCGCGAGTCAGCTCCACCAGGGGATTGCCGGGTCGGTCAGCCATCGCGCAGGTTTCGCCCGGTCAGGTGGATGAAGACGTCCTCGAGGGTGGCCTGGTGCGTGACCAGCTCCTCAAGTTGGACCGATTGGCTGTCCAGCGCCGCGATCAGGCCGGACAGGGCCTGCGTCCCCTCGCTGATGGTGAGCTGCCAGCTGCCGTCACCTTGAAGCGCCGCCGCGGTGACCCCCGCGAGCCCCTCCAACATGGCGGTCTCCAGCTGGGCATCGACGGTGAACTCCAGAATCTGTCCGCCGCCGAGCGACGCGATGAGCGCCGCGGGCGTATCCAGCGCGATGACGCGGCCGTGATCGATGACGGCGACCCGGTCGCAGAGCCGCGCCGCCTCGTCCATGTAGTGGGTGGTCAGCAGGGCGGTCCCGCCCCCTTGGCGAAAGGTCTCCACGACCTCCCAGATACGCAGCCGCGCCTGTGGGTCCAGCCCGGTGGTCGGCTCGTCCAAAAAGAGGATCTCGGGGTCGCCCACCAGCGCGCAGGCAAGGGCGACCCGCTGCTTCTGCCCGCCGGAGAGGTGGCCCAGGCGCGCGTCCGTCTTCTCCTGCAGGCCGAGCATGGCGATGACGTCGGTCGGTTGGCGGCCGCTGGCGTAGAAGCTGCGAAAGAGGCGCAGTGTCTCCCGCACGGTCAGCTTGTCGGACAGCCGCGTCTCCTGCAGCTGCACGCCGATGCGCTCGCGGATCTGACGATCGTGCCCAGTCCCCCACTTGAGGCCCAGCACTTCGACCTGGCCGGCGTCGGGGATGGTCAGCCCCTCCAAAATCTCGACGGTGGTGGTCTTGCCGGCGCCGTTGGGTCCGAGCAGGCCCAGACACTCGCCGGGGCGGCCGTGCAGATCGATGCCGTCCACGGCTTTGACGTCGCCGTAATGCTTGACCAACCCCTGACAGCGCAGCGCCATTGCGGCGGCGAGACTACCCGGGTTCGGCCGCGAGGTCGATGATGCGTTGAATCAGCTCAGGTATCGAGAGATCGCCGGGGCGGAAGACGGCGTCCACCCCCAGCTCCTCGAGCTTGGGCAGGTCCTCGTCGGGAATGATGCCGCCCATGATAAGCGGGATCGCGGAGGCGTCGGCCTTGGCCAGCGCGTGCTTGATCTCCTGCGCAATATGCAGATGCGAGCCGGACAGCGAGCTGACGCCGATGATGTCCGCGTCCTCCTGGATGGCGGTGGCAGCGATCGCCTCGGGGCGCTGCTTGATGCCGGTGTACACGACCTCCATGCCCGCGCGCGAGCACGCGACCGCCAGCAGCTTGACGGCGTTGACGTGCCCGTCCAGACCGCTCTTGCCCAGCACGATCCGCAGCTTGCGGTTGGCCTTGGGCACCTCGAACGGCACGTTGCGCGCGCCCTCGGCGCCCAGAGGAGCCGTAAAGCGACCGCCGACGGCCTGCTCCAGCGTCTGAGTCCACTCCCCGGTGGTGCCGCCGGCTTTTGCGAGCGCGATGGATGCTGGCATGATGTTGTCGCCATCTGTGAACGCCGTTCGCAGTTTCATCATCGCCTCGGCTACGGCGCCCGGATCGCGCTCCAGCGCCCGGTATTGGCGCAGGTTGATCAGGTGGCGGCGCAGCATCTCCGGGTCGGCCGTGGTCTCTTCGGTGGACGCGCCGCCTACAAGATTCACGGGCGCTTCGAAGGCGTTGACAGCCACCTGAATGGTCTCGCCGCTCTCGACGGCCGACTTCCAGCGCACCAGGGCGGCCGTGAGCTCCTCGCTGATCCAGCCGATCGACCGCGCATAGCCGAGCTCGCGCATCTTGGCGACGATCGTCCTGGCGTCGTCGATCGTCTCCTTCGTCTTGCCCTCGATGATCTTGGAGCCTTCGAAGATGTCGCCGTGGTCGGCCAGATCCGTCTCGTACATCAGGACCTGCTGGGTGCGCAGAGCCAGGGTCTGCTCGGCCTCGTCGGGCAGACTGAGCGCCTCCCGGAAGCCGGGCAGCTGAAGGGCGCCGACGCGGGCGGAGGCGCTCATCACGACCGGCAGGGCCTGGTACGCGATGCGGATGATGTTCACCTCGGGCTGCTGGGCCGTGAGAGTGAGCGAGCGGACCTGGCAGCCGGCGCGGAAGCGGACGTTCTCGACGCCGTACTCGTCCTTGCAGACCTGCTTCCAAAGCTGGCTGTAGGCGCGCACTTTGGCGATCTCCGCGACCAGCTCGATGCCCGAGTTGATAAAGAACGAGATGCGCTTCACCACGTTCTCGAACTGCGCCTCGGTCACGTTGGGCCGGATCGAGTCCAAGATCAGGACGGCGTTGCCGATCGCCAGCCCAACCTCCTGGGCGGGCGTGGCTCCGGACTCCATGTAGTGGTAGCCGCACATGTTGATCGGGTTCCACTTGGGCACGTACTCTGCCGCGTACTCAATCACATCGGTGGACAGCCGAAGGGACGTCTCGGGGTCAAAGACGTAGGTGCCGCGCGCGACGAACTCTTTCATCAGGTCGTTTTGCACGGTGCCGCGCAGGTCGCCGAAGTCCAGCCCGTGATGCTCCGCCAGCGCCAGGTACATAGCAAAGAGCCAGGGCGCGGTGGCGTTGATCGTCATGGACGTGTTGATCTTGTCCAGCGGGATGCCTCGGAACAGGCGCTCCATGTCGGCCAGCGTGCAGACCGCTACGCCGGTGCCGCCGACCTCGCCGGCTGACATGATGTGGTCGCTGTCGTAGCCGTTCTGGGTCGGCAGGTCGAACGCGACGGAGAGCCCGCGCTGCCCTTTGGCCAGGTTGGCCCGGTACCGGGCGTTGGTCGTCTCGGGATCCGCGAAGCCGGCGTAGGTACGGATGATCCAGGGTGGGCGCTCGTCGAGCTTCAAGCGTCGTCTGCCTTGGCGTCTCGCGCCAGCGTCTCAAAGTACTGCCGGGCGATAACCAGAAGGGCCAGTACCTCCTCGGCGCCCTCGAAGATGGAGAGCACGCGCGCATCCTGCCAGTAGCGCGAGACCGGATACTCTTCGGAGTAGCCCATGCCGCCGTGCAGCTGCATGGCCTCGCGGGTGACCCACTCAGCGTCCTTGCAGGTCATGAACTTGACCAGAGACGCCTTCCACTGGCCCTGGCCGCGGTCCATCAGGTCGCCGACCGCATACGACATCTGGCGTCCGGCCTGGATGCGGGCGGCCATCTCGGCCAGCTTGGTTTTTGTGAGGGTGAAGTGCCCCAGCGAGTTGCCGAACACCTTGCGGTCCTCCACGTAGGCCAGCGCCTCACGAAAGGCCGCCTCCATGACGCCGACCGCGCGCGCGGCCGTTTGAATCCGCCCGCCGGCGAAGCCCGCCATCTGCAGGTAGAAGCCGCGCCCCTCGTCGCCGATCCGGTTCTCGTCCGGCACGAACCAGTCTTCGAAGCCGACGGAGAAAGAGTGCATGCCGCGATAGCCGATGGTCGGGATCGCCTGGCCGCTCATGTACCCGCCGCCGTCCTGCTTGTACTCAAACTTGTACTGGTCGTGCTCGTCTTCGGACGTGTTGCGCTCCTTCTCGACCAGGAAGAGGGTCAGACCGCGGTGGCCGTCCTCGACCGAGCCGGTGCGAGCGAGCACGCAGAGGACGTCGGCGCGCCCGGCGAACGTGCACCAGGTCTTCTCGCCGTTGATGACGTAGCCGCCGTCGACCTTGCGTGCGGTGGCCTTGAGCGCGGCGACGTCGGAGCCGGCGTCGGGCTCGGTGACCGCCACGCTGATGAGCTTCTCACCGCTGGCGAGCAGCGGCAGCCACTTCTGCTTCTGCTCGTCGGTGCCGCCCTTGCTGATCGCCTTGGCGCAGATCTCCGGACGCGTGATGACGGATCCGCCGGCGCCGAGCGAGCCGCGGGACAGCTCTTCGGTGGCGATGATCATGGTGCGGTGGTCAAAGAAGGTGCCGCCGTACTCCTCGGGGATCGAGATGCCGAAGACGCCGAGGTCGGCCATGTCCTTGAGCAGCTTCTCGGGGATGAGCGCATCCTGCGTGTGAATGTGCTCAGCGTGCGGGCGCACCTGCTTGTCCGCGAACTTGGCGAACTCGCTGGAGACCATGTCGTGCATGTCCTGCAGCCCGTTGGCGCCGGCCGGATCCGCGTCGCGGTCGCACACGCGCTGGCCGATGGCGGCGACGTTCTCGGTCTTGAGGTGCTCGTAGATGAAGTCCGCGTCCTGGCCGTCGTAGACCGACTCGGCGGGCTCCAGACCCAGGGCGTCGCCATTGAAGCGCGTCCAACGCTCTAGCTCGGCGCAGGAAGACGCCGCGTAATACATTGCGAGCGAGCGCTCGTGGTCGCCGTGCTCGCGGGCCCAGGCGATCATGCTCTCGGCGGCGGCGGCGCGCGCCAGGTGTCGGGCCAATTCGAAGGCCTCGGGTTGAATCGTGTTCAGCTTCTCAGCAGACACGCGCCCCTGTACGACGCAGGCGGCGGCCAGGTGCCGGCCGATGCGCTCCAGGGTCACGCGGCTTTGAGTGACGGCGTCGACAGCCGGTCCAAGAAGGTCGGTCATGCTAATCCCGGGTGCGAATAGTGCGTTCGAGGGTCTGAAGGGTGTATCCGGTGGCGAGCACGTCGGTGGTCGTGATCACGCCGGCTTGCAGGGCGGCGCGAACAAGCCACCACTCGGTGCCGACGACCGCCTTGTCCGTCAGTCGAGAGCCGTGGACCTCGGCGCCGGAGCCGCGTGAGGCGGCCCGTGTGTAATTGGCTGCGAGGGTCAACGCCTGGATGGCGCGCTCGCGTGAGGGTGTCCAGGCGCTGTGGACCGCCTCGATCTGGTCGGGGTGCAGGATCCACTTGGCGGCATAGCCGGCGCGGCGCGCGTTCTCAGCGTCGTGTCGGGCCAGCTGCAGCGCCGCCTGGTGCTTGGCGATGCCTTCGTCGTCGGCGGGGTCTTTCCAGCGGATCGGCAGCGTTGCGGTGATCGCGTCCACAGCGTCCTTGCCGTGGGCGGCCGCGATGATCGGCAGCATCTGGCGCGCGGTGGCCTGGTCGGAGAGCCAGGTATCCGGGGCGACGGTGCCGCCCGTGGTGCGGGCGAAGTCCCAGGAGCCGAAGATCAGCGCGGTGACGTCCTCGAAGGCGGCGATGCGCTCGGCGTCCAGAAACGCGCGAGGTGACTCGATCAGCACCTCGATGGAGATGCGATTGTTGCGGCCCGCGATGCGCTGGATGTTGCGCAGGATGTTCTGCACGTCCGAGATCTCGTCGGCGCTCTCGGTTTTGGGGAGCACGATGGCGTCCAGGCGGTCGCCGACGGCGCCCACGATCTCGACGATGTCGTCCTCGAAGTACTCGGTGCGGATGTTGTTGGGCCTGAAGGCGCGCACGCGATCCCCGAAGCTGAGCTTGTTGAAGGCGTCGATGACGAACTTGCGGGCGTACGGCTTGTAGTCCGGGTTGTCGGGTGCGGCGTCTTCCAGATCGTAGAAGAAGAAGTCGATGGGCAGCGTCGCGGCCTTGCCCATGATCTGCAGTGACCGCGCGCGGCCGTCGGTGGCCGGGTCGCCCCCCGCGTCCATCTTGAACGCGGGGATGCTCATCTCGCCGCGGCGGTAGTACGGGACCTTGAGCCCCTTCATCATCTCTTCCACGCGCCCGTGTTTGCGGCGCGCGGTCTGTATCAGTTGGCGGACCTGCGCGAAGTCGACCATCGAAACCTCACTCGGGGCAGATGGAGTAGCACGGGAAGCAGTTGACGCGAGCGTTGTCGTAGGCGTCCTGCAGCTCGGGGATCTCGTCGAATGTGTAGATTCGCTCGTCCACGATGGGCATCCAGCCGTTAGCCTCGGCATAGGCGACGGCGCGGCACCCCTGGCCGTAGCGTGCGTAGTGAGTGTGGATGTGCTGGTGGCGCTGAATGCACTCGATGGCGCGCACGTTGGAGAGCATCATGCCCTCTTTCCAGCCGGCCGTGGTCAGCACACCCTCGCGCGCGAGCGCCTTTATGGTGGGCCGGTGGACCGGGCCGCCGACGTAGTCGATGAAGATGTGGACACCGTCGCCGTCGGTCCTCTCGCGGACCGTCTTCAAGAAGAGCTTCTCGGCGGCGGAGTACTCCGCTTTGTACTCGGGATCCGTCTTGTAGCGCTTGGCGTTGAAGCTGAGCTTGCCGAAGACGCGACGGTCGAGCGGGGTGACGCCGACCTTCTTGATGGTCTCCAGGCGGAGCTCCTTGCTGCTCATCATAACCGTGCGGCAGCCGGCGCGTCGGGCGAGGTCGAGCTCGGCCAGCGTGACGCCGCCGCCCCAGCCCCAGACGTGGGGCGAGGCCAGCTCCTCCCAGCGGATGAGCAGGCGGAACGTGCCGTGCGCCAGGACCCAGTTTGACCAGGCGGTGACGTAGCGCAGCGAGAACGCGGCCCACTGGGCCAGCGAGTAATTCGTGTCATCGGGAATGGCGATGACCTGGCGCTCGGTGCACTTCATCTTGGTGGCGAGCACGCCCATGGTGTTTGGCGCGTCGAAGCCCAGGATCTTCTTGGGATAACCGTATTTATCTTCCACACCGTTGCAGAAGATGATCGCGTTCTGGCCCGGTTCGACGTTGGTGACGCCGGCGCCGCACTCCAGGATCTTTACGACCCCGGCGTTGCCTATGACCACGCGGTCTTCCTTGCGCTGAATGCAGATGTCGACGGGCTTGCGCTCGATCGCGTGGCCCATGTTGCCCTCCCAGCAGCCGTACAGCGGCTGGCAGAGGACCTCGTTATCCTTGATGTTATCGAATTCGAACGTCTCGCGGACCAGCTCGCCCGGCGTTCCCGAACCGTCGCCTTTGTGAAGAACCCAGGCGTCAGCTTTGACAGTCATGTATTCAAACCCCCAGAAGATCGAAAGACCGTGTTCTGGCCTACCATCGGCAGTTCGCGGCGACAACCATAGGGGCTAATTCTCGAAGTTAACGCACGGGGCGATGATGATCTCGTTCTTCTCGTGGCCGATGCACTCCACCTGCGAGAGGCCGCCGTGCACCTTGTTTCCGGGCGTGTTGATAGTCAGGTTGTTGAAGCTGAGCAGGCCGCAGCCCATCACGTCGTTGGCGGCGTCGAAATGATCTTTTTCGCTGAAGTCGTCCGATTTGATGGTGTCGTCGGCGTTTTCACAGAACCAGTCCTCCAGCTCGCCCTTGCCGATGTCGCCGTCCAGGCCGGTAGAGTGCAGGCTGCGGCAGACGTCCTCTTTCTTGTCGGCGGCTTTCATGGACAGCCAGCAGTCGGCGATGGCCTCGGTCAGGCTGAGCAGTACGTCGTTTGCGCCCGGACTGCCGGCCAGCGAGAGCACCTTGATGCACGTGCCGCCGGCGCAGGTGTCGATGTCCTTGCACTCTTTGAGGATGGTCCAGGGCAGGTAGGGGGCCTCGCAGTACACCACGCTGTTATCGAGGCACGCGTAGGCGCCGGGCAGGCAGGTGGCGCAGAGGGCCTCGGCGCCGTTGGTCAGGCAGCCCCAGGTGCACTCCTCGCTGAGCTGGAAGGCGGTGCCGTCGCTGTTGCAGGTCTCGACGCCGTTGGCTCCGCAGCGCTGCTCACCGGCCTGGCAGGCGCTGACGAAGCAGTGTCCGTCGACGCACTTCTCAGAGCACAGGACCTGGTTGCCGTCGGCGTTTTTCGCGGCGATGAAGGCCGTCTGGGTGTCGTTGCATTTCTCGATCTGCAGCGGGATGTTGGGGTTGCAGCGCACCTCGTCGGGGCCGCATGCGGCCGGCTTGCAGGAGGCGGTGGCGCCGTCGCAGCCGTAGGGGCACGTCTCGACTTCGTCGATGGTCAGGCCGTCCACGGAGCAGCGCTGGACCTTGTTGCCGTCGGGCTCGCAGAAGGTCAGGCCGGCGACACAGACAATATCGCTGCACTCGCCGTTGATGCAGCCATGGTCACAGACGGTGAGGATCGCGTTGCCGTTGGGATCGCAGACCTCGAGCAGCTTGGGCTGCGTGCACTGGGCAGTGAGCGGGGTGCAGGCGGGCGAGATGCAGTGGTCGACCTCGCAGCCGCTCTCGCAGAACAGCTCTTCCCAGCGGCGGCGGTCGGCGGAGCAGATGAGCAGGGTGGAGTCGGCGCAGCGCTTCTCGGCTTCTTCGCAGATGGGGCCGGTGTCGGGGTCGCCGGGGTCGATGACCGGGGGCGTTGGGGACGAGCACGCGCAAACGAGCGCGGTGGCGGCGAGAAGCGTAAGACGCACGAACGCCATTATGCCCAAGTCTCGTGTGTGATTCCCAGATCGGTGAGGATCTGCTCGGCTGCAAAGACGCCGCGATACTGCGCTTCTTCGAATAGCGGCAGGCCGGAGAGGTCGGTGTGGGCGAACCGGACACGCCCCATCGGCTGTAGGTGGGCCGCGCGTTCGGGGCCGAACATCACGCCGGGCCGCGGGATGATGGTGCCGTGCCCCCAGCGCCAGATGTCTGCGGTGCGGACCACGTCACGGATATCGGGGTGGGCGCGGCGCAGGTCGTCGAGGGCGGTGTTGGTCAGCGTCTTCCAGTCGGCGGCCAGGAGGCCGGCGCGGGCGCCGAGGTCGTAGGCGCGGTACCACGTCCAGACGGTGGGTTTTGCCTGGTGGTCGGCGCCCAGGTCCTGGTGGGTGGCCTCGACGTAACCCAGCGACTGGCTGTCGACCAGCACGCTGTTCCAGCACGGCTCGGCGCGCGCGGGGCGGCGTGACAGCGTGAGGTTGGCGACGACCCAGGGGGCGTGATCGGCGAACTTGCGGCGCTGCCCGCGCGTGATGGCCTGCGTGACGTGATTGGGCGTGGCGCAAATGATGTGCTGCGCGCGATAGGTCAGCGACTTCTCGGTGGCGAGGTCGAAGGCGTCGGCGGTGCCGTCTTGGCCCACGCGATAGACGATGCGGCCGCAGGTGATCCGGGGCGCGCGGGCGCGGAGGTGGGCGACCAGGCGGGCGTTGCCCTCGGGCCAGCTGAAGTACACGGTGCCGCGCGTGGCGGGGGTGTCCCAGGGGCGCCGTCCGGCGAAGTAGTGCAGGCCGGCCCACGCCGAGACGGTGTCGCAGCCTGCGCCGTAATCGTCGCGGCAGGCGTAGTCCAGCGTCCAGCGCAGGCGGTCGCTGGTCCAGCCCTTTTCGGCCAGGTGCGCGGCAAAGGTGAGGGTGTCCAGGCGGGTGAACTCGGGGTCGGTGCTGGAGAGCGCGGCTGGGATCGCGAACGCGGGTCGCCCGTCGCGCCCCTTGGCGGCGCGCAGGGTGTCGATATAGGCGTCGAAGGCGGCGCGCTCGGCGACGTCGGCGGAGGATGCACCCGCGGTGAGGTACAGCCCGGGGTACCATTTGCCGCGAAAGAAGAGGCGGTTCTCCGGCTCGAAGACCAGATGACGCGCGTCGAAGGTGGGCGGCGCGGAGCCGACCCGGGGCGCGCAGATGCCCAGCTCCTCGCACAGGCGCAGGACGATGCGGCTCTCGGGGTTGGGCACGGGCAGGTAGTGCGCGCCCCAGGGAAAGGCGGAGACCTCGTTTTTGCCGGCGCGTGCGGTGCCGCCGACGGTTGGAGCCAGCTCGACAACCTCGATGTCGTCGACCCCGGCGGCCGCCAGACGCCAGGCGGCGCTGAGTCCCGCCACGCCGCCCCCGACGATGAGCACGGTGCGCTCGACGGTGGACGAGGGCGCAGGCAGATCCCCGCTGCGTACCCGGTGCCCGGCGGACGCGTCGTTGCCGTGGATGCGCCCCTGTGGCGTCGGAGGCTCAGGCGGCGTCTTGCGGCAACCGGCAGCCGTAGCAGCCAGCACCCCGAGCCCCTTCAAGGCGTCGCGGCGAGAGATCACAGACTGGAGTAGTTTTCGGTGACGACCAGGTTGTCGCCGTTGAGCGCAAAGCCGAACCCGACATGCGTGTACGACTCGCCCAGGATGTTCTGCCGATGCGCGGGACTCCAAAACAGCCCCAGATGCGCCCCAAGCACGCTGCTGTTGGACGCGATGTTCTCTCCCAGCGGCCCGTTGAAGCCGAACTCGGCAGCCCGCGCCGACGGCCCGCCCCAGGTCGGACTGGTGTGCCCGAAGTACCCTTTGTCGACCATGTCCTGACTCTTGGCCTGAGCGATCTCGTTGAGCTTGTCATTCAGCGCAAGCGTCGACCGCCCCACCTCACCACGCCGCGCATTGACCAGGTCCAGCAGCTCCTGCCTCAGATCCCCAAGCGGCAAGGGAATCGGGTAGTGCTTCGACGGAACGGTCGAGACCGGATGCGCCACCAAAGGCACATGGTCCCCGACATACACCGGGTGATTGATGAAAGCCCCGCCCCCCGGCGCGTTGTACTCCACGACGTACAGCCCAGCCTCCGCAAACGTATAGTCGGCCGCAAACTCGGTCCCGGGCCCCAGCTCCCCGTCAAAAACGAGCGCCACCGACTCAGGAAACACCGAAGGCGGCACAATAACGATGTTGCTCCGCAGCCCGCCGTCCCCGACCGTCCCGCTCATCTGAATGGTCTCGCCCACATCCGCAAAGTCCGGCAGCCCGGCCACACTCACCGCGCTCTTGTCCCAGTGCCCAGGAAAGTGCAGCCCGACCTCAAACGTCCCCGACCCCAGCTCCTCCACATTGTTAAAGAAGAAGCTCTTGTCCCCCTCCAATCGCCAGGTCACCGTCCCAGCCTGCAGCTCGGTCAAAAACGACCAGTCGATAGTCTCCGGCACGCTCACCTGGGTGATGCCGCTCGAAACAGCCAGAGGCCCGAACTGCTGCCCCCCTTGCTCCAACCACAGCCGATGATGCACGTACCCGGTGTCGTCCCACTGCAACACCACGCTGCCGCCGTCCACGACAACCCGCAGCTCCAGCGTATCTTCAGCCACCCCCGTATCGCCGCCGCCGCTACTCTCCCCGCCGCCGCCGCAACCGACCAGCACCCCAAGAACCAAAACCCGCCAAACACAACGCATCACGCCAGATGATGCGGGATCCCACCCGCCGACGCCACCACCCGCCCCAGACCCGGCGCAACCCGCGCCACAAACGCCCCAGATGAATCATGTAGGCCGTTTATGAGCGCTTTTTGCGCCACAAACGCCGCACATGAATCATGTAGGGCGTTTATGAGCGCTTTTTGCGTCACAAACGCGCCAGATGAATCGTGTGGGGCGTTTGTGACGCGCTCGGGCGGTGGTCAGGTCAGGCGGCGGCGGGTGGCGAGGGCGAGGAGGGTCAGCATGACCAGCAAGGCGGCGGCCGGGCGGGCCGGACCGTTGCCGGCGGTGCAGTCGCCGTCTTCTTTCAGGGTGTAGCGGAAGCCCTCGGAGTCGGTCTTGATGCTGCTGCCGCCGTCGCCGCCGGTGCCGTCGTCGGTGGTGTCTTCGCCGGTGTCGGTGGTGTCGTCGCCGGTGTCGGTGGTGTCGTCGACCTGGTCGGAGCACTCGTCGAAGGGTTCGAAGGACCACGGGGAGTCGCCCTCGGGGACCTTGCTGCAGCAGTAGCCGTCGAAGACCGTCTCGCCGCCGCAGGCGCAGGGCTCTTCGATGGCGACGTTGTCTACGCAGCGGCACTCTTCGATGTCTACCGGGAACTCGACGAAGGCGATGTTGTTGCCCTCGTCCTCTTCGGTGATGTCGTTGTTGGTGTCGCAGACGATCCAGGACTTGTAGGTGTCGGACTCGAAGTCGTTTTTGAAGACCACGTCGGCGCACTCGCCCGGGCCGAGCCAGGTTTCGGGGTTGTCGGCGTCGGCGAGGGCCGGCACGTGGAGCGTGCGGTCGCCGGGCGGGTTGAAGCCCGGGTTGATCTCATCGTGGAAGAAGAGATCGATCTGGAACGGGGGCGCCGCGGTGTCCCCGTCGTTGCAGCAGCTGGCCGTGTAGTCGACGTTGGTGCAGGTGGTCTTGGTCTTGAAGTCGGCGATGCGGATGCCGACGCCCTCGGTCAGGACCGGGGTGAAGGTCCACGGGATTGGCCCGAAGTCGTTGTTGGTCTTGTCGGACTCGACGAAGCCGCCCAGGCAGTCCACCTTGACCCATGCCTCGTATTCGCCGGCGTCCGGCGCCTCCCAGCAGAAGGTGAGCGTCTCCTGGGCGCCCGGGGCCAGCGTCACGGTGTCTTCGTCGCTGACCACCGCCGCCAGGTCGTCCTCGTAGCAGTCCGGGTTTTTGTCGTATGCGTAGAAGATCGTCACGGGGAAGTCGGTGGCGTCCTTGGTGCCCTTGTTACGGACCGTCGTGTCGCAGCAGAGCTGGTTACCCAGCACGTCGCAGCTGCCGTCGATGACCGTCAGGTCGGGGACCTCATCCGCCACGGTGACCTCGTAGAAGTACGGGCCCTCTTTGTTGTTGGCCGCGAAGCTGTCGCTGGTGACGTTGTCCACGTCTGCCCAGACCCAGGCGCTGTGCTGGCCGTTGGGGGGCGACGTCCATTCGTGACAGTCGCTCCACTCCTCGCTGACCGCCAGGCCCGTCGACAGCCACGTGTGGTTCGGCAGCCCCGCCGCCGTCGGCTCGGATGGGCTGTTGTACCAGAGGTCCACCGCATAGGGCGGGCAGGCCTTGTCGCCAATGTTCTTGGCCGTAGCACAGAAGGTCACAACGCTGCCCAGCACCTTCACGTCGAACAGCGTGACGTCCAGATCGCACTCGGTCTCGGGCGGCAGATCGTCCACCACGTAGTCCACCGGGCCACACACGTTGTTCGTGACGTCGTCCAGCTCCTCCACGCAGTCCTCGATGTCGACCATGGCGCACGCCTTCTTGGCGCCCGTACCCGGCTCGCCGGTCATGAAGACCTGCTCGGTGTCGCCCGCGGCCACGCCACCCGTGACGTCCGCAAAGTCGTCGCCGTAAGTATCGTTGGGCACGCTCGTCCAGCCGGTCGGCGGGCACGTGGGCGAGTCGAACAGCACGTCCACCTTGAAGCAGTCGGGCGCCAGCTCGCTGCCGATATTCTGCACCGCGACCTTGTAGTTGACCTTGCCGTTGCCCAGCACCTGCACCGTCAGACCGCACGTCAGATCCGCAAAGTTGCCCTGCTTCTCGACCGTCACCGGCAGCGGGCCATCCAGGTTGTTGGCCTTGGTCACCTCGGGGTGCAGGTCCGGGTCAAACGGGTAGATCGTGTCGACCATCACCCACGCCGTGTAGTCCCCCGGCACGCCGTAGTCATAGACGATCTGCTTGGTCCACTTGCCCCCGGGCGCGATGTCCGTGCCCACGAGCACCTGCAGATCCGGGCTGCCGTCCTTAAACGGATCGGGCTGCGTCGCCTGGTTGGGGAACAACATCACGTCCACGTAATCCGGCAGCGACGGCGGAGAAAACGGCGCCGTTCCGACGTTCTCCACCGTGACATCAAACGTGACTTTGGACGTGCCGTCGATCTGCGTCGCGACCGTCGTCACCGCGAGATCCGGCTTCGGCTGCGCGAACGCTACCAGTGGCAGACAGCACATCGTCGCTACGAGCAGCGCCGACCTGGCCGCTTTGTTCATCGCCATGACCCTTCCTTGTTCTCTAAAAGACCGTGCAAATTATGGGAGATCGCGCGCCCGATTGCCACCTGGGTCGGACAATGCGCTATAGATCGCCCCATGGAGACACGTGCGTTTGGGAGCACCGGCCTGCAAGTGCCGGTGATAGGGCAGGGGACCTGGAAGATCCGCGACACCCGGGCCGCGCTCGACTCGCTGCGTCGCGGCATGGATCTCGGCATGACCCATATCGACACCGCCGAGCTTTACACCGGCGCGGAGGAGATCGTCGCCAAAGCCATCGACGGTCACCGCCAGGACGTGTTTTTGGTCAGCAAGGTGCTCCCGTCCCATGCATCCCGTGCCGGCACCGTCGCCGCCTGCGAAGCCAGCCTCGCCAAGCTGGGCACCGACCACCTGGACGCCTACCTGCTGCACTGGACCGCCGGCGAGCATCCCATCGCCGAGACGATGGCCGGCATGCGCGATCTGGTCGAGGCCGGCAAGATCCGGCATGTCGGCGTTAGCAACTTCTCCGTCGACGAGCTCAACGAGGCGGTCCAGGCCCTCGAGGACATCCCGCTGGTCTGCAACCAGGTGCTCTACAACCTGGACGACTCCTCCGCGGACGGCGACCTGCTGGCCTGGTGCGAGGCCAACGACTGCGCCCTGGTCGGCTACAGCCCGTTTGGCGGCACGCGCTGGTTCAGCCCCGGCACGCCCGAAAACGACACGCTCAGCGCTATCGGTGCGCGCCACGGCCGGTCGGCCAGGCAGGTCACGCTGCGGTATCTCACGCGGCGTCCGTCTATGTTCGCCATCCCCAAGGCGTCCACGCCCGAACACGTCACCGAAAACGCGCTGGGACAGGACTTTGAGCTCAGCGCCGACGACGTCAGGGCGATACGGGCGCTTTTGGCTTAGCGCCCGGCGCGGCTCCCTTGGGCCGAATCGTGATCTTCACGTCGATCTCGCCACCCAGCTTCATGAGCTTGGCGCCCTGCGTCAGCGTCATCGCCATCGTGCTGTGGACTTTGGCGTCCCCGGTGGTCGGCATCATCTGACTCAGCTGCATGACCGTCTCGCCGGTCCCCTTGCCGTCCAGCGAGTCCAGCCGCATCGACACGCCGGGCGGCATGCCCTGCTTCTTGATCTCCTGCGGTTGCGCCTTCTGCTCCAGCACCATGGCGATCACGATCCGGTCACCCTTGCGCTCCTTCAGCGTCATCGTCGCGTCCTGATCGATCGCCATCCCATTCTGGTCCAGGCGCGTATGCACAATCCAGCTCGCGCCGACGCCGACCGCCTCTTCCGGAAACGGATTTGATAGCTGCCGCATCGACGACTTCATGCTGTCCAGCGTGGCCTTCAGCTGCGGCGTCATGGGCTTGTCCGACGTCGCATCCGCCGACACCGGCAGCCCGCGATCCGTGGTCACGCCCTTGATCTGGATGCCCTCCATCTCGCGCAGCGCGTTCTGTAAGCCCTGGGCCAGCTCTTTGGGCATATCCGCCGTCGCCATCACGCGCATGCGCTCGACCGTCAGGTGATACGCGATGTCCCCGTTCTTCTTCACGTCCGTGATCTGGCCGCCAAGCACAAACTCCATGGCGGGCATGTTCTGCGCCGGCAGCTTGCGCCCGTCCATCGACATGATCATGTTCATGTGCATGACCATCACCATGCCGGTCTGATCACCCTTCTTGGGCTTTACGCGCAGCTTGGCTTTGCGCCCTTTGCCCGCGTTGAGCAGCTTGACGCTCGGTGCTTTTTCAGCCGACGCGGTGAGCGGCAGCCCCAGCGCCATCAAGGCGGCGCATGCCAGCAGAAGTGTCTTTCGCATCATCGAGTTATCAGCCTCCTCCGGCCACGACCCAGCCCCATTTGATGAGCAGGAAGTAGCCGGCAATTCGTGGAATTCTAAACACCGTGGCGGGCAGAAAGTGTGTCATAAAGTGCATCCCGCCCATGCCCGCCAGCATGCAGACGATCGAGAATGGAATGGGGGTCAGCGCAGCGATGACGACCGCCATGACGCCTGCCCGATCGATGAACTTCTCGCCGCGCTCACGAAACGGCTCCATCAGGCGCTTGGCAAACGGCGTCTTGCCCAGCAGGCGGCCCAGCCAGTACGCGCCGATGCCGCCCAGGATGGAACCCAGCGACCCCCAGAAGATGACCAGCCCGGTGTCCATGCCGGCGGTCGCAGCGATAGCGAGATAGGCGTCCGGCGGGATGGGCAGCGTGAACATGTCGCTGAGCATGATCCCCAGCCCGATGCCGGGATAACCGAGGCCGCCCGCGATGGTCTTGCCCACCAGAGTCAGCTCGTCGCGCAGGGCAAACCCGATCGCGATGAAGATCAACATGAAGGCGACGGTGCCCCATGCCATCGTCTTCAGGCTGGACTTGAGCTCGGGATCCACTGGCGGGAAGGGTAACGCGTCCACTAAGCTACCTCAATGCAGCGATACGCGATTGTGTTCCCTCTTCTTGCGGCGATTGTCACCTTTGCGCCGCCCGCGCACGCCGCCTGTGACGGCATCCCGCTTCCGGGCACATGCGACGGCGACACCCTGATCTACTGCGCCTTCGACGTGGTGGTCGAGGTCAACTGCGGCTTCCTGGGCAAGACGTGCGGCGTGGAGCTGGTCTTCGGCTTTCCTGTCAAAGCCTGTGTCGACAAGGCGGGCGCATGCGACAGCGTGCAGTGTGGTCCCGGTTGCGGCAGCTGTCCCGCGGGTCAAAGCTGCAACGCCTTTGGTCAATGCGTCTCGAGCAGCTGCATCCCCGACTGCGCGGGCAAGGTGTGCGGCCCCAACGGCTGCGGCGGCGAGTGCGGCACGTGTGGCCAGGGGCAAAGCTGCAGCTTCTCGTTCAACTGCGTGGACAACAAACAGTGCGAGGAGGCCTGCAACGGCAAGACGTGCGGCAGCAACGGGTGCGGCGGCTACTGCGGCTTCTGCGCGGCCGACGAGAGCTGCAACTTCAGCTACAAATGCGTCAAAAAGTTCGGCTGCGAGCCCAAGTGCGACGCCAAAGAGTGCGGCTCCGACACCTGCGGCGACTACTGCGGCTATTGCCTGGCCGACGAGAGCTGCAACTTTGCCTACAAATGCGTCAAAAAGAGCGGCTGCACGCCCACGTGCGCCGGAAAGGTGTGCGGTGACGATAAATGCGGCGGCTCCTGCGGCTCCTGCGCGCCCGGCCAAAGCTGCAAGTTTGACGGCACGTGCTTCACACCCGAGGGCTGCACCCCCAAGTGCACCGGCGTGCAGTGCGGCGGTGACGGGTGCGGCGGCACCTGTGGCTCCTGCGGCGAGGGCCAGGTCTGCAACTTTCAGGGGTTGTGCGTCGACACCGGCGGCTGCACGCCCAGCTGCACCGGCAAGGACTGCGGCTTCGACGGCTGTGGTGGCTCCTGCGGCTCGTGTCCCAGCGGCAACTCCTGTAATGCGTCCGGTAAGTGCATCAAGCCCGGCGGCTGTGTCCCCGACTGCACCGGCAAGGTCTGTGGGCCCAACGGCTGCCTGGGATCCTGCGGCGACTGCGGCGAGGGCAACAGCTGCAACTTCAAAGGCGAGTGTGTGAACCCGACCGCGTGTACGCCCGACTGCACCGACAAAAGCTGCG
>CAZJHX010000176.1:0-21160 GCA_964545715.1 uncultured Myxococcales bacterium
AGACGCGCTGGATTTAGGTTCCAGTGGGCAAGCCCCGTGGGGGTTCGAGTCCCCCCTCTCGCACTTATTCGCTCTCCTTCCGAGGACCACAGAAAGATGAAAGTCCAAGTCGAAGAAATCAGCACCATTCAGAAGAAGATCACCGTCGAGGTGTCCGCGGACATCGTCGACCGGGCACTGCAGACCCAGTACAAGAAGCTGGGCAAGTCGGTGCGCGTGAAGGGCTTCCGGCCCGGCAAGGTGCCCAAGTCACTGGTGAAGAAGATGTTCCGCTCCGACGCCGAGAACGGCGCCAGCAGCGACCTGATCCAGGGCAGCATCATGGACGCCTTCAAAGAGGCCGACGTGGAGCCGCTGGGCGTGCCTGACATCGAGCGCGACCCGATCAGCGCCGGTGAGCCGTTCACGTTCTCGATGTTCTGTCAGGTGCGTCCCGAGTTCACGGTCAACGGCGTGGACAAGCTCTCCGTGGCGCCGCGCAAGTTCGAGCCCGAGGACGAGGCCATCCAAGCCGAGATCGAGCGGCTGCGCCTGCAGCAGGCCGAGGCCGAGCCGGTTGAGGATCGCGGCGCCGATATCGGTGACATCCTGACCATCGACTTCGTGGGCACGCTGGAAGGCGACGAGGTGCCCTTCGAGGGCGGCACCGGCGCGGACCACGAGGTGGAGCTCGGGACCGGCTCGCTGATCCCCGGCTTCGAGGATCAGCTGGTCGGCGTCAAGCCGGACGACGAGCGCACTGTGACGCTCTCGTTCCCCGACGACTACGGCCCGGACCACCTCAACGGTCGCGGCGCCACCTTTGCCGTCACGGTGAAGGAGGTGAAGCGCAAGGTGCTGCCCGACGTGGACGACGAGTTCGCCAAGGACCTGGACTTCGACGACCTGAGCGCATTGCGCGCGGACGTCTACGACCGGCTGGCCGAGCAGGTTCGCACCGAGGAGGACGGTCGCATTCGCGAGGAGGTCCTCAAGCAGCTGATGGCTGAGAACGAGATCGAGGTGCCCCAGGTGCTGACCGACGACGCCGCCGAGCGGCTGAAGCGGCAGATGGGCATGCACCTGATGATGAACGGCATGCCGCGCGATCAGCTGGAGCAGATCATGGCCATGCAGGGCGACTCGATCGGCGCCCGCGCAAAGGAGATGGCGATTCGCGACCTGCTGCTGGACGCCGTTGCCAAGGAGCAGGAGCTCGAGGTGTCGGACGACGCGCTCGACTCGCGCATCGGTGAGCTTGCCGAGCAGACCGGCCAACCGAAGCCTAAAGTAAAGGCTCAGCTGGCGCAGAGTGACCGTCTTGAGGGCCTGCGGATGGAGATGCTCTACGAAAAGGCGATGGCTTGGCTGGAAGACAAGGCGATCATGGGGCAAGCTACCTCCCCAGAGCCTGCTGAGCAGCCAGCCGAAGAGCCCGCTGAGCAGCCGGCCGAGGAGCCAGTCGACGAGCCTGAGGGGCCAGCCGAGGAGCCAGCCGAGTGAACGATTCGCGTCATCCCATCTCCAACATCACCATTCCAACGGTCATCGAGCAGACTCACCGCGGTGAGCAGCAGTGGGACCTCTTCAGCCGCCTGCTGAAGGACCGCATCATCTTCCTGGGGTCCGCGATCAACGACACGGTCGCAAATATCATCATCGGGCAGCTCCTCTTCCTGGAGTCCGATGATCCCGAGAAGGAGATCCACCTCTACATCAACTCGCCCGGTGGACACGTCAACGCCGGCCTGGCGATCTACGACACCATGCAGTACATCCGCTGCCCGGTGTCGACCATCTGCGTGGGTCAGGCGGCCAGCATGGCGGCCATCCTCGTCGCAGCCGGCGCCAAGGGTGCACGGTACGCTCTGCCGCACGCGCGGTTGCTGCTGCACCAGCCCCTGGGCGGCTTCAGCGGTCAGGCCACGGACGTGGACATCCAGGCGCGTGAGCTCTTGTTCATCAAGCAGCAGCTCATCGACATCATCGCTGAGCATGCCAGCCACGACGCGGTCAAAGTTCGTGAGGATACGGACCGCGACTTCTACCTCGGGCCCGCCGCGGCCAAAGAGTACGGTCTAATCGACCATGTCATCTCGAGAAAAAGCGCTGAAAAGACGGACGGGTAGATTTTTTTACACCGTAAACGATTTCATCCGGTAAAATCAGTCCTAAGTTAAGTTTCGTCACAAGGCGCATCAGGCCTCAACGTTTACTTGGGGTCAGCCGATCGTGTATGGTAGGCGTGCTTGTGAGGTGTGGTCGAACGGGAACGAATCCACTGCGGCACGCGTTATGGATCGCAGCGGCCAGTACTGAAGGAGAGCGGCGTGGATAGACGCAGGGACAACGGCAATCTTTGCTGCTCCTTTTGCGGCAAGAGCCAGAAAGAGGTCAAAAAGCTCATCGCAGGACCAACGGTCTATATCTGCGACGAGTGCATTGGCCTTTGCAACGACATCATTGCCGAGGAGATCGAGAAGGACGAGCGGATTCCGCTGTCTTCGATCCCCAAACCCAAAGAGATACGCGCAGTCCTCGACGACTATGTGATCGGCCAGGAGAAGGCCAAGAAGATCCTGGCAGTCGCGGTCTACAACCACTACAAGCGCATCGACTCCGAGTCCTCGCGGAACGAGGTCGAGCTGCAGAAGAGCAACATCTTGCTGCTGGGCCCCACCGGCTCGGGCAAGACGCTGTTGGCTCAGACGCTGGCGCGCATCCTGAAAGTCCCGTTCACCATTGTGGACGCGACCACGCTCACCGAGGCCGGCTACGTCGGCGAGGATGTCGAGAACATCATCGTCCGCTTGCTCGAGACCGCAGACCACGACGTGGACGCGGCCGTGCGCGGCATCGTGTACATCGACGAGATAGACAAGATCTCCCGCAAGTCCGAGAACCCGTCCATTACCCGTGACGTCTCCGGCGAGGGTGTGCAGCAGGCGCTTCTGAAGATCATCGAGGGCACCACGGCCAACGTGCCGCCCAAGGGTGGTCGCAAGCATCCGCAGCAGGAGTTCCTGCAGGTCGACACGACCAACATCTTGTTCATCTGTGGTGGCGCGTTCGTGGGCCTGGACAAGGTCATCGAGCGTCGCGTCGGTCGCAAGACTCTGGGCTTCGGCGCAGAGCTTCGCCAGTTCCGTGACCGCCCGCTGGGTGAGATCCTGGAGCAGGTGCAGCCCGAGGATCTGCTGCAGTACGGGCTCATTCCTGAGTTCGTCGGCCGTCTGCCCGTCGTCGCCACGCTCCACGAGCTGGACGAGGCCGCGCTGGTCGACATCCTGACGCAGCCCAAGAACTCGCTCACCAAGCAGTACCGCCGGCTCTTCGAGATCGACGGTGTGTCGCTCAAGTTCACCGAAGCCAGCCTCCGCGCCATCGCCCGCAAGGCGATTGAGCGGAAGAGTGGCGCCCGCGGCCTTCGAGCCATCCTCGAGACCGCGATGCTCGATATCATGTACGAGGTGCCCTCGGATCCCTCGATCCAGGAGGTCGTGATCAACGAGGAGTGCATCGACGGGGGGCAGGCGCCGCTCATCGTCTACGAAAAGCAGATGGAGTCCGCTTAGACCGTGTGAGGCGGTGAGCGGGCCCTTGTGGGGCCAGCATGTTCTTCAATGATCGCAAGGAGGCCAACACGCGGCTGATGCCGCTGTTGCCCCTGCGGGATATTATCGTTTTCCCGTATATGGTTGTGCCGCTCTTTGTCGGGCGCCCGCGGAGCATCGCGGCGCTGGACGAGGCGATGGCGCAGGACAAAGAGATCCTGCTCGCCGCGCAGAAGAAGGCCAAGACGGACGCGCCCACGCCGGACGACATCTTCCGGATGGGTACGGTCGGCACCATCATTCAGCTGCTGCGTCTGCCGGACGGCACGGTCAAGGTGCTGGTTGAAGGCAAGCGGCGTGGTCGCATCAAGCGCTTCATGCCCAACGAGTCCTTCTTTCAGTGCGAGGTCGAGACGCTGCCGGATGAGGCGGCCGGACATGTCGAGGTCGAGGCGCTCATGCGCTCGATCCAGTCCACGTTCGAGAGCTACGTGAAGCTCAACAAGCGCATCCCGCCCGAGATGCTGGTCTCGATCTCGACGATCGATGACCCCGCCCGTCTTGCGGACACCATCGTGGCGCATCTGTCACTGAAGCTGAACGACAAGCAGGAGATTCTGGAGACGACCAACGCCAAGCGTCGGCTCGAGCGCCTGTACGAGCTGATTCAGTCCGAGATCGAGATCCTGCTGGTCGAGAAGAAGATCCGCTCCCGCGTCAAAAAGCAGATGGAGAAGACGCAGAAGGAGTACTACCTCAACGAGCAGATGCAGGCGATTCAGAAGGAGCTCGGCGAGCGCGACGAGTTCAAAAACGAGATCCAGGAGCTGGAAGCCCGCATCCAGAAGAAGGAGATCACGGACGAGGCCCGCTCGCGCCTGCGCCGAGAGCTGCGCAAGCTGAAGATGATGAGCCCGATGAGCGCCGAGGCGACCGTCGTGCGCAACTACATCGACTGGGTGCTGTCGCTGCCGTGGAAAGACGTCACCGACGACAACCTGGACATCACCAAAGCCGAGAACATCCTGGAAGAGGACCACTACGGACTCAAGAAGGCCAAAGAGCGCATTCTGGAGTACCTGGCGGTTCACTCCCTGGTGAAGAAGCTCAAGGGGCCCATCCTGTGCCTTGTCGGGCCTCCGGGCGTGGGCAAGACGTCTCTGGCGCGCTCCATCGCGCGATCGACTGGTCGCAAGTTCGTCCGGCTGTCGCTGGGCGGCGTGCGTGACGAGGCCGAGATTCGCGGTCATCGGCGCACCTACATCGGCGCGCTCCCGGGCAAGATCATGCAGTCGCTGCGCAAGGCCGGCAGCAACAACCCGGTCTTCCTGCTGGATGAGGTCGACAAGATGTCGATGGACTTCCGTGGCGACCCGAGCAGCGCCCTGCTGGAGGTCCTGGACCCCGAGCAGAACGACACGTTCAACGACCACTACATCGACCTGGAGTACGACCTCTCCGAGGTGATGTTCATCACGACGGCCAATAACCTGCACAGCATTCCGCTGCCGCTTCAGGACCGCATGGAGATCATCCAAATCGCGGGCTACACGGAGTACGACAAGATGCAGATCGCGCGGCGCCACCTGCTGGAGAAGCAGCGCACCGCCAACGGCCTGGAGGACGTGCCGGTCACGTTTACCGATAGCGCCATCCGCAGCGTGGTGAACCACTACACGAAAGAGGCCGGCGTCCGCTCCCTGGAGCGCGAGGTCGCCGCCGTCATGCGCAAGATCGCGCGCGACGTGGTCAAAGACGGCGTGGAGGGACGCTCGTTTAAGGTCGACGCCAAGCGCGTGGCCAAATACCTGGGCCCCTACAAGTTCCGCCACCACATGGCCGACGAAGAGGGCAAAGTGGGCGTCGCCAACGGTCTGGCCGTGACGATGGCCGGCGGCGATCTGCTCAACGTCGAGGTCACCTGCATGCCCGGCAAGGGCAAGCTGACGATCACCGGCAAGCTCGGCGACGTGATGAAAGAGGCCGCACACGCGGCGATGAGCTACGTCCGGTCGCGTGCCATCGAGCTGGGGCTGACGCCGGACTTCTACTCGGATTTGGACATCCACATCCACTATCCCGAGGGCGCAATCCCCAAGGACGGCCCTTCGGCAGGCATCACCACCGCCACCGCGCTGGTCAGCGCCCTGACCGAGACCGCGATTCGTGGGGATGTGGCCATGACGGGCGAGATCACCCTGCGCGGCCGCGTGCTGCCCATCGGCGGTCTCAAAGAGAAGACCATGGCGGCGCATCGGTCGGGCGTGAAGTACGTCATCGCGCCCAAGCTGAACCAAAAAGACCTGCGCGACATCCCGCGCCAGGTGCTGAACCAGGTGCGCATCGTCTTTGTCGAGCACATGGACGAGGTGCTCACACACGCGCTGAAGCCCAACGCGTTCCAAGCGCTGCTCACCCGCGCGCGAGAGCTGGAAGCCAGTCGAGCCGCTGAGAGCGCCGTTGGCGTCGAGTCCTCGACGACCCATTAAGCGATGGTTGAAGATCGCACCACGCGCGAGCTGACGCCTCTTGTTGAGGTTGTCGGGCCGCCGACGTCCCTTCACGGACGCCTGATCCTCCAGACGGAGGCGGGGGCGATCTTCGAGGAAGACGGACGTGTGGTGTTCAAGATGCCGACCGCCAGCGGCCGTCCGGTCCGCATTCTGGTAGACCCGGACGTGGACCTGTACGAGCTGATCGTCGGCACCGACCAGTCGCTGCTGGACCGCTGCTTCGAGGTGCACGTGCCCGGGATGTTCGGTGGTGATCTGCCGCGCCCGCTGCAAGGCGCCACCCTGGTTGTGCCGCCGGATGGCACGACGGTGCCGGTGTTCGAGGGGCAGCGCCTGGCGATCGAGGTGCCGGCCGGCACCGAGCAAGTCCCTTCAACGATCTCTGAGGTCCACGTGATGCTCACGGACTCGGAGGCCATTCCGACTGTGTGGCCCCGGACCGAGGTGCCGATCGTAGCCATCGTGCCGATCAGCGGCCCGGAGAGCGCGGATGTCCTGCCGCAGCTGATGCACGGCATGGGCACGGGGCGCTGTCCCGTTCGCGAGCTGCGTTTGCGCATCAACCCGCGCGTCTTCCAGGTAAAGGACCGCCGGGCACCGTTCATGTCAGAGGTGGTCGAAGCCGTCGCCGCCGGAGTCGGCTGCAGCACCACGCAGCTGGCGCGCGAGATGGCTCTGAGGAATCGCCTGCTGGGCCGTGGAATCCGCCGGCACATGCTGCCGGATCCGTTCTTTACGACCTGGATCTTCCGTGGCCATCGCTCGCGCGGCCTCGTTCCGGCCACCGATCACTTCCCCGTGCCCAGACGCGCCAGCCGCCAGGAGATCCTGCGCGGGACGCCCGAGTCGGAGCACGAGCGGCTGCTGGCCTACCTCAGCCTGTTGGAGGCGTCAGCGAGCCGCCTGGACGCGCTGCAAGAGCGAAAGCTGTTTGCGGTGAGCGTGCACTTCCTGCCTAACCCGGATCTGCCGATCTTCCCCAACCACGGCGGCATCGGTCGCTGGGACGGGCGGCAACTTCAGTCGCTGGGCGCCAAATGACTCGCCCCTAGAGCGCGCTGCGGGCGATGTCCGAGCGGCGCTGCACTCCATCAAAGTGGATGAGATCCGCGGCTTCGTACGCCGTTTGGATGGCCGAGAAGAAGTCCGCGCCCTGCGCCGTGACGCTGAGGACGCGACCGCCGGACGTGACGACCGTGTTGCCTTCGCGACGGGTACCGGCGTGGTAGATCTGCACGTGCTCGACCGCCGCAGCCTCCTCCAGACCCGAGATGGGCAGCCCCTTCGGATAGCTGCGGGGATAGCCCTGTGACGCCAGCACGACGGTCACGGTGGGATGAGGGTCAAAGGCCAGGTGCACGTCCTTCAGGCGGCCGGTTGCGGCGGCCAGAAATGCCTCGCCGGCGTCGCTGACCAGGCGGGTCATCAGCGGCTGGCACTCGGGATCGCCCATCCGACAGTTGAACTCCAGCGCCTTCGGGCCGTCTTCCGTCAGCATGAGGCCGGCGTAGAGAAAGCCGCGATACGGGGTGCCGCGCTTGGCCATGGAGCGTGCTGCGGCGCCCAGGACGTCGGCCTCGATCGCCCAATAGTCCTCCTTGCTCAGGTCCGGGACCGGCGAGAACGCGCCCATGCCGCCGGTGTTGGGGCCGCGGTCCTGATCGTAGGCGCGCTTGTGGTCCCGGGCCGGCGGAAATGCACGCACGGTGTCGCCGTCGACCAGGCCGATCACACTGACCTCGGGCCCGCTCATGATCTCTTCCAGCACGATCTCCGCGCCGGCATCGCCAAACGCGGCGCCGTCCAGCATGTGCCGGATCGCCTCTTCGGTCTCCGCGATCGTCTGAGGCACGATGACGCCCTTGCCGGCTGCAAGCCCGTCGGCTTTGACCACCATCGGGCGCCCCTGATCGTGCAGCCACGTGATGGCGTTGTGGGTGTCGCGGAACGTAGCGTACGCGGCCGTCGGGATGCCGGCCTCCGCCATCAGCTCTTTGGCGAACCGCTTGCTGCCCTCGAGCTGCGCGGCTGCTGCGGACGGACCCAGCACCGGGATGCCGGCCTCTTCCAGCCGATCGGCCAGACCGAGCACCAGCGGCGCCTCAGGCCCCACGACGACCAGATCAACACCCAGACGACCGGCCTCAGCGCAGACGTTGGGCACGTCGGTCGGGGCGACGTCCACCGCCTCGCACTCGGCGTGCATGCCGGCGTTCGGGCGGGTGGCGAAGACGGCTGAGACCGACTCGGCGCGCGCGAGGCCCGAGACCAGCGCGTGCTCGCGACCACCGTTTCCGACAACGAGTACACGCATCCTGGGACTCCTAGTGTCTGAAGTGACGCTTGCCGGTGAAGATCATCGTCATGCCGTGCTCGTTGCACGCATCGATGACCTCCTGGTCTCGTCGCGAGCCGCCCGGCTGCACGATGGCGGTTGCGCCGGCGGCATGGGCCGCGTCGACGCCGTCGCGGAAGGGGAAGAACGCGTCGCTGGCCAGCACCGTGCCGGTCAGCGGCTCGACGGCCTTCATCTGCGCCAGGTTGACCGCGTCCACGCGACTCATCTGCCCGGCGCCGACCGCCGCCGTGACGGTCCCGCGCGCGAACAGAATCGCGTTGGACTTGACGTGCTTGACGGTCTGCCACGCGAACTGCATCGCGGCGAGCTCCTGGGCGGTCGGGGCGCGCTCGGTGGCGACCTCCGCCGTCGTCAGGTCCACGGCCAGCCGGTCAACGTCCTGCACCAGCAACCCGCCGTCGACACGGCGAATCGCGACGTCCAGACCTGCCGCCGGCGCGAGCGGCAGGCTGACGACACGCAGGTTCTTCTTCTTTCTCAGCACCGCCAGCGCCTCATCGCTGAAGCTGGGTGCCACCACCACCTCCAAGAAGGTCTCCACCAGCAGCTGCGCCAGATCGTCTTCGACCTGCCCGTTGACGGCGACGATGCCGCCAAAGGCGCTGGTGGGGTCGCAGGCCCGCGCTGAGCGATACGCGGCGGCAAGGCCGCTCTGGTGCACCGCGGCGCCGCAGGGGTTCGTGTGCTTGACGACCACGGCCGCCGGACCGCCGGTCAGCTCGCGGCAGATGTCGTAGGCGCCGGTCAGGTCCAGCAGGTTGTTGTAGCTGAGCGCCTTACCCTGGTGGACTGTGGCGCCGGGCAGGCCGACCCCGGCCGGCGAGAGCGTGTACAGGGCCGCCTTCTGGTGCGGGTTCTCGCCGTAACGCAGGTCCTGCATTTTGGTCGCGACCACGCTCAGCTGCTCCGGCAGGGTGTCGGTCTGTGGCTCCTGACGGGCCAGCCACTGGGCGATGGCCGCGTCGTACTCCGCTGTGTGCGCAAACGCCGCCAGCGCCAGGCGCCTGCGGGTGGCCTCCGAGACGCCGCCGTCCGCCGCGATCTCTTCGACGACCACGTCGTAGTCGTCGGGTGAGACCACCACCGCGACGTGCGCGTGGTTTTTGGCGGAGGCGCGCACCATCGTCGGGCCGCCGATGTCGATCTGCTCGCAGGCCTGCGCCCGCGTCACGTCCGGATCAGCGACCGTCTCGCGAAACGGGTACAGGTTGACCACCACCAGATCGATGGGCGCGATGGCGTGGGAGTCCAGCGCCGCGATGTCGCCCTCGTGGTCGCGCCGGGCCAGGATGGCGCCGTGGATGCGCGGGTGCAGCGTCTTGACCCGCCCGTCCATCATCTCGGGATAGCCGGTCACCTCGTCGACGGCGCGGACCTTCACGCCGCCTTCCGCGATAGCGCGGGCGGTGCCGCCGGTCGAGATGATCTCGACTCCCAGCTGCGCCAGCCGGCGCGCCAGATCGACGACGCCCGCCTTGTTGGAGACACTGATCAGGGCTCGTCGTACGGTCTGTGGCACTTGTCATCCCTCGCGCGTGACGTTTCCAGTGGCTTCTAACGCGCGAAAAGTTGTTTGACAAGCAGTCGGAGCGATGGGTACCGTGCGCGCCCTAACCGGAGGAAAAATGTACGAGCTTTTGGTACACGATCAGGTGACTGAGTACGAGGACAGGGCCGAGGCAGTCAAGGCAGCCAAGGATCTGACCGGGCGGCCGGACGGCCCGCTGACGTCGACGGTCACCGACGGCATAGAGACGCTGTCGTTCCGCGACGGCAAGCTCGTCGCTTACACGTATGAGACGCGTCGCACCGAGCAGCGCCGTCCGCGTGAGACCACGCCGCCGCCGGCGCCGGTCGACGATGATGCGCCGACCGAGGAGACCGTCGTGGCGGCGACCCCTGAGGCGCCCGCACCGGCCGCTTCCGAGGTCAACTAACACGATCTCTTAAGGCTGATGGGCCGCGCCGGACTGGCGCGGTCTCTCACCAACTCAGCTACTCGCGGTCGTCTACGACCTTCTGACCGTCGAGATCCAACGCGAACTCCGTCTCACGCAGCTTCTCGAGGCCCATGACCTCGACCTGGCGGATCCGTTCGCGCGTCAGGTTCAAGATGTCCCCGACCTCCTCCAGCGTGACACCGCCGCGATCGGCGACGTCCAGCGCGCAGGTCTGCTCCATCTCCCAGACGGGTACGTCAGGGAAGTTCAGCTTGATGCTGCCCGTGTCTGGATTTACATCCAGGTACAGGTGGTGCTTGCACGCAACGTACGGACACGGACGGACCCCGTTCTCGCATTCCTTGCGTGACTGCGGACGACGGTAGCCGATCATGTCGGCCAGCTCGATGCCGGCCTGGATCTCCTGCCGGGTCAGGCGCTTCAGCGCAATCGTCTTGCTGCGCCGCCGCCCTTTTCGGCGCTCCGTTATGTCGTCAGGTTTAATTATCTCGTGTTCCGCCACAATAGCGCTGGCTGCGGCCTTCATGCTTCCCTGTCTCCCCTAAGCTCTCTCAAGCGGCCGGAGGCAATCCGGCAAGCTTAAAGGACACAAGTGGCAGCAATGGCCCCGCCGTCAAAAAAATAGCTGAAAAAAACGTGCCCGGCGATCCGGGTGAGACGTGAATTTACGGGGTCGCCGCGGGCGCGTCAACGGGGTACAGCGTCACTTTCAGACCCTGTGTGTGAAGGGCAATGATCCCGGTCGTCTTGTTGCCATCTTTCTCGACCGTAACTTGCGCGGCGACAGGTGTGCCGGCGGCGTTGGTGGCAACACCCTTCACGGTGACGAAGTTCTCTTCGGCCGCGAAGAGCACGCCCACACGCGCGTTGCCGCCGAAGCGGGCCGACCAGTCCAGCTTCTCGCCGTCTTCGATAGTGCCCTTGCGGATGGTGAGCGCCCGCGCGCGGCCCAGGTCTACGCGACAGCGCTTGCCGGCGAGCCCCTTCCACCAGGCGTTGGACTTGGGAGCGATCTCGACCTCGGGCTCCACGCCGGGCTGGGCCACGGGCTTGTCGGGCGTGTCCGTCGCGGCCGGCTTGTCCGCGTCGTCGGTGGGCTCATCCGACTCAGGTGAGGCGGCCTCCGGCTCGTCCGGCTCCTCGTCGAGGTTGTCTTTGTCGGCGGGCGCTGGCGGCGCGTTGTTATCCGCTGTGCGCGCTTCGCCCGTCCCGGCCTCCGGCACGGCGTCCGAAGCAGGCGCCTGAGGGTCGTTGAGCGGCGCCGCAGCGAAGTCCGCGTTGTCCTGCGCTTCGGCGACTGCCGGATCCTCTGCGGTGTTCGGCTTTTTGGCCAGCAGGGCCCAGGTCAAACCGAGTCCGATGCCGAACCCGACCGCGAAAACAACACCCGATGCGATGAGTCGTTCCTTCATGAGTCGCATCATATCGTCGCGCTCGGACGTGGCAAGGAAATCAGTGCCACGTGGTACCTGACGGGGCTCAGTGGCGGTTGATCACCTTGGCAGCCGTGCGGTTGCGCTTGGACCGGCGGATGACCTCGCGGTGTGATTCCGCCTTCGTACCACGGGGTGTCACGGTGATGCCCATGCGGCGGCACTGATCCCGCAGCTCCCGGATACGCGGCTCGCGCAGATCCCTGATCGTGATGGCTCGCAGCTCCTGGCAGGGTACGGCCTGGCCCTGGTGATATTGGATGACCGCTTCCCGGTCCAGCGCCTGTTCCAGGTCCGCCACGGTGCGGAAGCACGTGACCGTCCGGCCCGGGGCCGTCAGCAGGTCGCGGGGCAGGTCGGACGCGGGCATCAGGTACGGGCAGTCGGCCAGTCCGGGGTGCGGCTCGGCCAGCGCTGACGCCAGCTCGGGGGCGGGCATGGGGGGCCACCGCTTCCAGCCCTGGGCCACCAACTCATCCGTGCGCTCGGCTGCTCCGGCGGCGTCGGTGACGCGCTCGTCTTTGACCAGGATCACGCCGCTAGTGATGGGGCGGCGAAACACCCGGACGAGGGCGCCCGGACGCTCGATCTCGGCGTCCTCCAACGACGGCATGGGGGCCCGGATCGCGGGTTGGACCGGCGCCTTCTTCTTTTTGGGCGTGCGTTTGGCGGTCGGTTTGGCCCTGGCCGCTTTTGTGTCACCGCCGCCACAGCCGGCGCTGAGGCCGGCGCAGACCAAAAACACTGTAACGGGCTGCATCCAAGTCATTACAGAAAGGTTATTCGGGTCGAATGTGTTATTGCTTCAGCAGTTGAATTCAAGGAGCCTCACAAACATGGGTACGAAGATGTTTCAGTTCGTAGTTGCAGCGATGGTGCTGCTGTTTGCCATGACGGCTGCCGCCGACGATCTGTACCGCGCTGAGCTCAAAGGTGAGTACGCGGTCGGTCAGGACGGGCGGGTCGAGCTGGTCATCCATCCCGCGAAGGGCTGGAAATGGAACAAGGACTACCCCGCCAAGCTCACGCTGGGGGACGGCGTGCGTATCGCGTCCTTCACAAAGACCGTGTTCAAGAAGACCAAGGGCGAGATCACCGGTGACGACGCCAACGGCAAGGTCGCGATCCCGGGCAAGGGAGTCACCGCGGGCACGGCGCCGCTCGCAGCTAAGCTCTCGTTCAGCGTTTGCAACAAAGAGACCTGCAAGCTCCTCAAAGAGGACCTGAAGCTTACCCTCACGGTGAAGTAACTCCCGCCTGACGGGCCGCTTGATATCCGCGAGCAGATGCCGTCTCCTTTCAGCATGAAAGCGCGCTCCTACCTGGACGATATCTGCGCCCGCATGAAAGGCGAGTTCGCGGCCAACCGCCGCGTGATGGGCTTTGAGGACTACCTGGAGCTCTACTCCGAGTTCCCGCGCGTCCACGCCCGCAACGCTGCTCAGTACCTCTTCGATTGTTTCGGGCACTTCGGGTTCACCCAGCAGACCGCACCGCTGGGCGATCGGCGTCGCTGGAACCTGATGGACGTGCCGTGGGATAACGGCCGCGAGCGTCTGGTCGGGCAGGAGGAGGTGCAGGAGGCGATCTATCGCATCGTGCAGAACTTCACGCGGCAGCGTGTGGTCAACAAGCTCATCCTGCTGCACGGGCCCAACGGGTCGTCCAAGTCCTCCATTCTGGCCTGCATCGCTCGCGGGCTCGAGCAGTACAGCCGCACCGACGAAGGCGCCATGTACTGCTTCAACTGGATCTTTCCCAAGCGGGCAGTGTCCAAGCCGCGGCTGGGGTTCGGCGGTGAGGGGGCCGGTGGCACGACCGAGCCGGAGACCTACGCCAACCTGGAGGCCGACGAGATCGCGGCGGTCATCCCGGGCGACCTGCGGGACCACCCGCTGCTGTTGTTGCCCATCGATGACCGGCGGTCGCTGCTGGACAAGGCGCTGGCAGGCGAGGTCGACGACGGCGACGACGAGACCTTCCAGGTGGCGGAGTGCCTGCTGCGTGGTGAGCTCGCGCCGCGCAACCAGCAGATCGCGGAGCTTCTGTACGCGTCGTATCAGGGCGATCTGCGCAAGGTCCTACGCCACGTTCAAGTGCAGCGGTTGTATCTCAGTCGTCGCTTCAGGCGCGGCATCGTCACCGTGGAGCCGCAGCTGCATGTCGACGCCGGGGTGCGTCAGCTGACCGGGGATCGCAGCCTCACGTCCCTTCCCAGCATCTTGCAGAGCACGACCTTGTACGAGCCGACCGGGGATCTGGTCGACGCGCATCGCTCGCTGATCGAATACAACGACCTGCTCAAGCGGCCGCTCGACAGCTTCAAGTACCTGCTGGCCACGTGTGAGAAGAGCAGTGTGGCGCTTCCGAACCAGATCCTCTACCTGGACCTGCTGTTCTTTGCGTCCAGCAACGACACGCACCTGAGCGCCTTCAAGGAGTATGCGGACTGGCCGAGCTTCAAAGGCCGCATCGAGTTGGTGCGGGTGCCCTATCTGCGCAGCTACCTGGTGGAGCGCGAGATCTATGAGACGCAGATCACGCCCGAGGTCGTCGACACCCACATCGCGCCTCACGCCGCCCGTGTCGCGGCGCTGTGGGCCGTGCTGACGCGCTTGCGCAAGCCCAAGCCGGATCGCTATCCCAAGGCGCTGCGCGGCACCGTGGCGGCGCTCTCGCCGGTGCAGAAGGCGGAGCTGTATGCGACCGGGCGCACGCCGACCGGGCTGCCGCTGGAGAAGGCCCGGGCGCTGCGAGCCCTGATCGAGCAGATGGCGGACGAGGAGCGCGCTGACGGGCTGTACGAGGGCCAGATCGGGGCCAGCCCACGCGAGATGAAGCTGGTCATGCTGAACGCCGCGCATCGCGAGGAGTACGCCGCCCTGACGCCGCTGGCCGTGCTGGCGGAGATCACAGAGCTGTGCACACAGAAGACGATCTACCCGTTCCTGCAGATGGAGCCGGAGGGTCAATACGGCGACCACACCGCCTTTGTCGAGGCCTGTCGCGAGCACTGGCTGGACCTGGCGGATGACGAGCTGACCCGCGCCATGGGGCTGGTCACCCGCGACCAGTACGACGAGCTCTTTCAGCGCTACCTGAAGCACGTCAGCCACGCTGGGCGCGGCGAGAAGCTGCTGAACCCGATCACGGGCGCCTTCGACGAACCCAGCTACGACTTCATGGAGGAGCTGGAGCGGCGCTTCGGCGTGGACAAGGACGCGCGCGACTTCCGCAGCCGGGTGCTGGGCCGCATCGGTGCGGCAAGCCAGCAGGGGCCGGTCGATCCCTCGGACTATCGGGAGCTCTTCCCCAACCTCTTCGACAAGCTGGAGGAGTCCTACTACGCGGAGCAGAGCGCCACCGTGAAGGCCAACGCGACCAACCTGCTCATGGTGCTGAACGACGACGCCGGGCGGCTGAGCGCGGCGGCCGAGAAGCAGGCCAACGAGTCGATCGCGCGTCTACGCGCCGACTTCGGCTACAACGACGACAGCGCCAAAGAGATGGTCGCGACGCTCGTCGGCGAGCGCTACAAGTAAAAAAGATGGGGCGAAAGATCCTTTCGTGAGTCGGCGCGTTTCATCGCCGCATGATTCGTTTCGCTATCGCACTCACTCTTCTGCTCACAACGCCGTTCGCCGCCGCCGCGCGCATGATCATGCCGCCCCGAGCAGGCACCATCGCGGACGACAACCGCGAGATCGCGGGCGCGCCCGGTGAGCACGGTGTAAGCGCCCTCAAGCGCTTCGACCACAAGCCGTACCTGACCGGCAGCACCATCGCGCTGCTGCCCGGCGAGAAGCGCCTGATTATCGCCGATACCGACAACGGCGCCGTCGTCGTCGTAGACGCGGAGACCCGAGTAGTGCATCACACGATCGCGGTGGGACGCCGCCCTGAGCGCCTGGTTGTGGCGCCCAGCGGGTTGGTCTACGTGACCAATCGCGCCAGCCGGACCGTCTCTGTCGTCGACCCCAAGCGCGGTATCGAGCTGCGCAGCGTCACCGCCGGTGTGGAGCCGGTCGGTATCGCCCTGACCGCGGACGCCAAGACGCTGCTGGTCACGTCCAGCGCCACGTCGGAGCTGCTGGGCTTCCACGCGCAGTCGCTGTCGCTGCGCTTTCGCATTGCGCTCGACCAGCCGTGGCCGGTCGCCGTAGCCGCCCATCCCGACGGCAAGCGCGCGTTCGTGTCCCACATGCAGGGCAACACGGTCAACGTCATCGACGTGGAGCGGCAGAAGGCCGTGTCCACGTTGACGCTGCCTGAGCAGGATACGGGCCTGCCGGGTCGCCTGACCGGCCGCTTCATGACCAAGCGCACCGCCAACCTGGCCCAGGCGCTGACGGTGTCCCCCGGCGGGACCCGCCTGTTCGTCAGCCACACCATGGTCAACACCGGCGCGGCGCGAGGCATCGGCGTGGGCTCCGGCGGCTACGGCATGGGCGCTGAGTCGCCGATCGTGGCCACGGTCTCCACCTTCGATCTGGAGTCTGGCAAGCTGATCCGGCCCAAGGTCAACTTCGGCAAGGCTCGGCGCGCGTTCGGGCTCATCCGCACGGACGACGTCAACATGCAGATGATGCAGCAGCCGATCGCGGTTGTGCATGACCCCAGCAACGCGCGCCTCCTGATGGTCGCCATGGGCTCGGACAAGGTGATGGCGTTGAACGCGCGCGCCAGCGACCCGATCACCCGGCCGTTCGGCGCGTGGAAGGTCGGCCAGGCGCCCAAGGGCGTGGCCGTCAGCCGCGACGGCAGCAAGGCCTTCGCGCACAACGCTCACTCCTATGACGTGTCCGTTATTCAGTTGAGCAAAGGCGTGGCGCCCAACGCGCAGAAGTGGGTCAGCACGGAGGCGGCGCGCTTCCAGATCTCCCGCAATCCGCTGCCGGCGACCGCTGCGGCGGGGCGTCGCATGTTCACGTTTGCGCTGGACACGCGCATCAGCGGCAACAACCGCTTCGCCTGCGCCAGCTGCCACCCGGGTGGTCGCCAGGACGGGCTGGTGTGGCACATCGGCGCCGGTCCGCGGCAGACACCGATTCTGGCTGATCGCCTCACTGGGACGGCTCCGTTCAACTGGCTGGGCACCGAGGCCAAGCTGCACGCCAACGTTGTGCAGACCATCAAGCGGCTCGGCGGCTCGGCGATCAAGGACGACGAGCTGAACAACCTGATCACGTACATGACGAGCTACATGGACAGCCCCGACAACCCGTCGCGCGACACGCGGATGTCGGCGCAGGTCGCGCTGGGCAAGCAGCTCTTCCACGATGACGAGGTGGGCTGCAGCGGCTGTCACGACTCGGGCAGCCGGTACACCGACGGGACCCGTCACGAGGTGGGGACCACGACCACGATCGAGAGGCAGCTGTGGGAGCGCTTCGGCAAGCACCAGAACAAGCCCGGTGGCCCGCCCGGCTCGGCCATGCCGCAGCAGCGCAAGCCGCGCGAGATCGTCATGCAGGATCAGATCATCTCCGGCCCATTCGCCAATCCGGCCATGCGTGAGCCGATTCAAGAGGCGCCGGTGGCCTATGACACCCCGTCCCTGAAGTACTTGTGGGCGTCCGCGCCCTACTACCACGACGGCAGCCAGGGTGACCTGAAGGCGCTGCTGACCACCGGCAACAAAGGCGACAAGATGGGCAAGACCTCGCACCTGAACGGCGAGCAGATCGACGCGCTGGTCGCGTACCTGAGGACCCTCTAATGCGCAGCATCGCCGTCACCGTCGCTGTCGCTGTCCTCCTGCCACTGTCGGCCTCGGCCGAAGAGATGATCATCATGCTGGGCACGATCCCCAACGACACCCGCGAGGTGATCGGGGCGCCCGACAAAAACGGCGTCAGCCCGCTGAAGCGCTTCAAGCACCTGCCTCACCTCGTGGGATCATCCATCGCGATGCTGCCCGGTGAGCGCATGCTGGTCGTCGCCGACACCGACAACAACGCGGTTGTCGTAGTGGACTCGGCGACGCGTGCCGCCATCCGCACGATCGCGGTCGGCAGGCGCCCGGAGCGCCTCGTTGTGTCGCCGGACGGACGTGTCTTTGTGACCAACCGCGGCAGCCGCTCGGTGTCGATTGTCGACCCGATCAAGGGCCGCGAGCTTCGGTCGGTCTCGGCCGGTGTCGAGCCGTACGGCATCGCACTCAGTCCAGGGGGCGATACGCTCCTCGTCACGTCGTCGGCCACGTCGGAGCTGTTGGGCTTTGACGCCCGTACTCTCTCGCTTCGTTTCACGCTTCCCCTCAAGAGCGCGTGGCCGGCGGCTGTGACGTTTCATCCGGACGGCAAGCGCGCGTTTGTCACCCATATGCACGGGCGTGACGTCGACGTGGTCAGCCTCGACAGCCGGACGGTCACCGACACCCTGCAGCTGCCTGACCGGGGCACCGGCACGCCGGGCCGCCTGATGGGGCGCGGTGAGCAGAAGCGCTTCGCCAACCTGGCGTTCTCCGCGGTCGTCTCGCCAGGCGGCAACAGGCTGTTCGTGGCGCACACGATGGTCGACACGGGCGCCAACCGCTCCGCGTCTCTGGGCAGGGGCGGCGGATACGGCCTGGGCGGTCAGTCCCCCATCGTCGCGACCGTGAGCACGTTCGACCTGAAGACCGGCAAGCTGCTCCGCCCCAAAGTGGACTTCAACAGCAACAGCACCAAGGGCTTCTCACACTTGAGCCAGGCCGATCAGCAGGTACAGCAGCTGGCGCAGCCAATGGCTCTGGCGCACGACCCGCGCCATGCCCGCCTGGTGATGGTCGCCATGGGGTCGGACCGGATCATGTCGCTGAACACATTGTCGAGCGATCCGATCAGCCACCCGATCGCCAGCCGCTTTGTCGGCCAGGCCCCCAAAGGCATCGTGTTCACTGCGGACGGGTCCAAGGCCTTCGTGCACAACGCGCACAGCTACAGTGTGTCGCCGGTGGACTTCGCCGCGCAGCTGCCCAAAGAAGGCGACGCCCGCCGTTGGACCGTCAAGTCGGGGGCCAGCGCCGTCTTTGCCCGCAACCCGCTGCCCGAGACGGCGGCTCGCGGACGCCGGGCCTTTACGTTTGCTCTGGATCCCCGTGTCGGCGGCGCCAACCGCTTTGCCTGTGCGTCGTGTCATCCGGACGGCCGCCACGACGGCATGGTGTGGCAGATCGGCGCCGGCCCACGTCAGACTCCGATTCTGGCGGGGCGCTTGTTCGGGACCGGCCCATTCAACTGGTTGGGCACCGAAGACAAGCTGCACGAGAACGTCAAACAGACGGTGCGCAGACTGGGCGGCACCGGGTGCACGGACCAGCAGCTGGACGACATGACCGAGTACCTGTCGCGCTATCTGCCGGGCCTGGACAACCCCAATCGCGGCCACGACGTGGCGGAGCTGGCGATGGGCCGAGAGCTGTTCCACGACGCCGAGGTCGGCTGCAGCAGCTGCCATGACTCGACCACGCGCTTTACGGACGGCGCCAACCACGAGGTCGGCACGACGACCAAGCTGGAGGCGGACCTGTGGGCGCGCTTCGGCAAGCCCAAGAACGCCAAGCCCAAGACGCGCGGCAAGCGTCCGGGCGGCCCGCGTGCTCGAGTGCCGCCACCGGCGCCGGGCGGCCGCTTCAACCCGATGGGCGGCATCACGGAGCCGATCCCCGAGGCCCCCGTGGCCTACAACACGCCCGGCCTGCAGCACCTGTGGGCCTCCGCGCCGTACTACCACCACGGCGGCTCAAAGAGCCTGGAGCACCTGCTGACCGCCGGAAACGCCGGCGATCGGATGGGCAAGACCTCTCACCTGACCGCGGTGCAGCTCAAGGCGCTGGTGGCGTATCTGAAGACGCTGTAGGAGTTACGCGCCGTCCAGTCGGTCGTCTGGCCGACCGTGTGGGATCCATCTGTAGAGACTTTCCACACCCGAAGCCGGCAGGGCGCGCGGACGCCCCCGCTCAGTGTGGCGATCAGCCCGATGGCACGGTCATTGCGCATGATTTGGGTCAAAAGGAGACCCGCGCATGAGACACACGAACCCTCAATTAATGGCCGCAACACTTTTTGCACTTCTGATGGGCTGGACAATTCCGGCCTGGGCCTGCTCACCCGCCGGCCCTTTGCTGATGGGCCTTGCGCCGGTTGACGGGTCTGCCGTCTCCGGCAATACGAGCGTGGTTGTATCCACGGTCGGCATGGGCGAGTTCTCGCTGGAATTAACCGACGCGACCGGCGCAACAATCGCGCTGCAGGCGGCCGAGGCGCCGGATAGCGGCGGCTTTTCGAGCTTTCGGGTACTTCGGCCCGAGCAGCCGCTGCCGATCGGCACGTATACGCTCACTCCTCAGTGGCCCGGCGGCAACGCCGAGCTGGGGCAGACGCCGGTGACGTTTGAGATCACCGATGCTGTGGCCCCGACGAGCCTTACGGCCCCGACCGATGTCCAGTGGTTTGCGCAGCGCTTTGATCAGCTGCAGGACAACACGTGCTTCACCTATCTGGAGCGCCATCAGCTGACGCTGCAGCCTCCGGCAGAGGCCGTTGACCGGCTGGTCTGGTACGAGGTCGACTTCACGAGCGAGACCGGCGTGGTGACCCGCGAGACCATCGTGCCCCGCAGCTTTGCGGTCTTCGTGGGCGACGAGCCCGCTGCACCGGACGCCGAGGTGACCGACGGGGCGACCACCATGGAGCACATCGCCTGCGTGTCGGTCACAGCGGTGGACCAATATGGAAACCGCAGCGCCGCAGTGGAGCAGTGCGCGCCCGCCAAATGCACAAACGGCGGCGGCGACCTGTACGGCAGCGACTGGGACGAGCTTACGGGCTGCGGCGAGGCGCCCGGCTCGGCGGGACAGGCCTCCTCTGGTGGCTGTAGCGTCGGCAGCGCCGGTGCTCCCACCGCGGGTTGGGTCCTTGTTCTGGTGCTCGCTTGTCTGCTGACTGTTCGTGGTCGGCGGCGCCTGGTTTTGGGCTTCGGGGCCTAGCCGCAGTTGGGAGGTGTCCCGGTGTCGTAAGGGAAGTCGAGCCCGTCCAGCAGCTTCTGCAGCAGCGGATCCGTGCTCTTGTGCTCACAGCGCCAGGCGTCCAGCCAGTCCATGATGTCCGAGCCGATCACGCCGACGTCACGCGTGCCTGATAGATCCAGTATGGCTGCTCTCAGGGCGTCAGCCGGGCTCTCGGCCAGGTCGTCGTCATCGTCGTCGGGGTCATCGATCACATCCCACAACATCGCGTAGACCAGGGCCTCGCTGTGCTCGGAGATGGGGGAGCCGGTGGCGGTGCCCAGCGCGGTGGCCGGCGGATTCTCCATGTCCAGGACGTAGATCTGGCTGGGCTGCAGGTCTGTGTAGATCGGGTCGTCGCGCAACATGGAC
>CAZJHX010000177.1:0-20872 GCA_964545715.1 uncultured Myxococcales bacterium
GGCCTGGATGATTCATCCGCGCGGAAATCGAGCGATTTGGCGCTCGATTTGGGCCTGGATGATTCATCCGCGCGGAAATCGAGCGAGTCTAGAGCCAGGGGAGATAGGGTTCCGCCACGTAGCGGGCCATGCGCATGCCCAGGCGAGCGTGGCTCATGATGCTCTCCAGGCCGCGGCGGGAGGCCAGGCGGCCTGCGATGTACTCGGGGCGCAGGTAGAAGCTGCGGTAGAAGCGGCGCGCCAGGCCCGGGAGCTCGTCGGCGCGGACCTGCTCGGTTTCGCTGGTCTCGGCGCCTCCCCAGCGAAAGATCTCCGGGCGGGCGTGCAGGCCCTTCTTTTTGTGGCGCTTGCCGAAACCCGTACCGGGCATCGGGATGGCCACGTTGACCTGGATATAATCCAGGGCGTTGTCCACGGCAAAACGGATGGACCGGTCGACTGTGGCCGGGGTGTCGCCTTCGAGACCCACGATGAAGGTGCCGCTGACCTCCAGGCCGGCGGCGCGGGACCAGCGGACGGCCTCGTAGCCCTGCTCTACCGTCGTGCCCTTGCCGGTCTGGCGCAGGATGCGGTTGTCGCCCGACTCAAAGCCGAAGCAGACCTGGCGGCAGCCGGCGGTGGACATCATCTGCAGCATGTCCTCGTCGACCGTGGAGACCGAGGCGAAGCAGCGCCAGGTCAGGTCGTGACCGCGCTCGAGCAGACCGTTGCAGAGGTCCAGGACGCGCTGGCGGTCGCCGGTGAAGGTGTCGTCGCGAAAGTTCAGCTCGCGCATGCGGTAGCGGCCGACCAGCTCGTCGATCTCGTCCAAGACCAGAGCGACCGGGCGGGCGCGGACCTCCTTGCCGTTCCAGATGTGCGTGGGACAGAACGTGCAGTGGTGAACGCAGCCGCGCGTGGTGGCGATGGTGGTCGCCGGAAGACGCTTGCTGAACGGGACGGTATAGAGCGACAGGTCGAGCAGGTCGCGGGCAGGCAGCGGATAGCTCTCCCAGCCCGGCGGTGGCCGTCTGTTTGTCGTAACCAGCTGCTCGTCTTCCATGAAGGCCAGGTTGGGCACCTCAGATGGCGCCGTGCCGGTCGCGAGCAGGTGGATGGCCTCCTCGGGCTCGTGCAGGATCACGAAGTCCGCGGGGCTGCCTTGCAGCGTAGTTTTAGGGTCGGCGGTCACATTGGGGCCCGAGATGATCAGCTTCGTGTCGGGCAGGCCCTGGCGCAACATGCCGAGCAGCTTGTAGTCGTCCATCAGGCTGCCCCACGCCGACGGGATCAGCGCAAAGCCGGGCGGATCGCGACGCAGGTGCTCGACGACCGCGCTGTGAGTCATGCCCAGCACGTTGGCGGCGAGCAGCTCGACCTCGACCCCGTCGCGGCGCAGCAGCGCGGCCGCAAACGCCAGCTCCAGCGGGGGATAGGGACACGACAGCGGCACCTCGCCGCCGAAGTTATCCCGCAGAAACATGACCTTTCGTCCACCGATGACCGCGAGCGGGTCGATGAGCGCGACACGTGAATTCAAACTAAGTGAGCCCCAACCTTCCTGGTAGGCCCGCATTGTAAAGGTTTAAGGGGGCGATCTGCTACCATGGGCCGCGTGACGGACAACTACGCGATTCGGCCCGCCATCGACGGCCTGCTGGCTGAAGCTCTGCTGCATCTGCAACAGGGGCGTACCGCCGCGGCAGAGGCGATCTACGAGAAGCTCAGCGAAGAGCGACCGGAGCACTGGGAGGGCCACATGGGGCTGGCCCACATCCGCTACGAGCAACGAAAGATGGGGCACGTGTTGAAGCTGCTGCCCCTGGCGATCCAGGCCGAAGCCCAGTGCATGCCCGCGTACCAGATGTTCTGGGCGTTGGGGGTGCACGGCGGCATCACCGAGATGGCGATCGAGTACCTGGAGTACGGCGCCCAGCAGATGCCGACCGAGGCGGTGCTGTTCGAGTGGCTGGTGACTCTGTATGCCATCGACGGACGAGACGACGACCTGCGCCAGTGCCTGGCCCACTACGCGCGGCTGCGCGGCAAATCCCCGGCTGAGATGGCCGCGCTCTTTGCGCGCTCATCCGACATCGCGCCCGAGATCCGGCACCGGATCAACACCGCCGCCGGCTGGTAGCTCCTTGGCTGCCGCGGTCTTCTTCGCCGCCGCCACGCGCGCCTGAATCGCCTGCAGCATCTTGCCGACCTCCGCCAGATCCACGCCGCACGCGACCGCGTCGGGAGTAAACAGAAAGTCCACCAGAAACGGGTCGGTGAAGCCGTTGAGCGTCGGCGCCGCCAGCTTGGCGTAGCGATCGAAGTACAGCAGCTGCTTGAGGATCAGGATGAACTCACGCGGCAGGTAGATGCCGTGCTTGCGCGAGTTGGCGATAATGTCGGGCAAGAACCGCGCGTACTCCAGCTCGCTGAGCGACTGCGTCAGCATTGGCGTGTAGACGCGCTTCATGTCCGCGACCAGCGCCGGCATGTCGACCTCGCCCTTCAGCGCGCCCATCTGGGCCATCACCGTGGCCAGCTCATCGTAGTCCTGCGTGGCAAAGCTGAGGATGTAGCGCATGACCTGGCGGCGCTGCTTGAGATCGAAGCGACCGACGATGCCGAAGTCGATGAAGCCGAGCTTCTGCTGGTCATTCAAAAACAACAGATTGCCGGCGTGCACGTCGCCGTGAAAGAAGCCGTGCAGCATCATGGTCAGGTTCCACCCGCGCAGACCGATCCGCAGCCAGCGCTCGGTGTCCAGACCGTGCTCGCGCGCCGCGTCGATATCGTCGACCTTGAAGCCATAAAAGCGCTCCATGGTCAGCAGCCGACGCGTGGTCACGTCCCAATGGACCACCGGCGCTACGATCTCCTCGGCACAGCGGTGCCGGACCATGATCTTGTTGAACTCGTCCATGTTGCGGCCCTCGACGGTGAAGTCGAGCTCCTCGTACAGCGTCACCGAGAAGTCCTCGATCACGCCACGCAGGTTGGCCAGGCGGGCCATCAGGGAGAAGAGCTCCGCGATGCGCGCGCCGCGACGCATGAACCACAGATCGGCGTCCACATACTCGCGGATGTGCGGCCGCTGCACCTTGACGACCACGTCGGTGCCGTCGTGCAGGCGCGCGCCGTGGACTTGCGCGATGGAGGCGGCCGCGATCGGCTGGTCATCCACAAAGCCAAACGCCTCGTCCAGCGGCTTTTGCAGCTCCTCTTCGATGATCAGGCGGACCTGGTCAAAGCCGAACGGCGGCACGCGGTCCAGACACTTCTGAAACTCGGTGGAGTAGGGCTTGGGAAACAGCCCGGGGCTGGATGCGATCAGCTGGCCCAGCTTGATGTAGGTGGGCCCAAGCTCCTCAAAAGCGCGCCGGGTGAACTCAGGCCTGCGCGCGCGGATGAACAGCCAGCGCAGCCCATACTTCAGCAGCAACCACCAGACCGTGGCGGCCCTTACGACGATCTTCCAAAACACGCTGGTCTAAAAACGTGTGCCGAAAAAGACCAGCGCGAAAAGCGCAAACAACGCGAGCAGAATGTAGAGAAACTGTTGCGGATCCGCGTTGGGCTTCTTGCCTTTCCCACCGCTGAACATGCCCTTAAAACCGCCGCGCAGGTTGCTCATGGAGCCACCGCTACGCTTCTTGGTGCCTCTCTTCTTCTTCTTTGCCATAGCGGCTGCAATATAGCCCTAAAGGGGTTGCGGCGAAAGGCTCGGCGCAGTACCACCGAAGGACGGTGAGACCCCTACAAACCATGGCTGTCGTGCTGACCGCGCTTGCACTGTGTCCGATTGCGAGCGCCGAGCCGCCAAAGCCACGCCCCAACAAGTTCTCGCCGCCGCGCGTCGACCTGGAGAAGCAGAAAGAGTACCGGGAGACTGCCAAGGCCCACGCCTGCCCCAAAGGCATCCCGTGGCTTCAGGGCACCTGGGAGTTCATGGGCCAGTCACGCGTGCCCAACTTCAGCGACCGGATCACGTTCAAGGGCACCGAATACGTAGAGACGATCTCGGGCGGCAAGGAGCGCGGAACCATCACCGGCGACATCGCATGCGTCGTGAAAAACCGCATTCTACTGCGGGTGCGCAAGGTGACGCCGGAGGGGCTGTTCGGCAACCGAAGCGGCGACGACTACCCCTGCGATCTACTCACGCCGGTCGACCGCGCGGTCAAGGATCGCATGCTGTTCGTGTGCTACGTGGACTGGGACCTGCGCACCGCAAAGGGGCTGGACCTGGAGTTCAAGAAGGTGGCGCCCACGCCCAAGAAGTAGCTACTCGTCCTCTTCGGGATTGGGGCGGTACAGCAGCGCGGTGCGGCCGATCCGCTGAATTAGCGCCGCACCGGACCCCTGCGCCAGCGCAGCCGCGGCCTCGTCCTTGTCCAATGTGCACGCCTGCAACAGCTTCACCTTGATGAGCTCGTGCGTGGTCAGCGCCGCGTCCACCGCGCCCATGACCTTGTCGGTCAGCGCCTCTTTGCCCACGAGAACCACGGGCTTGAGCTTATGGCCACGGCCTTTGAGGTCGCGGCGCTCGCCGGGTGTCACCGTTGTCATACTCTAGAAAGACCACTGGGCGGCGACACCGCCACCGCCGGGAACCACCATCGGGCTGGCGATAAACCGCGGCGTGGCCGGGGCGTTCAGACCGGACACGGCCGGCTCCTCAAACTTCACCAGCGTGAACACCAGCACGGTACCGACCGCCGACGCCGCCGCCAGACCCGCGAAGATGCCCGCGTTGGTCTGCGCGTCGTTGCCCAGGTTGGCCTGCTCGACCCGATCCTGGTGCGACCCGAAGTTGACGTTCTGGGCGTTGTCCTTGTGCTCGTTGAACTTCAGGAAAAACGCCAGGCTCACGCCGCCCATGGCCACGGTCAGGCCCGTCAGACTCCAGCCGACCCAGTTCGTGTACCACGGCTTGAACACCGCACCCTTGACCACGTCCAGGTTCACGTCGGCGATAAAGGCCGACAGCTCGCTGATCCGGCGCGCCGACACGACGTTGGCCTTGACCACGAAGTCCTTGTGACGAACCAGCTTCCGCTTGCTGACGTCGAACTGATAGCCGGACAGCACCGGGCTGGCCGCGCCTTTCAGCACGCCGCCCATCACCACATAGTCGACCTCGAGGAACTTACCCAGCTTCACGGCGTAGTTGAGCATGTTGCGCTTCATCGCGGCCTTGTCGCTGAACGTCAGCCCGAAGGTGTCGTCGTTGAAGGTCAGCGCCGACTCGTACTCCAGGTCGATGTCCACCTTGCCGCTGCCGTTGGCCCCGACCTCGACTTTGCGCACCATCGACTGCAGCTCGCCCTTGCGCACGTTGACGCGCATGCCCCCCGGGTACAGCCCTTTGAACGTGAATGGGGTCTTCTGTTTCATGGCGCGCCCGTTGATGAAGACGTCGCAGCCCGGCGGGTTGGAGGTGATGGTCACCGTCGCCGTGCGACGATCCTTCATGCTGCGAAAGACGCCCTTATAAAGATCGACCACCCGCGGGTGATAGCTGTCTGTCGTGACCGGATACTCGTCCTCGAAAGTGCGGACGATCTCGGCCATGATCTCGCGCGACTTGGCCTCGTTGCCGTTGTCCAGGTGCGAGCGGACAAGCAGCATCTGCGTGGTGAAGTAGTCTTTGCGGATCTTGGAGTCCAACGAGATGTTCTCGACGATCTCCTTGAGCTGCATCTTGGCCTTGTGCAGCACCTCGATCGCCTTTTTGGGGTTGGTGTAGAGCAGCTTGTCGCCCTCGGCCACCATCTGCTCGATCGAGCGCAGCTTCTCGTCGTTGACCCGCTTGGCCGGAGTCACCATGCTGGACCGGATGCGCGCCAGGGCGTCGCTGCGCGAGAGCAGCGAATACTTCTTATATTGAAGAATATCTTCCTGCACGCGCCCGACGTAATCCCCCGTCTTGGTGGGGCCGTCGCCGCGCACATAGACCTCAAAGAAGACCATCGAGGGCTCCAGGTCCGCGTCGGTCTGGGCATGCGCATCCAGCAGGACCGTCGGCGCTGTAAGCACAAGCAGTGCAACGATGTAGGACCGCATCCTTCCTCCGCGTCAGGGACGGTGAGCATCGTAGCCGAACGCGATCACAAGTCAAACTTGAGCGGGCGCGACGCTTGACGTGCTCCCGGCGCGGCATTAGAACGGGCAGACAATCGATACAGCCAAGATCTTGGAGACATTATGCGAGCCTTGCTCAGTATCAGCGTCGTTGCCCTTCTGCTTGTGCCCGCGGGCGCCTCCGCCGACCTGCCGCCCGCCGGCGGTCTGTGCGGTGATTTCAAAGCCCCCGACGCCAAAGCCGGTGACCTGGGCGCCGCCGAAGCGGCCGCCGACAAGGCATGGGCCGGTCGAAAGGACGTCGCCAAGCTGCAGACGGCCATCGCCAAGTGGCGCGAGGCCGTGGCCATCGCTCCCAAGAAGACCGCCAACTACGTCAAGCTGGCCAAGGCGCTCTACTTCCTTGCGGACGGCTACCTGCGCTTCGACGAGGACAAAGAAGACGACATGCTGAAGGCGTTTGAGGACGCCATTGTGACAGCCGCCAACGCGCTGGCGCTGCAAAACGGGGACTTCATCTTCTCGGTCTGCTCGCGCGAGCCGGTCAAGACGTCCGCCAAGCTGCTGCGCAAGGGCGACATCCCCGCCGTCTACTGGTACGCGACCGCGCTGGGCAAGTACGGCCTGGCCAAGTCCATCGTCATCGTCCTGGACAACAAGGACAAGATCTACGCGATCATGCGCCGCGTGCGAAAGATGGCCCCCGAGTACAACCACGGCGCTGCGGACCGATACCTGGGCGCTTTTCACACCAAGATCCCCTTTCCCAAGGGCGACCTGGTCAAGAGCCGCAAGTACTTCGAGCGATCTCTGAAGCGCTCCCCCAACTATCTGTCCACACACGTGCTGATGGCGCAGATGCTCGCGCCCAAGCTCAAAGACCGCGCCCTGTTCAAAGAGCACGTGGACTTCGTCATGAAGGCGCCGCTGAACATCATTCCCGGCATGGAAGCCGAGCACGCCATCGAGAAGCGCAAGGCTGCGACGCTGCTCGAGGACATCGACACAATCTTCGTGCCGGCGGAGTAACCTATGCGCTATATCCTCAGTCTCTTCATCGTCTCCGGCCTGCTCAGCATCACACCTGAGACGGCGTCGGCTCTCGAGTGCACCAAAGAGAAGCCGTGCGTGCTGCGTATCGGCTCCGTGGCGCCCCCCGGCACCCCCTGGGCCAAGATCGTGATCAAGATGAAGCGACGCATCGCCAAAAAGAGCGATGGTCGCCTCAAGGTCAAAGCGTTTCTGGGCCAGGCGCTCGGCGACGAGAAGTCGATCGTTCGCCGCTGCCACAAGGGGACGTTGGAGCTGATCGGCGTCTCCACCGGCGCGCTGGCGACCATCGTGCCCGAGCTCAACGCCTACGAGCTGCCCTACCTGCTCAACAACTTCAGGCAGGCCGACAAGGTCATGGATGCGACCTACAACACCGCCAAGCGCATCATGGCCAAGAAGGGCTTCCTGCTCTATCACTGGTCGGAGAACGGCTTCCGCGCCTTTGCCACCAAGGACCGCTTCGTCAAGAAGCCCGGTGACCTCAGCGGCATGAAGATGCGGGCTCAGGAGTCGTTCGTGCACACGGCCATGTACAAAGCGCTGGGCGCCAAGCCCAACCCGATCCCGGTCGCCCAGGTCGCCGAGGATCTCGCCAACAACGTGGTCAGCGGCTACGACAACAGCCTGCTCTACGCCTATGCCGCGCAGTGGTACAAGAGCATCAAGTACGTGACCGTCAGCAACCACATCTACCAGCCGGCGATCATCGCCTACAACAAGTCCTGGGTGGACAGCCTGCCGGCCGATCTCCAGACGCTGGTCCTGGAAGACGTGGAGCGGCAGACCAAGCTCGGTCGCAAGCGTATTCGCGCCACCAACCGCCAGTTCAAGGGGCTGATGGAGAAAGAGGGCGTGCTCTTCTACGAGCCGTCCGGCGGCGAGCGTTCCAAGATGGCCGGGGCAACGAAGTCCGTATACGGCAAGTTCCGCAGCCGCGCAGGCGCTGACGGAAGCAAGCTTCTCGACGAAATCCTGAAGGCCAGGTAGGCCTCGGGTGGCCGATCCGCTTAGTGGCGGCGCACAGATAGAGGGACCCAAGGCCGACAGCATCGTCGCCAAGGCCGACCACGCCCTCTACAGCGTCGAAAAAGCGATCGCCTGGGTCGGCGTGCTGGTCATGGCCGGCGCCTACTTCCTGGCGATCCTCGAGCGCAACCTCACGGGCGGCTTTGGCGAAAACGCCATCGACGCGTTCATCCTGGGCCAGCTGGGCAAGACCGCCCAGGAGGTCAAGACCAACAACCCGGAGCTGGCCGAGTCAATCCACAACGTGTGGGGCCCCGCCATCTTCGCCAGCATGGTGCTGCTGCTGCTGTTGGCCGCCGCCTTCACCGTCCGGCGCAAAGAGGGCGAGCCAGAGCTGACCAATGCGCGCCGCATGCGCCTGTTGGGTGTCGGCATCGTCGGCGTCCTCGCCATGCTGGGGGCCGTTCTATACCTGCCGTCTCACCACCTGACCGCGGCGCTGCTGGCCGCCGGGTTTGCCGCGGGCATGTGGCAGGTCCGCAAGAACATGGTCTCGATCGGCCTCTGGGCCGTTGTCGGCGCGGCGTCATTGTGGGGCGTCTACAACCTGCTGGAGACGGGGTACGCCTGGTCCAAAGAGCTCTCCATGGTGCTGCTGATGTGGGTCGGCTTTGTCGGCGCGTCCATGGCCACCTACGAAAACCGCAACATTCAGGTCGACTTCATCCGCAAGAACGTGCCGCGGGCCTGGCGGGTCAACTACGAGCTGTTCGGCTCCGTCGTCACAGCGGGCTTCACGCTGCTGCTGGCGGCGCTGGCATACGACAACGTACGGGTCGCGCTGGACACCGGCGGCGTCCTCAATGAAGTGCTCGTCGGCGACTACCTGATCCCGCTGCCGATCGCCGTCGGCTTCATAGCTGTCGCAGCCCGCTTTCTGCTGCGCGCCGCACGCCTCGTCGCGGGCACGGAGACCATCGGCGATATCAATGAGGCGCCGGACAGCCCACGTCGGTTCCTGATCGCGGCCGGCATCATCGGCGGACTGGCGGTGTTGGCCGTCGTCGGCATCGGCCCCAAGGGTGGCGGCCTGATCGCGCTTCTGCTCGGCCTTATCCTGACCGGCGCGCCGCTCTATGTGCTGATCGGCGGCCTGGCGCTGGGCTGCTTCGGCTTCTGGCCCACCGAGCCCGAGTGGGCGACCTCGTTCGACCTGTTCACCAAAAACTTCAACATGATGTCGCGCATGCGCGGCCTGGCCTCGCAGGAGGCGCTCATCGCCATCCCGTTCTTTATGGTGGCCGGCGCGATCATGAGTCGCGGCGCCATCGCGGGCCAGCTGGTCGAGTGCGCTCGCGCCGCCTTTGGGTGGCTGCCGGGCGGCCTGGCGGTCTCCACCGTCATCGCCTGCATGTTCTTCGCCGCCATCTCGGGCTCCTCGCCCGTCACGGTCATCACCATCGGCGCCGTCATGTACCCGGCGCTGCGCGAGGCCGGCTACCCCGACCGCTTCTCGATGGGTCTGGTCACGTCAGCCGGCTCGCTGGGCATCATCATCCCGCCCTCGATCCCCATGATCGTCTACGCGATCTTCGCGACCATGAACGGCGCCACGGTGCACATCAAGCACCTGTTCATCGCGGGCATCGGCCCCGGCATCGTCATCGGCACCGCCCTGGCAACGCTGTGCGTCATCAAGGGACGCAGCATCAAACGCGAGGAGTTCTCGTGGGGTCGCCTGGGGCGCGCCTTCAAAGAGGGCTTCTGGGCGCTGTTTTTGCCCGGCTTCATCCTCATCGGCATCTACCTGGGCTTCTTCAACGCCATCGAGGCGGCGGCCATCGCGGTCGTCCTGGCGCTGGGCATCGAGCTGTTCGTGCACCGGCAGTTGACCCTCAAAGAGCTGCCGGCAATCCTGGCGGACTCGGCGTCCCTGATGGGCTCCATCCTGGTCATCATCAGTGTGGCCCTGGGCCTCTCCGAGTTCCTCACGATCAAAGAGATCCCGGGCATGCTGGTCGAGTATCTGGCGTCCTACGAGCTCACCAGCATCCAGTTCATGCTGATGCTCAACGTGATGCTCATCCTGGTCGGCTGCCTGATGGACATCATCAGCGCCATGATCCTGTTCGTGCCGCTGATCATCCCACTGGCGCTGAAGCTGGGCATCGACCCGATTCACCTGGGCCTGGTGTTCATCGTCAACCTGGAGATCGGCTACCTGACCCCGCCGCTTGGCCTGAACCTGTTTGTGTCCTCGGGCTTCTTCCAAAAGCCGTTTGGCGAGGTCATGCGCAGCGTGCTGCCGTTCATCGGCGCGCTGGCGGTGTCGCTGGCCATCGTGACCGCCATCCCGACCATCAGTCTGGGCATGGTCAACATGATGCAGGACAAGCCGATCTACACGCCCTTCCCGACGGGCAAAGTGCTGAAGCCGGAAGAGAACAAGGTGCTGGACACCACGCCGACCAGCTTTGTGACGCAGGCGGTGGCCGCCGAAGACGCACCGACCGCGGACGGTGGGCACGAGGCGCCATCGGCCAGCCTGGCGGCCATCACAAACCGCAGCCGGGAGTCCGAGGTCGAGGCCACGGGCGACATGATCGACTTTGAGACGTTCGGGGTGCGCGGTATGGCGATCAAAGTCGACGGCAAGCACACCCGCACGGCGGTGATGATCACGTCCAACTCCGAAAACTGCGTCGCCGAGGGCGAGGAACCGGACGACGACGAAGAGTGGTACCTGCGCATCGACATCCCCGCGGGCGCCAAGGCCAACCAGACGTTCGCGGTGGGCAAGGACGATGTCGTCGTGGAGATGATCCGCATCGAAGAGGGCAAGCGCGAGGTCACCAAGCCAGACTCTGGCATGGTGATCGTGCTGACCCCCGAAAAAGACGAAGCGATCGCGGTCATGGGCCCTGATGGCTTCACCACCGAGGGCTTGTTCGGCGCCTTTGAACTCAAGTTCGGAGAGGACGTCATCAACGGCAAGTTCGTGCCGTCACCGTGTGAGGAAGGGGCCCCCTACTTCAAGTAGTGAGCACCCCGCGCGATCATTGAATCACAGGTACTCGTACTGTATCTTGTGCCCCGTTTAAACAACGTTATTTGACCCCTACACCCGATGGCTGCACCGTCAGCGTCGGGAGGAAAGGCATCAATGAAGCTCCAAACGTTCACGATTTTGGCTATGTGTACCCTGTTCGCCGCGTCCACAGAGGCGCAGCAGCTGGAGTGCAACGACGCACACATCGATGGTGTCGGCTGCTTCAAGCGCTGGGACATCAAGGGCTTCTATTACGCGGATGGCGTCTCGCTAACGGACAAGACAGCCAACATCGCGACCGAGCTGCTGCCGTCGGCTGACCTGGTGATTCAGTCGGATCCCGACCAGTTTCCACCGGCCGCCAAGCTGCTCAACGCGTACGTGTTCTGGTCCGGCTCGCTGGAGACCCCGGACGCCAACATCGTGCTGACGGCGCCGGGCACGGGACCCAATCCGATCGTGGCCGACAAGTGCTACACCGACGACGACAACCGCGTCGGCAGCATCTCCAAGAACTTCTACACATGCCGCGCCGACATCATGGGCGTGCTCAAGGGCGCGGACTCCCACTTCGGCACCTACACGGTCGGCGGCGTGGACGCGGTGATCCTGCCCGGCGGCAACGCGTGCAACACCACCAAAGAGTGCTACGAAGAGGCGTCCAAGGCGGCCGGCAAGCTGTACACGTCGTGCACGGACAACGGCACGGAGATCTGCAAATGCGAAGAGGGCGGCACCTGCAGCTACGGCCAGAGCACCATCGGCCACGCCAGCTTCTCGCTGGTGTTTGTGTATGAGCACGGCGACCAGACGCGCTCGGTCTTCTTGTACGACGGCATGGAGGCGTTCATCGCCCAAACGGTCGACTTTGACCTGACCAACCTCAAGACACCCAACACGCCCGACAACCAGGGCCAGCTGACCTACTACATCGTGGAGGGCGACAACGACGACGTGGCGCCACATCCGTTCGTGCCGCCGGAGCTCGAGAAGAAGAACATCGACAATCCGGGTGAGAAGGTCACGCTGCAGTGGGGTACCGACGCGGCGTTTGACGATCCCTTTGAGCTCGAGAGCACGGAAAACCCGATCTGGGACGACCCGTTCAACGGGACGACGGGCGCAGGCGTGGACATCGAGTCGTTTGACCTGCCCGTGCCCGCCAACCGGACCAAGGCGGCGCTCATCGTGCACAGCCCCAACATCGACTCGGTGGAGGAGTACGGCGACGAGACCTGCACGGACCCGGCGCTGAACAACAACTGCGGCCCGTTCCACCAGTGCGCGTGCGTGCTGCAGGACCCCAACACCGACACGTGCGCCAAATACGGCTGCATCGACTCCTTTGCCAACGACGGCATCGGCGTGGCGTACGTCGTTGTCGGCTTTGACGCATTCTCGCCTTCGTTTACGGGCGTGGCAAAGACGGCGTCGATCAAGTCCAACGCGGGCGGCAGCGCCTTCAACGGCGACATCAACGGCGACGGCGAGGTCAGCCCCGGCGAGCAGATCCAGTTCTCGGTGACCGGCACCAACGAGGGCTCGGCGGCTGCGACAAACGTGAAGTTCGTGGACCCGCTGCCCGGCGAGTTGGTGTTCGCAGGCTTCGGCGGCGACCCGCTCAAGGTGTACGCCCAGTACGAGGGCAACGTGAAGTCGCCCGGCAAGAGCAAGCTGTACACGGCGGTCGCGACGGCCGAGGCGGTGACCGTGGACCTGGAGGACGTGGAGATCGGCGAGACCGTCACGGTCTACCTGAACTGCATAATCAACCCGGGCTACCCCTGGGACGAGCTGGGCAAGGTCATCTTCAACCAGGCGCGGTTCGAGGCCGACTTCATCGACCCCGTGGTCACGGACTGGGGCGACAAGCCGGGCAACGAGGACCCGACCGAGATCGCGGTGCTGATCACCGACGTGGATGACGACGGCTTTGCGGACCACATCGACAACTGCCCGACCGTGTCCAACCCGGACCAGGCGGACACGGACGAGGACGGCCAGGGCGATGTCTGTGATGACGACATCGACAACGACGGCGTGAAAAACGACGACGACTCCTGCCCGTTCGACGAGAAGTACTGGCTGCCCGAGGACGCGGCGTTCTGCGCGGACGCCGACAAGGACGGCATCCCGGACGCCGAGGACAACTGCCCCAACGTGGCCAACGAGGACCAGGGCAACGACTTCGATGACGACGGCATCGGCGACGAGTGCGACGACGACGGCGACAACGACGGACTGAGCGACGACGAAGAGGCTCAGCTGGGCACCGATCCCAAGGACGCGGACACCGACGATGACGGCGTGACGGACGGCGAGGAGGTCAAGGGCTACAAGCCCAAAAACCAGGGTGACGACGCGCCGCTGGTGACCGGCATGAACCCGCTGGACTGCGACACGGACAACGACGGACTGCCGGACGGTCTGGAGGTCGGCATCCCGCAGAAGGCCAAGCACCCCAACACCAAGGAGTGCCCGCCCGGACCGTCGGCGTGCTCGGACGCATGCCACTTCACCGCGGACAAGGACTCCAGCACAACGACCGATCCGACGCTGGCGGATACGGACGGCGGCGGCGTGCCCGACGGCGAGGAAGACATCAACGGGGATGGCGCCTTCAACAAGAACCAGGGCGAGCTGGACCCGCTGGACGCGTCGGATGACCGCATTCTGGCCGGCGGCTCGACGCTGATCAGCTGCACGAGCGGCGATGAGGGATCGACTCCGGCCCTGGCGCTGGTGCTGGTGGCGCTGCTGGCGATGGCCCTGATCCGGTCGCGCCGGCGCACGCTGCTGCTCGGTCTGGCGATTCTGTGTATGGCGGTGCTGCCGCCTATGGACGCGGCGGCTCAGACGGGCGCGACGACCGAGGTGAACTACAACCCTTTTCGCTTTGCCGGCAACTCGAAAGGCATCATCCTGACCGAGGGTGGCGCGCTCGAGGCGCCGCTGGACTGGAACCTGGCGCTGGGCATGCACTTCGGCGCGCAGCCCGTGACGCAGCGCAACGGCTTGAACCCCAACGAGATCATCGGCGACAACCCCGTGGACGTGCGCGTTGAGGCGGACCTGCAGTTTGCGATTGGTCTGGCCAGCTGGTTTGAGGTCGACCTGTACATCCCGACGATCCTGCACCAGGAGGGCAGCAACCCGGACCCGCTGAGCGTAGCCACGATTCAGAGCGCGGCGCTGGGCGACATCACGCTGACACCCAAGCTGCGGATCGCGGGCAGCAAGTACGGTGGCGGGTTTCTGACGCTGCTGCTGCCGGTGACCTTCCCCACGGGCAAGGCGACGGGCGCGGCGTTCTCGTCGGAGCCCAACTTCGGCTTCCGGCCGACGCTGGCGATGTCGGCGGGCGACAATGTGAAGTGGGCGATGAACCTGGGCGCCGTCATCCGCGAGCGAACGAACGAGGCCGCGGTGAAGAACAACATGGAGTTCCAGTTTTCGACGGGCTTCGCGTTCTCGTTTATCCGCGATACGTCGTTTTTGCTGTGGGACATCTACGGCAACACGCAGTTTGACGACTTCTTTGGTTCAGAGACGTCGCTGCAAAATACGACCGGGCTGGAGACGCTGCTCGGGTACAAGCACCGCTTTCGCAAGATCTACGCGACGCTGGGTGGCGGCCTGGGGATTCTGGGCGGGCGCGGCGTACCGCAGTGGCGCGTCTTTCTGCTCGTAAACTACGCGACCGAGCTGCTGGACCGCGACGGTGACGGCATCAGCGACGACGATGACATGTGCCCCGAGGACCCCGAGGACTTCGACAAGTGGCAGGACACCGACGGCTGCCCGGACCCGGACAACGACAACGACGGCATCCTGGACGCGCGGGACGACTGCCCCAACGAGCCTGAGGACGTAGACGGCTTCCAGGACGCGGACGGCTGCCCCGAGCCGGACAACGACAAGGACGGCATCCTGGATGCGGTCGACAAGTGCCCGCTGCAGCCCGAGGACAAGGACGGCTGGGAGGACGAGGACGGCTGCCCGGAGCCGGACAACGACCGCGACGGCATTTTGGATACGGCCGACAAGTGCCCGAACAAGCCGGAGGACAAAGACGGCTTCGAGGACGAGGACGGCTGCCCCGAGCTGGACAACGACAAGGACGGCATTGTCGACGCCAAGGACACCTGCCCCAACGAGCCGGAGAACTTCAACGGCTACAAGGACGAGGACGGCTGCCCGGACGTGGTCTTCACGTGCAAGGAGTTCAAGATCCCCGAGAAGATCTTCTTCAAGACCGGGTCGGCGAGAATTCAGAAGCAGTCATTCCCGCTGCTTGACGTGGTTGCGGAGACCTTCATCAAGCACCCGGAGGCGGCGCTGACCGAGGTTCAGGGCCACACCGACAAGCGTGGCAGCCGACGCTACAACACCCGGCTGTCGGACCGGCGCGCCGGATCGGTGGTCAAGTACCTGATCAAGCGCGGCGTCCCCGCCGACCGCCTGGCGGGCAAGGGCTATGGCCCGGACAAGCCGCTGGAAGAGGGCAAGGTCGGCAAGGAGTACTACGATCAGAACCGCCGCGTGCAGTTCATCGTGCTCAAGCTGGACTCCACCAAGTCCAAGAACTGCCAGAAATAGGGTCTCCTCCCACAGTCAGAACAGGTGCGTTTCTTGAACCGCGTGCCTCCGTACGAGTACGTTATCGTGGGATGGGTGTGCGTGTTCACTGAGTGTTTGCGGGAGCGATGCGTTGAAGAATCGCGTTGATATTCGAGCTCTGTCCGGCCTGTGTGTCGGGCTGGCGCTCATGGTGACAGGCTGCCCGGGCACCGATGGGCCGACCACGGGGACAGGCGCCGTACCGGACCTTGGGGACAACACCGGCACCGATGATGGTGGGGATGCACCCGATGTGGTGGAGGTGGAAGACAAGTATGTTCCGCCGCCGCCCCCGCCGGGTGAGTGTGCCCTGTTCATCGACAAGCCGACGAGCAATCAGGACACCTTTGGCAGCGTGGAGATCGTCGGCACGGCGGTTCACGAGAGCCTGAAGTTCGGCACTGCCGCGGCATCCGTCCAGCTGTGCAAGTGCCGCAACCCGGACCCGGACGATCCGGATCCGGAGTGCTCGGGACCAGGCGGGACGGCGGCTCCGATCGCCGGGTTCGTCCTGGCGGATGGCACCGAGCCCGAGGGCCCATCGAAGTTCACCGTCACCGGGTCGTGGTCCTCGGAGGGCCATCCCTACGGCAAGTACTGCCTGCTGCTGAAGGCGGACACGGTATACGCCGGCGTGCCGCACGAGACATGGGAAGAGACCCCACCGGCGTGCTTTGCCGAGGTGGAGTTCTGGGTGGACAACGACTGTCCGCGCTTTGCGCCCAAGACGTTTGAGGACCCCGAGGACTATGTCATCGGGGAGGGCGGTACGTACTTCGAGAAGATGCCGGTGAAGTTCAGTCTGCTGGACGAGTCGCGCATCGCGTCGGTCACGCTGAAGAACGAGGCGGGCGAGGTCGTCGAGGACTACGTTCTCGAGAAGACCGAGGACGACAACAACCCGTTCAGTGTGGACATCGACGCGGTCTATGACGTGTGTGAGCTTGGGACGGGCGTCGTCACGTTTTCGCTGGAGGTCGCGGACGATTACGGCAACGCGTGCTCGTACGAGTTCAAGCCGCGGATCATCCGATGCCCGCTGTATGTGACCGCGAATTCCTCGGACCCGGACGACAAGGTCGTGGCCAAGGACATGGCCTGGACAAACTTCGTGGCCAAGGACCTGTGGGGCAAGGAGATCACAAACGACTCGTACCGGGATGTGGTGGTCGCCACGGCCGACGGCATATTCCTGTATTTGAATGACGGCGAGGGCGGGCTGAACCGTCCGGTGCCGATCCGCGACCTGCATGAGCCGGCGATCGCGGTGATGGCGGATGACCTGAACAAGGACGGGCTCACCGACTTCATCACGCTGGAGAACGCCGGCACGGGCGGGGTCGTCAGCGTGTACATCCAGTCGGATACGATCTGCGCCAAGGACGAGAGCTACAAGCCGGACGAAGAGGGCGCGGTGCTGGAGGACCTGTGGCCGGTGGTCTGCCGGCACGGCTGGGGACTGGCTGAGCAGCACGAGCTGCCGGCCAACATCACGGCGCACCTGTACGAGCGCTTCATGCCCGACATCGAGACGTGGGACGGCGAGGCCAAGGACAAGCTGAGCGACCTTCTGATCGGCACCGACGACAACCCCAACGCGCTGTTGGTCATGGCGCGCTCTGACGCGGCGTATACGACGTGGACGGGTCCTGAAGATGAGCCGTTGAGCGCCCATCCCTGCTCGTTCTGGCCCAGGTCGTACTACGGCCAGGATCACCCGGTCGACGACACCATCAAAGCCGGCGACCCGGTCGACCCCAAGACGCACGAGGTGACGTCATGCTTCCGCGAGTACAAGGCGGAGCCCAGCACAGCGGGCATCAACTCGATCGCGCTGGAGAACTTCATCGAAGAGCCGGGCAACCCCAAGCATAAGGACGTGGTCGTCAGCAGAGGCAACAAGGGGCTGATCTCGATCTTCAAGCATGACGGCAAGGGCAACCTGGACACGGCCGGCCTGTACACCATCCCTGAGGGCGTGGCCTCTCAGATCGTCCCGTACGGGCTGAACGCCGACCTGCACATGGACCTTCTCATCGTGCTCCCGGAGCTGGGCGAGGTGCGCGAGATCTACGGCAACGGCAACGGAGAGTTCCTTGAGGGGCTGAACCCGGTCACTCAGCAGCCGTTCACCAAGCGCCGGTCGATCTGTGTTGAAGGCAAGCCCAGCGCCGCGGCGGTGGCGTTTATCAACGACGACGGAGAGCAGGGCGACTTCACCGACCTGGTCGTCGCCAACAAGGACACGGGGACGCTGTGGGCGCTGTGGGGCAAGCAGACTCTACCGTGCAACGACGAGGTCGACGAGTGCTTGAGCGGCGGCTACCAGGCGCCGCGGGTGGTAGATGCGCTGCCGGACCCGGTGCAGGTGATCGTGATCGAGATGAACAAGGACGCGCATCCGGACGTGCTCGTGCGCAGCTCGACCGGCGAGGTGGCGGTGCTGCTGGGCGCCAAGGCCGCCAACCCGGCGGAGGGCCTGCCTGTTACCAATCCCGCTGTCGGCGTTGTGGGCACGTTTATCGGCGCCACGAACGTGACCACGCCGGTGCCGACACAGTCGGACGGCGCCATCTTCGAGTGCAAGGCGTCCAACCAGTCAGCTAACGGGAGCGTGTCCTTGGGGCTGCCGCTCGACCGCCTGGAGCCGCAGTTCATGCTGGTCGAGGACGTCGACGACGACAACGAGCTGGATCTGGTCATGATCGCGGAGCCGTCGCCGACCCTGCTGGCCAATGACGCGGAGGGCCAACAGAAGATCCCCGTGCTGACCTACTACTCCGACGGGATCCTGCCGGTGAAGCTGTCCAACGACGTGTCGGAGATCACTCCGGTCACAAGCTACTGCATCGCCACGGGGCCGGAAGAAGAGGACCAGTGCGAGCAGGACTTCGGGCCGATCAAAGGCGACGTAACCGGCGTGGCAGCGGGCACGTTCGACATCACGCAGAGCGTGGACCTGGCGGTAACGACCAACACCTACTTCCCGTCCAGCCTGGATCCGGCGGACCCGGAGTACCCCAACCTGAAGACCGTGGACATCATGTACAACGCCGGCGACGGCACCTACTCGCAGCTGTCCAAGAAGCCCAGCGACAACCCGCAGCTGAAGCCGCCGGGGGAGTGGTACGACTACGGCTTGATGGGCTGGTCGCGTCCAAAAGGCGTGACATCACTGCACTGCGCCAGCGAGGTGTTGGCGGCCATCGCGATCGTGGGCGAGCGGCAGACCGACGAGGAGACCCGCTCACGGCTGATCGTCTATGCGGCGCAGGCCGGCAAGAAGTGGAAGGCCGCCCCGTACGACTATGTGTTCAACGAGGGCGTAAACGCGACTGGGGTGATCGCCGCGCGGCTCGGTCCCATCGCGGACGGTGACCCGGACCCGCAGCCCGACCTCCTGGTCGTGACCAAGAATGGGGTTCAGGTCTTCACCGGCTCCGAGGACACGCCGTGTTATTTCACCCCGCAGCTGGAGGTGGATGTGGGCGGCGCGCCGACCTTCATCGCGGCACGGGACATCAACGGCAACGGGCGCGCGGACATCGTGGCCCCGCTGGCCAACGGAACCGTCTCGATCACGCTGGGCCTGGACGGTGTGGCGTTTGACGTGCCCGACGTCGCGCTGTTTGTCGAGGACGCCACGCTGGGCCAGCCGGCGATCGTGGACGTCAACGGCGACTCGTTCCTGGACATCACCGTCCTGGACACAAACGCCTCGACGCTTTACGTGTTCCCGGGCACCGGGCCCAACGGCTCGTTCTGGACCGAGAAGCCGCACAAGGTCCCGATCGGCGCGGACACCATCAGCTATCAATTTGCCGACCTGGACGGCGACGACTGCCTGGACCTGCTGTCGCTCAGCCCGGCCAGCAAGGCGGCACGGGTGTTTCGCAGCCGCACGTCGCTCATCGCCACCTGCGAAGCGGATCTTCTGCCTGAGCTGTAGGAGGGGCTACGGCCGGCGCCAGTCGCCGCTGCGCCCGCCGGACTTCGCCAATAGGGACACACCGGAGATGATCATGCCGCGATCCACGGCTTTGGCCATGTCGTAGACCGTCAGCGCGGCCACGGATGCGGCCGTCAGGGCCTCCATCTCCACGCCGGTCTGTCCGCTGCAGCGCGCGGTGGCCTCAATGCGCACGCGGGACTTGTCGGGCTCGGCGGTCAGCTCCACGTCGACGTGGGTCAGCGCGATCGGGTGACACAGCGGGATCAGGTCCGACGTGCGCTTGGCCGCCATGACGCCGGCCAGCCGAGCGGTGCCCAGTACGTCGCCCTTTTTCAGCTGGTTGGCCAGGATCAGCGCCAGCGTCTCGGGCGCCATCTCCACGTACCCCTCGGCGACCGCCACGCGCACGGTGACGTCCTTGTCACCGACATCCACCATCCGAGCGCGCCCGGAGGCGTCCGTGTGTGTGAGCTTCTCCGTCATGAGCCGGGCGTCGCAAAGATCAGCTGCAGGCACTGGATGTCGGTGCCGCGACACCCGCAGTAGCCGCAGTACACCGCCGCCCCTTCCACGGCCTCCATCTGGGTGCACTCGGTGATCTCGGCGCACTGATCGTGAAACTTCTGCTCGATGTTCTCTTCGGGCTGGATGCCCTCGCAAGGCTCGCAGAACTTGGCGTCTACGGTGAATGAGTTCGCATCAGCGGTGTCCGAGCCGGTGTCGGCCAGGCCGTCCTCGGCGTCGTCGGACCCACAAGCCGCGAGCCATGCCGCACTGAATAACAAGGTGAGTACTACCAGCAGGAATCGGGGTGCCATGCCCTCTTATAACTGCGCGGACCCGCTGGACGCAAAGGTCCGACGCGGGCGATGCCTAGGCTGCGTCAGCCATGCGACGCTTCCGATTGCGCTTGTTGGAGTACATGGCGGCGTCGGCTCGCGCGATTATCGACGACTCGTCAGCCGCGCCCGGCGGGAAGCTTGCGGCGCCCAGGCTGAGCCCAACCGTGCACCGCGCCTCGATCTCGCCCTGCGCGACGGCCCGCCGAAGTCGCGCCTCGACCACCGCCGCCCCGATCTCGTCCGTGTTGGGCAGCAGCAGCGCAAACTCGTCACCGCCCAGCCGGCACCCGATATCCACCTCGCGCACGCCCCGGGTCAGAAACCCGGCCC
>CAZJHX010000178.1:0-20647 GCA_964545715.1 uncultured Myxococcales bacterium
GTCGGGCTTGTACGGGACTTCGGGGCAGCCGTAAGAGGGGCCAGCCAGCTTCGGACCGGCAGCAAGTCCGTCTCCAATATTTCTCCAAGACCCTGGGGCAATCCGGAGGAATCCAGAGGAAACACGGGGACGAGCTGGCGGGTGGAAAGCGCCATGAGATCAACACGTTGGGCGAGAATCGCGTGTGATGTCGTTGGGTTCGGAAGTTGTCAAAATCGCATTCGACTCCCGGCGCCTCCACTACAACCTCCTAGCCATCGGATTTTGAAAGCACAGCGGATGGCAACGCGGCATGTCGCACGCGTCACCGGGGCGATTACCGACCTCGGGCCAGGGTGAGCATTTCGGGCATGGCCGGGTGGGTCAGGCCCTTGGCGCGGAGTTCGTCGAAGTCGGCGGAGATGACGTCTCCCCAGAGTTTGCCTTGGAGCTTTTGGCCGGCGTGGGCGCGGTAGACCTCGGCGGCTTTTGAGATGTCGCCTTCGAAGAGGAAGGCGTGTGCCAGGTTGGTTCGTATCCAGGTTTCGGTGGCATCGAGCTTCAGCCCAGTGATGGCTGCCTGTTTGGCTAGCTTTGGGCGTCCGGCGAACAGGTGATACCACGAGAGAGAGCCGTACTCTCCCGCTATGAGACGGCGCTCTGCGAAGCCGGCGGCCGCATAACGTTCCATTGTGGCGATTTCGCTGGCTTGGTGTTTGGCGGCTTCTTCGTATCGACCCAGCTTTGAGCAGACTTCGGCCAGGTGCCCGTCGACAATGAAGGACTCTTTCACCGCCCAGTTGGTGAGATCGCCATTCGGTCCGCCGGTCCGTTGGCGCAACAACTTGCTCGCCTCCGCGAATCGCGCCAGTGCGGGCTCGTGGCGATGCATCTCGCGGTCGATCTCGCCCAGCTTGATCATGACGTCGATCTGCTCGCGATCGCGGTCGCCCGCGGGGCCTGGGGGTTGCGCCCGGATCGCGGCCAGGGCGCGCACGTACAGGGCTGCGGCACGATCGGGCCGGTTCGTGGACCGATAGAGGGCGGCCGCATCGCTGAGGATCGCTCGGTCGTTCGGGGCTGCATCCAGCGCCTCCTTGTAGGCCGCGTCGGCGAGCGGCACTTTGCCCGTCTTGGCGTGGTAGCGCGCGAGCAGATGCAAGAGCGTGGGCTTCTGCCCTTGTGTCGTGGTGCTGAGATGCTTGCGAATGTGTTGCGAGGCTTCGACCGGCGCGAGGTCGTTCTTGGTTTTTTGGCGCCGCCCTTCGACGTGCGCCTCGAGCACCGAGATCGCAAGCTTCAGGTCTGTCTCGATCTTCGCCTCCGGGCGACCCGCTCGCTGCGCCTTGCCGCCTTTGACCTTTAAGATCTCCTCGTACACCGCTTGCAGGAGCCGGATTTCGGCGTCCTTCTGAGCGACGCCCGCCTTCAGGTCGCGAAGCTGCGCCAGCTTTGCGGAGCGTTCGTCGAGCCACTGGCGAATCCGCTCCTGCAGCGCCGCGTTGGTCATGGACTCGACCGCATCGTCGTGGATGCCAGCCTCGCCCTCCGAGCGATACGCGCGCGCCACCAGGGCATGCACGGCCAAGGTTACGCGCCGGTCGTCAGCGTGCTCGCGGAGGAAGGAGTCGACGTCGCCGTCGGGCGACAGGGCGAAATGGTCGATTACGGCCTTGGCGGAGACGACAAAGCCATCACGCTCCCGCGTCGCGATGCTGTTTACGCGGATTGACTCGTCAAGCTGTGTCAGTGCCTCGGTCGCCTGCAGCCGGGCCTCGTCGCGCATCTCAGTGGCGTACCAGGCAAGTGAGATTGCGACAGCCAGCAACAGCACCAGCGCTGCTATGGCGCCGTTCCTAACTCGGGCGGTTCGAGATTTTTGGCGGGCCTCTTCGCCCACCAGGTCGTTCAACGAGACGCCCCGGATCGTGGCCGAGATCTGGGCCACCTGGCCTCGAAACTCGGGGTCCTCGTACGCAATGGACTCCATTGTGCGGTAGCGCTGCATGTCGACGTAGTACGGATCGTCGCCGAAGAGGGCGCCGAATCCGGCAGGAAGGGGCGCCGCTGGGCCCGGATCATCTGTCCGCACTATGATCGTGCGCTCGATGGGGTGATTCGCGCGCCAGTATTCGAACTCCTTGCGCACCCACTCCGAGGCCCCCGCCTCACGCGAGGCCAGCAGGACGAAGTACTCGGAGTCATCGAGAGCCTGACGGATGTTGGGCCACAGCTTCGGGTTGGCGGCGAGGTCCGTTTCATCCCTGAAGACTCTGAGCGCCCGCACCTTGTGCCACGGTTTGGCAATGCGGTGAAGGGCGCTCTGAATGGCGCGAGCGAGTGAGTGGTCGGCTGAATGCGAATAGGAGATGAAGGCGTGGTACCCCATGCTGCGGGAGATCGTATCAAACATCGGGTGCCGGCATTGCCTGGGTCACGGGCTTACCGTGTCCCCGGGCTTCCACCGGACGATCTTCTCGGTCATGCTGGGCCCGTGGATGACAGAAGCAAAATCGACCCGGCAGAACGCTATCCAGCTGAGGGCTTCAGGGAGTTTGAACGCCTTGCGCTGGAGATCCTCGACATACGGACCGATTCGGTACTGGAGCGGACTCGAGACGCGATCGAGATCCGCCTGCCCGACTCTCGAGACCGCGACTGGACGTTGGTCGTCCTTCTCACGCCCGATAGCGTCGACTTCCGGTTTCCGCAAATCGATTGGACGATGGGGGCTTACGGTCCCGCGTTGTCGTCGACTTCGTGGAGGCGTATGAGTTTGCAGGAATGTACCCGACCGATGGACGTCTACCTTGCTGAGCACAAGGAGAGCTTCGAAAACACGCTGCAAGAGTGCCGCCACTGCGAGAAGCGATTTCTTCCCTCACGGATGGCCTGCGAATCCTGCCAGGGGTGCGCCGAGCGATTCGAGGGCGTCGTGTTCTGACACGACTGGGCCCGCAGCGCCGGTCTCTACTCGATGTCCAAGCCAACCGAAGCGTCGCGGGCAAACCCGAACGACTCGAGCTCGGTCATCCGCTCGAACCACTTTCGGTTGCCAGACCGATCTTGGGACCAATTCAACCGCACCTGCACGGACTCTTCGATGAGCGCGTTGACGGTCGGATGGTTTAGGAGCGCGCGAAAGAACGTCTTCGATGCCCGCGAGCGTTTGTCGAGGTAGCCGACCAAATCGCGCAGCAGGCCCACACCCTGGTTGTGGTCACGCGCCTCGTGGGCGTGCTTCGGCTCCGAGGTCCGCATGCCGCACACCATCTGCGCCGCCGTGGGAAACCGGAGAGCCCCGTTCAGGAAGTGGACTATCGCGTTCTGCTTGTCACCCAACTCGAACAGGGCCAGCGCCAGCGGGATGTTCTGGGCTGGATAGATTTTGTGGACGTACCGCGCCGCTTGCTCGGCCTGCTCCCACAGACCGGCGTTGAGGTAGACGGAGACTCTTTCGTCCGCGGCGGTGATGTCCTGGTGACACTCTTTTTCCAAGCGATCGCACAGGCTCAACGCCTTTGAGTGCTCACCGAGGCGGGTCTGCGCCTGAGACTCATAAACCAGCGCCCGGATGTAAGGGCGCGTGGCGTGATCGGTCCACCACATGTCCTTTCGAATCCGCTTCGGGAAGAGCGTTCGACCGACCTTTGCCGCTTTCTCGAAGTGGTCGACCGCCGTCTCGAGGTCGTCGCAGTCCATGGCGATGAGCCCAAGGTAGTTCCAACCCTCAGCGAAGTTGGGCCAGCACTCGATCAGCAGGCGGGCCAGCGCCTCGGCCTCGTCATACTTGCTCTCCAGGTAGAGCTCGGACAGCGCCTCCCACGCTTCAACGCATACTTCGGATCGTCTGGACACCGTCCGCCAGTAGAACGGGTTGTCCTGATTCCACCTGCTCTCTTCCTGTTCGCAGAGGCGTAGCCGCCAGTCGATCAGCTTCTGTACATACTCGAGCTCGGCCCGATTCGCCTGAAGCAGACGCGCCGACGACACCATCGACTGTGGATCGTTGAGCAGCAGCTCTTTCGTGAAGCCGACCAGGGCGCTGCGGAACCTGCCCTCGACCCGCTCCTGTTTGTAGGCATACAGGTCGGGCAGAACGTTCATGTGCTCCTCGATCCCCTTGTCGATCTTGCGCCAGTTCAACCGGATTTCTGGATGCTCGTCTTCCACGATCTGCCGAAAGAAATGCTGCTGCTCGCCCAACGCGGCCAACGCCTCAGCCTTGCTGTAGAAGGTGAAGAGGATCTTCTGGTCGACCTTCTTCGTCTCCGGGTCACGTGCGCCATGCACGACGGCCACCTGACTGCCTCGCCTCCGAACGTATGCCATTGCTTGGAGCTCCCTGTTTGTTGACTCGACCGATGTACCCACATCTCGAATGTTGTGTCAACTCAACACAAGAACACAACAGCCGAGATGTCGAGAAACGGTGTATCGTGAGGCTCACTCGCATGGGTAAGAAGAACAGGCGTAAGGGCAAGTCCAAGAAGCGCGGTTCGTCGAAGTCCGGGGACCGCTCGGACCTATGGCAGGCCATCCGTGACTGGGCGGAGCAGTGCGCGCAGACGGACCGCGGCCGGATCCAGCCGCGGATTGCGATCTTCCGAGCTGCCTCGGGACCCGCCATCGTGGAGAATCTCGCGACCTTTGACCTAAGCCCCCGCCAAGGGGCGCAAGTCGCTGCGATCATGGCGCGTGCTGAGCCGATAACCGCGGTCACCGTGATGCTGATACCGGTGACCGTAGACGCACTCAACAAGGCGGCAGGCGTCCCCAGCGATACCGGTCGGATGAAGCAGAAGGGCATCGGCGTCGTCGCCCGTGGTCCTCAATGGCGGCAGCGAGGGCTGTTTTTTCAACCGGTTGCGACTGCGCCGAGTCAGTACCTCATAACCGACTTTGATCCTCACCAGATCGACGTGCCGGACTGGACCGCGCCGGGTTTCCGCGTGGGGCGCCAGCTGGAACACCTGATGGCTCAGAAGGGTGTTCAGGGTGCCATGAACCAGTTGATGGCCGTGCAGCCTGCCGGCGAGCCCAGACCGGTCCCGTCGACAAACCACCGACTCCGTGTCGGCGGCGTGCCCGCCAGGTGTCGCTGGGAGACGGTTCGGGTAAACCAAGAGAGGTTGACCAGTCTCGACACGGTGGATTTGACGCCGGATGTGCGCATGATCGCCGATGAGGCCCCGATCCCCGGTATTCGAGCCGGCGAGTTTCTGCTGGCGCTGGAAGGCGCATGGAACGCGGAGTCAGAGTCCGTATGCCTGGTGCAGCGCTTCGGTCCACCACATGTGAACCAACCACCCGACCCCGCGGCCGACCTCGAGCTCGTCGTGCAAAGCGACCTGCTCAGCGACCGGGTGAGGTGGTTCTTGATGTTGGCGGCGGCGGAGACCGAGATCAGGTTGGGGGACCTGGCGGCCGCTGTTCGGATCGGACGACGCCTGCTGGAGATCGCGAAACCGCCGAAAACACCGAAAGAGGTCCCTGGGTGGGTCTTCGACCATTGGCCCATCCGCGGCGTGGCCGCTATCGACACCGCCGGGATCTGCGCTGTCTGTGGTGTCGCTCTATGGCAGCTGCTTGCTGACTTTGCACCGCACGACGCCGGTGTGCGCCCCGCTAGCCCAGATCCGTCTCTATGGCTCGTCGCCGAGGCCGTCCGGGACACGCTGCTGAATCGGCTTCGGGTACCTCGCGGCCCAACCGCCCAACGCATGGTCGCGCTCGCCCGCACGGCACTGCGCACCGTCGATGCGCATTACGGGGACTTCTCAATCGACCGCTGGCGTGCGTCGCTTCAGCGTAAGGAGTCCCGCGAGCGCAAAGTCCGAGCTTATGCGGCGTACCACGCGGCCATGTTGCATTCGCGCATCCTGCTGCTCGACAGCCTGCTGGGCCGCACGCCACACGAGCAGCTCGACATCCGCGGCGCCGTTTATCCACATGTCGGGACCGTGGCCGCGCGAATGCTGCTGGTGGCGTCAGCCTGTGAGGACCGAGTACAGGCGCTCGAGATGCTGCGCTCAGTCGGCGACATAGCCGGCCGCCTACCCGATAAGCCGGGCCGAGTACTGCAAAGCTGCGTCAATGAAGCGCGCTTCGATCATCGCGACTGGGACGCCGACCTCCTCCACGATCTGCGGCGAGAGCAGACCCTTGCCGCTGCGGCGGAGCGCCTGGTGGTGGCCGAACATCTGGGCGAAGCACACGAACGCACCAAAGCCATGCGAGCGTTGGCCAAGGCGGCGGCCGGCACGCCACACGCTTGGACGGTGGACGCGACGATAACCCTGCGGCGAGGGGACAGGCGCAACGATCCACACTATCTGGCAGAGCTGCTTCAGCGGGCCGATGACGGACCCGGCGAGGTCGGGGCTCGCCTGGCGCGCTCGCTGTACGCCGGCGAACCAGCAAGCGCCGTGAGCAGACTTCTGGAAGCTGTGGAAGCCGCGCGCGATGCAGCCACAGAAGCCGAGACGCTCAGGCAGGAGCGCATCGAAGAGCAGCTGACGGCCCCTGCACCGCCGCGACGGGATCGGCCTCCTGTGCCGACAGAAGCGTGCGCGCATGCCGCTGCCGATGCCATTGTCGCGCTTCGCTGGCGCCTCGATCGGCCGTTCTTCCGCGACCACGCGCTGAAATCAATGCTGGAGGCTCACGTAAAGGACGCCTTACCGCTGGCCCAGGCGGATGCGCCGGTGCTGGATGACTGGCTCGACGCGCTCGGCGCTCAAGACGTGGGGCTCGTCGCCGCCCTGGATAGGGGCATGCAGACGCCGGACAACGACCTGATCGGTCGATCGCTCACCGAGAGCAGCGACGCCCTGGAGCGCTGCCTGGAGCAGACGTTTCGGCGTCAACTGTTCGCCTCCCTGGGAGAGCTCGAAGGCCGCGGCTACCGCAGTGAGAGACTGCAAGATCTACGTCAGATGGCGGCAGGCGCTCTATCGTCCGCTGCGCGCGAAGAAGCGCTGTTCGAGTTGGCCGAGCTGCGAGTCGCCGCTGACGCCCTCGATGTGGTTGAAACGACAGATGTCGCAGTGCCGGCAGGCGCGTCAGCGACGGTAGCCGACGCCCTGCTGATGACCGCGCCTGAGGACGCGCTCGAGCGCAGCCGCCGCCAACTCAGCACGCCGCCCTGGGCCATCGCGGCGGGGCTGCGACAAGTCGACCTGTACAACCGTGCCGGCGGTCAACGAGACCTCAAGAAGCTGCGCGGCCCGGCAAGAGAAGGCGCCGGTCTGTGGGAGCTGCGCCACGCGGATGCCCGCCGTCCCGTCCGCGTCGTATACCGCCTCACGCCCAGCGGTGCCGAGGTGGTGGCGATCATGGCCAAAGTGGATGACGCCCATCAGCGCCGCCTGCTGGCCAGAATTCGCGGCTGGTCGTAACCGGCGCGGGCGCGACAATTATTGCGCTTGCACCCGTCTTATGGACGTTTGGTGGCATGCGGATCTGGTTGTTGCTGGTGGTGGGCTTCGCGGTCTTTGGCTGCACTGATGACGCGGCGGCGCCGATTGTCCCGGACGCGACGGTTCCCGACGACACTTCTCTGGTCACCGACGAGGGTGGCGCGGCGGACATTGCCGAGGTCGAGGATGTCGTCACGGACCTGGGGGGGGCGGCGGACGTCGCGGATGTCGCGGTGCCGGACGATCCGGGGCCCCAGGACGTAGCCGAACTAGCGGATACAACCGACACTGGCGTGGACGCCGGAGACGTCGATGAGGCGCCATGGCAGGTGATCGGTGGGGTGATCTATCACGACGGGGCGCCCGCTCAGATTCGGGGCGTGAACTGGTTCGGCATGGAGACTGCAGACCATGCGCCTCATGGGTTGTGGAGTGGGCGGACCGTCGCGGAGTTTGTGGGGCAGGTCGGGGAGCTTGGGTTTAATGCGCTGCGGTTGCCCGTGACCCCTGGGAGCATTCGGCCCGGGTTTGATACTGCGGGGTGGGCTCAGAGTGCGGGGTATGCGACCGGGCGGGAGGCTCTGGAGGCGGTGATCGGGGAGGCTCGGGCCGTCGGGCTTTTTGTGTTGTTGGACTTTCATAGCTGTGACGACGCTCACGGTAAGGATCAGGTTGGGGCTCCGGACGGGTGTGAAGGGGCCAGCATTACTCAGTGGCACGACGACCTTCGGGCGCTGGCTCAGCTTGGGGTCGAGTACGATAATGTGCTTGGCATCGACCTCTTTAATGAGCCGTGGGGGCTGACGTGGAGTGAGTGGGCCGGGTTGGTGGGGCCGGCTGCGTCGGTTGTTTTGGATGAGAACCCGGACTTGCTGATCTTTGTGCAGGGGGTGGCCAACGCCTCGGATAACGGGGGGTACAGCGCGTTTTGGGGCGGAAACATGGTCGAGGCTTCTGCGGGTGGGTTGGACGTGCCCGGGAACCGGCTGGTGTTTTCGCCGCATGTCTACGGGCCCTCGGTGGCTGAGATGGACTACTTTTCGGCCGGCGATTATCCGTTGAACCTGCCCAAGATCTGGCAGACGCACTTCGCCCATCTGCACTCGGCCGGGCTGGCCGTCATTACCGGGGAGTTCGGTAGCCGATACGACGACGCGCAGGTGCCCGGGAGCGTCGCGTGGCAGGACGCTTGGATCACCTTCATGGTGCAGACCGGGCAGACCGACTTCTTTTACTGGGCGCTCAACGCCAACACCGGCGACATCACCGGCATCCTTCAGGACGACTGGCTGACGCCTGATCCCGATATCATGGCGGCGCTGGGACCGCTGTTGCCGTGATGCGATACAGCCCACTGATCGCGGCGCTGGTCCTGCTGGCATCACCCGGCTGCAAAGACCGGCTGGAGCTGCCCGTCACCGCCGCCGGCGAGACCAACAACGTGATCGCAGTCGGAGGGACGGCCTACGCCAGTCTCGGCGCCCTCGGGCTCGGCATCTTCGACTCGGACACCGGCGAACAGCTCGGTACCGTGGCGCCTCGCGACGGCGGGTCTATCGACGACGTGGCCGCCGCCGACGGGCTGCTCTTTTTGCTGGACGCGCAAAGTCCCGGGCAGCTGAGCGTGGCCTCCCTGGCCGATCCGGTCGCGCCCGTGTTCATCGGCGACGCCCTCGACGTGCCGGTCGCGCCCTTCACCGGGGTATCGGCGGGCGGCGGACGCGTGGTGGTGTCGGGCGGTACATCGCTGCTCACCGTGCACACCTACTCCGCCGACGGCACGCTGGGGGCCGACACCCAGTCCATCGACCTCGGCACCGGCCAGCCGGACGTTTTGGTGGCCGCGGACGGAGCCCACGCATACGTCTCCACACACTTCGAAGGCGACGACTTCGGGCTCACAGTCATCGCCCTGGACGCGGTGGCGGTCACCGGGACGCTGCTCGTGGACTGCGCCGGCTTCACGCCCGGCGGGGCGCATCCGGCCAACTTTCCAATCGAGGCCGCCCTGGCCGGAGACGACACGCTGCTCATGGCCGTCGGCGGCGGGCTCGTGGTCATCGACGTCAGAGACCCCGCAGCACCCGGGCTCATCCGGTTGATGCCCGTGGACGTTCATCCGGTCAACGTGGACGCGCTCGGGTCACGCGCCGCTATCGTCGGCTCGGCGCCCTCTCCCCGGCTGGTCATCCTGGACATCACCGATCCCACCACGCCCTCGGTCGTCGAAAACCGCGCGCTCAGCGGTCCGCGACCGACCTCCGTCGCCCTGACCGCCGACGCGTTCGTCATCGCGCAGCACACCTCGGGCGTGGCGGTGCAGCGCTGAAAAGTCAGGTAACATGCAACGCCGATGGCGCGTGAACACCGGCTAAGCCCCAACGACGCGATGTTCCTGTACGGGGAGTCCGACGAGGCCATGATGCACGTCGCCTCGCTCATGCGGTTTGCGCCGCCCAAAGACGCCGACCCCAACCTGCTGCGCGAGCTCATCGAAGAGGTCTACGCAACCCGCACCCTGCAGCCGCCGTGGAACATGAGCCTCAAGCATCCCGGCTTTTTGCGACATCCAGCGCCCGCCTGGGTCGAGCAGGACGAAGTCGACATCGAGTATCACGTGCGCCGGTCCGCCCTGCCCTCTCCCGGCGGGGAGCGCGAGCTCGGCGTGCTGGTCTCGCGGCTGCACGGACTGCGCGTCGACTTCACGCGGCCGCCCTGGGAGACGCACCTCATCGAGGGACTGCAAGGCGGGCAGTTCGCCCTCTACACCAAGCTCCACCACGCGCTGATCGACGGCTTCACCGGCAACAAGATCCTCGCCAGCAGCTTCAGCACCGACGCCACCGAGCGCACACCGCCATTTTTCGCCCACTCCCGCCCCGGCCCCGGCGGGCGTCGCCCAGGCACCGGCACCTCACCCTGGCGCCGCGCCATGGAGAAAGTGTGGACTCAAGTGCAGGCCGCCGGCGAGGTGGCCGGCTCGCTCAAAGAGCTGCTGGAGGCCCTGGTGGCCGGCGACCCCGAGCTGACCGGCTCCGTCGTGGCGCCAAAGTCCATCCTCAACGGGCGCATCTCCCGCAACCGACGCTTTGCAACTCAGCAGTTCGACCTGGCTCGGCTCAAAGGGGTCGCCTCCGCCGCCGGCGGCACGCTCAACGACCTGGTGCTGGCCATGTGCTCCGGCGGACTGCGTCGCTTTCTGCTCGAGCTCGGCGAGCTGCCCGCCAAGCCGCTGGTCGCCATGTTGCCCGTCGCCGTCCGCGCCAAAGACGATCCCGGCGGCGGCAACGCGGTCGGCGCCATCCTGGCAACGCTGGCAACCGACATCGAGAACCCCCGCAAGCGGCTGGACACCATCGTCGCATCCACCACACGCGCCAAACAGCGCCTGCAAAAGCTCTCGCGACCCGCCATGATCCAGCTCTCCGCCCTGACCATGGCGCCGACCGGCCTTCAAGCCATCACCGGCAGCCTGGGCCGCGTCGCGCCTCAGTTCAACGTCTGCATCTCCAACGTGCCTGGACCAACCGAGCAGCTGTACTTTCGCGGCGCTGCGCTCGAAGCCGTCTACCCGGTTTCCATCCCCATTCACGGGCTGGCGCTCAACATCACCTGCTACAGCTACAATGGACGCCTGAACTTCGGGTTCACCGGCTGCCGCGACACCCTGCCCCACATGCAGCGTCTGGCGGTCTACACCGGCACAGCCCTGGACGAGCTTGAGGCCGCGCTGGGCTAGTTAGGCTTGGATCGCAGCGCCTCAAGCGCCCCGGCTGTCGCGCCGATCACCGCGCGCGCCGTGCCCGTCAGATCGTCGCCGACCCCACGCGCCATACCCACAGCGGGCGAGGCAGCCGTCGGCCGGTACGGCTCGGTACCCATCGCCTCAAACGCGGGCGCGCCGTACCGAACACCGCCACCATCATCAAACGCCGTATCCGGTCGCGCCGACAACAGACTGCGCGCCACACGAAAAACCGCCGGCAGCTGCGCGTCATTTCGAAGCGTCGGCGTGCCCACCACGATGCTGTCCTCAGCGCTGACCACCGGCCGATTGGTCGTCGTGCCCTCTCCACTGAGCGCCGGCGCCGCCGTCCCAGCCACCAGCGTGCTGCGACGCACCGTCACCGTGGAGCCTTCATCCGCATGCACCAGCGCAGACGGGCTGTCCACCGGTCCCACCACCAGGCTGTCTTCCAGCGTCACCTTGGCGGCGCCGCTGGTCAGAATGGCTGTTCCCTCGCCACCCGTGTTCTCCACAAGCCGACACCGCTGCAGGTCCAGCGTGCCCATCGCCGCATAAACGGCACCGCCGCCCCGACCCGTCGCCTCGTTGCCCGCGATCACGCAATCCCGCAACGTGGCGTGGCTCGTGTTGGCCAGCTTGAACGCGCCCCCCATCTTGGTAGCGCCCCCCAGCAGCGTCACGCGCTCCACCACCACGGACAGGTCCTGGTCGCCGACCGTCAGCACGCGATAATCACCGCCCGCATCGATCGTCACCTCCGATGGACTGCCCAGACCGCGCAGCACGATCGACCGCATGAAGTGGATTCCACCGTCGTAGCGCCCCGGCTTCAAGCACAGGGTCGCCCCCGCCGGCAGGTCCTCCACCGCCTCGACCAGATCGTCGCCCGGCCCAATCGTCTTCGTGTAGTTGTGGCTCATCCGCTGACGTCGACCGAGCTGAAGTAGGTGCGGATCTGCGCCGCCGTCAACGCCTTGGGATGCTTGTGGGCCGCCGCGCCCCACGGGTTGTGCAAATGCACCTTGCTACCCTTCACATCTTTCAGGATATACGCGTGGTTGCCGTGAATATTGAGGCCCTGATTCAGGTGCCCCTTGAAGCGATACGTGCACGTGGGCGTCACCTTGGCCGCCGGGCCCTTGCCCGACTTGTACTCCAGGCTGACACCGCCGGCCGCGTACTTCACCTCGCCCTTCTTCACGTTGGCCCCGGCCAGCGCGTGCTTCTTGTCGGTCTTCTTGGCGCCCGAGTCGGTCGCCGTACCCGGTCCCACAGCGTTGATGGACACCGACCCCGGCTTGACCTCCGCGTTCTTGCCCTCATGGTCGACCAGGTTGCCGGTCCAGGGCCCGTCGCCGCTGCCGCGCAGCAAGCCGGTCTTAGACGACTGAGAGATGGAGTTCTTGGTCGACAGCGTGACCGCCTTCTTGCCGGCCAGGTACTTCTTGAACGTCTTGATCAGCTTGGCCGCCGACGGAATGCCCGGCTCGCTGGTCGTCTTGCCCAGCACATCGCGCATCACATCACCCGCGTCGCCGCCCTTGTCCAGCTTGTGATAGCCGCCCTTCCATTGGGCATACGCCTTCTCGACAATTGCAGGCCACAGCGCCGTCTTCTTTGGATCGAATTTGTGGTCGCTCTGCGCATAGACCAGCTTGTCGCCGCGCGCCGTGGTCGGCAGATACGGGTCGACCCACTCGAAGTGGTCCACAAACTTGCCGCTGACCATCTTCTTGAATCGCACGCGGTACATCTTGAGCTTGGCGTCCCACTTCACCATGTCCTGGATCACGCCCGGGTTGACCTTGGCAATGGCCCCCAGCGCCGCCATCATAAAGCAGTCCCCGATGCCGCCCTGATCGACATCCTCCATTCGCGGTTTCGTCTCTTTGACGCCCTTGGCGTTCTTCTTGGCCAGAAACAGCTTGCCCGTAAACTTCTTGTAGACGTGGTCCTCGGGCTCCGCCTTATTGTCCTTGGTCACAACGCGCGGCTGCGGCTTGAACTTTGCCGCCGGCAGCGTCCCAAGCTTGCCGCCATGGCCTGACCACACCTTCACGGTCAATTTGCTGCCGCTGCGTGCCGTGACCTCGACTGCCTCTCCCTCTTTCAGGGACAAGGTGGTGCCGTCAGCCATCTTGATTCGTATTGCTTCGGTCACCATGCCGAAAACGCCGGCGCCGACTATTGTTGGTTTGGGGCCCTTGCTCTTGGCCGCCTCTTCGCTGGCGCGAACCGATGTCGCCGCCGCGCCGACCTCATAGTCCATGCCGCGCAGCTGGACGCGCTGTCCTGCCGATGCGTGGGTCGTTGTCTCAGCGGTCGTGGGGGGTTGCTGCTGGGTTTGGGGTTGGTACACGGTGCCTCCGGAGGTTGTCTTCTTCCACCGGAGAGTTGGGCAAGAACCGGGCCAATGTTCGGTTATCTACCCAGCCCTACCCGACGCGCAGCAAAAACGCCTCACTGCACGGCCTCCGTCGGTCATACAACCGAGAGGTGACCACCGCGTATCGCGCGGGGGCAACCGTCCCCCAACGGGGACAGCAGGCCTCAGGAAGCGCCGCCCAGCAACGACCGAATCTTGCCCAGCAGCCGCGCGAACTCCACGGGTTTGGTGTCGTAATCGTCGCAGCCCGATTCAAACGCCCTCGCTCGATCGCCCGGCATGGCGTGGGCCGTCAGCGCGATTATCGGGATACCCTCAGTTGCCGTGGCGCTCTTGAGTATTGACATTGCCTTACACCCGTCGATCTTGGGCAGGCTCAGATCCATCAAGATAAGGTCCGGACCATCCGTCCGCGCGCGATCGATACCTTCTTGACCATCCACAGCCAGCACGACCTGGAAGCCCTTGCGTGTCAGACGGCGCGACAACATGTCCCTGTTCAACTCGTTGTCTTCGACTAGTAGAATCGTACTCATAGAGCGCTCCGAGAAGTCCGCGTGAACCTGTAGCAATGGGCTTGCCAAAGCACCATTCGCTGCACTGCGGCCCCACCGGACCGCCGACGTTCGATATACCGTCACGCAACGCCACGTCATACCATGTCAAGAGGCCCGTGGGCGTCACGTTTTGAGACAGCGGTGGACAATGACGCCACCAGAAAAAACGAACCAGCCCGTGACCGCGGTCAAGGCCGGTTTCCAGGCAGATGAGTAGGTTGCAGTAGCTGATGCTGTTGAGAGTAAAGACGGCGCTTCGGGCGCTTGGCGGTTGGATTAGGCGGCGCCCCGATCTGTGGATGCCGGCGATCTCCTGCGCCATCATCATGTTTTTCGCCATGCGGGTGTGGGGCACCGTTCACAGCGTCGCCGGCGACGACCTCCACCATCTGGCCGCGGAAGCCCAGGTCTTTGGCGTCATCGGGGAAGGCGGCGACCCGTTCGGTCCCCTGCGCATGGACTGCGGCGTCGCGCTGCTGCGCTACTATCAGCCCCTCTTCTACCTGACCACCTCTACCCTCACCCACGTCACCGGCCTGCCGCGTCTGGCCGTGCACAACGCCGTCGTCATCCTGTGTTTCGCCCTCTCGCCATGGCTGGTCGCGTGGTCCCTGCGCCGCCTCGGCCTCGACCCATGGGCCGCCGGCCTGGCATCCCTGCTCTGCATCAGCTCCGCAGCCGGCTTCGGCAACTCGTTCGAAGCCTATTTCCGCCCCGGAATCATCTCTCAAGCCCTGGCGTACGTGTTCTTCCTGCCGTTTCTAGCGACCTATCAGTCGATGCTGGAGGGCAAGGGCGGCGCCGTCCTGCCAGCCGTCCTCCTGGCCCTGACCATGCTGAGCCATGCGCCCCTGGCCGTCTTCATGATCCTGGTCGGCGCCATACTCTTCGCGTGCGACGTCTGGCCGTTGAGACGCATCTGGAAGAAGCTGGCCGTCTTCTCCGTGCTGAGCGCCGCACTGGTCGCCTTCTGGCTCATCCCGTTCCTCACGTACCAGGACCGCTACCGTCCCGTGCCCGACAGCGTCCTGCGCCACGGCCGCGCCTGGCTGTACAACGGGCTCACCGCCGACGAGACCGTCGGCCTGCTCATGACCGGCCGCATGTTCGACGACGGCCGCACCATGAAACGCGAGAAGGTGCGCCACCGCCTGGACAAGCTCATCGACAAAGCCAACATGGGCGCCACACGCTGGGTGCGCTTTCCCCTTCTCTCCCTGCTCATCGGCGCCGGCTTCCTGCTCGCCCTCTTCCGCCTCAAGCGACGGCCGCAGCGCTTCATGGCCTCTGCCTTTGCGCTGGGCCTCCTCTTATATATAGGGCCCGACGAGATACCCTGGCTGCGCTACATCCCATTCACGCATCGCATCCAGGGCTTCCGCTCCACTGTGATGTTCGAACTCTTCGGCTTCGCCATGGCCGGCATGGCGCTGTCGGAGCTCGGTCACCGGCTCTGGGCCCTGCGCGAACACGTACGCTGGCCGCGACTACGCATCGGCTTATCGCTTGCCTTCGGCACAGCTGTGCTCGCCCTGGTGTCCCTGCTCGGCTACTACGGCGGCAAAACCGGCGACGTCAGCATCCGTGAGTGGAACACCGGCGCACACCAGCGCCTGGCCGACGCCAGCGAGCCCACCCGCGCCGGCGCGCCCCTCCGCATCCGCGACGCCTACGCCAAGCGCGACAACCGGCGCTGGTCGTACATGTTGCATAAGGGCCTGCAGAGCACCTGCGGACACTTCCTTGGCCTGGGTCCGCACTCCAAGCTCTTCTTGTGCCGCTCGCTGAAGCCGCTCAAAGACAAATACGGACTGGCGCGCCGGATGGGCTTCGGCTACTACCTCAGCGCCGGCACACCGGCCGCCAAGCTGGAAAAGCAGCGCACGCGACGCGGCAAGAAGTTCGTCGAGTTGATGCAAAAGCACAAAGGGCACTGGCTGTTCCGCGACCCCGACGCGCAGTTTCTACAGCCGCTGCAGCGCGCCGCCCTCTTCATCGCCGGCGACGCCCAATGGCTGTACGTATCCCGAGCCTGGATGAAGGCCATGGGCCGCCGCGGCGGTGGCGCCCTGCTCCCGGTCCGCGCGGACGCCGAGACCCTGGAAAACCCCGACGCGCTCAAGGCGTTTGAGGTGGTCTATGTCCTGGACCCGGACGCCCTCGACCGCAGCACCGTCCTGGCTGCCGTCTCCCACTACGCCGCCAACGGTGGCGCCGTCTTCAGCGCCGCCCCGCTGGACGGCATCGAGACCAAGCCGCTGGGCGTCGACGGCCCCGTCCTCGGCTCCGCGCTGCGCACGCCACGACTCGCCGAGTTCAAGGTCACCGACGAAGATGCCGGCCCCCACGAATGGATCCAAGGTCCGTTCTCGGGCACCGTCGATCTCCCAAAAGGCGGCTTCGTGATGCTGCCCATCCAGCACTCACCGGGGTGGCACGCCGAAGTCGACGGTGAGCCGGTCCACACACTGGCAGCCGGCCCCGGGTTCGTCGCCGCGCAGCTGCCCGCCGGTAAGCACCGGGTCACGTTTCGCTGGGAGCTCCCCGAGTCCGAGCGCGCACTCCTGGCGCTGTCTCTGCTCGCGTGGCTCATCGCTCTCTTTGCGCTGATCCTGGCGCCTGTCCGTCGCTTGACCCTCATGCGCGCATCGCGAGCGACAGCCTCATGACCGATCGCCGCCAGACCCGATCAGCCGTCATCCTCGGGTGGTTGCGCTCCTACACGGTGCCGCTCATCCTGCTGCTGACCCTTGGCCACCAGTTTGGCGCGGTCGCCGTCACCGACACCGCGCCCATCGCCCACGCGCCGCCGGACGGATATCAGTCGGTCACCGACAAGACGCGCTTGCTGTGGGCCGAGAACGGCCTCAAGGGCCCCTTCCGGGTGGAGGTGATTCTGGATGGCGGCGACTATGAGCACCCGGTCTACAAGAAAGAGGTCTCCGGGGTCACTGTCGTGCTGCCGCGCCTGGATCCGGGCCGCATCTTCCGCTGGCGCGTCATACACGTGGACAGCGGGGTCATGTCCCGCGAGCACTGGTTCAAGACACCGGATCTACACGTCAATTATTAGGGCGGGGCCTACGCCGCGCGCGCGGGCCTGCGCAGCTGCCGGGTCAACAGCGGCTCAGCCAGCGCAACAAACTGGTCCGGAAACTCCTGGTGCGCAAACAGCTTGCCCGGCCGGATCGCGTGCAGCTCGGCGCCTCCGGCAAACTGCTCCAGCGTGCCCTCCAGCTTGGCCAGCGGGAACCACGCGTCGTCCGCGCCCCAGACCAGGCTGACGGGCGCTTGAATCCGCGCGTGCGTCTCCGCCAGGTTGTCGACCAGGCTCCAGTCCATGCCGTTGGCCATGGCGGCTGTGCCCACCAGCGCCTTCTTGGAGTTCAGCATCGGCGCCACGAACTCATCAAAGAACGGTCCGTCGATGAAGTCTTTGTCCGTGAAGCAGCCGCCGAAGCCCAGAAACGAGCGGCGCGCCGGCTTGAAGCGCAGCAACGACCGAAAGACCGTCAGACTGCCCGGCATGCCGGCCAGCGCCGAGAAGAGCTGCACAGCCCACGGCCGATGACCTGGAATTTCGGTATTGCCCAGAACCAGCGCCTTGCAGCGGGGGTCCTCGGCCGCGAGAAAGCGCGCAAAGAGGCCGCCGCTATCGTGGGCGATGAGCCCATAATCTCCCAGCTCCAGCTGGCCTGCGATCGCGCGCAGGCTCTCGATGTTGCCGCCCAGCGTGATGCGCGACATGTCACGCCACTGGCTGCGACCCGCGCCCGGCAGGTCGAACAGGTGGCATGTGAAGCGGTCCTTGAGCCGGGCGACGATCTCCGCAAACGTGCCTGCGTGCAGCGGCCAGCCGTGCACGAACACCAGATCAGGACCCACGCCCACTTTCCAATAGGGCAGGCGTGCGTGTCCGATATCCAGCCAGCGCGTGGGCTCGTCGAGTGTGAATGCGTTCATGGGGTCTCCTGTGCGTGGTGGTTGTCCTATGTGGCCCGCACACTGGCGGATCCCGCCGAATGCCTCAATTACCCGCAGAGGTAAGTGTGGGTAATTGGCAGGCCCGCTACACTTCGGAGCGTGAAGACTCGACCACCACAACAAAAAGCGGGGCTCTTCCCCGCCTTGCTGAAGTACTGGCGCGGCCGCCGCGGCATGAGCCAGCTGGACCTTGCGCTGACGGCGGACGTCTCAGCGCGTCACATCAGCTTTCTCGAGACCGGCCGCGCCGGCCCGAGCGAGTCCATGATTTTGCGGCTGGCGGGCGTGCTGGACATCCCGATGCGCGAGCAAAACGCCATGCTGCGCGCGGCCGGGTTCGAGCCGCTGTTTCAGGAGCCCGACCCGACCGAGGGACTGTCGGCCGCGATCGCCGGCGCGCTGGATCGCATGCTGGCGCACCAGGAGCCGTTTCCCATGGTGGTCATGAACCGCCTGTGGGACGTGATTCGCCAAAACAAGGCCGCAGACCGGCTGCTGAAGCGCGCCGTGGCCGATCCGACGTCGATTGAGGACGGCCGGATCAACGCGCTGAGAATGCTGTTCGACCCGCGGCAGGCGCGTCCGTTCATCGTGAACTGGGAGCGCGCCGCCCGCATGATCCTCACCCGCCTGCAGCGCGAGGTGCTGCACCACCCCGAGGACTCGGAGCGCCACGACCTGCTCGAAGAGCTGCTGAGCTACCCCGGCGTCCCCGAGCACTGGCGGCAACCGGACCTGGCGTCCGGCAACGACGCGACCTTCACGGTGCAGCTGCAGCGCGACGGGTTGAGGCTCGGCTTTCTCACGACGCTGACGGTGTTCAGCGCGCCACAGAACGTGACGCTGGAGGAGCTGCGCATCGAGAGCTACTTTCCGCTCGATCCAGAGACGCAGATGCTGTGCGAGGGATTGGCCCGGCAGGCCGACGACTGATCACTCGTCCTTTTGAGTGGCCGCTAGAAACGTCGCCGCCAGCGTTAAATATGTGTCCAGGTGCAGCTGCAGTCGGCTGCGAATTGCCCGCACGTCGGGGCGCGTCTTCTGACACATCAGCGCGCGCTGAATCTCCGCGACGGCGGCGCGTAGCGGGCTCAATGCCTGCACGGTCTCGGGCTTGTCGAAATAATTGGCGATGTCGATGGCCGCGCACAGCTCCTCTTGGAGAGAGTCCGCCAGAACGGTCAGGCGGTCGGCGGTGTAGCGAAAGTGGTCTTGGCGAAACGGACGGCGGGTCGGGGTGTCGACGGACGGCAGGATCTTGGGTTTGTTCACGATTGGGGCTCCCCCTTGTCAGCTGGTAAGAGCTCCCATCCAAGGCAAGAGCGGTGCCACCCCGGTCGGATCGCCGGCACATGTGATCTCGCGGTGTTCGCGGCCGTGCTGGGGTCTCTCGACCAAAGACCCGACGCACAAGTGTCACAATCAGGGGCCTTCAGACCCGACCCGGGTCTCATGGTGGCCCACTGTGAGACTGGAGTCCCATGATTGAGACAGATAATGAGACTCGAAGCCACGTAACCCACTGTTATTGCGGGCTGGCGGTGTTGGAACGGAACTCGCTTCAGGTGACCGCAGACCCATGACTGGAGGTGCGATGTGCAAGGGGAAGTCATTCTGAAGATCGAGCGGCGGTTCGTCCGCGGCCGGGTGCTGGTTGGGCGGCGCGGTGCGGCGCTGGTGCGATCCGCGCTGATGGCTGCGTGGCAGCAGTGGCCGGCTCGGGTGTTCGCGGTGCAGACGCTGCCGAGGGCGGTGGGATTGCTTGTCGGCGGACCAATCGATCTGGTCGGCGCATTCATCGAGGCGTTTTTTGCGCGGCTGTTCGAGCTGGCGTCGGCGGTATTTGGTGAGCTGAGTTGGCGGGACGCCTCGATGGAGGCCATACGCCCAACGGACGTCTCGCTGAGCTCGGTGGCGTGTGTGCTGGCGACGCCCGTGCAGCGGGGACTTGTCAGCCGCGTGGAGGATTGGCTGGGCTTCAGCACGCTGGATTGGACGATGGCGCCGCTTGTCGGGGACACCCGATCCGTGGGCGTGCCGGTGTCGCAGCTGCCCGCGTATGAGCCTTGGACAGGGGTGGACTATGCGATCGAGCTGCGTCGACTGATTCGTCGGATGGAGCCGGCCGCGGCGGCATGACAAAGGCGGTTGGGCTCGGGCCACGGAGACGGGGCGAGGGAGGATTATCGTTCAGCGTACATTTTTGACTCAAATAGGCGGTCGGTTGGCCCGTTCATAAGGGCATGTCCTCAGATCGACGCCGTCATCCGCGCACGCCGCACCTAAGAAAAGCGACCTTCCGGTGGTGGGGGCGCGAAGTCACGGGAGCGACGACCGACCTGTCGGCCGGCGGGGCCTTTGTGACCGCGGCCGAGGTGCCGGATGTCGGGACGCGCGTGACGATTTGGTTCGACGCCGCGCCGGGCGCGCCGCGGATTGAGCTGCGCGCGCGAGTGGTGCGGTCGGTGCCTCGCGGATTTGGCGACGAGATGGGCTTTGCATTGAGGTGGCTGCAGGCGCGAACTTATGGGACGGCTGCGCAGCTGCGTGCTTTTCTGGCCGACACCTTCGG
>CAZJHX010000179.1:0-20547 GCA_964545715.1 uncultured Myxococcales bacterium
ATGAACCGATCACGACGATGCCGGGCCAGCTTGGCCTCAGAACCCTCGAACAGGCAACCAGCCTGCCCTTCGGGTCCGTCGGCCAATCTGGCCGCGGCCTCGTCGCGTCGGTTCTGTGCCAGTTTCCCCGAGGACTCCTAGTCGTGACGGAAGACTATGCGCTCTTCGCGGAGAAGTATCGGCTCGTGCGCCGCCTTGCGGCGGGGGGAATGGGCGAGGTCTATCTGGCTCACGATGAGCAGCAGTCCAACGGTTCTCCGCCTCAGGTCGCCATCAAGCGCGTTCTGCCGGCTGCCGCGGCGGACCCGGGCTCGATCAAGGCTTTTTTGGACGAGCTGGAGCTGGCGCCGCGGCTGGTACACCCCAACATCGTGCGCGTACTCGGGTCCGGCAAGGCCGAGGACATGTACTACCTGGCCATGGAGTACATCAAAGGCCGCAACGTCGCCGATCTGATCGGTCGCGCGGTCCAAACCGGCCAGCCGATCGGCATCGCATGCGCTCTACAGATCATTCACGACGTGGCGTCCGGCGCCCACTACGCGCATGAGCTCGCCGGCGACGACGGGGAGCCCCTCGGCATCGTTCACCGCGACCTCAGCCCGCGCAACATCATGGTGACGGTCGAGGGCTGCGCCAAGATTCTGGATTTTGGCGTCGCAAAGGCTCGCACGCAGTCCAACCAGACCCTGCCGGGCGTCGTCAAAGGCACGCCCAGCTATCTGGCGCCCGAGCAGCTGCGTGGTGCTCCACCGCGTCCGGCGACCGACATCTTCGCCATGGGCACGGTGCTGTTTGAGTTGGTGACGCTGCGACGACTGTTTCGCCGCGCCACGCTGCTGGAGACTATGCGCGCGATCATGCGGTGCGAGGTGCCGCCGCTGTCGACGCTGGTGCCGGACTGCCCGCCCGCCGTGGAGTCGCTGGTGTTCAAAGCGCTTCAGGCGCGCCCGTCAGACCGCTTCGCGTCGGCGGAAGCGATGCGGGAGGCCATTGCCGCGACGATCGCCGAGCTCGGTTTCGAGAACGCGCGCGACACCCTGGGCCAGGTGGTCGGCCAGATGTCGGACAAGGGCAAGGCCGAGTCCGTTGGGTTGCTGGAAGACGAGACCACCATGGTCGAGCAGGCCGGCAGCGCCATCGAGTCGGTCAGCATCATCGCGCCGGCCATCAAGCACAACCTGCCGCTGCCCGAGCACCCCATCTGCGGCCGGGATTCCGAGATGGCGGAGCTGTGCGCCCTGTTTGACAAGGGCGCGCGCATCGTCACGCTGTACGGACCGCCCGGGGGCGGCAAGTCACGTCTGGCGCTGGAGTTTGCGCGCTCTCGGTTGAACACCTGGACGAGCGACGGCGGGGCCTGGCTGTGCGAGCTGGACACCGCTGAGAACCTGGAGGATGTGTGTGCGCTGGTCGCCACCGCCGTTGGCTCTCCCGTGGCGGTCGGCGATGAGATGGTCGACGCGCTGGGCAAGGCGATGGCAGGGCGTGGACCCACGCTGATCATGCTGGACAGCGTGGAGCAGGTGACCAGCGCGGTCACAGAGTGCGTGGGGCAGTGGGTGAAGGCGGCACCTGAGCTGTGTTTCCTGCTGACCGGGCGCCAGCGGATGCCGATTAGCGGTGGCCGTATTCTGGAGGTGCCCCCGCTGGCCATCGAGCCCGCGGAGACAGGCAGCGCGTCCGACGCGATGACGCTGTTCCTGGAGCGCGCCAAGGCCAACAAGGACGGCTTCAACCCCAGCCAGAAGGAGCTGGCGATCATCGACCGGATCGTGCGGCTGCTCGACGGCATCCCGCTCGCGATCGAGCTCGCCGCGGCGCACATGACGGACCTGTCGACGTCCCAGCTGCTGCGGGCGCTGGCGCGTCGGCCCGACCTGCTCGAGACGGGCGCCGCCGGACGTCACGGCGCGCTGGGCGAAGCGCTGGAGTGGTCCTGGTCGCTGCTGACGCCGATCGAGCAGGCGGTGCTGGCTCAGTCGTCCGTGTTTCACGGCGCGTTTGATATGGAGGCCGCGGACGCGATCATCGATCTGAGCGACCACCCGAACGCGCCGTGGGTTGTCGATGTCCTGCAGGCGCTCAAGGACAAGAGCCTGGTCCGCTCCCACGAAGCGGCGGACTTTCCGCAGGAGCCGCGCTGCCGTCAGTACGTCAGTGTGCGGAACTTCGCGCGTCGCAAGCTCGACGAGTTGGGTGGGGTGCGCGACGCGATGAGCCGGCATGCCGCCTGGTTTGCTCGCTTTGGCGCGTACTGGGCGACCGATCCGGGGCTGGAGGGGCTGCGTCGGCTGCGGCTGGACATGCCCAACCTGGGCGCCGCGCACCGTCGCGCCATGGCCAACGACCCGCTGGACGATGAGCACGTGAAGCATGCGCTGGATCTGGCGCTGTCGGTGCTGCCGGTGATCGCGGCGTCGGGGCCGTATGCCGCATATCTGCAGCTGCTGGACGACATGCTGGGTCACCCGGAGATCGCGCACGCGGATCCGGCTCGCCGCGCAAGAGTGCTGGTCGCTCGTGGGCATGTGCGAACGGTGAAGGGGCAGCTGAAAGAGGCTGCCGACGACTGCCGCGCCGCCCACACGCTGGCGGAGCAGTCGGGGCTGCTTGTGGTCCAGGCCGAAGCGCTGACGGAGCTGGGCATGGCGCTGCTGATGGCCGGTCAACTGGACGAGGCCGCCGACGTGCTGCGTACGGCGCTGAAGCTGCACGGCAAGAGTCGCGAGCCGGGCGGACAGGGGCGGGCGCTGCTGCGCCTGGGCAGCCTGTATCTGATCCGCGGTGATGAGACGCGCGCGAGGGCCTGCCTGGAGAAGGCGCTGCCCCGCTTCCAGACGGTGAACGACGCGTTATACGAGGCCCACTGTCGAGTGCATCTGGGGCAGCTCGAGCACTCGATGGGCGAGTTGGAGGCCGCGCGCGAGCAGCTGGAGAAGGCCACGGCGCTGCTGCGGGAGACCAAGGCGATGCGCTTTGAGGCGTACGCGGCGCTCTATCTGGGCGCGGTTGCGCACGAGCAGGGCCGGATGGAGCAGGCCAACACGCTGTTTCGCCGCAGTCGCGGTCTGGCGCGAGAGGTCGGTGAGCCCCGCTGGCAGGCGATCACGATGGGGCACGCGGCGCTGTACAAGCTGGATGTGGACCGGCCGGCGGAGGCGCTGAAGCTGTGTCAGCGCGCGATCGAGCTGTCCGAGGGGGCCGGTGGCCATCGGCACGCGCGCTGGATGCGCGTCGTCCAGGTTGTCGCGATGGCCTGCAAGGGTGAGATTCCGGCCGCGCGAAAACTGGTTCAGGGGCTGCAAAAAGAGGTGGAGGCGGCGGACGACCCGCTTCTGGCACCGCTGACCGAGCTGGCGGCGACCATCATCGGCATCGAAGAGGGTAATCGCGCAGCGACCCCACTATATCGAGACAAGTTGATCAAAAAGGCGGACAAGTTCTTCCGAAAGGCGGACCGCCGCATTTTGAACGGCCCGGTGCGCGTGAAGAGCGACTCCATGGGCCTGTTCCGGATTCTGCTCGGCATCGCCCAGCGACGCGCACACCCCAAGACGGGGAGTTAGTCACCTTGGCGGTAGGCCAAAAAGGGCGCGAGCGGATCTGCCCTCGCTGCCACAAGACGCTGTGGGAAGAGGTCGACCGGTGCCCGGACGACGGCGCCACGCTCATCGTGCTGTCCGCCAAGCCGGGCGAGCGCGTCGGTGAGGTCGTGGACGGCAAAATGACCATCCTCGGCAAGCTGGGCCAGGGCGGGATGGGCGGCGTCTTCAAGGCCTGGCAGCACTCGATAGGGCGCGACATCGCCGTGAAGCTGCTGCGTCGCGAGCTCTCCAACGACGCGCGGATCGTTCGCCGCTTTTTGCAGGAGGCGCTGGCGGCGCAGAAGCTCAATCACCCGCACGTGGTCACGCTATTCGACTTTGGCCAGTCCGACACGGGCGAGCTGTATATGACCATGGAGCTCCTCGAGGGACACGACATCGGCGAGCTGCTGCAATCGGGGGGGCCGATGAAGCCCGACCGCGCCGTCATGCTGATGGAGCAGGTCTGTGACGCGCTGCACCACGCCCACGAGAACGGCGTCGTCCACCGCGACGTCAAGCCGGACAACGTCTTTGTAGTCAGTGGCGTCGGGCGGGCGGGCGAGTTCGTGAAGATGCTGGACTTCGGCATCGCCAAGCTGACCCACGCGGACTCGGTGGAGAACCTCACCCGCACGGGCGTGGTGTGCGGAACGCCGGCCTACATGAGCCCCGAGCAGGCGCTGGGCGAGACGGTCGATCGGCGCACTGACGTCTACTCGATGGGCGTCATGCTGTACGAGCTGCTGGAGGGCAAGCGTCCGTTTGACGGGGCGTCGGCTCACCACGTCATGGTGGCGCATGTCGACGCTCAGGTGCCGCCCTTCAAGCGGCCGGTGCCTCGTGCGCTGCAAGCGGCCGTCCATCGCGCGCTGGCCAAGAAGCGCGAAGACCGGCAGGAGTCGGCCCTGGCCTTGCGCGACGAGCTGAGGGACGCCTGTGCCGGCGCGGGCTATCACGGGTTTGAAAACAGCGAGATGCCGACGCGGCAGATCTCGCAGATGTCCGACGCGGATCGGGCGGCGGTCCCCACCGTGAGAAGCGAGGACATCGTCACGCGGCAGGAGCCGTCGTCGACGCGCCGCTGGGGGCTGATTGCAGGTATTGGTGCGCTGGTCGCGTTCTGGGCGGCGATCGGCTACGCCGTGTGGTGGTATCTGAGCTGAATCAGCGCAAGGGCGCGCCGGTCTTCTCGCGGATCTCGTCTGCGGTGTGACCCGGGGCCACGTCGACCAGCTCAAAGCCGCTTTCCGTGACGTCGACGACCGCGAGGTCCGTGATGATGCGGTTGACGCAGCCCACGCCGGTCAGGGGCAGGGAGCAGTCCTGCAGCAGCTTGGGGGCGCCCGCGCGGTTGGTGTGATTCATAAGCACGATGACGCGCCGGGCGCCGCTGACGAGATCCATGGCGCCGCCCATGCCGTTGACGCGCTTGCCGGGGATCATCCAGTTGGCCAGGTCGCCGCCGGCGCTGACCTCCATGCCTCCCAGGATGGCCAGATCGACGTGGCCGCCGCGGATCATGGCGAAGCTGGTGGCGCTGTCGAAGAAGCTGCCGCCGGGCAGGACGGTGACGGTCTGCTTGCCGGCGTTGATGATCTGGGCATCCTCCTCGCCCTCATACGGGAACGGGCCCATGCCGACCAGGCCGTTCTCGCTGTGAAGCCACAGCCGCATGCCGTCGGGAACGTGGTTGGCAACCAGGGTCGGAATGCCGATTCCCAGGTTGACGACATAGTCATCGCACAGCTCGGTCGCCGCGAATGCGGCCATCTCGTCACGTGTCCTTGCCATGGCCCATCGGCCTCCCTACAGTAATCCGCCACATGTTAATTCAGACACATGACGGATAACATTCCGGAGCCGGTGGAGGAAGAGCAGCGTCTGTTGGACGTCGTGCTGGAGACCGCGCGCCGGGCCGGCGGGCCGCGCGCATCGTCGGATTACGAGTCCCAGCTGCTGAAGCTGCGCGACGAGATTATCGAGGAGCGGCTGCCCGAAGATCGCGCGTCCTTGCTGGAGCAAATGGACCGCGTGGCCCGATTAGCGGAGCAGCGCGCGCGGTACTCAGAGACGGCGCTGGACATGGGCAGCCCGTACTTCGGCCACATGCGGCTGCACGACGACAAGGACGGAAGCCGGCGCGACATCCTGATCGGAAAGCAGACCTGGGTCAAAGAGGGGGTACGCATCGTCGACTGGCGAAACGCCCCCATCTCCAAGGTGTTCTATCAGCGGCACGAGGGTGACGACTTCGAGATCCCGATCGCCGGGCGGCTGATGGAGGGCGAGGTCAAGGTCCGGCGGACCCTCACGATACGCGATGGGCGGCTGATTCGGGTCTCAACGACCGACACGACCTGGGTGCACAACGACGAGGACTGGATCGACTCCAGCGCATCGACGCCGTCGCTCAGCGGCGGGGCGGGGGTCAGCGCACGACCCGACGTGACCAAGCCGGTGCTGGGGCGCCGCAACGGGGATGTGCGCGGGATGGCGCGGGTCGACAAGCATCTGCCCGAGATCGCGTCGCTGCTGGACCCCGAGCAGTTTGAGTTGATCACCCGCCCCGACAGCGGCGTGGTGGCCATTCAGGGCAGCGCCGGGTCGGGCAAGACGACCGTGGCGTTGCATCGGGTCGCCTACCTCGCGTTTCGGGAGCCGCGCCGCTTTGACGGGTCGCGGTCGCTCGTCATCGTCTTCAGCCTGGCCCTGGCGCGCTACATCTCGCAGGTGCTGCCGGCGCTGGGCGTGCAGAGCGTGAAGGTGCGCACGTACGAGAGCTGGGCGCGCAACATGAGGCGTCGCCTCTTTCAGCGCCTGCCCGAGGGCTACGCGGACGACACGCCGGCCACGGTCACCCGCTTCAAGCTGCACTCGGCGCTGATCCCGATGATCACGGACGGCTGGGCTACCAACCCGGGGCTGACGCCGACCCAGCTGTGGGACGAGCTGATGACCAGTCGCGCGTGGATCGAGACGATCGAGCTGCACGCGCCCGGCGAGTTCAGCGAGCTGCAGCGCAAAGAGATCCATCGCTGGAACGCGGAGCGGCACTTCATCCGCGTCGACGGGGGCGGCCATCGCGAGCACGACGTGCCGACGCTCGACGAGGAGGACGACACGATCCTGCTCTACCTCTATCAGCTGCTGAAGGGCCGGCTGCCCGCGGACGGCGGTAAGCGGCCCCTGCGATATGGCCACCTGGTCGTGGACGAGGCGCAGGATTTGAGCCCGCTGGAGCTGAAGGTGCTGCAGGGCACGGTGGAGAAGGGCGGCGCGATCACGCTGGCCGGCGACACCGCCCAGCGGCTGGTCGAGGACAACGACTTTCAGGATTGGGCGCAGGTGTTGGCCACGCTGGGCCTGGATCACGTGGCGCTAAGCCCGCTGCGGATCAGCTATCGTAGTACGGCGTCGATCATGCGCCTGGCGCGTCACGTGCTGGGTCCGTTGGCGCCGCCGGACCCGCCCGCGACCACCCGTGATGGCGCGCCGCCAACGCTGCTGCGCTTCACCAGTCGCGGAGAGGCGGCCACGTTCATGGCCGACGCGGTAAAGCGTCTGACCGAGGCCGAGCCCCACGCCAGCGTCGGCATTCTGGCGCGACGAAACTGGCAGGCGGACGAAGCGTTTCACGCGCTGGAGCGGTCCGAGTTGGTGGAGCTGCACCGGATCAACGACGACGACTTCTCGTTTGCGCCCGGCGTCGAGGTGACGGACATCCGCCAGTCCAAGGGGCTGGAGTTCGATTACGTGGTGCTGGTGGATGTGGACGTGGACACCTATCCGCCGACCGACGCCTCCCGCCACATTCTGCACGTCGGCGTGACGCGCGCGGCTCACCAGCTGTGGTGCGTGTGTGTCGGGACCCCGTCGCCGCTGCTGCCCAGCTGGATTGAGACGGTCCGCGTCTAGTTCTTACAGCAGGTCCACATCCTGGTGGATTTCGACCAGCGCCGGGCCGTCGTGTGCGATGGCCGCGTCGATGGCTGCTCTGAGATCGTCAGCGCTCTGGACGCGCTGCGCCCGCATGCCGCAGTTTTCGGCCAGCTGCGCAAAGTTGGGGTTGACCAGGCTCGTCTCCCAGACCGGCCAGTTCCCCGCCTTCTGCTCCTTGCTGATCTTACCGAGCTGGCCGTTGTTCAAGATGATGTAGGTGACGTCCATGTTGTATTTGACCAGCGTCGTCAGCTCCGCCAGGTACTGTCCCGCGCCACCGTCGCCACCGACCGCGACCACCTTCTGCCCGGGCTTGGCCGCCGCCCACGCGCCCAACGATGCGGGCAGCGCGAAGCCGATCGAGCCCAGGTAGCCGCTCATGATGACGTCCTGGCCCTTGGACTCGAAGTAGCGGCCAAAGCTGTAGGTGTTGTTGCCCACGTCGACGGGGATGATGGCGTCGGCGGGCATCGCGTCGCTCAGCTCGGCAAAGATCCGTGCCGCGCTGATGCCGTTGCCGCGGTCATCGGCGGCGCGGCTCTTCTTTTCGTCACGCCACAGGGTCCAGCGTGTCGCCACCTCAGTCGCCATGCCGCGGTCAGCGTCGTCGAGCTGAGACTCGAACAGCGCCAGCGTGCGCGCGATCTCGCCCCAGACCGGGATGTCGACCGGGTGGAACTTGCCGATGGCCATCTGGTCGAAGTCGACCTGGATGATCGTCTTGTAGGTGGTGATGCCGGTGTGCTTGGAGAAGCTGGCGCCGAACACCAGCAGCACGTCGGACTCGTTCATGAAGTAGCTGCCGACCGGCGTGCCGCTGCGACCGAGGACGCCGCAGGCGAGCGGGTGCGTGTCCGGGATGACCCCCTTGGCTTTGAAGGTGGTGACCACCGGCGCGTCGATGCGCTCCGCAAACCGGATGATCGCGTCGCGTGACGCCTTGGCGCCGTGCCCCAAAATGATCACCGGGCGCTTGGCGGCCTTGAGCGCAGCGACGGCCGTGGCGGTGGATGCCGGTGACGGGCTGATGTCGAAGTCGGGCAGCCGTCCGGCGCGGGGCGCGGGCTCGGGCGGGTCGTTGGCCGGCTTGACCTGGACCTCGTCGGGAAAGATGAGGTGTGCCACGTCGCGCTTGGTGATCGCGGTCTTGAGCGCCAGCGCCATCAGCGCGTTGGCGTTGTCCGGGCCCAGCACGGTCTGCGAGAACTGCGCGACCGGGGCAAACGCGGCGGCCAGGTCGCACTCCTGAAAGTTGCCGGGGCCGAAGTACTGGGTGGCGACCTGTCCGGTCAGGGCGAGCACGGGAGCGCGGTCTACTTTGGCGTCCATCAGGCCGGTCAGCAGGTTTGTGGCGCCCGGGCCGGCGATGGTCAGGCAGGCCGCCGGCTTTCCTGTCAGCTTGCCGTAGGCGCTGCAGGCGAAGGCCGCGGACCCCTCGTGGCGGATGCCGACGTACGTGAGCCGGCCGGCGTCGACCTGGCGCCGAATGGCCTCGGCCAGCCCGAGGTTGGAGTGACCGACCATGCCGAAGACGTGCGTGACGCCCCACTCGACCATGACCTCGACCATTTGATCGCTGACGGTGGCGACGTGCTCGCCGGCCTCCTCGATGCCGACGTACAGCGTGCCGCCCTGGATTTTGGTCGGGAATGTGGCGACCGCGTCGTCGTACCCCTCCGGCGGGCGTCCCGTGCATGGGCTGTAGTCCCAGCCATGCCACGGACAGCGCAGCCAGCCGTTTTCGATCGAGCCCTCGCCCAGCGGTCCGCCCTGGTGGGGGCAGCGGTTGTCCAGCGCGCTGAACTTGCCGTCGTAATGCGTGATGCACAGCGTGTGTACGCCGCCGACCGTAACCGTTTTTACGCGTCCCTCCGGCAGCTCCTTCATCTGGATCGCCGGATACCAGGTGACGTCCTGGGCCATACCTTCTCCCGTCATTGGTCTTTAGTGGTTGCGCGAGACTATCATAGGCCGTCTGACCGATGCCCGACGGAGGATGGATGGACGCGCTCACCGGCGAAAATCGGCACTATATCGAGGCCATGTTCGAGCAATGGCAGGCGGATCCGACCTCTGTGTCCGAGGCGTGGCAGGCGTGGTTCGCTGACGAGCCGAAACATGCGGCTGTGGAGCACAACCCGGCGGACGGCTCTTTTTCGGCCACCGTCTTGAAGCGGCTGCCGCTCTTCTCGGCGATCGGGCCGGACGACATCGCCGCGATTACGGCGCACGCCAAAGAGACCACACTGGTCGATGGCCAGGTGCTGTTTCGCGCGGGGGACGCGGCGAGCGATCTGCATGTGATCACGTCCGGCACCATCGTCATTCAGCAGCGCGGTCGCGTGATCGTGGAACTGGGGTCGGGTGAGGTCGTCGGCGAGGTCTCCATGCTGGAGGAGCGCCCGAGGTCGGCCGATGCCGTGGCTCATGGGGCCGTGACGACGCTGCAGATCGACTCAGACCGCTTTCTGGGGCTGATGGATACCCGGCCCGCGCTTGGTCGCGCGCTGCTGAAGATGATGGCGCGACGCGTGCGCAACTCGACGGCCAACCAGGAGCGGGTCGACATGCTGATCCGCTGCTATCGCGTGCGCGGGCACGTGATGGCGCAGGTGAACCCGCTGGAAAAACCCAACGGCGGACATCCTGAGTTGACTATCGAGCACTACGGTCTGGGCGAGCCCGACCTGGACTCGTCCTTTTCCAGCCGCACGATGGGCACGCTGGGCATTCGGACCCTGCGCGAGATTCTGGCGCACTTGAAGGCCACCTACTGCGGTCATATCGGCGTGCAGTTCATGCACATCGACGACATGCGGGTGAAGGACTGGATTCAGGGGCACATGGAGGGAGGCGGGCGGGATGGGCTCCAAGATGAGACGCACCGGGACCTGGAGCGGGAGGACCAGCTGCGTATTCTCACGCGGCTGACGGACGCGGAGATCTTCGAGCAGTTCTTGCACCGCAAGTTTCAGGGCGCCAAGCGCTTCTCATTGGAGGGCGGCGAGAGCCTGCTGCCGCTGCTGGACCTGGCGATCGAGGAGGCCGGCCGGCACGGCGTGGAAGAGATCGTGATCGGCATGGCCCACCGGGGCCGGCTCAACGTGATGGCCAACATTATGGGCAAGGATGCGTCGCACATCTTTCGAGAGTTTGCGGACATGGATCCCGAGCGCTACGAGGGACGCGGCGACGTCAAATACCATCTGGGGCACAGCTCCGACTGGGTGACGTCGGACGGAAACATGGTGCATCTGACGCTGTGCTTCAACCCGAGCCATCTGGAGTGCGTGGGGCCGGTCGTGCAGGGCCGCGTCCGGGCGAAGCAGGCGCGCCTGGGCGACGGCGAGCGGGCCAAAGTGATGCCATTGGTGATCCACGGCGACTCGGCCATCGCTGGCGAGGGCGTCAACCAGGAGATGTTCAACATGAGCCAGCTCACCGGGTACGCGGTGGGCGGCACCGTGCACGTGGTGTTGAACAACCAGATCGGGTTTACGACGACGCCTGAGCAGGCGCGGTCCACACAGTACTGCACCGACGTGGCCAAGATGCTTCAGGTGCCCGTGTTCCACGTCAACGGCGAGCATCCCGAGGCTGTGACGCGCACGATCGAGCTGGCCATGCAGTTTCGCGAAGAGTTCAAGCGCGACGTGATCATCGACATGTACTGCTACCGGCGGCACGGCCACAACGAGGGTGACGAGCCGTCCTTCACGCAGCCGCTCATGTACAAGAAGATCCGGGCTCGCAAGTCGGTTCGTGAGGCGTATGTCGAGGATCTGCTGTCGCTGGGCGAGATCACCGAAGCCGAGGTGACGGAGATCGAGCACAACGAGCGCGTGCGTCTGGAGGCGGAGCTGGAGAAGGCGCGCAGTGCGGACTTCTCGTATGCGCCGGCGTCGACCGGGGCTGGACTCTGGACGCCCTACCGTGGTGGGCTAGACACGGACACGGTGGACGTGACGACCGGCGTGCCGCGAGAGCTGCTGGTCGACCTGATGGGGCGTTTGACCACGCTGCCTGAGACCTTCACGCCACACCGCAAGATCAAGCGCTTTCTGACAGCGCGCGCAGAGATGGCGGACGGGTCTCGCGCGGTGGACTGGGGCGGCGCCGAGGCGCTGGCGCTGGCGTCGCTGCTGTCCGAGGGAACGCATGTGCGGATCAGCGGACAGGACGCCGGCCGCGGCACATTCAGCCACCGGCACAGCGTGCTGCACGACAGCGAGAACGGCGAGACCTACACGCCGCTGGCGCAGGTCGGCGACGGGGCGTTCGAGGTCTGGGATAGCCCGCTGACCGAGACCGCGGTGCTGGGCTTCGACTACGGGTACAGCCTGGATTATCCGGACGCGCTCGTGGTCTGGGAGGCCCAGTTCGGCGACTTCGCCAACGTGGCGCAGGTCATCGTCGATCAGTTCATCTCCAGCGCGGAGGACAAGTGGGAGCGGCTGTCCGGCCTGGTGATGCTGCTGCCGCACGGGTTTGAAGGGCAGGGCCCCGAGCACTCGAGCGCGCGCCTGGAGCGCTATCTGACGCTTGCCGCAGAAGACAACATGCAGATCTGCAACCTGACGACGCCGGCCCAGCTGTTTCATTGCCTGCGCCGCCAGGTGGTGCGCCCGCTGCGCAAGCCGCTGGTCATCATGAGCCCCAAGAGCCTGCTGCGCCACCCGGCCGCGGTCTCGACCCTGGATGAGCTGGCCAGCGGGTCGTTTCGGCGCGTGATCGCGGACGTCGAGCCGCTGCCGCCGACCCGGGTCAAGCGCATCGTGCTGGTCAGCGGCAAGCTCTACTACGAGCTGGCGGCGCGACGCGGCGAGGACGAGCGAGACGACGTCGCCCTGGTCCGGCTGGAGCAGTATTACCCGCTGGACATGGGTGAGCTGGGCGCGGCGCTGGACCGCTATCCCGCGGATGTCCCGGTGCTCTGGGCACAGGAAGAGCCGGTCAACATGGGCGCCTGGCCGTTTTTGAAGCTGCGGCTGGGCGCCGAGGTCTGTGGTCGCCCGCTGTCGCACGTCGCGCGGACGGAGTCGGCCAGCCCGGCGACCGGGTCCGCAGCGAGCCACCGGCGCGAGCAGGCCGCGCTGATCGACCGGGTCTTTGACCTCGGGGTTCCCTGAAATTCTTGGCCAGCGGCCCGTCCCTCGGTGAGGATGGACGCGTGAACATCGCCATCGCATTGTTGGTTCTGGCCCAGCCGCTGGAAGGCCCGCCCGAGCTTGGGGCCGAGACGGCTGAGCGCCTCTTTGAGCACGAGGGCTTTACCCTCACGACACCGGCCGGCTGGACGGTCAGCGACGAGCCCGGCTCCTACGATGTGCGGCTGATGTTCGGCGATCGGGAGGGCAGCCTCACGGTGTGGCTGGACGAGTCGAATCCGCCCCTGCGCGGGGTTCAGCGGCGCGTGCGCAAGGCGGCCCGCGAGCGTGGCTGGAAGCTGGTAGAGCGCCGCTGGACGCGGGTCCACAAGCAAAAGACCCTGGTGCTGCTCTTCGACATCCCGCTGGGCGCCGGCAAGAAGACCCGGCAGCTGTTCTACTTCACCAAGACCAGGCGCGGTCTCTACACGATGCAGTACGGCACGACCCGGGACGACTTTGACTACACGGCCTTTCGCGAGGTCGCAGCCACGTTTCGCCTCACGCAGTAGTCCTGGCGTACAACTTCAACTCGCAGCCGACGCCGTAGTGATCGGACAGCTCGAACCGGCCCGCCGTCCCCCAGTCGCGCAGCTCGGTGTACGCGAGCTCGCATTTGGAGACCCGCGCGCGCGCCGTGTGGTCCCGTAACAGCACATGATCCATGCGGCTTTGAAACTCCAGGCCGGCGTAGCTGCGGTGACACAATGAGTTGTGGTCGGTGGCGGTGTAGGCCTCGTGTGGCAGCGCCGCGCCCATTCCGGCCTCGATGGCGGCGTCCCGTAGTCCGCCGTAGTAGCGCAGCAGGGGGTAGCTGACCGCGTTGCGCCACCAGTTGGTGACGACCCGCCCGCTGGGCTGGGTCCAGGCGTCGCTTGGATAATAGGGGCCGCCGTTCATGTCGCCGCCCACGATCACCAGGTCGTCGGCCGGCGCCTGCCGCGCCTGCAGGCCCAGCTCGCGCGCTTGATAGCAGCGCTGGCGCCAATAGTGCGGAAACGGGGTCATATGGGTGCTGAAGGCGGTGATGTCGAGCCCGGAGCGCGCGTGTCTGAAGCGCCAACTCAGCCAGCCGCGACGGATGTTGGGCCCGGGGCGCTCCTCCAGCGGGTACTGCACGTGATACTGACCCTCGCCGCGGGTGTCGGGTCCGGCGTCGTCCACGATGGCGTCTCGCAGCGCGATGACGACCCCATGCTGCCGGTGGCGCGCGGGGGTGCCGCCCCAGATCCGATAGCCGTGCCGTGCGGCGGCCCGGGTGAACAGCTCGAGGTCCACGTCGTCCCACACCTCCTGCAACAGCAGGATGTCCCAGCCGTCGCCGAAGAGCGCCTCCGGCATCGTGGTGCGCCGGATCGCGTATTCGGGCATCCGCACCGCCATATTCAGGTACGGCCGGCTCAGCAGCGCCGTGTTGTAGCTCAGCACGCGCAGCCGCTTGCCGCCTCGGGTCGGGCGCTTGGCCTCCGCGTGCTCTTTGGCAAAGAGCGCGAACGGATCCGGCGCCCGGGTAAAGTCCGGCGTGCGCGCCGCGACCAGGTCCGCCACGGTCACGCTGTTGGAGCGGGGCAGGGCGTCGGCGAGATGCGCGAGGACCCCGACGTCTGCTGCGCGTGCGCGGTCTTCCGGGTGCGATCCCAGGTCCGGCGTGGGCGTTACCCAGCGCGACGCGATGTCGTCGACTGTCGGCATCATTTTCGCCGAGGGCTCCTAGCCGCCGCAGGTGAACGTGAGCGTGTAGGCGCCGACCGCGTCGAGATAGCCGTCCACCACGATGTAGTACGTGGTGCCGGCCACCGCGTCGAAGGTGACCTTGTCCAGGTCGTCCGCGATGCAGCTGGCGGGGTTGCAGCCCAGCCCCTTGTCCTGGAGCACCATCACGTCGGTCTCGGCGGCCTCGTCCGTCAGCGCGACCGTGACCGGACCGTCGGTCTCCGCCAGGTAGGTGTAGACGTACTCGGGCGCGTTGTACGTGTACTTGTTGCAGCTGTACGCGCTGACCGTCGCGCTCGAGCCGTCACTGTCGTTGGCCCATTTGTCGCTGTCCTCGTCGCAGGCGAGCAGCGCCTCAGGCGTCGAGTCGTCCGGCAGGCAGGCGGGCTGGCAGATCGGGGAGGCGCCAAAGCAGTCGCTGTCTTCGCAGTCCGTGGCGCCGTCCTGGTCGTCGTCGGTGCCGTCCTCGCAGGCCGTCTCGGCGGCCGCGACGCAGCCCACGTTCAACGTGAACTGGCCGACCGCGCCGTTGTAGCCGTCCACGACCACCCAGACCTTGTCGCCTTCTTTGACCTCCAGGTAGGCCTCCTCGAAGTCGGATGTGGCGCAGTTTTCGGCTTCGCAGACGCCGTCCGCGTCCTTGACCAGCATCACGTCTGTCTCCGCCGTCTCGTCGGTCAGCGTCACCGTCACCGTGCCGTCGAACGGGGCGACAAACGCGCCCCCCAGCTCCGGTCCCTCGAAGCTGTCCGTGCTGCACACATAGGAGTCCAGCGTGTCCTTGGACAGGCCCGCGGCGTCGTTGCTCAGCGCCAGGCTGTCGCCGCATTTGAAGTTGAGCTCGCCCAGCGGGTTGCAGGTCAGCGCGCACAGCGGCAGGTCCGCGCAGTCGCTGTCCTGGCAGTCTGTCTTGCCGTCCTCGTCGTCGTCCTTGCCGTCGTCGCACACGGTCTCACTACCGGCCGGGCAGCTGACGGCGATCTTGAACGCCCCTTCGGCGCCGTTGAAGCCGTCCACGACCAGGTAGTAGCGCTGTCCCGCGGTCGCGTCGAACGTCACCTCGCTCAGCCCGGACGCCACGCACGCATCGGCCAGGCACGCGTCGTCGTCGCCCGCCTTGACGATCAGAACATCGGTCGCCGCGGTCTCGTCCGACAGGGTCACCGTCACCGGACCGTCCACCGTGGAGTCAAAGACGTAGGCGTACTCGGGACCCGGATAGCTGAAGGAGTTACAGCCGCCGTAGCTGTCGAAGTTGTCGGTGGAGCCGAACAGATAGTTGGCCCACGCGTCGGACTTGCCGCACCCGAGGACCCACTTGCCCACACATTGCGGCGGCGCACAGGCGTCGTCGTCTGCGCAGTCCGGGTCGTCGCAGTCGGTCAGCTCGTCCTCGTCCTCGTCAGCGCCGTCCTGGCAGTTCTGCTCGTTGGCCGGCGTGCACTGCACATCCAGCGTGAAGCCGCCCTCGTCGTCGATGAAGCCGTCCACCACAAAGTAGAAGGTCTGTCCGGGGGCCATCGGCGTCACCGCCGACGAGAAGCCCGACTGTGCGCACGCCTTGGGATCGCAGCCCAGGTCGCTCTGCTCCAACACCAGCACGTCAGTGATGGTCTCCTCGTTGCTCAGCGTGACCGTCAGCTCGCCCGCGTAAGGCGCCTGAAAGAGGTAGGTCTGCTCACCGCCGGGATACGTTGTCGACTCGCTGCAGCCGTACTTATCAAAGGACTTGGTCGCGCCCTCGCCCCCGGTGTCGCCGGTCACGACCGCGCCGCAGGAGACCGCCGCCCCGGCCTCACAGGACGTCGGGCATACGTTCTCGCCGCCGGGTTGGCACACCGCGTCGGCGCAGACGTCACCCTCGGTACAGTCGTCGGAGTCGTCACATGCGGCGGTGTTGGGCACGTGCGTGCAGCCGAACGCGGGCTCGCAGGCGTCGTCGGTGCACGGGTTGTTGTCCTGGCAGGCGATCTCCGCGCCCGCAGTGCAGCTGCCGCCGGTGCACGTGTCGGTCGTCGTGCAGGCGTCCCCGTCGTCGCACGGCTTGCCGTCGGCCACAGGCAGCAGCGCACATTTGCCCGTCGTAGGCACGCACTCGTTGACCTCGCAGGCGTTGTCGGTCGTCGGCGCGCAGAAGACGACCGTAGCCGGGTCCACCAGGCATTTGCCGGCCGAGCACAGCAGCGTCCCCGTGCAGGGATCCCCGTCGTCGAACTCCAGGCAGTCTTCCGCGCTGTCACAGGCGCAGTCCTGGATGACCGAGCCGCCGCACGCCCCGATCTTGCAGTGGTCGTTGGTCGTGCACCCGTTGCCGTCGTCGCAGGGGGCATCGTTGAAGGTGTGGACGCAGCCTGACGTATCGTTGCACACGTCGCTGGTGCACAGGTTGCCGTCGTCGCAAGGCAGCGCGTGGCCTGTGCAGGCGCCGGCCTCGCAGAAGTCCTTGGTCGTACAGGCCGTCCCGTCGTCGCAGGCCGTCCCGGTGGGCAGCGGTTTGCTTGCGCACTTGCCGGTGTCCGGTACGCACTTGGTCGCCGTGCAGGCATCGGATGCGCCGCAGGTCACGATGGTGGCGGGATTCACGACGCACTCGCCATCGATGCAGTACAGCGTGCCGTTGCAGAGGTCGCCGTCCTCGAACGGGATGCAGTCGTTCATGGTCACGCAGCTGCAGTCACCCTCGCCGATGCACTCACCGCCCGCGCAGGCGTCGTTGTCCGTGCAGTCGTTGGCGTCGTCGCACGCGGCGCCGTCGGTTGGCGCATTGGCGCAGCCCGCGTCCGGCTTGCACAGATCCTGGGTGCAGGGGTTGTCGTCGTCGCAGTCCATCAGCTTGCCGACGCACTCCCCCGCGGCGCAGTGGTCGCCTTTGGTGCAGGCGTCGCCGTCCGTGCAGTCCGCCCCGTCCAGCGCCTTGGTCTCCGCGCACTTGCCGACGGTCGGCACGCATGCCACCACCGTGCAGGGAGGCGCCGCCGCGATCTCGTCGCTGCAGTCGACCAGGGTGGCCGGGTCCGGTACGCAGTCGCCCGCGGTGCAAGCCAGCGTGCCGTTGCACAGGTCGCCGTCTTCAAACGCCGCGCAGTCCGCGTCTGCCGTGCAGCCGCAGGCGGGATTCTTCAGCCCGGTGCAGGCGCCGTCGGTGCATTGGTCGCCGATAGTGCACAGGTCGTCGTCGTCGCAGTCGTCGGCGTTGTTGTCGAAGACGCAGCCCGCGGTCGGGTCGCACACGTCGTCCGTGCACGGGTTCGTGTCGTCACAAATCGTCGGCGAGCCCTTGCAGTTGCCTCCCTTGCAGGAGTCCCCGCTGGAGCAGGCGTTGCCGTCATCGCACTTGAAGCCGTCCGGCGCGGGCGCGGCTTTGCACTTGCCCGACTTGGGCTCGCAGAAGGTCTCGCGGCAGGGCCCACCCATGCTCGGATCGCACACCACGATGGTGTCCTGATCGGGCACGCACTGGGTACCGGTGCACTTGAGCACCCCATTGCACAGGTCCGCATCATCGTATTGCGCGCAGTCCGCGTCCTCGGTGCACTGGCAGGTCGGGTTGGCGTCGCCGGTGCACAAGCCGTCGATGCAGTGGTCGTCGACGGTGCAGTAGTTGCCGTCGTCGCACAGGGCTACCTGCGGTTTGGTCGCGCAGATGCCGGTCTTGGCGTCGCAGGAGTCAGCCGTGCATGGACTGCCGTCGTCGCAGACCTTGCGCACGCCGATGCAGGCGCCCCCATTGCACTCGTCGCCGTCGGTGCAAGCGTCGTCGTCACTGCACACCGTGCCGTTGGGGCCCGCGATAGGCTTGCAGTCCTGGGTGACGGGGTCGCACACCGCCGCCTGGCACGCGCCGAGGTCGGCCAGCTTTCCAAGGCAATCCGCGTCGGTCTCGCACTGAAACGGCGTCGGCAGCTCGGGCAGCTCGCCCGGCATGACCACGTCGGGGGCCGCGTCCTCCGTCGGTACAGACGGCTTTTTAACCGGATCGTCGCCGCATCCGAGGAAGACTCCCACCACCACTACCATCACAAGCTTTCGCACGAACATTGCGCACTCCGCGAAATCGCCTACCCTGACCGGGGTGTGTTCTGGGGGAGGCCAGGCCAGGTGTCAAGCTCCGATTACGCGCGATTGGCGGTACTGTACGACGGCCACTGCAACTTCTGCCGCGGGCAGATGAGCAACCTCGTCCGCCTGGCGCGCTCCGGTGCCGTCGAGCCGGTCGACTTCCAGGCGGTGGGCGCGCTGGATCGTTATGAAAATGTCACCCACGCGCAGTGCATGCAGTCGATGATCGTGGTGGCGCCCGACCAGCGCACGTGGACCGGCGCGGAGGCCTTCGCGCGTGTCCTGATGACCCGCCCGATCCTGGGCAAAGTGGCCTATCTCTATTATGTGCCGGGTCTAAAGCACCTCGCCGACTGGATCTATGGCATCGTGGCGCGCCACCGATATCGGATCGCCGGTCGGGCGGTGGCCGGCGGGGACTGTGACAGCGGCGCGTGTCAGCTGCACTTCGATGCCCCCAAGAAGGAGGAGGATTAGTGTCGTCAACGCTGCCGCTGTGCGTCGATCTCGACGGCACCCTGGTACAGACCGACACCCTGCACGAGCAGACGTTGCGCTTGCTGCAGGCGCGTCCGACGGCGGCCTTTCAGCTGCCGGGCTGGCTCAGCGGGGGCCGCAGCGGTCTCAAGCGCCGCATCGCCGGCGAGGTGTCCCTGGACGCGGCCACGCTGCCGTATCGCGGCGATTTTCTGCAGTGGCTGAGAGATGAGCGCGCCGCCGGCCGCAGCCTGATCCTGGCCACCGCGGCGGACCAGAGCATCGCAGACGGTGTCGCGCAGCATCTCGACCTGTTCGATGAGGTCATCGGCTCGGACGGCGCCACCAACCTCAAGGGCCAGGCCAAGGCCGATGCGCTGGTCGACCGCTTCGGCGTCGGCGGCTTCGCATATGCCGGCGACTCGGCGTGTGATCTGGCGGTCTGGCGCCAGGCCGGCGCGGCTGTGCTGGTCGATCCTCCGGCCGCCGTCGAGCGCGAGGTCCAGCAGGACAAGATAGAGCGCCGCTTCGGTCGTCCAAAAGGCCGCGCGCGAGCCCTGCTCAAGGCCATGCGCGTGTACCAATGGGTCAAAAACGGCCTGGTCTTCCTGCCCATGATCATGGGCCATGCGTACGGCGCCGCCACCGTGACCGCCGCCGCGCTGATCTTTGTGGCCTTCAGCCTCACCGCGTCCGGCATCTACCTGCTGAACGACCTGCTGGACCTGGACGCCGACCGCGCCCACCCGCGCAAGCGCCGCCGCCCCTTCGCCAGCGGTGATCTGCCGCTGAGCTACGGCATCGCCTCGCCGATCCTGGTTTTGATCGGCCTGCTCATCGCCTCCACCGTCAACGTGGGCAGCGTCGCCGTGCTGCTGGTGTATGCCGGGACGACCACCGCCTACTCGACGCGCCTCAAGACCCTGCCTGTGGTCGACGTCTTCGTGCTCGCGGGCCTCTACACCGTGCGCGTCCTGGCGGGCGGCGTGGCCACAAACATCGTGGTCTCCGTGTGGCTACTGGCCTTCTCCAGCTTCCTCTTTCTGTCGCTGGCGTTTCTGAAGCGCACCGGCGAGCTGCTGGCGATGGTCGCCGACGGTCGCGACGAGACCAGCCGCCGAGGCTACCGCGCGGGCGACGTCGGCCTGGTCGAGAGCATGGGCGTCGCCAGCGCCTTCATCGCCGTGCTCGTGCTGTCGCTATACGTGGACACCGACATGGCCAGCAGCATGTACGTAGCGCCGCGCATCCTCTGGTTCCTGGTCCCGCTGGTGCTCTTCTGGCTGTGCCGGATGTGGTTCGCCGCGATTCGCGGTCAGATGACGGACGATCCGATTGTGTATGCGGCCAAGGAGCCCGGCTCCTGGGTCGTCTTCGCGCTGTGTGCGGTCGTCTTTGGGATGGCCGTGATGGGGCCGTTTTAGGGGCGCCAGCTTCTGTCCAGGCCGGCTGCCACCGGCGCCCCGGATACTGTATCTATGACGTCTTTGGCAGTCTGAGCTGCCAACGGTGCGCTGGATACCGTATCTATGACGTCTTTGGCAGTTGAAGCTGCCAACGGTGCGCTGGATACCGTATCTATGACGTCTTTGGCAGTTGAAGCTGCCAACGGTGCGCTAGAT
>CAZJHX010000180.1:0-5937 GCA_964545715.1 uncultured Myxococcales bacterium
AAGAAGTGCATGGGCTTTATAGACACCGCGGACTGGGCCAAGCTCGAGTGCCCCGTGGCGTGTGACTGACGCGGGCAAAGGAGTCTGTCGTGAGATCGATCGCCGTGGCCCTGGTGCTGCTGTCCGCCTCCGTGGCCGAGGGGCAGGGAGCTTCTCTGGTAATCGACCACGTCGACATCAGCGGCTACGCCGCGACGGGGCATGTGCGCCTGTTCGTCGACCTGCTGGACGCCGGGAACAAGCCGATCCCGAAGCAAGCCAAAGACAAGCTGCGATTCTATGTAAACGACGCGCCGGCGGATGCCCGGGTCAAGGCGGTGAAGCTGGCGTTGTTCAAAGACACCGGCCTACCGCTGGCGATCGGGGTCCTGACCACGGACTACGCAGGCTTTGTGCCGGCCCCCGTTGGCGAGCTGTCGCTCTTCGGCTTTGCCAAGACCGGCAGCGGCCTGCTGATCAAGCGCCTGCGGCCTCGCGTAGACCACTTCAGCATGTGGCTTTACAACGAGGTCGGCCACACGCCGGCGGTTGCATTCACCAAACGCCTGGACCAGGCCGAAAAGGCCGTCGGCGCGCTTTCGGAGATTCGGGTCCTCTTCCTGCCGTATGGCCAACGACGCAGGCGAGCCGCCGCCGGCGGTGCTGGCGTTCCCAGAGTATATGCGTGCCCATCAGGCCGCTGATTTTCTGGGTCTCAGCAGCAGTACCCTGGCGAAGATGCGCTTGTCAGGTGATGGACCACCGTACTCGAAGGCGGGGTCGAAGGTAGTTCTGTACTCGCGAGCCGATTTGAGACTGTGGCTGCAGAAACGGCAGCGCGGATCGACGTCCGAGCCCACGGACGCGCACTGAAGAGTAACAGTCAGCCACGACGCAGAGTGATGAAACCGCCGGCGACTGTGCGCGCCATCGACTTGAAGCTGCTGGATGGAGCGTCGCTGTCGGACTTGTGCCACTGCGTGACGACAACACTGACACTGGGATCGGACCGAAACACGCTTGCACGCCTGCCACATTGGTCGGTATATCGCCTGTCCCCGTTTGAGCCGGCGACGCCAGGAGCCTGCGCAGGGACACGCCGGCCGCATTGATCATCCGGAATGATCGGCATAGGGTGGTAGGCGTTCCGTTTTGACAGGTTGGAAGGAGACCGTAGTGAGCAGCGCGGATGCGGCGAGGCGTGGTGCGAGCCGGGCAGCGGCGACGTTTGCGCCCAGAGCGCGCGTGCTGGTTCGTGGGGAAGAGTGGATCGTCAAGCGCGTGAGCGCCGACCTGCTGGGACACGTCTCGGCGGTGCGCGTGATCGGCATCTCCGAGCTCGTCCGGGGCAAGGAGGCGGTGTTTCTGACCGACATCGACTCTATCGAGGAGCTGCGGCCAGAGGATACGAAACTGGTGTCCGATCCGACGCCCCGGTCTCGGCGCGCTCGGCTGTATCTGGAGAGTCTGCTGCGCCGCACACCCCCGACCGGCTCAGAGTTGTCGGTGGGGCATCTCGGCGCCATGGATCGCGCCGACTTCCAGCTCGTCCCGGCGGCCAAGGCGTTGGCGCAGCCCCGACCGCGCATTCTGATCGCGGACGGCGTGGGGCTGGGGAAGACGCTCGAGGTCGGGGTTCTGCTGTCCGAGCTCATTCGCCGTGGGCGCGGTGAGCGGATCCTCGTCGTGGCGCTGAAGTCCATCCTGACTCAGTTTCAAGAGGAGATGTGGGCCCGGTTTACCATCCCCTTGGTGCGGCTGGACTCCGTCGGCCTGCAGCGGGTGCGCGCCAAGATCCCGTCGCACATGAACCCGTTTTACCACTACGACCGCGTGATCATCTCAATCGACACCCTCAAGAAGGACGGCGAATACCGGCGCTTTCTCGAGGGCTGCACATGGGACGCGATCGTCATTGACGAGTGTCAGAATGTCGCTGTTCGTGGGCGCGGTAAGGGTGGGCGCAATCAGCGGGCACGCCTGGCCAACCTGCTTGCCGATACGTGCGATGCCCTGATCATGACATCCGCCACGCCGCACGATGGCAAGCCCGAGAGTTTTGCCAGCCTGATGAACCTGCTGGAACCCACCGCCGTCGCCAACCCGTCCGACTATGTCGCTGAGGACATCCGGGGCCTCTTCGTGCGCCGGTTCAAGAAGGACGTCGCCCTAGGCTCTTCGGCCTTCAAAGAGCGTGATCTCGACCTCATGCGGTGCGACGCGAGCGGAGCTGAGGACCGGGTGTTCGCGGCCTTGGACGTCGCCACGTTCAAGACAATCGACGCAAGCCGGAACTCGAAGGGCGTTCTGTTTCGCACGCTGCTGCTCAAGTCGTTTCTGTCATCGCCGGACGCCTGCGGAAAGACCATTACGGCGCGCATGAAGACTCTGGAGAAGCGCGGTCCCAAAGAGGAGTCGGGGCGCCTCGAGGACGCCGACGCCGAGCACGACTGGCAGGTGCTGCGCAAGCTAAAGGCATTGTCAGACGCCGTGCCCCCCACCCAGTTCACGAAGCTGCAGCGCCTCTTCGCCGAGCTGGAGCAGTTGGGCTACTCGCGCGGTCGCGCGGGCGACCGGATCGTCATCTTCAGCGAGCGGATCCCCACCCTGATGCTGCTGCAAGAGCAACTGATCCGGCGCTTTGGGCTGGACAAGCAGCAGGTGGCGCTGTTCTACGGCACGCTGGACGACGTCAAGCAGCAGGACCTGGTCAAGGACTTCGGCACCGCCACCGGCAAGACGCGGATCCTGCTCGGGTCCGACGCCGCCAGCGAAGGGATCAATCTCCACTTCTTCTGCCATCGGATGATCCACTTCGACGTGCCCTGGTCCCTGATCACACTCGAGCAGCGCAACGGTCGTATCGATCGCTTCGGTCAACAGAACACGCCCTGGATACGCTACCTACTGACGCTACCAACCACTGAGCTACGCGGCGATTTGCGGATCATCGAGCGCCTGATCGAAAAAGAGGAGATGGCCCACAAGAACCTCGGTGACGTCGCTTGGCTGATGAAGCTGTACGACCCCGAGGAGGAGGAAGCCCACGTCGCTCGCGCCTTCCAGGACGGCACCTCGGCTGAGCGTGCCCTGCCCGATGATCCCGTCGCTGACGACGACGACGGCGACTGGCTCGCGGATCTCGCGCGACAGGCGGGGGAGGACGACACCATCGTCGAAACCACCACGCCGCCGACGCTTTACGCGTCCGACCTGGACTACGCCAGAGACGCGTTCGAAGAGATCGCCGACGACGAGCACCTGGCCGTTTCCGCGCCCCAATGGCACCCCGAGGCCGACGGCTTCACCCTGACCGCGCCGGACGATCTGCGGCGCCGCTTCGAGTACCTGCCTCGCGAGCTGCGCAACCCGCATTGGGAGTTCAAGCTCACCTGTGACCGTCAGCTGGTCAAAGACGCCTACGCAGCGGCCCGTCAGGACGAGGGACGCTGGCCCCAGTGGCAATTGTTCTGGCCGCTGCACCCGATCGCGGAGTGGCTGGATGATCGGGTCTTGCAGGGCTTTGGCCGCAACGAGGCCCCGATCGTGCGCGTGCCCGGTAATCTGCAGGCTGGCGAGTGCTGTGTGCTGGTCAACGGCGTGATCTCTAACCTGCGCTCTCAGCCCCGGATCATCGAGTGGTTTGGCGTGTTGTTCGATCCGGCCGGCGGCCACGAGATCTACGGGTTTGCCGAGTTGATGGACCTGACCGCGCTGAAGGGCGCCTTGCACAACACCGGCGTCCCGGTCGACACGGCGCCATTCGCGGCTCGCATCCCCACCGCCGTCGAGGTCGCGCGCGCCCACATGCTGGATCTCCGTACTGCCCGTACAGCCGTATTTGAAACCCCGATGCACCGTGAGTTGAGCCGCGTGCAAGCGTGGCGCGACAAGGCGCTTGCCCACCTCGACACGTGGAAAGACGCCCGGCTCAAGGGTCGAGACCGCCTCAGGGCCGATCAACAGAGGACGTTTGACGATCGCGCCAAAGAGATCGAGCGACGTGTCAGCAGCCGCGAGCGCGCCGTGCGGGATACGCTGACCACCCTGGCGGAACCCTATGTCCGCATCGGTGCCGTGCTGATCGGCCAGGAGGCGGGCTGAGCCATGGCGCTGGATATCAGCGGTATCGACAACGTCGGCGAGTTCTACTCTCATCACTATCTGTCCGCCGTACTGGAGGGCGACCTCAAGGCCGTGCTGAAGGGCTGGCGCGAGCGCGAGAAGGCGGGCGAAGGACGCGCGCCCCACAAGGCGCTGGCGGCGCTCGCCACGCACTATTTCCGGTGTCGCAACGAGGCCAGCGACGCGCGCGATGAGGCCGACCGCTGGCGGATCGCGCGCGACTTTCACGTGCGGCTGCTGGAGGTACTGGGCTACCCGTACGCGGGGCGCTCGCAGGTTCACTCGCTACCGTCCGGCAGTCTCGTCCCGCTCGTGTCCAGCCTTGAGCGCGACGGCAACCCCTACTTGTGGATCATCGACGGCGCCTTCCCACTCCGCGACGAGGAGCCGGACGACGACGGCCCCTTCGAGCTGACGCTGCCCGCCGCCCAGCTCCCCGAGGGCGAGGTCTTCGACGGCGCCGCCTATGGCGGCACAGTGGGCGAGCTGCTCGACGGCCCGCTGTTTCGTCAGGACCGCCCGCCGCGATGGGTGCTGTATCTGGCGGCCGGCGACGCCTGGCTGATCGAGCGTCACAAGTGGCCCCAGGGACAGCTGCTGCGCTTCCGGCTGGGGGAGCTCTTCAGCCGACGCGACAACAACGCGATGAAGGCCACCGCCGCCATGCTGCACCGCGATGTGCTGGCTCCGGACACGGGCGCCTGCCTACACGACACGCTGGACGAGAAGTCCCACAAGCACGCGTTTGCGGTATCCACCGACCTGAAGCACGGCGTGCGGAAGGCGGTCGAGTTGCTGGCCAACGAGATGGTCTACTTTTGGAAGGACGTCCGCCGCGAGGGCGTCTTTCGGCGCGAGATCCAAGGTAAGCAGCAGCAAGGTCTCGACGCCGCACAGCTCACCCGTGAATGCCTGATCTGGCTGTACCGCCTGCTCTTCTTGTTCTACGCCGAGGCGCGGGGCAAGGAGCTGGGTGTCGTGCCCATGGACTCCACGACCTATCGGTTGGGCTACAGCCTGGAGTCCCTGCGTGACTTGGAGCAGGTACCGCTGCACACCGAACAGGCGCGCAACGGGACGTACATCCACGACAGCCTGAAGGCGCTGTTCCGGATCTTAAACCGCGGTTACAACCAGCGCCAAACCCGTCAGATGACGCTGGGCGGTGAGGATGTGCGCGACGTCGCGGAGGCGGGCGATCGCTTTCGGTTGTTGGCGTTGCGCAGCCGCCTGTTCGACGAGGCGGCGACCCCGCTGCTCAAGCCCGCCCAGATACGCAACCACGTAATGCAGGAGATCCTTCGGCTGCTGTCGCTCTCCAGGCCCAGCAAGAAGCGGTCGCGTGGCCGGATCAGCTATGCGCAGCTCGGCATCAACCAGTTGGGTGCGGTGTACGAGGGGCTGCTGAGCTACTCAGGGTTCTTTGCCGAAGAGGATCTGGTCGAGGTCAAGGCGGCGGCTGACATGGACGACGCCGAGGCCCGCAGCTACTTTGTGCCCAAGCCCGACCTCGGGCGCTATGAGCCCAAGGAGATCGTCCGCGAGGATGGCCTGCCGGTCGAGTACCCGCGCGGCAGCTTCGTGTTTCGGCTGGCCGGTCGCGATCGCGAAAAGTCGGCCAGCTACTACACGCCGGAGGTGCTGACGGAGTGCCTGACCCGGTATACGCTCAAAGAGCGGCTAGAGGGCCTGAAGGCGGACGAGATCCTGGGCCTGACGATCTGCGAGCCCGCGATGGGCTCCGGCGCGTTCTTGAACGAGGCCGTCAATCAGCTGGCCGACGCGTACCTCACGCGGAAGCAGGGCGAGCCGGGCGGCACCACAATCCCCGCC
>CAZJHX010000180.1:5947-20316 GCA_964545715.1 uncultured Myxococcales bacterium
ATCAGGCTGAGCGCCAGAAGGTGAAGTATCACTTCGCGGTCAATAACTGCTACGGCGTGGACCTGAATCCCCTGGCCGCAGAGTTGGGCAAGGTCTCGCTGTGGCTCAACGTGCTGCATCCGGGCGCCCGGGCGCCGTTCTTCGATCTGCGGATCGGCACGGGCAACAGCTTGATGGGTGGCCGCCGCGAGGTGTTCCGGTCGGAGCACCTTGTGTTTGATGGTAGCAAGAAGAACGGCGCCAACTGGCTGACCCGCGTGCCGGAGCGCGTGCCGGTCGGGGAGGCGCGCCCCAAGGATACCGTGTGGCACTTCCTGCTGCCGGACGCAGGCATGGCCCCGTTCGACAAGGACAAGGTGGTCAAAGCGCTCGATCCCGAGGCGGTCGCGCAGGTCAAGCAGTGGCGCAAAGCGTTCACTCGCCGCTTGACGCCGATGGAGGTTCAGACGCTGCAACGGCTGTCGCAGCGGGTGGACGCGCTGTGGCAAGAGCACGTCCGGGCACGTCGAGCGCTGTCTGAGCAGCTGCGCGAGCGCGTGGCGTTATGGGGCCAACCGCCGGTTGAGGCGGGGCTGCCTCTGAGCGAGGAGCTGGGCACGGAGGTACTCCAGCGGGAGCTGCGTGGTCCGTCCGCGCCCGGTCGGCGGCTGGGCGCCGTGATGGACGCCTGGTGCGCCCTGTGGGTCTGGCCGCTGAAGCACGCCGAGCGACTGCCCACGCGCGCCCAGTGGCTGACCGACGTAGAGGCGCTGCTCGACAGCGCGGATGTCACTGCCACGATGGGTGCGTCGCGGCGACTGCGGATAGTGGCCGAGGTGACGCGCCGCGCGCCGTGCTTCCACTGGGAGCTGCAGTTTGCCGAGGCATTTGCGGACCGGGGCGGCTTCGACGTGATCCTGGGCAACCCGCCGTGGCTGAAGCTGGAGTGGAAAGAGGCCGGCGTGTTGGGCGACTACGAGCCGCTGTTCACACTGAGGAGCATGTCCGCCAAGCAGGTGGCGGATGCGAGGGCCCGAGTGATGGAGGACGAGGCCGCCCGCTCGGCTTATTTCGAGGAGTTCGAGATGCTTACGGGCGTGGGTCGGTACTTGAACGCAACACAGACCTACCCGCTTCTGAAGGGTGTGCAGACCAATCTGTACAAGTGCTTCCTGACGCGCGGCTGGCAACTTGGCGCGGCGGGCGGGCAAATGGGGCTCATCCACCAGCCCGGCCTGTTCAGTGACCCGAAGGGCGGTGCGCTCCGGCGTCATCTCCACTGTCGCCTGCGACTGCTCTGCGTATTCAAGAATGAACTGATGCTCTTCGCCGCGGTGGGGCACCCACGGCCGTATTGCATCTCGGTCTCGGCCGCGCGTCCCTCCGCCATCAACTACCGGATGCTTGGTATCGCTCTTCATCCGCGCACGCTCGATCAGTCGGCTGCGCACGATGGACGTGGCTCAGTGCCTGGCTTGAAGGACGCTGACGGCAATTGGGATCTTAAGGGCCATCGCTCGCGCGTTGTGGAGGTGGACGACGATACATTGGGCCTCTTTGCCACGCTTTATGATGCGCCCGGCACGCCCGCGCGCGAGGCCCGACTGCCGGTGGTACACAGTCGGGAGATTCTGGCGGTCCTCCGCAAGTTTGCGGCCGCTCCTCGCCGACTGGGGGACTTGGCCGGCCAGTATTTTGCGACCGAGCACTTCCACGAGACCAACCAGCAACACGATGGGACGATCCGCCGAGAGACACGCCTGCCCGAGACGCTGCAGGAGTGGGTTCTGTCAGGTCCGCATTTCTACGTCGGCACGCCACTCAACAAGACGCCGAACGAGGGATGCAAGTCCAAGGGCGACTACTCCCCAATAGACCTGACCGCCATCGAGGACGACTACCTGCCCCGCACCAACTTCGTGCCGGCGTGCGATCCCGCCGAGTACAGGCGCCGCACGCCCCATTGGAACGGCCGCCCGGTCACCGAATTCTACCGCCACGTCCATAGGCGTCTTGTCGCGCCGACCGGCGCACGAACCCTAGTGCCATTCATCGCTCCCCCCGGTCCAGCACATGTCCATACCATCCTGTCTTTGGCCATGGATAGTCACGCTTCGCTGGCCTATCTCTCCGGGTTGGCGTCCAGCTTGGTATACGACTTCTTCATCAAGACCACGGGCAAGTCGGACCTTTACGCGGAGACGTTTGGGCGTCTGCCGCTTCCAGCGTTCGCCGGCCGCTCTGCCGTCGTGCTCCGAGCGCTGCGGCTGAACTGCCTGACGACGCCGTACGCCCCGCTATGGGAAGAGCTGTACTCGCCGAGGTTCCACCAGGACATGTTCGCCAAGCCCGACCCCCGACTCCCCTCCGGGACGGGTCTCACCCCGAAATGGCAACGCGAGTGCGCCCTGCGCACGCCGTTCGAGCGGCGGCAGGCACTCGTGGAACTAGACGCCCTGGCGACGCTGGCGCTTGGGCTCACAGCAGACCAGCTGTGCCTGATCTACCGCGTCCAGTTCCCGGTGCTGCAGCAGTATGAGCGCGAGACCTTCTACGATCAGCGCGGCAAGATCGTGTTCACGGTGAACAAGGGCCTGTCCGGCGTGGGGCTGGACCGCAAGCAGTGGACCGAGATCCAACACGCGCGGGCCGGCGATGGGTTGCCCGACTGGGCGGTCGACCAGACGGGCGCGTTCGTTCCCCCGTTCGACCGCTGCGACCGCGAGGCCGACATGCGCCAGGCCTACGGTCACTTCGAACCGCTGGTGGCAGACGACAAATCATGACGCGGACCACCTCCACCATCACCGCCTTGATGGCGGCCGGATTCATCGCCGCCTGCGGCCCAGCGGGTTCTGGCGGTCGCCACTCGTCACCCGACGCCAGCGCTGCATCCACCCCCTCCGTCGGATCGGACGCCCCGCCCCCTTCGACGCCGAGCCCCGTGAAGGTAACTGTGATCATCGAGGGTGCCGTCGTGGCGCCCTCAAAGGTCGATCGGGATTGCTGGGACACCATCTTCTGCTCCATCTCGAAGAGCGAGTGGACGGCCGTAATCTCGGCGGCCGGCGGCGGCCTCTACTCCGGCGTGCTGGGGGCGTTGGCTCAGGTCGTGATCGGCGCGACCGCCAAGCCCGATCCCTTCGGTGAGCTGTCCGTACTCGGCGGACCGAACTTCCCCAAGCCGCTGATACTGGTCAAGCGCCAGGACACCTTCACACCCGGATGGGGTGACGGTTGGGTCAACCTGGAAATCGATACGGGCACGCGTTTACGAGTCGAGTTGTGGGACGCCGACGTGCAGTTCGACGACTTCATCGGTACCGCCCACCTGGACTATTCGGATCTGATGGCCGCGCTCAATAGCGGCAAGGTCCACCACGTCCCGGTCGGCAACCAGACCAACAATCAACTGCTCTTCATCGACATCTCGGTGGTGGAATGACCACCGCCAAACCACGGAGCCCCAGATGACCCCCCAACAAATCACCGACTACTTCGCACACTGCGCCTCGACACCTGTGCACGAGGCCGAGCTGGCCAGGGTCTTCAACGCCATGCAATGGAATCGTCGAAACCCGAGTCACGGCGCGTTGTGGCATCTGCTTGGGGGGCTGCTGCGCGCAGGCTGGGTCGTTCGGTGGAAGGACGCCGCCCCGGCAACGGGAAGGAACGATGACGTGCGCATGACACACGACCGATGGCCTGGCGCGCGGGCCGGGGCGTTGTGGGTGGGCGCAAACTGCCCGGGTCTGGGCTTGGCGGCCAATGGGGTCAGAAACGGTCCCGTGCGGGAGTTTCGAGACCTTTGGAAGGTCCGCCCCGATCGCTACGTCGACGGATTCGGTCGCGCGGACCCGACGGGCACGAACGGCCTGTATGTCGGTGAGAGCCTGCGGCGACTCCTGGACCGCATCAAGAAAGAGATGTGCTCCGGAGGCCGGAGTCAGCCCTAGATGATCCCCTCCGTCCTGGCCGGTCAGATCCGCGAGACGCTGCTGGACTACATGCGGACGACGTTTGCGTTGTCCAGCCCCGAGTTCGAGCGGGCGCTGTTTGACCACCTGAATGGACCGAGCGGGCTGTTCAAAGGTCCCTATGTCGACGTCCGGCTGCCGTTTCGTGCGGCGTCGGCGCGGGCGGATGTGCCGCTCGACATCAAGCCCTCGTTCACGCCGTACGCGCATCAACTGCGGTCGTTCCAGCGGCTGTCCACGCGGAGCGGGCGGACCGCGAAGCCCACGCTGGTCACGACCGGCACCGGGTCGGGTAAGACAGAGTGTTTTCTCTACCCCATCCTGGACCACTGCAAGCGGGCGGAGTCGGCGCCCGGCGTCAAGGCGATCATCTTGTATCCCATGAACGCGCTGGCCACCGATCAGGCGCGACGGCTGGCACGCGTGCTGTGGGACGATCCGGCGCTCAAGGGGCAGGTGACCGCGGGGCTGTACGTCGGTGGCCAGGCGGGTCACGCCATCGCGGATCGGGACCATCTCGTGGATCAGCGCGAGGAGTTGCGCAAGGCACCTCCGGACATTCTGCTGACCAACTACAAGATGCTCGATTTTCTGCTGCTGCGGCCAGAGGACCAGAAGCTGTGGGCCTTCAACGCGCCCGACACGCTGCGCTATCTGGTTTTGGACGAGCTGCACACGTACGACGGGGCGCAGGGCTCGGACGTGGCCTGCCTCATTCGCCGGCTGCGGGCGCGGCTCGGCTCCTCGGACCGCTCTATCTGCTGTGTGGGCACGTCGGCGACGATCGGCAGCGACGCCGCCGAAGCCAAGCAGCATCTGTGCGACTTTGCGCGCAAGGTCTTCGGCGCCCCGTTCCCGCTCAGTGCCGTGATTACGGAGGATCGGCAGAACATAGAGGAGGCGCTCGGGTATCTGGTCAACCTGGATCACGTGCCTACACCCCAGGATGCGGCGGTGCTGGACCCAGAGACGGCGACCGATCCCGATGCGTGGATTCAGCGTCAGATCGAGCTTTGGACGGGCGAGTCCGGACTCGATCCCGTCGCGCTGGGGGAGCGGCTGGGTCGGCATGTGTTTCTGCGCAAGCTGCTCGGTGCGCTTGGCGGCCGACAGGAGACGGCCCAGGAGCTCGAGCGGCTGTTGCGACTGCGGGACGGCGACTTTGACGCGCTGGCAGACTCGGCGAAAGGTGCGCTGACATCGTTTCTGGCGCTGGTCTCGCACGCGCGCCGGCTGGACGGTGATCGCGAGGTGCCGTTTCTGACCTGCCAGGTGCAGCTGTGGGTCCGCGAGCTGCGGCGTTTGGTGCAACGGCTGCAGGTGCCGGACGACGGGTTTGTCTTCGCGTGGGCCGACGAGCTGGACCGCCAGTCGGAGGGGCGCTATCTGCCGATCGTGTACTGCCGCGATTGTGGCGCGCAGGGGCTGGGCGCCGTCCACCGCGACGGCTCCAATAAGCTGTTGGACGAGTCGACCGCCGTGGGCACCGCCTACTTCGAGCAGTGGCGGGGGGCCCGATACCTACAGCCCGGGAGGGGCGGCGATACGCTGCTGTGGAACTTCCTGCATAAGGACACCCTGGAGGTCCGCACGTCGGGCCAACATGCGGCGGACGAGCTCACTGAGAAGGGCTACGTGCTGGCCCGGATCGAGGACAGCGTCAGCGACGGCACACCACGGCGGTTCCGCGCCCGCTGCCCGGACTGTGGCGCCGACAATGGCCTCAGCATGATGGGCTCACGGGCGGCGAGCCTGTTGTCGGTGGCCCTCACACACATCTTTCTGTCCGACTACAACCGAGACAAGAAGCTGCTGGCATTTACGGACTCGGTTCAGGACGCGTCGCATCGCGCCGGCTACTTTGGCGCACGAACTTATCGCTTCAACCTCAGGTCCGCGTTCCAAGGCGTGCTGGAGCGCGCGGATGGGCCGCTCCGCCTGGATAAGTTGGCGCCGGCGCTGACCGCCCAGTTGGTGGATGGGGCGGCGGACGGCGCATCGCGAGCCCGCGCCATCGCAACGCTGACGCCGCCCGATCTGGTGGATCTGCCCGAGTACCAGAAGTTCGTGGAGACCTCGGGGACCGGGCGGCATGCCTCACTAATGACATCGCTGATGAAGCGGCTGCACTTCGAGGCGGCAATGGAGTTGGGGCACCGCTCGCAGGTGGGCCGGACTCTGGAGCGCACGGGCTGCGCGACGGTCGCTCCGGACCTGGAGAAGGTGACCCAGGTGGCCGAGGCGCTGACTGCCGATCTGCACGAGGAGGGCGACCCTAACTTCTCCAGGTTGGACGCCGACCAGGTCGAGCACTTTCTGCGCGGACTGCTGCGTCGGCTGCGGATCCGCGGCGGGATCGCAGATCCTCTCCTGCGTCACTACGTCAAGAACGGCGGCAACTGGTTTTTGCTGACCAAGGGCAAGAGCCCGCTAACCTCGCCGTTCAGCAGCCGGTCCGTGCTGCCGCGTTTTCTGGTGGATACGTCCGAGCACAAGGTCTTCGATCCGCTGTACTCACGTCCCACACTGGATTCCTGGCTGCGTGACTGGGTATCGCGAAGCCTGCGACAGCCCATGCGCAGCGAGTCGATCAACGATCTCACGCGGCTGGCCATCCGACGGTTGGTGCAGGCGGGCGCCCTCAAGACGCTGCCCTCCGGCAAGGCCAACGCATTCGGCCTGGCGCCGGACGGGCTGCTCGTCACCCGCGATGTCGCGGAGGTCTCGTGCGACCAATGCCAGCGCGCGGTGTTGACACCCGCGGACCAGGCCGCGCGCTGGGCCGGACGGACGTGTCCGGTCTATCGGTGTGCGGGGAGCCTATCAACGGGGCACCGCCCCAAACCGACCTACTACACGCGCATGTTCAAGGCGGGACGCGTGCAGCGCATCTTTCCTCACGAACACACGGGCCTGCTCGAGCGTCAGGTCCGCGAGCAGGTGGAGGAGCGGTTCGCCCGAGGCGACGATCCGGGGGCGCCCAATGTGCTGGTCGCGACTCCGACGCTGGAGATGGGCGTCGACGTCGGAGACCTGTCAGCAACGATGCTGTGTTCGGTGCCGCCGTCGACCGCCAACTACCTGCAGCGGATCGGGCGCGCCGGGCGTAAGACGGGCAACGCGCTGTGTCTGACGATGGCGGTGGCCCAGCCGCACGACCAGTATTTCCACGCCGAGCCGCGGGAGATGATGTCGGGTGAAGTGCGGCCGCCGGGGTGCTTCCTGGATGCCACGGCGATGCTGGAACGACAGTTGGTCGCCTTCGCGATGGACTGCTGGGCGCGGGACGAGACTGAGCTGACGGCGATCCCGCGCAAGACCGGATTCTGCCTGAGCGGGGCCGGCAAGAGCAAGTTCCCGGGCCGCTTTCTGGCGTTTTACGCCCGGGAGGGGCCGGCCATCACCCAACGCTTCGTGGCGCTGTTCGGCCCGTGGATCACAGACGAGAGCGCAGAGGCGCTACGCGCGTTCGGGACGTCCGACGCGGTCCACACCGCCGTGCAAGGTGCGTTTGATGCCGTGAAGAGCGAGCTGGAGGATCTACGCCGGCTGCGCAACCGGGTGCAAAAGAAGATCGCGGCCATGGAGGCCGAGCCGCTGTGGAAGGAGAACGACGACAAGGTCCGAGAGCACCGCGAGCTGGTAGACGCGCGAAACATGGTGCGCAAGGTGATGGTGGAGCTGTCCGAGAAGTACCCGCTCAATGTGCTGACGGACGAAGGGCGGCTGCCCAATTACGCGTTTCCGGAGCCCGGCGTCACCCTGTACTCGGTCGTCAGCAAAGGGGGGCGCAGCGACGGCCGCAAGCCGACGCTGAGAAACTACGACAAGCACGAGTACCTGCGCCCGGCGAGCAGCGCGATCCGCGAGCTGGCGCCGTTCAATACCTTCTATGCGGAGGGTCGCAAGGTGCGCGTTACGGAGGTGGACGTCGGGACAAAGGCGCGCCCTCTCACGGAGCGATGGCGGGTGTGCGAGGCATGCCACTTCACGTCCAGAGAGGTGGAAGGCGAGCCGATCGCGGCGTTCTGTCCGCGGTGCGAGCACGGCGGGTGGAAGGACGCCGGGCAGCTGCGGACGTTTGTGCGTTTTGCGCGTGCGCGCAGCTTCTCACGCGAACACGAGAGCCTAACGCTGGACGACGCGGACGATCGGGCGATGGAGTCGTACGACGTGCGCGATCTCATCGCGGTGGGCCCGGACAACCTCATGCCCGCCGGAGCAAGCGTCAACACGGCGCTCCCCTTTGGATATGAGCTGCTGCGGGGACTGACGCTGACGCAACTCAACGCCGGGCGCGCCGGTCGAGGGGGCGGCAGCAAGTTGCGGATCGCCGGAACGCGGTTGTCCGCTGACGGCTTCGAGGTCTGCATGGGGTGCGGTCGCGTCAACGATCCGACCGACTCGCGCGGGCTTCAGCATGCGCCGTATTGCGCCTACAAAAAGGGCGATGAGCCGCCGGTCGAGCGGGTGTTTCTGTATCGGCAGGTGACGTCCGAGGCGATCCGGGTGTTGCTGCCCGTGTCGTCGGAGGACGTGGATGCGTCAGTGGCGTCCTTCAAAGCGGCGCTCGACCTGGGCTTTCGGCGGTGGTTCCAGGGCAATCCCGGCCACCTGCTGGTGAAGTCGGTCTCGGAGCCGCTTTCCGGCGATCCCGATCTTCGCATGCGCTTCCTGGTGGTCTATGACGGCGTGCCGGGCGGCACTGGGTATCTCTCGGAGCTGGCGCGCACGCGGAAGTTCATGGACGTACTGCAGTTCGCGCAGGACGCCATGGCCGGCTGCGGGTGTCGAGAAGAGGAGGCGAAGGACGGCTGCTACCGATGTTTGTACGCCTTCCAATCGTCGCGGGAGCTCAAGGTCATTTCGCGCCGCCGAGCGATGGCGATGCTGAGGCCGATCCTGGAGGGGCGGCACCAGATGACGACAGAAGTGAGCCTCAGCAACGTGCCGCTGGCGTCGAAGATCGAGAGCGAGCTGGAGCGCAAGTTTGTGCGCGCGCTGATCTCAGAAGCAGAGCGCTTGCCGGACTGGGAGATGGCCGAGATCGCCCATGCCGGGGCTGCTGCGTGGCGGATGCGTGCGGGGGATGTGACGTGGCGTCTGGAGCCTCAAGTGGACCTGGGCCCCGCCGAGATGGTGGCCAGGCCGTGCCGGCCGGACTTTGTGCTGCGGCCGATCGCGGGCAAGACCGATGGCCTGCGCCCCATCGCGGTCTTCTGTGATGGTCTGCTCTATCACGCCTGCCCAGACAAGGCTGAGGGTCGGGTCTGGGACGACTTCAACAAGCGGCAGGCGATCCTGGACTCGGGCCGCTTCCGTGTCTGGTCTGTGACGTGGAAGGATATCGATCTGCACGACGGGGCCAAGAAGCCCACGTCGAGTCCACCGTCGTTGTTTTCACCCAAGCCGCGCCAGGCGAATGCCGTGCTGAAGACAGCCGGCGTGACGCGGTCGGTAGACGTGTTCCAGCAGGGCAGCATGACGACGCTGCTGGAGTACCTGAAGGGCCCCGACGATACAACCTGGTCGGCGATGGTGGGGGGGATGCTGGCCGCGTTTGTGGCGTCACCGCCGTATGTCGAGCCGAGCCACTGCGCCGCCACGATACTCAAGGCCACAGAGGCGCCCGCACGCTTTCTTGTCGGCCCGCCGAAGACTACGGCGAAGTTACCGGATCGGCTGGGTTGGCTGCTCTCCGACGAGCCGCTCAAGTGGGTCGTGGCCGGCGCCTCATGTCCGGTGGAGGCCATTCGGAGCAAGAACTTCACCGAGACGCGGGTTGTGATCCGACTCTTCGATGACGCCGACGCGCGTAAGGCCGTGGAGTTTGAGCCCAGCTGGCGCGCGGTCCTGGCCGCCTGGAACCTGCTGCAGTTCCATACGGCGGGTAAGGTCGAAGTGCTCTCAAGCGAGCAGTTGGCGGGGTTGACGACGCCTGTGCCCGCAGGCCCGCCACCACCAGCAGCGGTCGCCGACGCGCCATTGACCAGCGAACCGAACGAGACGTTCCAGGAGCTGCTGACGCTGGCCGATCCGGCGTGCGTACCGCTGATCAAAGCCGTCCGCGACGCCGGACTGCCCCTGCCCGAGCCCGGCCAGCCGATAATCGGCGGCGGCAGGACGCTGGGAGAAGTGGAGTTGGGATGGCCTGACCGGAAGGTCGCGGTCGTCCTGGCCGGCGATGAACGCGCGGCTGAGGTGGCGAGGGATGGCGGTTGGAGTGTGTGGATGATGCCCGTCTCAGCGGATGTGGTGATGACGGCGTTGCAGGGGGAGGCGAAGGTATGAGGACACATGGCACAGTGTGGGCGCTGAGTGCACTGCTGATCTGCAGTGCAGGTTGTCAGAAAGTGAAGAAGCTCTTGGGGCAGGACGACGAGCCGCCAGAGGAGCCCGCGGTCGTTTACACGGCACCGGAGGGTATCGATGCCGAGCAGTGGAAGGTGCTGCAGGCCGGCCTGGGCGAGCTGGACGACGCCACGTTGCGGGCGCTGGTCCCCGCCAGCGCTGACATTATCGTCGAGTTTCGGCCCGAGGTCCTTCGCCAACAAGGGCTCTGGCAGCCGATACTGGAGTCACTGCCTGCCGAGGGCCGCGCCGCCTACCAGCAAGCCGTCGATGCTGTCGGCTCGGATGTCTTTGTGCGGGTTGACAACGTCGTCGTTGCCCTGCGCTTCCCTTCGGGCAGTATCAAAAGCTCGAAGCCGGAGCCCGTGGCGATTCTCGGTCGGGCGCACGGAGGGGCACTAGTGGATTTGATCCGATGGGTCCGCGACCGGCCAGCCAAGGACAGCAAATCCGAGGCCGATGGCGTCTTGGTACTGTCGGAGTCGCTGGACGCCGCGGCTCGCGAGACCCTGACGAAGCCGCTCGGCGACAACGTTGTCCAAGTGTCCGACACCGCTTTGATCGGATTCGACGATAGCGAAGCCAACTTTGTAGACCCCGACGGTGTCTTGACGATAACGGCCGACACGGCGCTGGACACCGCCGGCGCCGTAAAGCTCGTGCTCACACAACTGCGACGGATCGCCTCGGCACGAGAGACAGGAGCGGACCCGCCGGAAGACCAGTTGCTGCGGGTGAAGGCGCTGCGGTTCCCCCTTGGGAACGAAGTGGGTCGGGGTGAGGTTTCCGTTCGTTTGAGCGACCAGCTCAGGATCGCGGGCAACGTGCTGCTCCCGCGCAGAGGGGTTCAAGTGGCCATGTTCCTGGAGGCCTTCAAGCGCCCAGGAGTTGCTCAGAAGATCGTGGATTCGGCCAGCAGGAAGGGCCTGTCACTGTGGGGCCCGGTGCTCCAAGAGGCGCTGCGCTCCTTGAAGCTGCAGGCCACCGGCGAGGCGGTCCGGTTCGAAGCGAGCGTCAACGCCAGCACGCTGCTTTCAGCGCTTGGCGGTGCAGTCTACGGTTTGCCCAAAGAGGCGACCGCCATGGGCAAGGGCCTGGACGCGAGGGACATCCTCTCAGTGCCAGCGGCCCGGCCGGCGCTACGCCGCAAGGCCGAAATCGCCGCTTCTGCGATGAGCGCCGCTGCCGGAAAGGGCGCGGTCGGTTTTGTGAGGTCGAACAACGCTCGGAGCCGGAAGATCGCGGACTGGTTAAGCAATGAGGGCACCTTGTCGAAGATGATCGAGTCGATTCGAGGCCGGATTAAATGGCCGCGTACTGTGCCCGTGAATTTCGCCGACTGCGGAATGGTCAACGCCTTCTACGCTCCAGACCCGGGCACGATCGTACTGTGCTACGAGCTGGTCGACGATCTGCTCACCAAGCTGCGGGGGCGGGTAAGTGAGGCCCAACTTGGCCCCGCTGTCGTCGGTGCCTCCCTGTTCATCCTGCTGCACGAGTACGGTCATGCCATGGTCCATCAGTTGGGCCTGCCTGCGACCGGAAAGGAGGAGGATGCCGTCGATCAGGTAGCCACACTCGTACTCCTTGGGATGGGTGAGAAGGGTACCGGGTATGCGATCGCCGCCCAGCATTGGTTCACGGCATCGCGCAGCGTGTTGAAGCGGGCGCCTTTCTGGGACGAGCACTCCACCAGCGAACAGCGCTTCTACACGCTCAGTTGCCTGATGTACGGCTCGGACCCGCCCAAATACGCAAGTTGGGCGGGGAGTAACTGGCTGCCAACTGCTCGTGCAAAGCGGTGCCCCCGTGAGTACGCGAAGATCAACGGGGCGTGGTCCAAACTGCTCGCACCGCACTTGAAGCCATAGGGGGACGACGTGCCACAGGTTGCCATCTCTGATGAGTTTCTGAAGTCGTACTCGAAACTGCCCAAACTCGAACAGCGACGCACTCGCAAGGCGCTTGAGAAGTTCAGGCGGGAGCCGACGGTGGCGTCCCTGAACTACGAACCGATTCACAATATGCTGGACAAGAAGGTCCGCACGATCCGGGTCAGCGACTCTTACCGGGCGATCATCATCAAACCGCCCAAGGACGACGTCTACTTGTGCGTCTGGGTCGCCAATCACGACGAAGCGATGGACTGGGCCCGCAAGAAGCGGTTTGAGGTCAATCCGAGAAGCGGGGCGCTGCAGGTCTTTGAGGTGCGCACGGCCTTGGAGCCGGAAGATTCGTCCGCCTCGGAGCCGACCACGCCAGCACTCACGCCGGTTCCCTCGGCAACTGCGGGCGACAGCATCCCTGAAGGGCGTCTGCTGGCCGGACTGACCGACGACGAGCTGCTGATCTGCTCCGTACCGGAGGCGATAGTGCCGGCGGTACGAGCCCTTCGAACAGAGGACGACCTGGAAGAGCTGCTCCCGTACCTGCCGTCCGAAGCCGCAGATGCGCTGTACATGCTGGCCGCCGGCTACACGGTCGCTGCAACACTCGAGGAGCTGAGCCGGTCGGCGCTGCCGGTGGAGCCGGTCGACCGCGATGACTTCTCCAAGGCGCTGGAACACCCGGACTCCAAGCAGCGCTTCTTCCTCGTCGAAGACGACGCGGAGCTGTCGGAGATGTTGGCGGCGCCCCTGGCTCAGTGGCGCGTTTTTCTGCACCCAAGCCAGCGGCGCATCGCGCGCGCGCAGGCGAAAGGCTCACTGGCGGTTCGCGGCGGCGCCGGTACCGGCAAGACGGTCGTGCTGCTGCACCGGGCGCGGTACCTCGCCGACACCGTCTTCACAGCGCCCCAAGACCGCATCCTCGTGACCACGTTCACACGCAACCTTGCTGAGGACCTCAAAGCCAACCTCGCGCTGTTGTGCGGACGGGCTCCCGACCGCATCGATGTCGTCAATCTCAATGCCTGGGCGTCTCGCTTCCTCCGCTCTCAGGGGTTCCCGCGGCCAAGATTGATCTGGTCTGACAAAGAGCGCCGGCAACTATGGGCGGTGGCCGCAATGGAGGTCGGCGACGATGAGCGGCCTATGTCCTTCTATAAGGACGAGTGGGAGAAGGTCGTGCAGGCGCAGGACGTCACCGATCGGGCCGGGTATTTCCGTGCCAGCCGACGGGGGCGCGGCACGCCGTTGACTCGCCGCCAGCGTGCGCGGGTATGGGAGGTGCTGGCCGCCTATCGCGCCCTGCTCGACGAACAGGGCAAGGTTGAACACGCCGATGTCGTACGAGAAGCGCGCTTGTACCTTGAGAAGAACCCCGGCGTCGCCCCCTTCCGTGCTGTCCTGGCCGACGAAGTCCAGGACTTCACAACGTCGCAGCTGCGACTTCTGCGCGCGCTTGTCCCGGTGGGCCCGGCCGACTTGTTCCTGGCCGGTGACGCGCACCAACGCATCTACGGTCATCGCGCCAGCCTAAGCTCGGTCGGCATCAACGTGAGGGGCCGCAGATCCAGGCAACTACGCCTTAACTACCGCACCACAGAGAAGATACGACGCTGGGCGGTCGCGCTGCTAAAGGGTGTCCCGGTCGACGATCTAGATGATGGCAGCGACGACCTCAAGGGGTACCGCTCGGCCCGCCCCGGCGCCGAGCCCGTAGTCCGGGTGTTAGCCACGCCAGAGGCGGAGCGCGACGCGATAGTGGGGCAGGTGCGGCTGTGGCTGCAAACCTACGAGCCCGAGGAAGTGTGCGTTGCGGCCCGGACGAGCAAGCTGCTCGCAGAACGCTTCGGGCCGGTCTTGAAGGCGGCGGACATCCCGTGCGTGCTCCTCGAAACCGATGGGGAAGCGGAGACGCCGCCGGGGGTCCGGTTGGCGACCATGCACCGACTCAAAGGTCTGGAGTTCCCGTGCATGCTGCTGGCGGGCGTCCAGGACGGTGTGATGCCGCTCAGGCTGCCAGACGAGGCGCTGCCGGACGCGGCGGCGCGGGAAGACCACAAGCACGGGGAGCGGTGCCTGTTGTTTGTCGCGGCCACGCGAGCCCGAGATGAGTTGGTGATCACAGGGTCCGGCGCCCCCAGCGCGTTTCTGGAGTCGTGAGGAACAACCCAGGGAG
>CAZJHX010000181.1:0-19883 GCA_964545715.1 uncultured Myxococcales bacterium
TTTCAACTCGCCCAAGACCGCACCCTACCGCGCCCCGGGCTCACCGGCGGCAGCCCTGGCCTTCGAAACCGCGCTCGACGAGCTGGCCGAAAAGCTGGAACTGGACCCCATCGACCTGCGCCTCAAAAACAGCGCCCGCGAAGACACCCGCCGAGTCTTCGGCACCCTGATGCCCAAAGTCGGCTTCGTCGAAGTGCTCCAGGCGGCCAAAGACCACCCGCACTACCAGTCGAAAATCGAAGGCCCTTACCGAGGCCGAGGCGTGGCTTCCGGCTACTGGGGCAATGGCACGGGGCCTTCCAGCGCAGTAGCCACCCTCAACATCGACGGCAGCGTCAATCTCTCCGAGGGATCGCCCGATATAGGCGGCACCCGCGCCGCAGTCGCGCAGCAGTTCGCCGAAGTGCTCGGCATCCCCGTCGAACAAATCAACCCGCAGATCCTCGACACCGACTCAATCGGCTATACCTCCAACTCGGCCGGCAGCGGCGTGACCTTCAAGACCGGGTGGGCAGCCTACGAAGCCGCCTGCGAGATGCGGCGCCAGCTCGTCGCTCGCGCCGCGCTGGCTGTGTTGGCGGCGCGAGCGACCTCCGTACAGCCGCTGGTCACACGTGGGGAGGCGCTGGAGCATCCGGTGACCGAGCTTCGCGAGCCCGTGGACGTTCCGACGCCGCAGGGGCCGCGCCAGGTGTTCGGGCTGGTCGAGGCCGGCGGATCGTACGCCTTTCAGCCTGCGGATGCGCTGCACGTGGGCGGTGTAGAGGTCGCGGGCGGGATCGCGCTGCTGGACGAGCGCCTGGTCGTAATGCTGGCGGGTGACTGGCAGCCGGTCCGCACACTGCCAAACGCCGCCACCTCGGCCGAGCTGACCACCGGCGCCATCCGCATGTCCGCCCGCGGGGGCCCCCGGTTTGGGCCGCTGCTACTCCGCTTCGGCGGTGGAGTGGGGTGGGAGTGGCGATCCCTGACGTTTGCGCCACCGACACGCTTCGGCACGGAAGAGCGCGCGTCCGGTGCAGCGTTGCTACGCGGCGAGGCCGAGTTGGTGTGGCGCGCCACGAAAAACCTGCGCCTCGCGGTCGGTGTGCACGGCCAGCTGTATCTCGGCGGCGATCCGATCTCGTGGCTGGGGCAGGCGGTGTACGCCGCACCCAGGGGCGCCGTGGGGTCGTCATTACGCCTGGGCGCGGGTTTTTGATGAACAGCGGTGAACATTGCGGTCCCTGCCGGGCACTAATGGTGCAGTGATGGACGCGGAGCGTGAGCAACTGGAGCGCTGTCGGGCGGGAGATGAGGCCGCGTGGGCCGATCTCTACTACGCCAATGCCCCTACAGTTGCGCGCTTCCTGCAACGGATGCTTGGGCCATGCGACGATTTGGACGACCTGATTCAACAAGTCTTTGTGGAGCTGTTCAGCTCTCTGGACCGGTTTCGCGGCGACGCCAAGCTGTCGACGTGGCTTTATCGGATCAGCGCGCACGTCGTGTCCAAGCGGCTGCGCAGCGCACGTCGTCATCGTCGCCGGCTGGAGGCCTTCGCCCGCGATGGACTGCATGCGATCGACCCGGCTCAGAACACGCCCAGGCGCCGGGTCGAAGCCCGGTCGCAGCTGCGCATAGTGGCTGCCGTGGTTGACTGCATGGACACGCGCCATCGCACCGTGTGGGTGATGCGGGAGCTGGAGGGGCTGTCGACAGAGGATGTCGCGGAGGCCCTGGAGCTGCGTGCGGGCACGGTACGCTCGCGGTTGTTCAAGGCGCGGAAGGCCGTCGTTGCCGCGCTGGAGGCGGCCGAGGCTGAGCAGGCCGGGCGCCAGAGGAGCGCCGGCTGATGGACGCCACCCGACACACGTGCGACCGCAGCCGCGACTGGCTGGGCGACGAGGCGCTAGACCGGGCGACCGAGTGCGCGGCCTGCGTGCGGGAGTCCGAGCGCTACCAGAGGCACGTGGCTGTTTTGGCGCGGGATAGCGCCGCGGTGGATGTCGTCATTCCGGCGTTTCGGCCTATCCGCGATCAGGTGCGCGCCCGTCGTCGGAGCTGGCGCCAGCGGCTGTCGGATGCGACGCCGCGCTGGAGCATTCCGGTCGCCGCGCTGGCGGCGGCCGTGGTCCTCTTTGTGGTGATGCGCCCTGATGCGGGGCCCCCGCCGCCGGCTGAGAAGATCGACGTCGCGGTAGTGGTGACGCCCGGTGAAATCGTGGAGGCGCCTGCGGATGAGCCGCGTGTGATCCGCGACCCGGAGCTGGCCACGATGACGCTGGCGGCGGCCGCGCAGGTCGAGGTCCAACGGTGGGATCGGACCCACGCGTCGGTGACGCTGAAGCAGGGATCTGTGCGCCTGAAAGTGCGCAAGCGGTCGCCGGGCCACACGTTTGAGGTGCGCACGGCCAACGCGGTGGTCTCTGTGGTCGGCACCGAGTTCGATGTGATTCGCGAGTCTCGCACCCGCACGAGGGTGAGGGTGCACGAGGGGATCGTTCGCGTGTCTCGTCTCGACGGGACGCCTGTGGCGCGGCTCACGGCAGGGCGGTCGCATACCCTGGACACCGCGCCGCCGGTCGTGGCTGAGGTGGTGCAAAAGCCCGCCCCCCGTGTCGAGAAGCCGAAGGCGCCCGCGCCGGTCGTGGCGGCGGTGGTCAAGCCGGCGCCGGTGAAGAGGCGGCGGGCCCGCCGAGCGCCGCGACGAGCTCGCCCTGTCATCAAGGTGCGCCAGGCGCCGGTGAAGCCTGTTGCTGTAGTCGAGGCGCCCAAACCTGTGGTCGCGAAGCCGGTAGTGGTCGCGAAGCCGGTTGTGGTCGCGAAGCCGGTTGTGGCCGCGAAGCCGGTTGTGGCCGCGAAGCCGGTCGCGCCTTCGAAGCCCGCCGGGACAACCGAGGCCCCTCAGGCGGCGCCGGATCCGGCAGAGCTACTGGGCCACGCGCGCGCTCACCTGGCGGCTGGGCGTGATCGCGCCGCCGTGCGGGTCTTGCAGCAGGCGCTTCGGGCACCCGGCAGCCATCGAGCGCGACTGCTGGCGCTTCTGGGCGACGCCCATCGGCTGGCGGGCGCCCCAACAAAAGCACGCCAGGCCTACGAGGCGGCGCTGAGGTCGGGCGGATCCGGGCCGGCGGCAGGCGTCTCTACCGATCTGGCCACGCTGCTGGCCGACGACCTGGGCCGCCCAAAGGCTGCCGCTGACGTCTGGCGTAGATACGTCGCTCGATACCCCAAGGGTAGGGCGGCAGCGCGGGGCTATTGGGAGCTGTCGCGGCTAGGTCCGACAGATGAGCGTCAGGACCACCTTCGTCACCTCCTGGCGGCGTATCCGGCCTCGGGATATGCGACGCGGGCGTTTGTGGCGCTGGGTCGCAGCCTGATCAAGGCCAAGCGCTGGAAGGACGCAGTCGCTCACTTTGCGCCGGGTCTGCGCGCGGGGCAGGCGACACGGGCGGAGGCCGCGATCGTGGGTACCATGCGAGCGCGCCTTGCCTTGGGCGATGCGGCTGCAGTGCGCAGGCTGGGCCGCAAGTACACCGACCGCTTCCCCAACGGCAAGCGCCGCTCCGAGGTTGCCCGGCTGCTCAAGGCGGTGGAGCACCAATCAGATAGTCGCTTCGGCCCATGAGACCGCTGGGGGGCGCTGCCGGCCCTCATGGTCGGGGGGGGCCAGGCAGGCCACCACTGCGACCTCGGAAGCAGGCAGCGCCGCGCCACCAGTCTCATGGGCGTGAGCGACTATCTGATTGGCGCTCCTAGAGCAGCGATAGCCCGAAGTAGTATGCTCTGCCGCGATGAACGGCACTCGGACAGTATTTCTAACCGCACTGCTGACGCTGCTGCTGACCGCGCCCACTGACGCGACCGCGGCAAAGTCGGGCGATTACCTGCACCGCGACGGCAACAAGACGCTTGTGCAGCTCTTCACCGCAGAGCTGGCGGCGGCGCGGGCTAAGAAGCAGGGCGTCGTGGTCGTCTTCTCGGCCGACTGGTGCGCGCCGTGCAAGACGATCAAAGAGTTCCTGCAAGAGAGCCCGGTTACGCGGAAGCTGACGCGCCAGGGCCGCATTCTCTTTATCGACGTGGACGAGTGGCGTGGTCCCGCCCACCGGCTGATCGCCGGCGTCAACCCGACAAAGCTGCCGACGATCGTGCGCGTGGACTACACCGGCAAGGAGGTCGCGCGGTGCTTCGGCACGGAGCTGGGGTTGCTCAGCGCCAGGGCGGTGGGCCTCAACCTCAAGCGGCTCATCGAAGGAAAACGACCGACCAAGCCGGCGTATGAGAGCAATCCGGAAGAGCGGACGGCCCTGCTGCGCGCAGACATGGCTCGGCAGAAGGCCAAGCACGTGGGCGTGCCACCGGTGGAGGTGGAGGTCGTGTCCTCGGACGCCAACGGCTTCACTCTGCGTGTGGTGCTGCGCAATCAGCAGGCGCCGCGACGCTGGTACGTGATCCCGGCAGCGCTGGAGCAGCCGCTGGCGACCGATCCGGGCGTGACCAGCTACACCGTCTACAAGTTTGCGGACCACGTTCGGGCGCAGTTCATGCGGTTTGCCGGCCAGTTCGGGTTTACCGCCATTCCGGTCGCCGGCAACGGCTTTGTGGACCTGGGCAACTTTCGGCTGCCGGGCCCGCCCAGCGGCGGAATCCTGGAGATCTGGGAGCTCAATCAGCTAAAGGTCGGCGCACAGAAGCTCACCTTCGACAAAAAGCTGCCGTATACGCTGACGCTGAAGGATGCGACGCGGGCGCAGTCGCTGCGTACGCAGACGGCGCCGCCGCCCGTGAAGCTGTTCGTCAAAAAACGCTACCGCGTGCCTATCGATCCGTGAGCGAGCTGAAGCCCCGGGCGTGGATGTCGCGCACGCTGGTGATCGTGTCGGCGTCCTGAGCCGACTTGTCCGGCCGGTAGCGCACCAGCCGGGCGAATCGCAGCGCAACCCCACCCGGATAATGCGGGCTCTGCTGGATGTCGTTGAACGCGATCTCCACCACCATCGTGGGCGTCACATGCACGGTCCAGTCGTTGCGCGAGGTCTCGATGGCCTGCAGCGCCTCGGTCTGCCAGGCCAGTATCTCGTCCGTCATGCCCTTGAACGTCTTGCCGAGCATGACGAAGTCGCCGCCATCCGGATCCCGGGCGCCCAGATGCAGGTTGCTGAGCCAGCCGCGCCGCCTCCCACTGCCCCACTCCGCGGCCAGGACGACCAGGTCCAGTGTGTGGACCGGCTTGACCTTCAGCCACCCGTTGGAGCGGCTGCCGGCCACGTATGGGTTGTCCTCGGTCTTGGCCATCAGCCCCTCGTGACCCGCCTGCAGGGCGGACGTCATGAAGTCTGCGGCGGTGGTGGGGTCTGCTGTGACCAGGCGCTGAACCAGCCACTGCGGGGGGACAGCCTGCTCGAGGGCCGCGCGCCGCTCGGTACCGGCGGCGTCGATCAGCAGCTGGTCGTCCAGCATCAAGCAGTCGAAAAACACCGGGGTCAGCGGCAGCTCGCGGCGCAGCTCGGCCACCTTTTGGACGCGACCGAAGCGCCGCATGGTGTCTTGGAAAGGTCGGGGCGCGCCCTCCTCGTCCAGCGCCAGCACCTCGCCGTCAAGGACGATGGTGTGCGCGTCGAGAGCCCGGATCCCTTCGACCACCTCGGGCACGGAGGCGGTCACCTCGCGCAGGCGGCGGCTGTACACACGTACGTCGTCCCCGCGCTTGTGGACCTGGATACGCGCGCCGTCCAGCTTCAATTCGAAGGCGGCGGTGGTCAGGCGCTGCAAAGCCTCGTGCACGTCGGCGGCTGACTGCGCGAGCATGGGCTGAACCGGCCGAAACAGCTGCAAGGTAAAGCCCGCCAGCGCCTCGGCGCCTCCCGCCAGGGCAGCACGTGCGACCTCGGCGAGATTTCCCGAGAACATCAGCGCGCGCCGCACGTCCTTGACCCGGGTCTTTGTGGTTTTGGCGACCGCGGTCACCATCACGCCGTCCAGCGCACCCTGGCGCAGCCCACCGGCCAGCAGCGCCACCAGAAACGCCTGCTCCGCGGCGGTCGCGCGGCTGAACAGCGCGGTCAGCAGCTCATGACGGCGGGCCGCGGAGCCTGCGCCGCTGGTGTCTTTGATCGCCGAGAGCGTCTCATCGACCGCGGCCAGCGTCAGGGATTGCTGCTCGGCGGCCGGTCCGATGGCCGCACGCACGGACCGATGACCCACGCCGATCCGCCCTTGAGGCAGACGCGCCGACAGGTAATGGATGGCCAGCGAGACGTCATCACCGGACAGCCGTGACAGCAGCTGCGCCAACAGCGCGACCTTCTCGTTGCGCGACCTCGTGGCCGTGACGGCGCGGGAGACATTGACCAGTTCCGTGAGCATCGCGCCGAGCCTATCTCGCTTCGCCGAAAAAAGTTGTTCAAAAAACGATCGAATTGTCAGAAACTAGACATTGTACAGAATATGTTGAATGAACCCGCGAAGCGGTCGCGGGAGGCGGAATCGGCGTGTCTGACCGAAAGAACAGTATTCGTGTATGCGCAGCGGCGGCCCTGCTTCTGGCGACGATCACATCAAGCGTGGCCATGGCCGACAGCACCTCGCTGATCACCACCGGCTTCGGCGCCGGGTTTGGTTTCTCGAGCCACACACAGGCCAACGGAGTCACCACCACCGGGTTCAGCAACGAGCTCAGCCTGCGCTTCAAAGCCCTGTACATTCTGGGCGCCGAGCTGGCCTACAGCCCCACCGACGGCTTCACCGGCGCCGAGAGCGACATGGTGTTCCAGAACGAGCTGCGGTTCAGCGGCCTGCTCTATTTCGTACCCACACCCTACGTCTCGGCGTACGCAAAGGTCGGCATCGAAGGTGACAGCCTCAAGGCCGTCTTCACCGTGCTGGACCCCAGCAACAGCTATCACGGCGGCGGCGGACTGGACGTCGAGATCACCGACAATATCGTGGTTCAGGTGGAGTTCCTGGTCCTGGTGCCCGGCGCCCACTCGATCGAGCAAGAGGTCTCGACCTACATCGAGGAAGAGACTGCGCGCACTCAGGCCGCATTGAAGACCGGAGACGTCCCCGGTGACGTTGGAGCCGGCGCCCCCGAGGTCAGCGACTTCATCAATGGGTCCAACTACCGCTTCACGATCGGCGCCCGATACTTCTTTTAATAGGCGCCGCCCGGCCCCCGAATCCGCGGCGGGGTCAACTGACCCCCAAAAAGTTGGCATAGCTCGTGCTACGAGGCCGCCCCGTGAAACACGAGGACGACATCATGACCACGACGCTCCCGATTCGACTGCTTGTCGCCGCCACAGTCGCGGCGCTCACGCTCACCGGCTGCATGGCCGGTCCCGAGGACGAGCTCATCGCCGTCCCGGCCGTTCAACACCAGTTCACTCCCACGTCCGCGACGGCCAACTGGACCGACGCCGAGCTGCAGCTGCGCGTCACCGGCGAGCTGGCGGGCGACACCGTCACCGTCAACATCGACCTGGACCGCGCGTCCGTCGAGGCGCTGCCCCAGCACTCGATGCTGACCATCTCCGGCGAGACCTTCTTCGAGTCGGCCAACTGGGCCGTGTTCGACAACAGCGAGACTCAGTCCCCGGTCGTGCTTCGCGCCTGGCTCTTCGGCACCTGCGACGCCTGCGGTGTTGCCCAGGACTTTCAGCGCCTCGAGGGCGGTCTGAGCCTGGTGTCGGCCGACCAGACGGCGGTTGCCGGCGCGCTGGCGCTGACCATGGACGGTCGCGTGCCGGCGTGGAACAACAGTGAGGGTGACGTGCGGGCCATCATCGAGGTTCCGTTCAACATCTCGCTGGTCGAGCCCGTGCAGCCGACGACCCCGGAAGAGCCGGCCGTCGAGCCGTCCGAGCCCACGACGCCGCCAACGCCGCCCAGCCAGCCCGAGACAGAGCCCGTCGTCGAGCAGCCGCCCGCGCCGGTCGTCGACGGCAACACCATCAGCGGCGAGGTCACTCTGACCGCCGAGATGGGCATCAACTTCGCCACCGGCCAGGCCGTCAAGCCCGCCAACTTCGCCAACTGCGACCTGTTCGCCAGCGCCGGCACCTCGTTCTTGAAGCTGTCGCCCGGTGGCCCCACCCCGGTGAAGGGTCAGCCGCTGACCTGGTTCACGACCCCGGGCGGCCTGATCGAGACCTTCCTGAGCCTGTCGGACGTGCCCAATGTGGTCCCGCAGGACAGCGACGGCTCCAAGTCGATCGTCAACGCCAAGAAGGGCATCGGCTTCGTGCTGCGCAACAACACCAGCGACGGCTACACGCGGGTCTGGATCCGCCACGGCGCCAAGAAGCAGGTCACGATCGAGTACGTCACGGTTCTGCCGTAGCGACCGCCGCAGCCATCGCGGCCAGTGACGCCCGGGCAAACCGGGCCTGCATCCGACGCACGACCGGCTTCCCCAGCCGCGCCAACGGGTGTCGCGGCTGCGAGAACGCGCGAATGTCGTACCAGACCTCGCCGCCGACCTTCTCCACCATAAAGCGCTCTTCGCCGCACTCGATGTGCCCCGGCAGCGTGCCGTATGCAAACCCGAAGCGCTCCGGCGTATCCAGCACATAGACGATGCGCGTGGCGTTGCGGGACCAGGTCCCCAGCGCCTGCGCGACTACGGCCACCGTCGTCCCGACCGCGATCGGCGCGTCTTGGGGCAGCAACGTGACCCAGCTGATGTCGAACATCTTCCACGCCCGCACCGCGGCCACGGCGGCGTCCCAACAGCCGGTGTCGCCCAGTCTGACGCGGTTGTGGTCCACGTCGAAGCCCCCTGGGGTCTCCGCGTTCGAGGCCCCGACCGCGTCGTAGGTGAAGGGCAGGGCGGACTGCGCGGCGATGAAGCGCGTGACGTCGTCGTCGGCGGGCCGGGAGAGCGAGAACACGTCGCGCATGGTACACCGTCGGGATGGACGCTTGGATACTGGAGTTGGTGGGCTGCGCCTTCGATGGCTGCGGCGGGCGCCTGGGTGTCGAACCCGGCGGTACGGTGGAAGACGGTGCGCTGATCGACGGCGTGCTCAGCTGTACGCAATGCGAGGCGCCGTATCCGGTGCTGGGTGGGGTGCCGATCCTGACGCCGCTGCCGACGCAGTGGCTGGCCACCTACCGCGAGTCTGTGCTGGCGGCGCTGGCGGAGTGCGGGCTCGCCAGCCCTACCGCGGTCGCGATCGTCGACACGTTTGTCCAGCCGGCGGGGCCGTGCGAGCCGATGCGCTTCGGTGACGACTGGACGGAGGCAGGCGCCGACGACCTCTCGCCGCCGTCGGGGACCGACCAGTCCTCGGAGTTCGACACCTTCTTACGGGGCGCGCGCGACTGGGGCCCCCAGTCGGTGCTGGCGGCGCTGATGGGCACGGGGCCGCTTGGGACGCTGGTGGAGATCGGCTGTGGGGACGGGGCGCTGGCCAATTCCCTGCGGCACGGCGCCGCGCGGATGTTGGTGGGGGATCTGTCCCTGCGCGCGGTGCTTCGGACGCTGGCGGCCGCCGCTGAAGAGGGTGGACCGCCGATCGCAGGCGCCGTCCTGGACGCGGAGAACCTTGGCTTGCAGGCGGGCGTCGCAAACACACTGGTGGCCGCGTCCGTCACCGATCTGCTGGACGAGCCCCAGGACTTTGTCGCCCACGTAGGGCGGGCGCTGGCGCGGGGTGGTCGCGCGGCCCTCAGCTCTCCGGAGCCCGCGGACCTGGAGCAGCTCTTGGAGACGGCCGGGCTCAGCATCGCGCGCCAGGTCGACGGGGTGCCGTGGATCCGCGCTCACACCGAGCGGTACTTTCAGGTCTATTTCGTGAAGGCGCTGCTGGCCGTCAAGGGCTGACCTATTTGAGGAAGTGGGAGCCTGGGGTCAGGTCCAGGTGGAAGTGATCCTTGTGCGCCGCGTTGAAGTCGGGCGTCAGAATCACGTTGAAGATCCAGTCGTTGAACAGGGTCTCGACGAACCACTTGAGCAGGCTGCCGCCGTCCGTGACCGGGAAGTTCGTGTTCTTCTCCCAGTCGCCCAACACCGTGTACTTGGTGCCGTTATCGTAGATCAGCGCGGCGATATCGATCGCGTTGGCCAGCCCGTGCTCGCTGAGGACCGGCGGATCGGAGCCGGAGATGATCCGGCAGTTGTAGACGCCGAGGTGGAGCACCTTGGTGACGCCCTGATCGGCCAGCAGCGCGGTCGAGTCCGCCAGGGCAAGCGCCAACGGACAGGTCATGAAGATGGGCTTGGCGGCGTTGTCCAGCGTGGAGTAGTGGAAGGAGACCCCGTTGATGACGCCGTCGACCTTGATCGGGTCCTTCACATCGCAGAGCAGCTGCGGGTTGTTCTTGGGCGAGTCCTTGGGGTTGTTGGCCGGGGAGAAGCCGATGCCGAGCGCGCTCAGCTCCTTCTGGCAGTCGGTCAGCCCACCGACTGGCGGGTCCGGGTCGTCCGGCTCACCCGGAATGCAGGTCGGGACGATAGTGCCCGGGTCGTTGTAGCGCGGCATGGGCGCGCACTTGTACCCGGGGCGGCACCCCGTCGGACTTTCGCCGTAGTCGCAGCGCATGATGCAGATGCCGGGAGGCGCCGAGACCTCGACGTCCGCTGCCGCGATGCAAAAGGTGACCACCTTGCCGTCTTCGTCCGGACAGAACTTCTCGCACTCCTGGGAGCAGGTGCCTTGCGGGAAGCCGTCCCCGGGCTCGGTCAGGCAGAAGCCGCCCTCATAGCTACAGTCGGCGTCCTGCTCGCACAAGCCGCCAATCCAGCCCTCGTTGATGAAGGTGGTCGGATCCGGGTCGCCCGTGTCCGAGCCGGTGTCGTCGGTCACGTCGCCCGTATCCACGCCGGTGTCGTCCGTATCGGTCGTGTCGCCGGTGTCGGCCGTGTCGCCGGTGTCCGTCGTGTCGCCCGTATCGGTGGTGTCGCCGGTATCTGTCGTGCCGACCGTGTCGTCGGTATCGACCTCATCGCCGGTGTCCGTTGTGTCGTCGGCGTCCGTCGTGCCGAAGCCGGTCGTCACGCCGGTCCCGTCCACGTCGGTCTTGTCGTCCACCAGGCTGTTGCGCCCCGAGTCGTCCGCGCCGCATGCGAGCAGCGTGCTGACGGCCATAATCGCGAGAGTTCTCAGCAACATAGGCGCGGACCGTATCAGCGACTTCCCGCCACCGACAAGGGAAAACGGCTTAGTGCGCGCTTAGTCGCTGAAGTGAGTCAAGGCACCGTCGGGCCGTGCGCTGGTATGCGGCGACCCGCGGGCCCGCGTCGACCGCCGCCTGAGCGTGGGTGGCGGCCTCGCGCCAGACGTCCACGGCGCTTCGATCCCCGACCTCGGTGAACACCGCCTCCGCCAGCAGGGCCAGCGCCATGTCGTGGTGTCGCACCGCGCTGGGTCGGACCTCAAACAGCTCACTCGTCGCCATCAGATCCACGTTGGCATACGCAGCCGCGCGGTCGCGGGCAACGCCCATCGTTGCGTAGACCAGCCGGCGGCAGCACCTGGCGCGCTCACAGGCCACGGCGATGCGGTCCGGATCGCGGGTGGCGAGGCGGTCGTACAGGCCCAGCGCAACTTCGAGGGCCGCAGCGGCCGCCGGGAGGTCACCGGCAGCAAGTGCGAGATCGCCGTGGCCGACCGCGACGGCGGCCGCGTGCCCCAGCCAGTCGTAGCGGGACGGCTCGCGCTGCAGCAACATCAAGGTGTCCGCACCGGCGATCTCCAGATCGACGGTGGCGGCGTCCAGCTCGTCCAGCGTCACCCGCAGAGCACCCGTGCGCGTGCGGACGTCGACCCGCTCGGCCCGCAGGTCGAAGCGGCGTGGTGACGTCTCCAGTGCGGCGTCCAGCTGTCCGGCGACGGCATCCAGCGCTGCGACCGCCGGCCTCAGGTCGCCGACGATCACCTGCAGCTCGGCCTGTCGGATCAGCGCGCGGATGCGGCCGTCCCGCTGCACTGAGGCCGCCGGGCCCGAGCACATGCTGTCGACGGCGGCGGTGATATTGGCGATCGCCTCGTCGATGCGGCCATCGGCCTGGGCCGCCTGGCCGACCATGAGCAGGCTGATGGCGGCGCCCCAATGCGCCTGAGGCTGCGGCTCGAGCGCCAGACGGCGGGCTGAGGCGTCGGCGGCTTCGGAGTATGCGGTCTGTGCGGCGTCGATCGCTCCCGTGGTGGCCATCGCGTCGCCAAGCTGGTCCAACAGCGCGGCCAGGTCGTGCAGGCGGGCGGCGCTGTCCGGTTCGCGCTCGACGCTCTCACGTGCGGCGTCGGTGGCCTCTTGAAAGGCTGTGCGTGCCCGTCCTGCCGTGCCGTGGACCAGCTCGTATTCGCCCAGCCGCAGCAGCCGAACCACCAGCTCGTGCGCGTCTTCCTCGCCGGCAGTGCGCGCCTGCAAGACCAGCTTTCGCAAGGCTGGGCCATCGTCGTCCCGCGGCGTCACCGAGGCGGACATGCCCAGCGACTCGATCCGGCGCAGGGCCTCGGTCGCGGGCCGCTCCGGCGCATCTCGGCGCGGTAGGACAACGATCACGCGCCGCTGCAGGGCCGGGCGGAGCTTCAACAGACTGCGCCACAGCGGGTCGTCCCACGGGCGGGCGCGGGAGCCGTCGAGAACGGCACGTCCGGTCACCGCGGCGACCTCGTCCGCGGCGGAGAGCAGCGCGCGGAAGGTCAACGGTTCGAACGGGTCGGAGATGTCGTGGGGATCGAGGTGAACCAGCCCCGGGTGTCGCAGCCGCGCCTGCTGGATCAGCCCCGCGGCGTGGCGGCGCCCGTCGCAGTAGATCAGGCCGTGGCCCGCGACGATCGCGGGGGCTGTGTCGTGTGATTCGGCCACTGCTTGTGCTTGTACCACAGCCGCTTGACTCCGCCGGACCCGATGACGACGATGCACCATGACTGCACGAGCCTGGTGGACCTGCTTATCGATGGTGTTGCTGGCCGGCTGTCCCGGCGAGGTGACGCACAAGCCTCCAGCCGACCCCAAGCCTGAGGTCGACTTCAACCCGCCGCCCGACGGTGGCGTCGTCCCCGATGTCGGCGATGAGACAGGCAGCGATCCGACGGGCGACGAGGGCCCGACGCCGGATCCGGGGCCGGGCGACGAAGGGCCGGTTCCGGACGAGGGACCGATACCGGACGAGGGGCCGACACCGGACGAGGGACCGACACCGGACGCGGGAACGCCGCCACCGCCGCCGGAGCCGACACCGCAGCCTGCGGTGACCAGCGGTTATTGGGCTGGGGTCTACCGCGACATGGCCAGGACGCCAATCGGGCACGTCGTTGGGCTGAGCTGCCACAACTGCTACTCCACGGCGTCGTCCACGCCGGCGGCCAACCTGATCGCCACTCACGCGACGCTGCACGATGCCCAGGCGGCGGGCGCGGACCTACTGGAGCTGGACGTCAAAAACCAGGGCGGCGCCGTGCTTGTCGACCACGACGACAACGGCGACACGAACGGCGCCTCGCTGGCCGACGTCCTGGACGACGACGCTTTGCTGGCGGGCGACCAGCTGCTCTTCATCGAGATCAAGGAGAAGACGCCCACCGTGGCGTTTGTGACCGCGGTGCTGGAGGCGGTCGCGCCGTATGCGACGTCCGGCCGCCCGGTGGTGCTGCGGGCGTTTCGGGACCGTCGCAAAAACCTGGTGCTCGCGCGTGACCTGATGGCCGGCGAGGTGGCGGGCGATATCAAGGACCACGTGCGGCTTCACGAGCTGTTCTCATCAACCGATGCGTCCGACGAAGTAGAGGCGCAGTCCTTTATCTCGGACACCTACGCCGACGGCTTTCACGGGGTCGAGTTGAAGCACACCACACCCAACATCCACGGGCGGCTGCGTTTTGCGTCGGCGTTGGGGCTGGGCACGGGCGTGTGGACGCTGCCCAACAGTCTGGGGGACGCCTTGATAGCGGTGTGGCGCAACGACGTGGACCAGATCACCACGGACTACTCCCTATCCGCCGCTCGCGCGGTGATCCAAGAGAAGAACCAGCTGCTGTACTTGAATACAGCGGCCCAGCTGACGGCGGTTGAAGACGACAGCATCACCTTCTTTCGGGCCGACGAGACGCCCTATACAGCCAAGGTGAACGGGGCGGGCCAGCCCGAGTTCTACGCGTTCCCCGCGGGCGAAGACCTATACGGCGGCACACTGAACTTTGCTGACGAGGGCGAGGAGAACCTCAGCTTTGGGTCGGTCGGCCCTGTGGTGCCCGAGAACGGCTTTCTGGTGACCGCGGTGGTCAACTTTGACGAGCTGGACGAGATCGGGGCTAGCGAGACCCGCAATGTGCTGGCCAACGCCGACTCGGCGGGCTTCTTCCTGGACATCAAGGGCCCAGTGGTGCGCTTTGGCGTGCGGGTGGGCGGCGCCTACGAGATGGCGACGTATCCCACCAGCAAGCTGAAGGGGGCCAACTCCTATTTCATCGCCGGCGCCTACGACGGCAACGGCGGGGTGCGCATGTGGATCGACGGTAGTGACGCCGGCGTGACGAAAGGTGACGCCGTCGGCGGTGTGGTGCCTAGCGCATCGCCTGTCCGGCTGGGGGCGGATCCACAGGGGGCCACCGACACGCGCTTCTATCTGGACGGCAAGCTGCAGCAGGCCCAGCTGCTGACCTGGGGGAATCACTCCTGCAACAGTGACAGCGCCTGCGCCCACCTGACGGCGGGGTGCTCGCTGGGGGTCTGCGACGTCGAGACCGGGCTGTGCGGCAAGACGAGCAACCCGGCGGGCGGCGCCTCGTGCTTGTCCTACGACCACCTGATGGTGGTGATCCGCACCCTGGACAAGACGTTCGCCGGCACGGACGAGGCGATTCAGGCGTGCTTCTCGGCCACGGACTGCCTGGACATGGACGAGGCCGACATCAACGACAGCGAGACGGGTCAGGTCGACCACCACGTCTTCAAAAACGGCGAGCTGAAGCTCGACTACGTGAGCCTGTCCAACGCGCCCGGTGCCGAGGGGTCGGACGCGTGGCGGCCGGAGTGCATCGCGATCGTGGCCGACGGCAAGCTGCTGTACTGCAACGACCAGCTGCAGCCGGTGAAGATCGGGCTGGAGGCGAGTGACGGGGACGCCGCCGAATGGAAGGACTCAGACCCGACGACCATGGTGTGCGCCGGCTGTTATCCGACGGCGCTGACCCACGGTCCGGTCGTCGGCCACACAACGACTGACAGCGCCACGATCTGGGTGCGTACAGCGTCCAGCCTGCCGGTGGTCGTGCGTTATGGGGACTCGCCCGCGCTGAGCGACGCCGCACAGACCGTTGCCGTGACGCCGGCGCCCGATGACGACTTCTCGGCCAAGATAGTGTTGGACGGCCTGCCTGCGGGCTCGCAGGTCTACTACGAGGTGCTTGTCGACGGGGCGGTTGCCTCTGCGACGCCGCTGTCGTTCAGGACGGCGCCCGAGGGCCAGTCCGTCTTTCGCGCGGTCATGGGTTCGTGCGCAAAATACGCGTACAGCGCGGTTATGCCTATCTTTGACAGTGTGGCTGCCGCCGACCCGCACCTGCTGTTGATGCTGGGCGACAACCACTACGCCAACAGCACCGATCCCGCCCGGCTGGCCTTCTTTTACCGCCGCGTACGTGAGCTGCCGACGGTGGCGCCGGTGCTGGCCAACACCGTCGTCGCGGCGACTTGGGACGACCACGACTATGTGGGCAACAACACCGACGGCAGCGTGCCGTTCAAGGGCAACGCGCTGGTGGCCTTTGAGCGCTACTGGGCCAACAAGAGCTTTGGCTCGGAGGGCGCGCCGGGGGTGTGGCACAGCTTTGTGTGGGGCGACGTCGAGTTCTTCTTTGTCGATGGGCGCTACTATCGCAGCGGCGCCAAGGACACGATGCTGGGTCAGGCGCAGCTGGACTGGCTGCTGACGAGCCTGGCGGCGTCCACGGCCACGTTCAAGGTGCTGGCGTCAGGCAGCCAATGGAGTCTGGGCGGGTCCAGCGACTCGTGGAAGGTCTTCTCCAGCGAGCGGCAGGTGATCTTCGACTACATCATGGCCAACGGCATCAGCGGTGTCTTCACGGTGTCGGGCGACATTCATCGGTCGGAGGTGCGGCGGCTGATCGACGCGGGCGTGGGCACGTATGCCCTGTGGGAGTTTGTCTCGTCGCCGATGGCTCAGAACAACTCGCCGTGCAAGACCAACATCCCGGACACGATGACCTTCTGCGTGGACAAGGGGCGCTTCTTCGGCGTGCTGGACTTCGACACCGTCTCAAATCCGGCCACGGTCACGTACGAGATCCGGGGCGAGGCGGGTCAGGTGCTCAACACCCAGACCCTCACTATCGACGACCTGACCTTGTGATCCGGCTGGCGGTCGTCCTGGTTGTCGCGACCGGCTGCGGCGCGCCTCGCATGCTGCTCGATCTGCCGGTGCCCGGGTTCGAACCCGCCGTGGTGGCCACGCCTGGAGGGGATGAGGCGCGGCCCGTGATGGCGGTGCTGCACGGCTCGTACGGCCGACCGGAGTGGATCTGCGAGGCATTTGCCAAGGTCACTTTGGAGCGGGAGTGGGTGGTATGTCCGCGGGGGGTTCGTCGCCCGGATCCGGCGCCGAACGGGCCGCGCTGGACTCAGGGCAAGCTGACACGAACGCTGGCGGAGCTGGACGCGTCTTTGGCGGCGGCCAGACGCCAGTTTGGCGATCAGATGGGCCGTCGCGCACGGATCCTGGCGGGGTTCTCGCTGGGTGCGGCCCACGCGGCGCGACTGGGGTTGAAGTACCCGGCGCGCTTCAACACGCTGCTGCTCCACGAGGGTGGTCGCGGCCTCTGGACCCGTAGAAACGCGCGTCGATTTGCGGACGGTGGAGGGCGCGCCGTGGTCTTTGGCTGCGGGTCTCAGCGCTGCCAGACGCGTGCTGAGAAGGCCTGTGCGGCGCTGACCCGGGCGGGCGTGTACTGCGCGGCGTTCGTCGATGTCGCCGTCGGCCACTCCTACAATCCACCATTCACGAGGCTGGGGCGGCGGCTTTATGAAGCGGTGCTGCTAAGCTTGGCCCGATGAGCGCTCAAGACACATGCAAGACCGTCTGGATTCCGCTGCCGGACACCGACTTCGACGTGACGGAGGTGGCCGTGCCCTGGCGCCTGCTCACGCGCGCCGGCCATCGGGTTGTTTTTGCCACTGAGAAGGGGGGCCAGAGCCCGGCCTGTGATCCGCTACTGCTCACCGGCGTCGTCTTCGGGCAGCTGGGCGCCAAGCCGGAGCCCAAGACGTTTTATGCGGAGATGATCGAGTCCGAGGAGTTCAAGAGCCCCGTCGCATGGTCCGACGTCGATCCCGACGCCATGGACGGCCTGGTCCTGCCCGGCGGTCACGCCCAGGGGATGAAGCAATACCTGGGCAGCGACGTATTGCAGGCCAAAGTGGCCCGGTTCTGGCGCTCTGAGCGACCCGTCGCCGCGATCTGCCATGGCGTGCTGGTGCTGGCGCGCACAAAAGACCCGGAGACCGGCCGGTCGGTGCTGCACGGCGTGAAGACCACGTGCCTGCCCGCATACATGGAGCGGCTGGCCTACTACCTGACCGCGTGGAAGCACGGCAAGTACTACCGCACGTACCCGGCCTATGTGCAGGCTGAGGTGGAAGAGGCGCTGGAAGACCGGGCACAGTTTGTGCGCGGCCCGATCAACCTGGGCAACCATGCCCGCAAGGCGGCGTTTGTGGTGGAGGACGGTCGCTATGTGTCGGCGCGCTGGCCGGGCGACGCGTACCTGTTCACGGAGAAGCTACTCGAGCGGCTCTAACGACACGGCCCCCACGGCGTCCAGGTCGAAGCCCGCGGACGGGGGAGCGCCCTGGGTCGCCAGATCCCGAATCCGGACGTAGCGCGCGCGTGTGAGCCCCAGGTCGGCCAGGTCGAATTGGTCGCCGCCGACCGTACTGGGAGACAGCGGCACCTCGGAGCATGGACTGAACTCCAGGCGTGGCCGCCACCCGGCGCACCCGGCGTCGTAGTCCGCGGCGGCCGGATCGCAGGGCCAGGTGTGCCACGTCTCGCCGTCCTCGCTGACCGAGACCTCCCCAAGTTCAGCGAAGACGTTGGCCGAATCCCCGCCGACCCAGAACGGGTTCTCCCAGACCACGAGATCGGGACCGTCGCCGTCGACGACGACGCGATCGCCAAAGCTGAGGACGATCTCGCCGCCCACGCCAAGGCTGACCACCTGGGTGCTGCCGGCGGTCGGTGGTCCGATCGCCGGCGGTCCCAGCACGGCATGTGGCATGTCGATCTGGCCAAAGCCCGCCGACGCGCCCGGATCAAACGCCACGACCTCGGTGGCGTAGGGCAAGTCAGGCGGGCAGGGCACTTCGGCGGTGTCCGGGCTTGTGTTTTCGTTGTCAGGCCCCGGCATGTGGGCATCACCGCCTGCGTCGACGGGAGCGGCAGCGTCCGCCTGGACCTGTGCCCCGTCGCCACAGCCGATCAGCAGCCACATGGCGGCCGCGGTGAGCCGGATCACTCCCCGGTAACCGCGGTAAGGGCCGTCCACGGGCCGTCGTTGCAGCCACCGGCATCGGGCGCCGTCGCGTCCGCCGTTGCCTTGGCGCTGTTGGCCTCTTCCTCGGTCTCGAGACCGTCGGCCACGACGCAGTACCACAGCGTGCCCTCGCTCACGTCCGTCCACACGATCTTCTTGAACTTGTCGGCGTTGGCCTCCGCGTCGGCCGCGTTTTTGGCGACCAGCCAGTTGCCCGCGTTGTTGTAAGAGGCGATGGCCGCGCCCAGCCAGGTGTCGGAGTCGATCTTGACTGTCGCGTCTGCGCCGTTCTTCCAGTCGCCCGCCACCTCCAGCGTCGGCTCCAGGCGGGTCCAGGGGAAGTCGCCGCAGCCGCCGGTCGCCGGATCCGACGCGTCCGCAACCTTGGCGCTGGTCGCGGCGTCATCGGCCGTCTCCAGGCCGAAGTCGACGGTGCAGACCCAGAAGACGCCGTCCATGGGCTCAGTCCACTGCACTACGTTGAACGTCGACGGGCTCCACTCGTCGTCGGCCGAGTTCTGAGTGATCGCGGTGCGGCTGTTGTTGTTGTAGGAGCTGACCGTGGCCGCGTCCCACATGAACGAGCTGATCGACATGACGCCGCCGTAGTTCGTATGCCAGTCGCCGTGCACCTCGATGGCCGGGCGCAGGTTGGTCCACGGGAAGTCGCCGCAGCCGCCTGACGCCGGGTCGCTGTCGTCGGCGGTCGCCTCGCTTGCGGCGGCCTCGTCGAAGGTCTCCAGTCCGAAGTCCACCGTGCAGACCCAGACGCTGTCGTCGTCCGCCTCGGCCCAGACGGCGCGGGCAAACTTGGACGGGTTCCACTCGTCGTCCGCGGGGTTCTGCGTGATGAACCACTTGTCCGTGTTGCTCCAGTCTGACATGGCCGCGGGGCCGTAGGCGAAGGAGGTGATCAGGGTGGTGCCGCCGTAGTTGTCTGCCCAGCTGCCCTCGAGCCACAGCGGGGCCTTGAAGCGCGTCCAGGGGAAGTCGGAGCAGCCGCCAGTCGCCGGGTCGCCGGCATCCGAGACGTCCTCAGCCGCGACCGCGTCGTCGGCGCTGTCCAGGCCGAACGCGACGGTGCACATCCAGAAGGTCTCGCCGTCGACGTCGGTCCAGACGACTTTGCTGAACTTACCCGGGTTCCACGGGTCGTCCTCGGGGTTTTGCAGCACGGCCCAGTTGCCCTCGTTGTCCCACTCCACGACGGCTGCGGCGTCCCACATGTCGCTGGAGATTTCGCTGTAGGTGCCGTAGTTGCTGGCCCACGTGCCCTCGACCTCCAGCGTGTCGTCTCCGGTGTCGGTGGTGTCCGTCGTGTCGCCCGTGTCCGAGGTGTCAGTCGTATCGGTCGTGTCCGAGGAGTCCCCGGTATCGGAGGTGAAGACCGACTAAACGGAC
>CAZJHX010000182.1:0-19816 GCA_964545715.1 uncultured Myxococcales bacterium
CAGGGCAAGCTGCAGGCCTATGACTGCACGGTCGGCAAGCCGCCTCACTGCGGGTGGGATCAGGACTTCTATAACTGCGAGCAGGAGAGCAGAGAGGACCCGTCCGGCAAGGCGCCCAAGGCCTGCCCCTGACCTCTCAATGGTGCTCCATGGCGCCGCCACAGTGTTTGCAGAACTTGGCGTCCGGCGCGTGACCTTCCCCGGTGCAATCGGGACAGGACTGAGTCGTGGTCTTCGGTGCCAGCTGGGCTACAAACTCCGCGGCCGTGATGCCGGGCGGCACCGCGATGATCGCATAGCCCATCAGCATGATGACCGCCGCGATGAACTGCCCTGACGCGGTCTGCGGCGCGATGTCGCCGTACCCCACCGTGGTCAGCGTGACGATGGCCCAATAGATGGCGCGCGGGATGCTGTCGAAGCCGGCCTCGGCGCCCTCGACCAGGTACATGGTCGAGCCCATGATGATGACGAGCGTGATCACAAAGCCCATGAAGACGGCGATTTTGCGCATGCTGTTGCTGAGCGCCCGCACAAGCCCCTCGGTCTCGCCGACAAATTGATGCAGCCCGAAGAGCCGGAAAAAACGCAGGACGCGCAGGACGCGGACCACTGCCAGGGCCTGCGCGCCCCCCACGAACAAGCTGAGCCACGTCGGGATCACCGCCGCCAGGTCGACCAGCCCGAAAAAGCTGAGCGCGTACCCCATCGGCCGGCGCACGACCGCCAGGCGGACGATGTACTCGATGGTGAAGATGATGGTCACAGTCCACTCGATGAACTGCAGGGTGCCGCCGTACTCCGCCCGGTAGCTTGGGACGGACTCCAAGCTGACGACGACCACGCTCAGCACGATCAGCCACAAGAGCGCGACGTCGAAGGCCTTGCCGGCCCGATCATCGGCTTCGAAGATGATCTCGTGAAGTCTTGCGCGCAGCGGCCCGACGTCGCCGTCCCGCACTGGGGTTTTGAAGACGCGCGAGACGCGGTCTTTGCGATTGGAGTCGGACACCGCGCCCAAGTGTAGCTTGCTATACTCCGCGGCTCAAAATGAGAGGGGTGCCGCGTGGTAGGAGGCGTGCACAGCCTCCCAGCCGTCCACCTGGCCTACTCGCAGGTCTCGAGGGGCACGTTGCAGGTCTGGCCCGCGGGGCAGTCGTCGGTCTTTTGACACGGCGTATGACCGGCCACGGCGACGTCCTCCGGCTCCCGCGGCAGGCTCACGAGAAGCTCCACACAGCCGGCGCCGGTGTCGACAGAGTCGAGGGTTTGGCGCCGCAGCGTGCCGTTTGGAAAGCCCGAGACCCCGGCCCCCAGCAGCTGGTCGATCAGCGCAGCCGGCACCGCGCCCGAGCCCGTGTCGGCAAAGGTGCACAGCAGCGCCACGGGCGAGTTGCCGTGCTGGTCGATGACGAGCCGCGCGCCGATCTCGGTTCCCGCGTCCGCCGCTCCCGCCGACCACTCCAGCACGAGATCCTGGCCGGCAACAATCGACCAGGTCTGGGTTTTCAGCTCCAGCGGCGCGCCACCTCGCCCCACCAGCGACAGCGCGCCTGCAAAGCCGGCGGTCGTGGTCGCTGTGATCTTGGCGCCCTCGTCAAACGGTGGGTGCGGCAGCCCGGTTGCAAAGTAGGTGTTGCTGCCCTCCACGGGCTCCATGGAGACCTCTGCCAGCAGGCCGTTCACGGTCACCGTGCCGATGTCCTGCGGCTCGGGGAAGTCGATGCACTGCCCATCAAAGTCGCACGTGAACCCGGGCTGGCACGGCGGGTTGCAGAAGGGGTTGTTACGGCGCAGCAGCCGGCAGTCTCCGGCCTCGCCGATCGGCTCCAAAATGGTCGCCGGGATCACGCCGTCGGCCACCTCGGCCTGCACAAACGAGAACTGCGCTCCTGACTCCACCACGATGGCGCCCAGCCGCGTCTCCAGCGAGCACGGGCCCCGGGGCTCGGGATCGGTCGGTGGGTCGCCCGTGTCCGACGTGTCCGACGTGTCCACTGGGTCGCCCGTGTCCGGCTCCGTCGTCGTGTCCAGCCCCGTGTCAGTGGTGGCGGTGTCGGTACCGGCGTCGGGCGGGTCGGCCGTGTCCGGGGCGGGTTCGTCGCTCGAGCAGGCGAGCAGCAGCCCACATGCGGCTATCAGCGTCCGCTTCATCGCCTACTCCTCCAGCGGCAGCACGTCGGTCACCTGCTTGCCGGGCACGCCGACCTTCAGGCCGAACAGCCGCCCCTCGTCACGGTCCGCCACATACAGTGTGGTGTGGTCCCAGCCACCGACCAGCGGTCCCCAGTGCATGTTGGGGATCCAGTAGCTGTCCAGCTCCACTGCCAGCTTGACGTCGGTGCCGTCGGGGCTGACCCGATAGATCACCCCGGTGGTGTACTCGGTCACGTAGACAAAGCCGCAGGCGTCCGCGTTGATCCCGTCCAGCCCGTCCTGGCCCTGCACGCTGCCGCCAAAGCCCACCTCGCACTCCAGCGTACCGTCGTTGTCCGCGCAGTGCCCCTCGCCCGGATAGCCCAGCTGCAGCAGGACACAGCCCTGGCCGGTGAACTTGCCCTCGCACGAGGACGTCAGGTCACCGCCGACATCGCAGAAGACGACGGTGCCGACCTCGATGCAGGTGCCGCCGAAGATCGTGCCGTGCGTCCCGAGCAGGCACGGATCGCCCGCCGCCGATGCCGAGCAGGCGGCCACATACGGATCAGGCGCATCGGGCACCGCCACACACGTGCCGTCCTCCAGGCAGCCGCCGGACGCGCCGTTCTCCGTGATGCAGGATGAGCCGGCGTCGGCGCCCTCGCACGGACCGGGCGGCGCGGGCAGCGAGACGCCGCTGGTGGCGTGCAGAATCGGGGGCGACCAGCCTCCCTCGGCCGTGCGCTCCAGCCGATGCACCGTCCCGCAACCGAAGCTGCCGACGTAGACGCGGTCGTAGCCCGGGCCGAACGTCACGCCGTTGGGGTTGCACATGCCGCTCGCCAGCGTTTCAAAGTCGCCGGTCACGCCGTCGATCTTGCGCAAGCGTCCGCCGCTCTGCTCAGCGAGAAAAACAAAGTCCGACTTGTCGACGTCCAGCCCGTTGGGATAGCTCAGCCCCGACAGCAGCGTGCTCTTTGCGCCCGCCGGCGAGAATCGCCACAGCGCATTGCTGCTGACGCTGGCCACGACCAGCGCGCCGTCCGACAAGAACGCCATTCCAGCGGTCTCGCCCACGTTGGGCACCCACAGCTCCTGGGGGCCGTCCAGCGTCTTGCGGATCAGGTTGCCCCCCGCGTTTCCGACAAACACGCCGTCGGCGCTGAAGGCAAAGTCTTCGCCCTTGGCAAAGCCGGTGAGCGTCTCCACCTCCAGCGGCGGCTCCAGCAGATCGGTGTCGCAGTCCCACGGCGGCACGGGCGGGTCGGGGGGCCCGGCATCCTCTTCGATGTCCTGGGTGTCCTCGGTATCGGGCACGTCCGGTACGTCCTCGGGCGGCACGTCGGGCACATCGGGTACGTCAGGGGGCTCCGGCACGTCCGGCACATCCGGCGCCACGTCCTCCGGCGGCTCCACATCGACGACATCGGCTGCGTCCATGACGACCACGTCTTCGGTGTCCACGACCTGGGTGTCCTGCTGCGGCTTCTGCGTCAGCGCCGGCGTGTCGTCATCGCCACAACCCAGCGCCAGGACAAGCAGCGCGCTGATCCCCCAACGAACCATCAAAGCCCCCATCCCGGATGGGGCCGGGCCTGCTTGACGAACAGCGCGGGAGGCTCCCCGGGCTCGCCGTCGAATTTGAACTCTACGTCCATCGCGTAGAAGCGGGTCGGCTCGTCCACCGGCGGGCCGTAGGTCGGCCCCCAGAAGCGGTGGATCGCGTCCAGCGCCGCTCCGAGCTCGTAGGTCTGGTCCAGGGTCAGCACGGTCTCGCCCTCGCCCACCAGATTGGAGTGCGAGATGAAGATCACCGGCTGACCCGGCTGATGAAACTGGTAGACGAACTGGTCCGTCGTGATGCCCGGCTGTGGAAACACCACCGACTCCTCGCCCTTCTGCACGTTGACGTAAAAGCCCGGCTCCAAGCCGCTCGTGTCGAAGATGTTGGCTGTCAGCGCCACGCCGTTGGCCTCTTCGTCGGGGAACGAGCGATGCACCAGCAGCGCCATGCCGACCGCCTCGTGGTCGATGCTGCGGTACTGCCGCTCTTCGAAGGCGCCGAACCGCCAGATGCTGGCCCACACCTTGCGGATTGCGTCGGCCACCGGGCGCTCCGGATCGGCGGGGTCGCCCGTCTTAGACGTGTACAGGCCGGCGCCGGTGAAGCCGTCCAGGTCCTCCGCGTTTGTGCTGGACCGAAAGCGCATCCGCACGCCGGGATAGTCCGCATCAAGCTTGGCGTGCACGGCGTCCAAAAACGCCGGATCGATGGGCGCCGCCGCGATGTTCTCACGCAGCAGCTTGAGCTGAGCGCGCCGATACGTGGTGTCGCTTTTGAAGATCTCGTCCGCCAGCAGCGCCGTCACCTGCGCGTCCAGGTTGTTGGCCTCCATATGGGCCCGATACCAGTGCACCGGGATGGCAAACGCCTTGGGATGCGGCACCGCCTCGCCCATGTACGTGAAGCCGGCGTAGTGGCTGGCCTTGCCGCCGTAGGCCGGGATCGCCTTGTCCAGCGCCGCCCGCATCGCGGCTCCGTCCGGCGGGTCGTCCAGCGTCGGGGCGGTCTCCAGCGCCAGCAGCTGCGTGATGTCGCGCAGCTCGGTGGTCTCCACGTCCAGCGTGGGCACCCCCAGCGGTGCGGGCTTGTTCTGCTGCCACCACTGCTCGGCCTCGTCAGCGCTGACGCCCTTGATGGACCAGTCAAACGGGCCGACATCCAGGGTCACCCACTGCCCGTCCAGCGTGCGTAGCTCCTCGTTTTCAAACGCGCCCACCAAAACCATGTTGGGTGTGCCCCGGTTCTGCGACAGCACGTTGATGTGCGAGAGCGGCGTCTGATGTTGCGCTGTGATGATGCCCGCGACAACGCCGATGTCGTTGGGCACGTGATCCAGCACCACGATGTCGCGGAAGTGGACCTCACCCTCATGCAGCTCCTCGGCGGTCAAAAAGCGCAGCCGCCCGGTCGTGATGCCCAGGTTGGCGGGCTGATAGGTGATGGACGCGAAGAGCTCCGCGGTCGAGATGACCGGCACGTCGTCGGGCAGTCCGGCAGCGACCGAGGCCACGGCTTCGGAGGTGGGGTGAAAGACCAGGTGCGACCCGAACCAGGCCGAGTCGCGCAGCGCCTTGAACGCGACGGTGATCTGCTCGGTCGAGGCCGTGTCGTAGGGCGCGATCTCGTACGCCCACACGTTGGGCTCGGTGTACCAGGTCACCGCGCCCAGCAAGAAGCGCCGGCTGGGGCTCTGATATTGCGTCGTGTTGAAGTCGGCCAGCGCGGGCACGGGCGGCAGACCCTGAGCGATGGAGAGGTGCGCGGACGCAAACTCCCAGTGGATTTTGTACGTCTTGGAGTTCTGCCAGTGCACGCTGTCGGACTGCATGCGGTCGATGACCGTCTTGACCGAGCGGGCGCCGGAGATCTGCGCGCTCAGCGGCTCGGACGCCAGCCGCTGAAAATCGTCCAAACAGCCGATCGCGCTCAGAAACGGGACATCGTCCGCCGGGTGCACGCACAGCGCCGGATCGTCCACCGGGCCATCGATGACGGGCGGAGAGGCCGCGGCTGGGGGATCCTCCGAACCACACCCCATGCCCCCGATCGCGAGCACAAAGATGGAAAACGATATGGCGACCCGGAGCATGCTGTGTACTACCTTACATGACATGCGGATTGTTACGCAGATCGCCTGCACCGTCTTGCTGGGCGCGTTGACCGTCGCGTGCTCCGACTCGGACGAGCCGACGGGGCCGCCCATCACCCCGGTCGAGGACGTGCCTCTGGTGCCCGATGTGGCGCCCGACGTCACCGACACCGGCCCCGAGATCGAGGAGGAGCCGGACACCGGGCCCATCGTCTTTGATGAATGCCTGGTCGACAAGTGCCCCGAGGCGGTCGACAAATGCGAGGCTGAGCCCGCCTGCCCGCCGCTGGCCACGTGCTTCATGGGCTGCGTCTCCGGGGACGCCAAGTGCAGCCTGGCGTGTGCCGAGGGCGCTACCGACGCTCACAAGAAGGCCGCGGTGGACCTGATGAAGTGCTTCCGCGAGATCTGCGACGTCGACACCGTCTGCGGGGACGAGCTGTGCGGCAAGGGCGAAGACGAGACGAGCTGTCCGTATGACTGCGCCACGCCGCCCACGTGTGAGGAGCACTGCGACGACCCGCTGACCGAGTTCCCGTGCGGCTGCACCCTGGAGTGTCTGAACGACGGCAGCTGCTGCAAGGGGTTCAAAGACTTCTGCTCGGACCTGATCCCCGATCCCACCTGCGAGGATCAGTGCGGCCCCCATCTGGTCGCGTGCGGGTGGGACGACGGGTGCAAGGACAACAACGACTGCTGTCCGGACTATGACCTCTTCTGCGGCGAAGGCGTCTGTGAGGACGGCGAATGCACCGGCGACGAAGACATCGAGTCCTGCCCCCAGGACTGCGCGCCGCCAGGCCCGTACGGCTGCCTGCTGCTGAACTGCGACACGGGGGCGTGCGCCGGCATCGAAGACTGTGAGGCGATCTTGACCTGCATCGCCGAGTGCCCGGACGCGGCCTGCGGCGAGGCGTGCGCTGCGACTGCCCCGGCGCCGGCCCTGCCGCTGCTCTTCGAGGCGCTGGAGTGCGCCCAGCTCTTCATGTGCTGGACCGCCATGTGATGGGCCGGCGGGTCTTCAGCCACGTGTCCACCGGGTTTTTGCTGTTGTTGCCGGCGGCAGCGTGGGCTGTGGAGGTCCCGGTTTCCAGCGCCGAGCAGCTGCGCGACGCGGTCTCAGCAGCCAAAGCGGGCGACGAGATCGTTATCAGCGCAGGCGCATACGACTTTGGTGCGACACTCGACTGCGTAAACGCGGGCACTGCGGCCGCGCCCATCACCGTGCGCGCCGCAGACGACGCGGAGGTGGTGCTGCGGTTTGACGCCGTCGTCGGCTTCCACGTGCAGGCGCCGCACTGGACCTTCGAGGGGCTGACAATCCAGGGCGTCTGCGCCGCGCACGACGACTGCGAGCACGCCTTTCACATCACCGGCCACGCGGATTGGACGGTCGTGCGCGGCTGCACTCTGCGCGATTACAACGCCCAGATAAAAGGCAACGGACACACCGTCGGACCGGGCGGCGCGATGGTCTGGCCCAACGACGTGCTCATCGAGGGCAGCGAGCTGTACAGCGCCGCCCCGCGACAGACCGGTAACCCGGTCACGCCCATCGACGTGGTCGGCGGGCGCCGCTGGATCGTTCGCGGCAATTTCATCCACGACCACGCCAAGCTGCAGAGCGACACGGTCAGCTATGCCGCCTTCTTCAAGGGCAACTCTCGCGACGGGCTGATGGAGCGCAACCTCGTGATCTGCGAGCTGCTGCACACGGGGCAGATTCGGCTCGGCCTGTCGCTGGGCGGCGGTGGCTCCAACCCAAACTCCATCTGTGAAGAGGCGACCTGCAACCCGGAGCATCAGAACGGCGTGCTGCGCAATAACATCGTGCTCAATTGCCCGACGGATGTGGGCGTCTACCTCAACGAGGCGACCAACACGAAGCTGTACAACAACACCCTGATCAACACGACCGGGGTGGACGTGCGGTTCTCCACCAGCACGGCGGACATCCGAAACAATCTGCTGGACGGCAAGATCCGCGACCGCGATGGCGGCTCACATTCCGGCGCGGCAAACCTGGAGTCCGTGCCGCTGGCTACTCTCCAGGCCTGGTTTGCGGACCCGCTGGCGGCGGATCTGTCGCTTGTGGACGGCGCCCAGCTGGTCGACGCGGGCGACCCGTCGGCGGAGGTGGCCGACGACTTCTGCACCAATCTGCGAGACGACGGCCTGCCGGACATCGGCGCCGTGGAGTACGACGGCGATGGCCCATGCATGACCAACACCCCGTTTGTGCCCTCGGACGAGCCGGTTGAGCCCGCGGACGATTCGCCCGAGCCCCTGCCCACCACCGAGCCGGCGCGACCCGTCGAGCCCGGACCGGCCGAGGAGCCCGCGCCGCGCGTCGACGTACAGGACCCCAAAACCGCGCCGCGCACCGGCGCCAGGGGAGGGTGCGCCGCCGGCACCGGCAGTGGCTCCGGCCCGTGGACTGCGCTGTGGTTCCTGCTCTTCGCGAGCGTTATCTACTGCCGCCGGGCGGCGCAGGCATGATCACCTCATTGGGCGCCGCCGGCACGGGCGTGCTCCCGGCAGGGGCGCTCAGCTCCGGCAGGTACCGGCCGGGCCAGTCGAGATCCTGTTTGCCGGCGCGGTGTTTGACCACGTAGCAGTCCGGGTGCGCCGGGCTATCGGACCGATAGCAGGCGAATAGTCCGTAGACGATGAACGGCTTGCCCTTCTCGTCATACAATTGGATGGCGCGCTGCACCCACAGCACACGCTCCTTGGCCAGAACGGTCGCGGTGCCCCCTACGGCCCGCCCGGGCCGCTGCGGCATCAGCCCGCAACCCCCTATCAGCGCTACAATCATCGATAAGCAGACGAGCTGCCTCCCTGTTCGCACCCGGTGCCTCCTTGTTTGATACGAGGAGTAGAGCGCTACACAGGCCGATTGTTGGGAGACGGGTCAGGGGAAAGCGACGACGGGTTGAGGTGTCGCGGTGAAGGCGGTGCCGTCGCCGACCTGCCCGCTGCCGTTGTCGCCCCAGCAATAGAGCTTGTCGCCCGCGATGGCGCAGGTGTGATCCCCGCCCGCCGAGATTTGCTGCAGGCCTGACAAGAGGGTTACGGGGGTGGGCCCGGGGCCGTCGGCGTCGGGGTCCATGCCCAGCTGCTCGGACAGGTTCTGGCCCCAGCAAAACGCCAGACCGCTCTGGATCGCGCAGGCGTGCCCGCCCGACGAGGTCAGACCCCACGCCGTTTTTAGCGTCAGCGCTTCGGTTGGGGTCAGCTGATTCTCACCCTTGCCGTCTCCCAGCTCGCCCGCGGTGTTTGCGCCCAGGCCAAGCACCTTGCCGCCGCTCAACACCAGCGTCGTCGCGCTGCCGGCGGCCACCGTCGTCGCCGCGTCGAGGTCGGGGATCTCCAGCGGAACCGGCTGGCTGTCGGTTACGCCGTTGCCCAGCTGGCCCAGGTCCCCGGCACCCGCACAGCGCACGTTCCCACCGGGGGCGACCGCGCAGGTGTGGGCGCCGCCCGTCGCGATCCAGGCCACGCCGTCGAACTCGGGCACCACATGCGGCGCTTCATCGTCCCCGGGGCCGCCCAGACCCAGGCCGGCGCCCCAGCACTGCACCTCCGTCTCCGATCGGGCGCACACGTGCTGGTTGCCGGTCGCGATCTGAACGATGCCCGTGAGGTCCTTAATCTGCTCGGCCGAGCCGTCTTTGCTGAGCACCTTGTCGTGCTCTTTGCTGCCCCAGCAGTACACCTCTCCCAGCGTTGTCAGCGCGCAGCCGAACTGATAGCCGGCGGCGCAGGCGATGGACGCCGGCACCTCAGGAACCGTGGTTGGGGCGCCGTAAAGAACGGACTCTGAGGTCATACCCCACTGCCACACCTTGCCGTCCGCATCCACAGCGCAGGTCATGTCGTTGCCCGCGGACACCCAGCGCGGGATGTTGATCGTCGTCACCGGGACGGGCGCCGGCCGCGGGCCATGGGTCATCCCTCGGCCCAGCTCTCCCTGAGCGTTGTTGCCCCAGCACCAGACCCCGCCGTCCTGGCCGTGGGCGCAGGCGTGATCGGCGCCCACCGCCACATTCACCGCCGCAAACGGCAGCGGCACCGGGTTGGGTGTCACAACGGGGACTCCCGCGGTCGTCCCGGCCTCCGCGCGCTCGTTTCCGCCCCAGCACCACACCGCGCCGACGTTGTCGATCAGGCAGGAGTCCCCACCGCCGACCGCCATGCCCTTCACGCCGGCGAAGCCCTTCATGCCTACCTTGACCTCGTGGGCGTGGTCGTGCGGGTCGCCGGACTTGCCGTCGCCGCCGAACCCCTGGCCCCAGCACCAGGCTTTGTCCGGTCCCCACGCGCAGCTGCGGTCTCCGGCGGCCACCACGTTGGTCATCCCGGCCAGATCTTTGCCCTTGTCCGCCTCGACCGGGATTGGGATCGCCGACTTCGACACCCCCTTGCCCGCCGCCAGCTGCTTTCCGGCGTTGTCGCCCCAGCAATGCACTGTGCCCGCCACGACCGCGCAGCTGTGGGACGCTCCGGCGGCGATTGAGGTGGCGTCCTTGACCGCCTCGCCCGGCGGTGGCGCGCTGGCCCCACCACCCTCGACGCCGGTGCCCAGCTGGCCCATGGCGTTGTCGCCCCAGCAGCTGACATCGCCGTCCGTCTGCATGGCGCATACATGCTTGTCGCCGACCGCCAGCGCCCCCTCGGCGTTTGGGTCAAACGTGACCGGAGCGTCTTTCGTCTCGCCGCCCAGCCAGCTGCCCAGGTTCCCCCAGCACGCGACCTCGCCGCCGGTCAGCAGCGCGCACGCCAGGTCCGGCCCGGCGTCCACCGCGAGCACGTCGTTGATGCCCTTCACCTTCAAGGGCACGGCGGACGGCGTCTTGGAACCCGGGGCCAGCTTTGACTTGTCACCCGCGCCCCAACACCAGACCGTGCCGTTGCCGCGCACCGCGCAGGTGTGGGTGTCGCCCGCCGCGATGCCATCGGTGTTGCCGGCGCCCGCAACGCAGACCTCGCCCACACACTGGCCTCCAGGACACGGCGCCGGCGTCGCAACGTGCGTGCAGCCCAGCGCGTCATCACACGCGTCCGCAGTGCACACGTTGCCGTCGTCACACGGGACCCCCGGCGCGGGTCGCCAGCCACACCCGTCCAGTGGGTTGCAGTATTGCTCGCGGCACTGCGTGGATGCGGTGCAGTCACTCGGCTTGCACGCGACGGCCTCCGGCGAGCACACCAGCAGCTGTATCGCCCCAAACGAGAAGTCGCCCAGGGTCGGGCTGGTCGCGCGGAAATGCAGCCCGCCGTAGCCGGGTTCGTGCGGCAGCGTCACCGTACCCGGCGCGATCTCCTCTCCTGACGCGCCCGGGAAGGCCCCCGTCTTTACGGATAGGATCAGCTGGCCGCCCTGGGCGCGCACATCGATGACGTACCCGATGGAGCTCGTGATCTCAAAGGCCTCCGCGCTCTCCTTGCCGCCGCTGCGTAAATACACCTTGAAGGGACTGTTCGACTCGTCGCGCCGAATCACCACCTCGGACGCGTCATCTATGCGAATGCTCGCCGTTACGTCGGCGTTGACCTTCATCGCAAAGGCCAGTTTGAACCCATCGTCCGGCAGGTCGCCGGGAAGCTTGAGCGAGACGTCGTGCCCCGTCAGCGTGACGAATGTCTGCTTCTCGGGCAGCGACACCCCCGCCGACATGACCCAGCCCAGTGACGAGTCCCAGTCCCCCGGCTCGATCACGATCGTCTCGTCGTCGCAAAGCGGCGGCCCGCTGTCCGGGACGTCCTCCAGCACGTCACCCACGTCCGGATCGACTGCAACTTCATCACCGGGTACGTCCTCGATGTTGTCGATATCCGGGTCGCTCGTTCCCTCGTCCGGCACGTCCAGCCCTGTCGTATCGCCGCCCGTGTCCGCGTCCGACGGGCCGGTATCCTCGACGACCACGTCGGCCACGTCGCCTGTCATGTCCGTCGTCTCGGTCGGCCCCACCTCCGGCATCACCCGCTCGGGGAAGCTGGAGCACGCGGTCAGCGCGACCAGGGCGATGGCGAGGCCGGCTCTCAAAAGCGCCCCGTCGCCGTGAACCCGGCGCCCCGCCCGCTCACCGTCGGCGTCACCGTTACGCGCCCCTCACCATCGGAGCCCTCCAGGACGACGAGCACCACGCCGACCGTCACCAACGCCGCACCGCTCGCCGCCAGCGCCCAGCCGCTGACCTGCGCCATGGAGTGTGATGCCTGCAGGTCGTCGTAGCGGGCGTTGTAGTCGGACGCCTGCCAGTCCAGCCCCTCGGCGTCGCTCACCAGCGCCTCCGACCACGCCAGAAAGCCGATCCCGGCCGTCGCCGCCGCTGCGCCTACACCAAGCGACACCCACTTCCACGCGCCAAAGCCACGATTGGGCGCCTCGACCAGCCCGGCCAGCCCGATGGTCTCGCGATGCCGAAAGCCGATCGGGTGGCTGACCGTCTGGGTCACCGTCTCATACCCGTCCGCGCTCACCTCGAGCACGCTCTCCTCGTCCGTGGTCCACACCTCCAGCGGGGGCTTCCACACAACGCCACCACGCTTCACCGTCGCGCCGCTGGGACTGACAGAGACCTGCAGGCGTGCATAGGTTTTCAGCAGTGCGCTCTCCACTGTCATGCGCACGCCCTGGATCTTTGGGCGATGCGCCTCGGGCACGCCGTAATCGTCCGAGCGCTCAAGCGCTTTCCACGCGGCCATCCAGTTCTTCTGCACCGTCAGCACAGACGCCCGATTGAAGGCGTATTTCCAGCTGCCGTACAGCGCCTCGGCCTCCTCCCACAGGCCTGCGGCCCTGGCGAACTCACCGTCGCGCGCGGCTGCCAGGGCCCGCTTGTGAAGCTGCTCGGCCAGCTCCACTTTTCGGGCATCTGGCGGTGCCGCCCGCACGTCCCCCGCCGCCAGGAGCAGCAGCGTCAGGACCACCAGGCAGGAGCGTCGCGCCAAGCGTCTACTCCACCACCGGAGCTTGTCCGCGGAGCACCGAGTTGCCCTCCCACAGCTCCCGCTGATCGATGGCGATCGGGTCCAGGTTCAGCCGCCCGCTCTGCCCGAAGAACGCCACCGGGTTGTCCCACACGATCGCCTGCACGTCCGCGGTTGCGATGCCCGCCTCCAGCATGGCGGCCACCGTCTTTGGCACCTTGAGCGGGTCGCTGACCCCCCAGTCCGCGGCGCTGTTGATGATGATGCGCTCGTGTCCGTATTGCTGCGCCAGCTTCACCATGCGGTGCTCGTCCATCTTGGTGTCCGGATACAGCGAGTGGCCGGCCCAGCACCCGGTATCCAGCACCATGGGCAGCGTCTCTTCCGTGTTGTGATCGATCAGGACCAGGTGCTCCGCGATCCCCGACTCCTTCACCAGCGCCAGCGATCGCTCGGTGCCGCGTACCTTGTCGCGGTGCGGCGTGTGGACCAGCACGGGCAGCTCATAGGCGATGGCCAGCTCCAGCTGTGCGCTGAACACCGCCTCCTCGGCCGCGGTCTGGTCGTCGTAGCCGATCTCCCCAACGGCCACGACGCCGTCCTTCTCCAGGTACCGTGGCAGCAGCTCCAGCACGCCCTTGGCCAGCGTTGGGTTGTTGGCCTCCTTGGGGTTCAGCGCCATCGTGCAGAAGTGCGCGATGCCGAACTGGCTGGCTCGAAAGCGCTCCCAGCCGACCAGCGACAGAAAGTAGTCCTCGAAGCTGCCCACGTGCGTGCGCGGCTGGCCCAGCCAGAAAGCGGGCTCGATGACCGCCGCGATTCCGGCCGCCGCCATCGCGGCGTAGTCATCCGTCGTGCGCGACGTCATGTGAATGTGCGGGTCCAGAATCTTCATGTCATGCCTTCTCGATGATGAGTCCGATATCGTCTGGGACCACGCGGCCGGCCGCCGTACGCTCGCTGGCGTAGCCTTTGGCCATGCGTATCAGCTCGTCGTTTTGCCGGCGTCGCAGTCCGTCGATGCGCGCCACCGCCACGCCCATGAACAGCGCTTTGAGCACCATCTGGTTGAACTGGGGATCGGTGAAATGGTCCGCCGGATACGAGTTCTCGCAGGCCAGCGCCTCAAACACGCTCAGCACGTTGGTTCGACACGCCTCCACGGCAACCGCCCTGAAGCGCTCGGGCCCCGGCAAAAACGACAGCGCACGCAGCAGGGCGCCACGCTCGCGATTGTCCCCCCGCAAGAAGATGTCGTCTACCAGCTCGAGGTGCTCAGCGCTCTCAGCAACCGCGCACGCGCGCGTGAGCAGCGTGATTCGTGTCAGGTCGTCCAGGGCCCGGCCGTCGATCTCGGTCCGCCCCATCCGGCGGCCGGCGCCCGCATATGCAGCGACAAAGCGGCTCCGATCCAGGGGCGCTCGCAGCGCGGCATATGAGCGCGTCAACCAGGCGCTCTGTGCCGGTGGGCAGTGGGCCTGGACCGTCTCCAGGTTGGGTGTTGTACGCGCCTTCATGGAGCAACCTCGATCGACAGGATACGGTCTGACGGCACCAAGGTGTCCACTATCTCCTGCCCGCGCGCAACCTGAGCGAACACGGTGTACGTCCCAAGCAGGTGCGGCTGAGCCGAGTGAGTGATGAACCACTGCGACCCGCCGGTGTCTTTTCCTGCCAGCGCCATGCCCACCGTGCCGGTCACATACGGCCGCGGATTGTTCTCGCAGCGCAGCGTGTAGCCCGGTCCGCCCCAGCCGTCCCCGCGCGGATCGCCGCCTTGTACGACAAAGTCCGCGACCACGCGATGGAACGCCAGCCCGTTGTAGAAGCCTCGCCGCGCCAGCGTCACAAAGCTGTCCACCGTCCCAGGCGCCAGGCCGGTGTGCAGGCGCAGCTCGATCTCGCCGATCTCGGTCTTGACCAACGCCGTCGCAGGCCGCGCTCGGGGGCGAAACGGGGCCAGCGTGTCGTCCGTCAGCGCCGGCATCGGAGGCCGCGGGATCGACACGCGGCTCGCCGACGCGCCATCCAGCGCCTTGCGACCCAATCGCGCCAGCGCCAGGTTGCCCGTTCGGGTCGCCTGCCGGTAGGCGGTGGCCGCGTCCGTCGCTTTGACGCGCATCAGCGCACGCAGGATGTCCTGCGCGACCTCGTAGTCGGCCTGCCCCAGCGCCCGCTTCCAGGTGGCCAGCAGCGCCGGACCCGCCTCCGGGCTCGTCACGTGCGCCGCCGCCGTTGCCGCGACCGGGAGATCGGGATCCGAGACCGCGCCGCTGACGTCCTGCTTCAGCGCCGCCAATCGCTCGATCGCGGCCATGCGCACCCGCGCCGACTCGTGTCTCGCCCAGGCGCGCAGGTCGTCCAGCACATCGGTCTGTCCGGCCCGCACGTAGATTGGGCACGTGGTTGGCTCCAGCGAGCAGCGAAGCATGTCGTGACGGCGCTGTTGGGGTGGCGTCGACGCCTTCGGCGCGTGGATCGCGGTTCCGTCCACGGTCGCCTTTCGCCCGGTCAGCCCGTGCGCTGCTGCCAGCAACACGTGGAAGTCCGGGTGAACCAGGGAGGACTCGGTCAGCCGTCGCGCCGTTGCGTAAAAGGTCGCCAGCAGGGCCTTGGTCGCCGGCTCCCCGTCGGTCTTGGCCAGCCCCTTCACCAGCAACGTGCGCTGCTGAGCGGAGAGCTGTGGGCCGGTCAGCGCAGCCGCCACCGCGTCCACCGCGCCGTCAGCCCCGCGCGCCAGGACGCGCACCGAGGTCTCCCGCTCGGCGCCGTTGCTGCTGCTCAATCCAAGCGCCGCGGCCACCCGCGCCGTCGGCGGCAGGGGCCCCGGCGGCGACCGATGAAACGCGTACAGCGTGGCCGCCCGCACCTCGGGACTGTTCGCCCTCAGGGCCTCCACCAACCAGGGCACGTTGCCCGCGGACTGCTTCATCCGCCGCAGCGCCAGGCCCGCCGTGGTCACCGCCAGCGGGCGCTCCATGCCGGTGGTCCGTTGAGCCACCGCGACCGTCGCGTTGAGGCCGATCCGGCCGAGCGCGCGCCACAGCTCCATTCGAACGATCGGGTGCGGCTCTTCCGACAGCCGGACCAGCAGTCGCGCTTCGGCCTGCGCATCGCCGAGCTGGCCCAGGGCGAAAGCCGCGTGCACGCGCACTTTGAAAGCCGGATCCGTCAGCGCGGCGGTCAGCGCCGTCTGCGAGGCCGAATCCTCGATGCGCCCGAGACCCAGCGCTGCGGCCGCCCGCACGCCCGGATCATCGTGGCTCAGGTAGCCTGCGACCACGTCCGCGCCGGTGCGCCGGTCTTCCAGCAATCGGATGGTCGCGTGGCTGTCCGCCAGCGTCTGCCCACAGCCGTGCAGAGCGAGGGTCAGCGCCAGAATCGGCAGGGTGCGCATCGCTTTGTCTACCGTCGGGCTGCCAGCGCGGCCCGTAGGTGCCTGGACGGCAGGTTGCGTCCGAGGAACTCCTCCATGAACACAGACGCGTCGACCACCGCCGCCAGGTCGACGCCGGTCTCGATGTCCATCCCGTGCAGCATCGCAAGCAGATCCTCGGTCGCGAGGTTTCCGGTCGCTCCCGGCGAATACGGGCATCCGCCCAGCCCGCCGGCGCTGGCATCGACGATGGCGACCCCACAGGTGAGCGCGGAGTAGACGTTGGCCAGCGCGCGGCCATGGGTGTCGTGAAAGTGGACCGCCAGCCGATCCAGCGGCACATGCGCCGTCACCGCCTCGATGACGGCCGGCACCCGATGGGGGTAGGCTGCGCCGTGGGTGTCGCCCAGGGAGATCTCACCGACGCCCAACTCAAAGAGGCGCCGCGCGACATCCGCCACGTCCGCGGGCCGCACGCGCCCGGCGTACGGGCAGCCAAAGCTGGTCGAGACGTAGGCGCGCACTCCGATGCCGTGCTCCTCTGCGGCGCTGCACACCGGCTCGAAGCGCTGCAGGCTCTCGCTGATCGACGCGTTGATGTTGTGCTGGTTGAAGGTCTCGCTGGCGGCCGTGAAGATGGTCACGTGGTGGACGCCGGCGGCGATGGCGCGCTCCATGCCGAAGTTGTTGGGCACCAGCGCGGAGTAGATCTGCCCCTCGCCCTTCTTCACGGCGTGGTACACGGCGTCGGCATCGGCAAGCTGCGGAACCCAGCGCGGTGACACAAAGCTGGAGACCTCGATGTGCGGCAGCCCGGCGGCCGACAGCTGGTCGACAAACGCGACCTTCACATTGGTCGGCACAACGCCCGGCTCATTTTGCAGGCCGTCGCGCGGCCCCACCTCGACGACCTTCACACGGCTCGGCAATGACATGGCGTGAAGTCTACCGCCCGTGGATCACAGCCGCCACTCCACGCCGATACCCACCATGGGTCCCGCATAGTCGATGTCTTCGGTGCATTTGCCGGGGACCATGCCGCCCGTGGAAGAGTCAAAGACCTCGCAGTCCTCCTCTTTTTGGCCGAATAGGTAGCCGCCGCCCACCCCGGGGGTCAGGAAGATCGAGCCCTTGTCGCCGTTGCCCGTCAGCAGCACGCGCAGGCCCAGCTCGCCGTAAGCCGATCCGGAGCGACCGCCACCGCCGCGCACCAGCATCCACAGCCGGGTTGACAGCGGGATCTGAAACGACACGTGGGTGCCGCCATAGTTGAACTGGTCGTCGAAGAGCAGAAAGCTGTTGTGCAGGCTCAGATGCAGCCCATCGAGCGCGCCGAGTCGCGCGACCTGGGCCAGTGACAGGCCGCTGCGCACTTTGTCGAACTTCGGCTCGATGCCGCCGTCGCTTTGGGCCCGGGCGCCGAACTGGCTCTCGATGTCCGAGTTGACGGCCGACCAGCCGAGCCCCAGCCCGATCTCGAAGTAGCGCGAGTCGTAGGCGCCGACGATGTTGCCCGCCATCGCGATGACGTTGCCCGCGTCGGAGAAGCCGAAGCCGGCGGGCTCGAACAGCGCCTGAATCGAGACCGGCGCGTCCATGCGATAGGCGATCGTCAGGTCGTTGATCGTCCCGACGCCAAGCGTGCCCAGCGCCAGGAAGGGCCGCACGTTGAACTTCACATCCCAGATGCGACCCAGGCGCGGTGGTCGGACCCGGCTGGCCGTCAGCTTGGCGTCGGTGAGCCGCGCCTTGGCTTTGGGCGGCACGCGCTCGTTGAGGCCCAGCGTTACCTGGGAGCGACTGTCGCCGACCGCCGTGACCTTGCCGACCGCCACCACGCGCCATCGCGTGGCCTTCTGTCCGCCGCCCAGGTTCTCGGATTCCGCCACCACGATCGCCATGTGGCGGCCCTCCTCGATGCCGTCCTCCGCGCCGGCGTCGACGACCACCTTGCCGGTGCTGCGCTCCACGATCTCCAGCAGCGGGGGCGGCTGCGGGCGCTCCGGCTCAGCAGGCTCATCCGGTGGGTCCGGGGCGGGCGGCGTGGCCGGCGTTGGGACGCTGATCGCGGCTCGGAGCAGGACCTTGGGCGCCGCGCCCGAGATATCGACGACGACGACTCCCCGCGGATCACACGCCACCAGGACGCGCTTATCGTGAACCACGTGGCCCAGCGCCGTGCAACCCAGCGCCAGCGTGGTCGGCTCGCCGGTGGCCGGCGTGATGATCAGCTGGTCCTTGTCGACTCGCACGGACTGCGCCCAGGCCAGCCCGGGCATCAGGCAGGCGAGAATAATCAAGTGTGTGCATCGCATGGCCGGCATTAGATCGCGTCGGGCGGCGTTCGGCAACGGATGCCGATCAGATGTACGGAGGCGTCGGCGTGCTACGGTCTGTCGCGTGATAATCGCACGTCGGATCTCGGTGATGCTGCTGACGGGGCTGCTGCTGGCAGGATGTGGGACGTCGGAGGGTCTGGATGGGCCGACTGACGCCGCTCCGTCTGATTCGCCGTCCGAGGTGGCGTCCGAGGACCTCGGGCCCGCCGCGCCGCCGGACATCGCTGCGCCCGAGGAGGATGTCGTGGTGGTCGACGTGCCCGCCTCGCCGGACCTGGGACCGCCCGACGCCGGTCCACTCCCAGTGGATGTAGAGGACGCGGGCCCCGAGACCCCGGATGTTGCGCCGCCCCCCGACGTGTCGCCACCGGGCCCCCTCGACAGCGGGTGTGGTGGCGCGTACGACCCGCCCGTCACCACCGGCAACATCGAGGGCGCGTACCTGGCGGAGGCCTCAGGCGTGGCCGTGTCGCGCTTGGACGACGACGTGCTTTGGCTGCACAACGACTCGGGTGACAGCGCCCGTGTCTTTGCGCTGACGACGGAGGGCGCGCTGGTGACCGACCTGGCGCTGCCCGGCGTGACCGCCGTCGACTTCGAGGACATCGCATCGGGTCCGTGCGCGGCTTCGGACGCATGCTTGTGGGTCGGGGATATCGGCAACAACGGCAAGGGTCGCACCGTGTTGGACGTGTACGTGCTGGCCGAGCCGGTGCTGCCGGCGGCAGATGACGCCGTGACGGCCGACGCGATCACCCGGCTGCGGTACAGCTACCCCGAGGAGCCCGTGGACGCAGAGGCGCTGATGATCTCACCGTCCGGCGACCGCTTTTTCGTGATCGAGAAGGTCGACGCGGCGTCCGCGCGGGTCTTCGGCAGCGCGGATGTGCTGGAGGGCGGTAACGACCCGATCACGCTGGTGGAGCTGGCGACGATGGCGGCCCCCGGCGTTCCGATTCCTTTGGGCCGGATGGTGACCGGCGCCGATCTGCACCCTGAAGGCCGCCGCCTGATCGTGCGCGCCTACACCGGGACTTGGGAGTACCCGCTGCCCGACGGTGCTGATCCGTCGGACTTGACCGCGCTGTCGGACGTAACGCCGACTGCGGTCGCGCTGGGGCCCTTTGACGAGCCGCAGGGTGAGGCGGTGGGCTACGATGCGTCAGGGACGGGCTTTTGGACCGTCGCCGAGGATCCGGTGGGCGCCGGAAATCAGCCGCTGCACCACTATGGGTGTGCGCTGTGACGGGGGTGACCACATGAGTGAGCAGCGCCCCTGGTACGGTGAGGCCGCCGTCGACGTGCGCCCGGGTCTGGCGGCGGCGCCCGCGCACGGTTTGGCCCCGCTGGCCGGGCCGGGGCGGTGGCTGACC
>CAZJHX010000183.1:0-19754 GCA_964545715.1 uncultured Myxococcales bacterium
GGGACAATCCGGACCGTGAAGAAGAACCAACGAGGAACTGGCGTCGAGTGAACGGAGGATCCGGAAAAAAAGAACCCCCCACAGAGCGGTACTCTGTGGGGGGTGTATGGCTCCTCAAAGCGGTACCAGAACGTGATCTTGGTGGCGCATTTGTTCTGCTTTTCGACAATGCACGCGTCGCACGCGTCGCCGATGCCGTCGCCGTCCGCGTCGCTCTGGGCGCGGTTTGCGGTCTCAGGACAGTTGTCCTTGTGTTGACAGACGCCGTCGACATCGACGTCCTGGCCGCCCGGGCATCGCAGCTTGTTCGCCTGAAAAGACGTGGAGTTAGATGACGAGCAGGTGCTCGAGAGCACTGCCAGGCTCAGGACGCAGATGGCTGACTTGTTCAATCGAAGACTCCTCATTCAAAGAGGATTTCGACCGTTGTTGCCCGCAAGTTAAGGACAAGGTGTGCACCAGAGGGGCCCGTTCAGTCGCACGTGTTGTGCACGGTCCCGAACATGACGCAGCTCTCACAGCATTGCGTGCCGTTCCAGTAGGTGTTGCAGCTGACGCCGCCGTCGCTCCAGTACCCCGTTGAGCAGCTGGCCTTGGCCTTGGAGACGCACCCGCAGATCCGGTTATCGCCTGTGTAGACACACAGGTCGTTGTGGACCTTGCCCAGCTCCGAGCAGTAGCTGGTGCAGCTCTCGGTGACGAGCGTGCCGGACACACACCGCCACATCTCGCCGCCGCCGCACTTCCAGGGCGTCTGGGGCGGGTCGGCGCAGGGGTCGTTCCAGCACTCGCACTGACCGTCCGCGCAGCCGAGCGTGGTGTCAAAGCCCTGCGCCTTGCACACCTGCGCACAATAGGAGACCTCCCATTGCTGCCCATCGCACGTCAGCCGTTCGCTGTCGGAGAGGCAGTAGGCGGCTCCTGCGTCGCACCCCGACGGGGGCACGCACAAGAACTCACCGAGGTCCTGGTAGCAGAACGGATCATCCATGTCGGGCTGGGTGCCGTGTGCCCCACACCACTGGTAGCCGTTGACTCCGACCCAGAGTCCGGCGTCGTGGCAGACCGCCATGTCGGGACACAGGGGCGCCGTCTGGCAGGCGCCGCCGCCGGCGTTGCATCGGCGGGCGCCCACCTCTGCGCAGCTGCAAAGACAGCCCTCCTGGCGATAGCCGGTCTCCGGATTACTCCAATACAGCCCGCAACCGACGGCGGAGTACCCGTCCTTGATGCACACGTCCTCGCACTTGGTCTGGGTGCACCAGTTGGGCGCCGAGCAATACTTGATCGTGTCCGAGCCGCTGCAGTGGCCCGAGGCCTGCGCGTCGGCGCACTGGCAGGAGACGCTCGCTTCGTCCGCGGCACACCCGTTGGTGCGGGGCAACTCTTCCTCGGTGCGACAGTACTCCCAGCACGTCGTCAGCTTGGGCTCGCCGTTCTCACACCGCCACACGGCGTCTCCCAGCCCGCCGGGTCCGCGCCCGTTCTCACACGCCAACAAGGCCCCCTCCGTGCAGTCCTGGGCCGGCAGCGTGTAGGCCGGTCCGGTATCCGGTGGCGGGCTGACGACGTCCGGCGCCGACCTGGCGGTGGCGTCGGGCGACGGCGTGCTGACGGCGGTGTCGGGCTCCGGTGTCGTCGCCTCGCTCGACTGTCTGACCGGCGCACGGGTACAGCAGACACTCGCCGCCGCGACGACGGTGACGACCAGGGCCTGTATCAGCTTGGGCTTGCGGGACGCGTCGCTGGACATCAAGAAGACTCTGCGCGCCCGCCGTGGACCCGTAAAGGTGCAATCGGGGGTAACGGCTTCAACCCTGACGTAGCTCTCTTGCCGGTTTCGACGCTGTCGTGGTCCCAGTAGATATGGTCGTGTCACGCCGCCGTCGCGTCTGGGACGTTTCGGTCACGCTCGTAGTAGTCGCGCTTGTGAGCGCATGCACCCCGACATCCTCCCGTCGCGGCTCCCCGAACCTCGGCTCGGGCTCGGACACGGACCGCCCGATAGAGGACGCCACAGTCACCCCGAGCGACAGCAACCAGTCGGACGCCGGCAGCCTCGCCGGTGACGCCGGCGGAGTCGTCACGCCGGACAGCGCGCCCACCGTGCCGGACTCCGCTTCCATACCGGACTCCGCAGTTCCCGACTCCTTCTTCAGTGACTGCGAAGAGCTCGGCATCAGTGACGAGTGGGCGGGCGCCATGATCGGAGAAATCGTGTCGCAAGGCATGCTGACGCCGGACGGGAAGGGGCAGTTCACGGTGAGCGGAGACGTCACCTTCGAAATCACCTGCATCGACTCCAAGCTGCTCGTGAGCGGTGAGATGGTAGGCGCGGCAAACGACTACCCGTTTACGCTGAAGCTCTCCGGTTTCTACAGCCCCAAGACCAAGGCGTTGACAGCGCAGATCATCGACGGCGTCGTCACGATCTACGGGACCGTAGAGGTCTACTTCGCCGGCGAGTGGGACGGCTCCTTGCAGCCCGACGGCACTTTCACGGGCGTGTGGAGCGGTGACGCCATCGGCAGCAACCTGGAGTTCAAGGGTGAAGCGCACGGCGAGGGCACCTGGAACGCCTCCCCTCCCGCCTGATCAGTGAAGGGTCGATTCACGCGTTGAGTGCAATTAGTGGGCGACAAATACGGGGGTTTGCCGATTATCTCGTAGAATCGGCGTCAATGAGCGTCTTGGAGCATATCGGTGTATCGCGCTAGCAGCGACGATCTCCCCAACCCGGAGCGCGGCTTCTTCAAATGGATGCCGTTGTGGGAGCCCGAGGCGGTCACCCGTGCGGGGTTGACGCTCGGGTACGTCTCTGTGCGCCTGGACCAGTATGACGAGCGGCCGCTGGATGACAGCAAGCTTGTCGAGCTGGCGGAGGGCTTCTCGGCGGTGCGGCGCGCCGGTATCAAGGCCATTGTTCGCTTTCAGTACAACGACGACGCCGTGGGCAGGGACGCCAGCTTGGAGCGGGTGCTGCAGCACATCGACCAGCTGAAGCCGGTCTTCAGCGGCGGGTCGGACGTGATCGCGTGCGTCCAGGCGGGCTTCATCGGCGCCTGGGGAGAGTGGCATTCGTCGACCAACGGGCTGGACGCGGAGCCGTCTCGCAACGCGATTCTGGAGGCGCTGCTGGACGCTGTGGGGCGCGATCGCATGGTCCAGGTGCGGGCGCCGCGGTACAAGCGGGCGTATGTCGGTCCCGGCCAGCTGACCGAGGCCACCGCGTTTGACGGCAGCCACGCTGCCCGCATCGGCTTTCACAACGACGGCTTCCTGGGTGACGCCAGCGATCTCGGCACTTACGAGTGGCCGATCAAGAAGGACAAGCAGTACCTCTCCAACGAGGGTCGCTTTACGCCCGTCGGCGGCGAGGCCTGCAGCCCGACGGCGGACGCCATGAGCTGCCGCACGGTCATGTCAGAGCTGGAGAAGCGGCACTTCAGCTTCCTGAACGAGGGCTATCACGCCGACGTGGTGGCCAAATGGCGCAAGATGGGCTGCTTCGACAAGATGTCGCGCCGGCTCGGCTATCGCTTTGTGGTGCAGCGCGCCCACTGGTCGAAGCGCGGTGACAAGCTGTACGTGTGGGTGGCGATCAAGAACCGCGGGTACGCGGCCATGTACAACCGCCGCCCGGTGTACGTCGTACTGGACAACGGGCCCAACCGCTTCGAGGTCCAGCTGAACGTGGACCCGCGCCGCTGGGAAGGCGGCAAGAAGATCAACTTTGAGTTTGAGGTGCCGCTGCCGGTCGGGCCGCGTCGCATCTCGCTGTGGCTGCCCGATGCGTCGCCGCAGCTGCGCGACCGTCCGGAGTACGCGGTGAAGTTCGCCAATGAGGATATGGCGGATAGGGAAGGGCTGGGTCTCAACGTCCTGGGACGCTACGTGCCCTGAGGCGGATTATTTGCTGCCGCCGGGCAGGCTGGGCAGCGAGACCTGGCACTTGAACAGCGGGGCGGACCAGCCATCCGGGCACTCTGACGCGGGCGTCATCTCGTAGCCGGACTTGAACTGGCAGCAGACCTCTTTCTCGTCGATGGGCTCGAAGTCGCCGGGAGTCTCGTCCACGGGGTCCAGCCCGGGATCGCTGCCCCCGTCGTCACCGGAGCCGTCATCACCGGAGCCGTCGTCGCCCGAGTCATCATCGATGGGCTCCGCGTCGACCGGGTCCAACCCACCCGGATCGTCGCCCGTCCCGTCATCGTCCGCCGGATCGTCCGCTGGATCCTCGTCCACGGGGTCATCGTCCGCGGGCACATCATCGATCGGATCGTCCTCGGCCGGGTCGTCCGCCGGGTCGTCCGCCGGGTCCTCTGCGGGGTCGTCCGCCGGGTCGTCACCTGCCGGATCGTCTTCCAGCACGGGGTCATCGTCCGCCGGCTCATCGCCGATCGGCTCGGTTCCATTCGGGTCGTCGTTGTCTACAGGCTCGGAGTTGGGATCATCATCGTCATTGTTCGGCTCCTGAATCGGGTCATCACCCTCGGTCGGGTCAAATGCGGGGTCGTCCGCGGGCGCCGGCTCTTCAAAAGGCGGCAGCTGGGGAAGAGGCTCATCGACAACGGGATTGTCGACGCCCTCCTCATCTAAGGGCACTGGGTACGCGATCGCGCCGCAGGCAGAGCCCACGAGGGCGATCGAAACAACGAGAGCGGCCATCACGGCCCGGGCATACTTGTCCACCTGATGCATCTGCATCCTCCTTTCCATCAAAGTCTCTGGAGGGGGGCTCGGGCGCAGTGGCATTGGCCGGTCGCGACGACCCCGGGCCAGCTCGCACTCAGGCACCTTGCCCGTAGCGCCACTATGGGCTGCGGCGCCTTCGACCGATCTGACCGCGGCCTCGCCACGTCCGGCCCGATGCCACTGCACCCGAGCCCCCCATTTGATGAGCCCCGACGCTGACTCGTGGGTCCCTTCAGAAGAGGCGGGCTGCTCGTTGAACTATTTTATAAGTAGCTAGAAGTATTATCTTTCGAAGATATTGTTCACGGCGGCTTCGGACCAGCTGAGGTCGACGTCCGAGCCCTCGCCGGCGGCGACATCCAGCTGCCAGACCTTGTTGTCCAGCTCATCGGCGTCGCGTGCCAGCAGCCCGTACAGCGCGGACGCGGCCTCGTGGCCCTCCAGCATGCGCGGCTGCCAGCGGCCGTAGACCTTCTCGTTGCCGACCAGCGCGTCGGTCATGCCGGTGTGCACGAACGGGTAGGCCACGCTGAAGGCCTTCACCAACTCCGCGCGGCGGCCCATGTTCGTGTGCAGCACCCGCGGCAGCGACAGCACGCCGAAGTTGGCCAGCACGTAGCCCGGCACGCCTGCGCCCGGATCCACGGCCTGGCGCGACGAGATGTAGATGATCGTCAGCGGCTCTTTGAAGTGCAGGGCCTCACCGGCCCACAGATGCGTCATGTTCAAAAAGCCGATCATCTTGGTCTCGATGACCATCTTGCTCTCGTGCAGGTTTCGCACAAACGCCTGCCGCGTTCGGGACCGCCGCAGCGCCGCCGACTCGCCCTCCACCTCGCGCGGCGCCCGGCCCAGAATGTAGCCGCGCTCCGAGAGGCCCGAGTTGCAGATCAGCACGTTGGGGGGCAGCCCGCCCATCTTCTCCACCGTGTAGCGGCGGATGCTCCACACGTCGCTGGTGTTGGTCACGTCCGCCTGAACGGGAAAGGCGTTGCCGCCTGCATCCTCGATCATCTGGACCGTGTCCATGCCCTCTTTGTAGCTGGAGAAGAAGTGGACCCCGACCGAGGCGGCGCCGCTGACGCCCGCAGCCAGGGCGAACGCCTGGCCCAGCCCCTGATTCTTGCCGGCGCCCGTGATGAAGACGCGCTTGCCTTCAACGGCTTTGGCGATGTCGGCTGGAAGCTTGAATTGTGAGGGATCTACGCCGTCTGCGCTCATCGATTCTCCGGGATAAACAATGTGGCTTCACCGGTGATGACGACCTTGCCATCCTGGTTTACCGCCACGGTCGAATACGTTGCGATCGGCTTGTCTTCGCGCATATGCGTGAGCTCGACGGTCGCAGTGATCTTATCGCCCGGAAACACCGGCGCCTTGAACCGTAAGCTCTGGCCCATGTAAATGGCGCCGGGCCCGGGCACCTGGGTGCCGAACAGCGTGCTGAAGAGGCCGGACACGAGCATGCCGTGCACCAGGCGCCGGCCGAACTGGCTGTCAGCGGCATACTCAGCGTCGAGGTGAATCGGGTTGACGTCGCCGCTCAGTCGGGCGAAAGCCTCGACGTCATCCTGGGTAAATGTACGCTCTAGGGAGGCTGTCTTTTCCACGAGCCGGGTGTACCACGGCCGTGTAGCGGGCGCTAATTCCGGCCCGGTTCGCCGCCCACCACGTAGGGGGCCAGGCCCAGGTACGGGTCGTCCAGATCGACGTCCAGAATGGTCTTGTAGACCACCTTGGTCAGAGCCTGGGGCGGCGCCAGCGGCTCGGCGGCCAGCAGCGCGTGGACTTTGGGTGTGCGGTGCTTGGCGTTGTATGCGGTCTCCGCGTCCAGCTCATGAGGCGCTTCTTTGGCGCCCGGCGCGGCCCGGTCGATCAGCATGTACCCGACCTGGCGCTCGATTGGGCGGGTTCCAAAGGCCTTCTTGATGGGGCCCTCAACGATGAATTTGCGCATGTCGGGACCGGGCCCGTATTTGCGACCCTGCGCCAGCACAGCGGCGTCGCCACCGGCCAGCAGGGCGCCCATCTCGCGGTGATAGTGCGCGACGACCTGCGCACGGTCCGCAGGCACGGTCGAGGCCAGCTTCTTGTGATGCGCGGTCGCACGACTGAGGCGGCGCCGGTACTCCGTCGGCGAGACGATGCCGGGCACCACGTCATAGACGCCGCCGTCGGACAGGAAATATGTGGCCACGTTGCCGTTCAGAGTGCGCGTGAGCTTGCGCCCGTTGCCGAAGTCGATCTCGGCGCGTGGAACCTCCCGGACCTTCTCCCAGACGGGCTCGAAGTCAGCGTTGATGGTGTCGGCGATGGTCTTGTCGTGAAACAGCGCGGACCGCGCGATTCTGGCGTTGGTTCACGAGAAGCGCTGGTCGAGATCGCCCAGCAGCTGAAACAACAGGACCGGCTTGCCGCTCTTCTCGGCGGCAGAGTTGGCCGTCGCGATGTCCGGGTGCCAGGTCACCTTGCCCGGCGCCACCTTCTCGGGGTCCAGCTTCTTGAGGGTGGGTGGTGCCGGGATCGCGGGAGGCTGCAGCGCGTCCTTGATCGGGGACTCCACGACGGACTTGCGCACGTCGGGGATATTGGGGGGTGTCGCCAGCGCCGAGACGGCGTAGGCCAGGGACAGTGCAACGGTGAGAGCTCTCAAATCGCCTCCGGGTTTGTGACGTCGGCGATTACAAACGCGTCGGATCGCTCAAAGATCTGTGGCGGAGAAAGTATCGCAGGCGGCCACGGTGCCGTGCTTCAGTCCGCGGCGGAACCACCTCATGCGCTGCGCCGAGGAGCCGTGCGTCCAGCTCTCGGGTTGCACCGCGCGTCCAGCGCCCTTTTGCAGGGTGTCGTCGCCGATGGCGCGGGCGGCGTTCATGCCCTCTTCGATATCGCCCGCCTCCAGCAGGTCGCGCTGCGCGGTGCCGTGCGCCCAGATGCCCGCAAAGCAGTCGGCTTGCAGCTCCTGGCGCACCGACAGCTCGTTCTTGCGTGACGGATCCGCCGCGCTGCCCTGCGCCGCGCGCCGGTTGACGCCGATGATGTTTTGCACGTGATGCCCGATCTCATGCGCGATGACGTACGCCTGGGCGAAGTCGCCACCCGCGCCCAGCCGGTCTTTCAGCGTCTGGTAGAAGCCCAGATCGATGTACACCTTGTCGTCCGCCGGGCAGTAGAACGGCCCGACGGCGGACGACTGCATGCCGCAGGCGGACTCGACCCGGTCGGTGAAGATGACCATCTTGGCTTTTCGATACTGGGTACCCGCCGTCGGCAACACCCGCGCCCAGGTCTTCTGTGCGTCGTCAAAGACAAACGAGACAAACGAGACGAGCTCCTCTTCAGCCGCTGTCGGTTTGTATTCGGCGGCGCCCTCGGTAGAGGTGGAGCGGGACGCGGGGTTCGCACTCTTTGTCACGCCAAGGTAATCCTTGCCGAACGCCAGCATCACGATCACGCCGATAACCGTGCCGGCAAGCCCCATGCGGCGCCTGCCTCGTCCTGCCGGCTTTCCGCGACGATCTTCGACGTCGGCGCTGCGATGTCCCCGCTCCCACTTCATCTCTAATATCTCCCGCGACTAGTCGTTCAGGATGAACGACACCTTCATGTTGACGCGATACTCCACGACCTTGCCGTCGCGCACCACCGCTTTCTGATCCTGCACCCAGGCGCTGACGACGTTGTCGAGCGTCTTCGATGCCCGGGCGATGCCCGTACGTACGGCGTCATCGAAGCCCTCGGACGAGGACGCGCTGATCTCGGTTACTCTTGCCACACTCATGTAAGAACTCCTGTGTTGGTTTGTTGCGACGGCGCTTTTTGCAGCGGTCGTGCCACGTGTGTGTTCGAGCGGCTGCTCTGGGGTGGCGGCGCACGGCGGCGAGCGGCAGTAACGGAAGGAGACGCCGCCTGCCCCGCTCACGTCTCGATGTTGTACGGTCCCTACGCGGGCTCGTGGAGTCGGGTCCACAACACGTCGGCAGCCAGCTTGGGGGAGCCCTGGTTCTGGTGCTCGGCGGCGTGGACAAGCTCGGTGATGCGCTGGTTCAGCGGCGCCGTGACTCCGACCCGTTCGGCCAGCTTTACGATCTCGCCGTTGAGGAAGTCGACCTCGGTGGTGCGCCGGCGGTTGAGATCCTCCCACATCGATGAGCGGGCCTGCGGATCGACCTGCATCTGCGCGCGCGTGACCAGGCGCACGAGCGGTGTCGGCAGCCTCAGCACGTGCGGCATCAATCCGACCGGGATCCCTCTCAGCGCCGCCGGTTTGATCCCTGCCGCCTTCAGGACGGACAGGGCCTCCGCGATGACCGCCGCGATCACGCGCCGAAAGCCGGGCGACAGCAGCAGCTCACGCGTGGGAGCGCCCGAGAGCGCGCTGACCGCGTTGTTGAGGTTGACCAGCAGCTTGGTCCACTGGTGCGGCTTGAGGTCCGTCGGCAGCGACACGTCCAGCGCGGACGCTTGAAACGCGGAGACCAGGGCCTGCGCGGTTACGTCGTTGGAGCGCTGCAGGGCGATGGGTCCGCTCATGCCGCGATGAAAGACGCCATCGCCGCGCGAGACCACGTTGAAGCCCACGATGGCGGCCAGTACGCGGTTGTCGGGCAGCCGTTCGGCCAGCGTCTCGGCGTTGCTCAGCCCGTTTTGCAGGCTGACCACCAGCGCTTCGGATGCCGCAACCCTGGCCAGTTGCTCGCCGACCTCCGCGGTCTGTGCACTTTTGACGCAGCACAACACCACGTCACAAGTCTGCAGCGACTCGGGGGTCTGGGAAAAGGTGATCCGCTCCGGCGAGATCGTCGCGGCGCTGCGCCCCACATCCTGGATGTGCATGCCGTGTGTATGAAGCTGCTCGGCCATGCGCGATCGTCCCACCAGGGTCACATCCGCCGCGTCCGCCGCCATCAGCCGAGCGCCGACGAAGCAGCCGATGGAGCCGGCGCCCATCACGCCGACGTGAAGGCGCCCAGGCGGTGAATTCCGGGTCGGAGGTGCCACGGGCGCAACGTACCACACGGCCTGTTGCGTGCTACGGTACGCCCCTTCGGACGGCGGAGGGGCGAGATGCGCGCAGTTGTGGGCAGTGTCGTGGTGATCGCGGTGGCGCTGAGTGCGGCACCGACCCTGGCGGCGCCTCCCGCGCTGAAGGCGGCGCCTACGTTGACGCCCGGGCCGCTCACGACCCGTGCCGGACGCGACAAGCTGCCCGAGGCCAGCGAGTTTCTCGATATCCAATTCCAGGGCTGGGCGAGCGACGGCCGCGACTTCGGCTACTGCCTCATCTACAACAACGGCGGCGACGTCAGCTGCGACCTGATGACGCCGGCCGGCAAGGAGGTGCCGTACTTCCGCGCCATGGCCGAGCAGACGGGGCGCGAGTTCGAGCAGGTCCGCGCCCGCCACGCCAAGCGGAAGTACCGGCTGTTCCCCAAAGCCACCTGGCCGTACGCCGTGGACGTGGACGTGGTCTGGCGCGTGAAGCACAACAAGGCGGAGGCCATCGAGATTTTGCAGCTGGGCGCGCGTGTGCGGGGCAAATATCCCGCATCGTATGTGCTGGAGCAGAAGACCGAGCCGGACGAGGAGGGATACGCGCACATCGGTGTGGATTACGTGTCTCTGTCCCCGGACGGCGCCGCCCTCGGCGTGATGGTGCGCACGTCCTTCTGGGGCATCCCGGCCGGCGCCATGCACACCCACGTGGTCTCCAGTGCGCGTCTGGCTTCGGCGGCCTACAACACCGCGGGCATGGTCCACCACAAGCGCAAGGAGTTTGCGCGGGCGGTGACGTACTTCAGAAAGGCGACGTTCGCCGACCCATCGCGGCGGCACCCGATCTACAACCTGGCGTGCGCTCTGGCGCGGCTCAACGATTCGGAGACGCGCACGGCTTTGTCGCTGGCGATCCGTCGGCACGGCCCGAAAGTGAAGGCGCACGCCCGCAAGGACAAGGACTTCGACCTGGTGCGAGGCACCAAATGGTTCGGCACGTTGACATCCGGTGGTGACAAGCGATGAGCGTTCGTTGCGCGCGGGCCGTCGTCGCCCTGGTTTGCGGCATGTTGATCATGGCATGTGGTGAGGACGAGGCAGCGCCGCCGCCTGCCGAGGATGTAGCGGTCGCCCAGGACTCGAATGACGAGGCCGACACCGCGGTGACGCCGACCGGCTCGGCGTGCGAGGGCCCGCCTCGACTGCACACGCCGCGCTGGGCGTTTGAGCCCTGGATCTCCAAAGATATCTCCAACGCGGACGACACACGCGCCTTCGTGGCCGGCTTTCGCGAGCGCGACATCCCGGTGGGCGCCATCGTGCTCGATAGCCCATGGGAGACGCACTACAACACCTTTGTTCCGCACCCCGACGGCTACCCGGGCTTTGAGGGCCTCGTCGCTGAGCTGAACGCGGACGACATTCGGGTCATCCTCTGGATAACGCAGATGGTCAACTCGGTCTCGATCGACACCGAGGTCGGCGGATACGAGTACCCGGGGCCGTCCCCCAACCACGCTGAGGCGATCGAGAAGGGGTACCTCATCGACGAGGGCAAGGAGTACTACTGGTGGAAGGGCTTTGGCGGCGGTCTCGACTTCTTCAATGAGGACGCCGTGCAGTGGTGGCACGCCCAGCAGGACTTTGTGCTGGAGGCCGGGATCTCGGGCTGGAAGCTGGACTTCGGCGACTCCTACGTGGACTCCGACCCCGTTCAGACCGCGATCGGGCCGGTGCCGCACCAGGAGTACTCGGAGGCGTACTACCGCGACTACCTGCAGTACGGGCAGTGCAAGCGCGGCGACGACGAGTTCGTCACGATGGTGCGGGCCTGGGACGAGTCCTACGACCGCAAGGGCCGCTTCCATGCACGGCCGGAGCATGCGCCGGTCTGCTGGATGGGCGACAACCGCCGCGACTGGCTGGGGCTGACGGACGCCATGGACCACCTCTTCCGGTCGGCTGTCGCGGGCTATGTGGTGCTGGGGACCGATGTGGGCGGGTACCTGGACTTCAACGACGTGGACATCACCGAGCAGATCCCGTTCGATCAGGCGCCGCTGGACGCGTGGACGGCGATGGGCGCGCTGACGCCGTTCATGCAGCTGCACGGGCGCGGCAACCTGACGCCGTGGACGGTGCCCAAGGACCCCGAGACGTTTGTGGGCATCTATCGGTATTGGTCCAAGCTGCACCATCAGCTGGTGCCGTTCTTCTACAGCCTGGCGGAGCAGGGATACGAGACCCAGCAGTCGATTCTGCGGCCTGTGGGTGACGCGGCGGATTGGCCCGGAGATTATCGCTATCTGCTGGGCGAGGCGCTGCTGGTGGCGCCGATTCTGGACGCGACCGGCATCCGCGACGTCACCCTACCGGCGGGCGCTCAGTGGTTCGATTGGTGGAAGCCCGAGGAGGGTCCGCTGGACGCCCAGACGCTGGCGGCCTATGACGCGACCGACCGCCTGCGGATCCCCGTGTTTATCCGCGGTGGCGCGATCATCCCGCTGAACGTGTCGGACGACAGCACCGGGCTGGGCGACGCAGGGTCCGCCGGGCACACCACGCTGGTGGTCTATCCGGCGCCCGACAAGAGCACGTTTACGCTGGTGGAGCTGGATGAGCGGCGCACGGTCATCACGGCGCAGCGGGCCGCATCCGGCCAGGCGACGGTCACCCTGGAGAGGGCAGCGCAGCCGGTGAAGCTGCGCGTGCGGGCTGAGACAGAGCCGACGTCGGTCACCCTGGACGGCGCAGAGCACGCCTTTACTTACGACGCCGCTCAGAAGGCCGCGCTCGTCACGCTGGAAGCGGCCGAAGCGGCGGTTACGGTTGTCTTGAAGTAAAGCGCTCGAAGAGGATCGCGGGGCGGTCCTTGTACTCGGTGCGCGCAAACTCGCGGTATCCCATCTTATGGGCGAGGCGGATCGACGCGGCGTTTCCCGGGTTGATCACGCAGGCCGACCGGTCGGACTCGATGTGTACGTCGCCCCACGCTATGGCGGCGGTGACGGCTTCGGTGGCCAGCCCGCGCCTGTGCATCGCAGACGCCAGGACCCAGCCGATCTCAGGGGTGCCGTCCAGCGAGGGCTTCAAGTCGCGCTTGAAGTCCGCGAACCCGACCTCGCCCACAAACCGGCCGGTGGACCGCTGCTCGAGCGCCCAGAAGCCGTAGCCCATCATGACCCAGTGGCCCACGTAGCGCTGCATGCGGCCCCACGTCACCTGACGCGAGCAGGGGGCGCCGCCGACGTGACGGACGACGTCCGGATCCGCCCACATGGCGACGCACTCTTCCAGGTCGGTCAGGTTGTGCGCCCGCATGATCAGGCGCTCGGTCTCGATGATGGGGATCGCCATGATTGCGCCATCATACGCCACGCTGTAGCGTGTCGGCCTGTCTAATCGAGCCATCAGCCTGCTGGTCCCGGCAGACGCCGAGCTGGACGTCCCCGGCGCGCGCACCATCCGCGTGACCCCGGGCGCCGACCCGTCTGCGCTGGGACTGAGCTCGGACGACCGCTGCGTGGTCAGCAGCCGGCTGCCGCTGTTCTATCTGTCCGCCGCGCTGCAGCGCTGCAAGGACGGCGGCCTGGAGGACGTGCGCCTGTGGATCGACGGTCCGGCGCCGCTGCCGGAGCAAATCGGCTTTCGGCATCGTCCGTGGTTGAGCGAGATCTGGGCCTCCAAGCCGCTTCCGGCTACCTGGAGGCCACTGCCCGCGCCCGTTCGCGCCGTGGCGGATATCGCAGCGGCCATTGAGACGCTCGAGTCGCCCCAGGGTGGTTTTGCTGGTGGTCCGCCAGTGCTGCAGATCCAGACAGCCACCGGCTGCCGAGCCACGTGTCCGTGGTGTCCCATCGGTCCGGTCTCGGCCGAAGAGCGCACGATGTCGCCACAGGTCTGGGGCGCTTTGGTCGCGGAGCTTACGGTGCGTCCCGCTGCCATGGTGGAGCTGTTCTTTCACGCCGAGCCGCTGCTGGACACCGCCCTGGAGACGCGCTCGCTGGAGCTGAAGAGGGCGTGCCCCGACACGCTGCTGACCATTGTGACGCACGAGCTGGCGCTGACTCCACCACGAGCGGAGTCGCTGGCCGCCAGCGGTCTGGATGTGGTCTTTGTGTCCGTCAACGTGCCGGGCCGACCGTCCACACAGCGCCTGCGCCGCCGGCTGGAGCCCCTTGTCGCGATGGCTGCCGTGTTGCGCGCCGCGGGTAAGGCGCTGGTCCTCACCACCCTGGGCAACTTCCTGAAGGAGGGCACGCGCGGTCGGCTCCGGCGCCTCTGTCGGGACCTCTCGCTGCCGTGCGAGACCTTTGTCGCCACCTCGCGCGCGGGTGACGTTCAGGTCGACCGCTGGACGGGCGGCCGGCACACATCCCACAGCGGCATGTGCCCACGCCCGTTCTTCAAGGCTTACGTGCGCGTCGACGGGCGCCTGGCGCTGTGCTGCGAGGACTGGCGGTACCGCGTCGAACTGGGTCGGATCGGTGACGGTGAGACCCTTCAAGGCCTGTGGCAGGCCCCAGCCTATCGCGACGTGCGAGATGGCCTGTTGCAACACCGTGAGTTGGCGGAGCCGTGTAAGCGTTGCGATTACCGACAGTTATCTAAATAGTTCTTGCATTGCTTCAGATTTGTGGCTTAACGTGCCGGTATGTTCACGATACGGACCAACATGCAGACGACCGGCGCAGCGAAACAATCGCTGAACGCCGAAGCTCGCATGCAGCCCATGGGAGGCGCTGGCCCGTAGTACGAGGAAGCAAAAGCTCCGCGTAAAGAACAGGCCGGGCCCTACAGGGTTCCGGCCTTTTTTTGTTTCTGGACACGCAGCAATAGCTGTCTGCGTGCGGTGTGTATTTGTGCGTGCACAAACAGTGTGCGTCACATGGGTTTGTAGCTCAGCGGCAGAGCAGCTGCCTTTTAAGCAGCAGCGCGGGGGTTCGAGTCCCTCCGGGCCCACTTTGTGAGTTAAATCAGGGGATTGGCGCAACTGGCGGCGCAGCTGACTTTGAATCAGAAGGTTCCGGGTTCGAGTCCCGGGTCCCCTATTTGTTTTGCGGTGTACCTCAGTGGCAGAGGACCGGCCTCATAAGCCGTGCTGTCGCGGGTTCGAGTCCCGCCACCGCGACCGATTACCGGCTAACCCAATCGCTCATTTGAAACGATGAAGAGGGGACACGGAACCACTAGAGGTGGGCTCAATGAATCGCAGCGTGTGGGTCGTCATCGCGCTGACTGGCCTCCAGCTCGGCTGCCAGGGCAGCAACGTCCAGCCGTACAATCCGTTCGCCTACGAAGGGGACGAGCCGCAGGCGCCGCCTCAGTCCGAGGCACCGGTGCGCCCTGAGGAGGACCCCAAGGACCCGCATCAGCCGTTCGAGGTAGAGTCCGAGGAAGAGTCCGTGGAAGAGCCCGTGAAAGACCCCCGGGAAGAGCCGAAGGAGCGGCCCGACGAAGAGCCCGAGGAAGAGCAACCGCCACCGAGCGTGACCCCGCTGACTTGCAAGCTGCCGTTCGGGGATGCTCCGCCGGCCGTCACGTATTCCGAGGGCTCGGACTACCTGTTCGCCCCGTCAAACCTGCTGCTGTACGAGCTGACGATCGACCCCGCCAACTGGCAGACCGTGTGTATCGACGCGCGAGAGCGGGCGCGGGCGCGTCACGACGACACGCCGGACACGTACACCAAGACCTGGGCGCAGGCTTGGCTCAAGGTCGGGCAGGAGTCGCTCGGCCCGATCGGGGTGCGCATTCGCGGGGAGGTCTCCGTCGAGCTGATCTTCTACGGCGACTCGGACGACGACGATCCGGATCCCGAATACCAGGACTGCCTGGACGGCCGGTTCAGCCGCAAGCCAAGCTTCAAGCTGGACTTCTCCGAGTTTATGCCCGGGCAGCGCTTCCACGATCAGAAGCACATCTCGCTGGGCGGCAAGGAGGGCGGCTACTCGATGATGCACGACTATGTCGTGTCGAAGCTGGCCGCCTCGTTCGACGTGCCCAGCCCCCGCGTCAACCACGCGCTTGTCTGCATCAACGATGTCTACCGGGGCGTGTTCACCGTGCAGGAAGAGCACGACGATCAGCAGTTCTTGAACTTCCACTTTGGCGACGAGTCGAAAGACGGCAACTACTACAAGACTCACAGGGGCAGCCTGACCTACTACCACGGCGACGATCTCGCCGGGTACGGGACCAAGGAGTACTCGGCGGTGGCCGGTACCGAGCCGGAGTTCAACGCTGACACCGACCTGCTCCAAGTCCTTCAGTTCGCGAACTTCGCGGGGGCGGAGCAGTTCGAGACCGACGCCTCAAAATGGCTGAATGTCAGCGCCTGGTTGAGATTGATCGTCATGGAGACGGTGCTCCCCGATCGCGACGGCATGTTCCGCGGCCGAAACAACTTCCTGCTGTACAACCACCCGACGGTGGGCTGGTGGCCGATCCGCAACGACTGGGACCACGCGTTTGAGTTCAAGGCGCTCGGCGACTCCGCGAGCACTCGCCTGAGGCTCTTCGACCTTCCCTCGAAGGGCGCGTGGGTACCCGACGATTGGAACAGCTGTGACGGTCGGGCGCCGCTCAAGCCGAAAGAGCAATCGTGCGACGGTGCCTGCACGGTGAAGCACGTGCCCCATCCAGTGATCGCGGCCCGCGTGATCCACACGTTTAGAAAAGACTATCTCGACACGGTCCACGCCTTCTTGGAGACCGTCTTCAAGCCGCAAGCGACCGCAACCCTGGTTCAGGACCGCCGAGCCCAGCTGAAGCCCTACGTGGACAGCGGTCAATCCAAGCCTTGGATGAAACTCAAACACTGGGACAAGGACGTCCAGGAGCTCATCGACGACATCGCCACGATTCACGCTGACGCAACCGCCGCCCTGACAGATGCCAAGTCCAACCCCATGCCGGCCGCGCCGGTGTCAGAGGCCGAAGAGATGCAGACGCTGTGCAGCGACCCATCGTGCTGGCCGTACGCCTGCCCCTAGAGACACCTAGTCCGCCGCCACAGGTATTTTGACCGGCTGGAGCGGGCGCTTATTGCGGCCAGCGCTCCAACCAATCAAAATCCCTGCGTCGGCGTACTGGCCGCTCCGTCGCGAATAGCGGCGGTCGCGCAATTCTCGATCGGTTGGTATGGTGAATGGACTCGTACATGTGGAGCGCGATGCTGGGCGAGGATAAAAGTCGATGCCGGCTGACGCCCGGAGGTCTGGCGGCGCTGACGGTAGTGGCGCTCGCAGGGTGCAGTTCTTCCACAGTTGTGCTGGGCACTTTTGAGCGCCCCCTGATGGACTATAAATCCGCGACTCGCGTCGCCCGGGAGCTTAGAGCGGTCTGTAAGGTCGGGCACGCGGACTCCATAGAGACCTGCAGCCAGACCTGGGCGGCGCACGTGGCCCTGCCGCGGAACAGTGGGCCAGTGTGCCTGGGTATCGTAACCAAGAGGCTCACTTGGTACAGGGGAGCCGGTTCGACTCGCGAGGAGACGAAGAGACGGCTGACGGAGTTCGCGGGCGGGGATCCGGTTTTGGCCCGGTCCAGACTTACGCGGTTCATCTCCGGTGCGGGCAGCATACTCGTGGTTCGAAATATCGCCCTGGGACAGGACCTGGGAGCGCCTTTCCGGCGACAGACCGCGGCCCTCCGGTCTCATTTTCAACGTGTCTGCTCCACTCGCATCTTGTCACCGGTTAACGCTCGACGCTGTCTGGCAGACATACGCCGGCTCCGCGACTTGAAGAGCCCGTTTTCTAAACGTCCGGAACAACGATCGCCTGGTTGGACGCCGCCGCGATCAGTCGTGGCCGTCTCCCCCGGCTGCCTTCGAAATGCGCAGGCGATGGTGAGGAGCGCGGAGCTGGCGAAGGACGCCGTGGTACAGCGGATCCTGGCTTCGACTAAACGCATCCTGGTCGCTGCCCGCTCTGTCGCTCAGTTGAATCGGTGCGCCGAGCCAGTACGAAGCACAGACTGCACGGCAGCTACGGAGCTAATCGCATTGCTGCAAGCTTACGGAGGCGAGGGTGCACCGACTGAGCTCCGCACGCTTCAGGCGCTGCTGAAGCGGGTCGGGCCTCGCCTGCGTGAGCTGGAAGACGAGGAGGCGTGGGCCACGGCCGGCGCGGAAGACTGTCGGCGGCCCACGGCCGAGGATGCGTGCGAAGGTGTCCGCCGGTACCTGGAGGACCAGCCCGACGGACGACACGCGAAGGCTGCGCGCCGGTTGCTGCGGCGTGCAGCGCCCAAGCTTGCGCGTTTAGCGGCGAAACGGCGAGCACAGGAAGTCAGACGCCTTCGCCAGGACCAGCGCTCGGGAAGCGGGCGCGGCGCGTCCCCTCAGCCGGGTTCGGCGCGGGCGTGCAACCTCTGTCGAAGTCGCTGGGCGAGTAAGTGTCGCAGCCAGGGTGTATCTGCCGCCATGTGCCAGAGGTTCATCACATCAAACTGCTTTTCATACTGCCACTGACCAAAGTTGTAGTCGGTGCCGCCTCCGGTGATCGCGGCTCGCGTGATCCACACGTTCAGAAGAGACTCTCTCGACACAGTCCACTCTTTCTTGGAGGCCGTCTTCACGCCGCAGGGGACCGCACTGAGGGTGCAGGAACGTGGGACTCAACTGAAGCCCTCTATGCGGCGGCCCGTCGTACTGGCCGTACACCTGCCCCTGGTTAATTGCAGCCGCCCAATTGGTCGATCCACGCGCCGATCACCGCGGCGCCCGGCTCGTCCAGCTCGGAGCTGCCAAGCGGCGGCATGCGCTCGGGTGGACCGACGACCATGCGCTGATACAGCGTGCTCTTGGCAGCGGATCCGGGCGCGATCACCTTGGCGCCGAAAATGCCCATGTCGCCGGCCTTGGGCGTGATGCTGCACGCCTTGGTCCACTTCAGGGCGGTGTCGTAGCGCAGGTCCATCTCGACCGGCGGCGGACCGTCGGGCAGGTGGCAGTTGGCGCAGTTGGAGTGCAGGTAGGCCCGCGCTCTGGCCGTGATGTCGGCCGCTGCGTTTAGCGGATCCGGGAACGCGGGCAGCGCGGCCTCCGCCGGAACGGGGCCGGTGAAGAGCTTGGCGCCCGCCAACGCGTCGATCTGGCCGTCGAAGTTGAGCTGGCGCGTCTCTAAACCGAGGACAGCGCCGCTTTGGGTGGTGTGGCAGGCGCCGCACTGCTGGCGGCTGGGAAACTGCCAGACCTGGGCGCCCAGATCGCGGGAGTCCGCCCCGTCCAGCAGGGTCGCGTCCGTGGCTGCGGTGTTCCAGCGATAGCTGTAGCCGCGCAGGTCGCCGCCCGGCTGCACGACCAGAAAGCGGGTCTCTACGCGCGTCGCGCCGACCGTAAACGTCTTGATGAAGCGTGTCCCCGACGGGAAGGTCCACTTGTCGGTCTCATCGAAGCCGATCTTGCCGCCCTCGGGCAGCACCAGGTGTCGGTCCTTCTTGGCCCCGTCCGACCACAGGGGCGCCCGCACGTCGTATGGCAGCACGCCCTTGGCCGGCTTGAGCGCGCTGACGCTCTCGAAGCAGCCGGTTGCGCTGACGGTTTTTGGGAAGCCGGCCGGCATCGGCGTCGGGTTCTTGGCCACGATTCGATAGAGGGACCCGCTGTAGCCGACCACGTAGACCTCGCCGGCCTCGTCCTCGCCAAAGCTGGAGACGGCCTGCGGCGACGTAAACGCGGGGGTCTTGTGGTCGGGCGGCGGCTCCTCGCCGTACTTGAAGGCAAAGCCGACCTTGGTGCTGTAGTCCGCGTAGAGGTAGGCCCCGTACAGCGCGGGGATCGCCTTGCCGCGATAAACGTAGCCGCCGGTGATCGACACGCCGACGGTGTGGTCGTACTCGGCCACGGGCAGCGCCAGGCCGCTCTTGTCGCAGCTGGGGTCCCAGGGCGGGTAGCACTTGGTGCCCTCCATGTCGCGCCACCCGTAGTTGGCGCCCAGCTGTACGATGTCCACCTCTTCGATCTTGCCCTGGCCCACGTCGGCGGCCCACAGGTTGCCGTTGAGCCGGTCGAATGAGAAGCGCCAGGCGTTGCGCATGCCCCACGCGTAGATCTCGGG
>CAZJHX010000184.1:0-19750 GCA_964545715.1 uncultured Myxococcales bacterium
ATCGCTTGCCGAGGTGCCCTGGAGCTTTGGTGCGAGCCACGTCATCGTGGAGTGGATCCCGCGCGACGACGTACACGTGCGCGGTTGGCCATCCCGCCTGGGCGTGCAGATTTCGGACTGGTACACCGAGGCCAACTTCGTGGCGGCGATGTCTGCACGATACCCTCGGGTCCAATCCGTGCCGTCGGGAGAAGCCGCGACCGGGGAAGCCGGCAAGCGCGTCATGTATCTACTCAGCCGGTAAGGAGCGCTGGGAGCGTACCGCTCGTAGCCGCGTGAGGATCGTCTCCGTCAGCTCCGCGGCAAAGACCCGACAACCGATTCCGTACAACATGACGGCGGTTCCGCCAACCGCGACCAGCTGCACGAGGTTCCGCCCCGGCAGCGATTGGGGCACCAACTCACCCAGCAGCCACGCAGCGCCGACCGCGACGGTGCCCAGGAGCGCCGGTGTCAGATAAACCCGCGCGATGTCCGACCAGCCCCGCCCGGCCGGCCGAATGGCGACCCACAGATAGGCCGGACCGATCAGCGCTGAGTAGATCGACACGACCACCGCGACACGTATCGAGCCGCCCGTCGCCGCCGCCCCGGCCGTGGCTGCGAGAAAGAGGCACGCGTTGACCAGCGAGATCGTCGCGAAAGCGCCGTAACGCTTTTGGGCCTTGAGCAGCTCGGTGCATGGGCCGGCAACGACCCTGAGCGCCATACCGACGCTCAGGATTTGCAGCAGCACCACGACGCGGCCCCATCTGCTGGCGAACAGCAGGTCGACCAGCGGCGCTGACACGGCTGCCTGGACCAGGCAAAAAGGAATCCCGACCAGCGCCAACATCCGCATGGCCAGTAGAAAGCCCTCCACCTGGCGCTCCGGGTGGCCGCGCAGCTGACTGAGCGCCGGAAACAGTGCCCGCGAGAACGCGCGAGTGACGAGACTTATCGTCTGGACCGACAACGTGAAGGCAAAAAAGTACATGCCGACAACGGACGTGTCGTGAAACACGCCCAGCAGCATGTAGTCCGCCTGCTGCGTCACCAGTATGGCCATGTGGGCAGCGATCAAGGCCACGGAGTCCCGCACGAGGGCCGGCCATCGACTCGAATCAACGCGTCGGGGAAACCGCAGATTGGACTTCCGCCACAGCGCGACCGTCGCTGCGAGCGTTGATATCGGGACCGGGATGGCAAAGCTCATCGCACCTGCGCCGGACCAGGCCAGCGCGCAGGTCAACGCGCTCGCAAAGGCGACGCAACGGATTTCGATCGAGGCGATCGCGGGCATGCGCAAGGCGATCTCCAGGCGCGCTCTGGGAACGGCTTGCAGCGCCTGGATGGGCGCCGCAATGGCCAGCACGTACACCAGTCTGACGACCTCGGGCTCGTCGTAGACCGCAGCTGCCCACGGTGCCGCGAGACACATGCCCGCCGCGCCTGCCAGCGCTGCGATAACGCTCAGCCAGGTGGCGGCCGGATACCAGTGTTCAAACGCGGCCTGCGTGCGGACCAGGATCTCTCGGATGCCCGCCTGCTCGAAGACCTTGAAGAAGACCGCGACCGTGTACGCCAATCCGATTAGCCCAAAGTCCTCAGCCGCGAGAAACGCCGCCAGTACGATTTGGGTGACTGTGTTCAGGCCCTTCGATGCGACGAGCGCCAGCAGGTATGCGATGGCGCCGCGGGCCGTTCGACCGCTGAGATCGCCTGCCGGTGATCGTGAGAGGTGTGCTTGCACTTTTGGTGTGTGCCCGCCGGCCGAGGTTTTGATCGAGACCGTGGCCGGGCGCAACCCAACTGGTGTCTGGGAAGCACTCTGATCACACATGGGCGACGAGCGAAGATGAAGCTTGATCGTAAGGCCGTACTGGTGACCGTTGGGATCGCCGGTGTCGTTGTAACCACCATCGCGTTCGTGTCGGTTGTTCTGCTCCTCTCCCGCCGGCAGGCATACGACGACGGCGTCAACGGGCTCGTGTTGGCCTATTGCGGGCTGGCCGTCGTCTCTGCGCTGTACAGCCTGTCCCAGCTCCGACGTGGGCGTGTGGGCTTGTTCACGCTGGCGATTGCGCACGTCTTCTGGTTTGCGTGGCCGGCTTTCCAGGTTGTCTCGGGCGGCCGCAGGTGGGGTGACCTTGCGCTATACCCGCTGTCGAACGCCGTGGTCGCCAAGACCAGCTGGCTGATGATCGGGTTTCTGGTGCTCAACCTCGCCACCTATTTTTGCTGCCGTCGCCGCGGGCGCACAAGCTCGCCCGGCGTTCCGCCAGCGCCTGGTCCCATCCCGTCGGCGCCGGTGCTCGGCATCCTCTTTGTGGCAGGACTGCTGCCCTTCATGCTGTTTGGCGGAGGCCCGGAGGACGTGCTGCGGCAGATCATGACGTCGCGCGCGGGCGCCTCGAGCAAGGGCTGGAAGATGGGAGCGCACATCGTCAACGCCAACGGTCCGATCGTCGTAATCGGCAGGAGCTCGATGGTCGCCTTCTGTGGGATGGCCATCTGGGTTACTGCGTTTCGCGGCGAGGCCATGCGCACCCGCACCCGCATCGCGCTTGTCCTGGCGGCGGTGGTAGGGGGCCTCATCACCTGGTTTGACTCCGGTACACGTACCTGGACGCTGCTCCTTGTTGGGCCGGCCCTCATCGGCATGCTCGTCAAGCAGATGGGGCAGCGACGCTTTGTCAAAGGCGCTACGCTCGGCGTGACCTCCCTGACGCTGCTGGTGATGCTGGTTCAAGCGCAGCGGTTCTATCGTTTCCACGGCTCGTTTGACCGCATCCACAGCGGGGCGGTCATCTGGGTAGATGACAACGACTTCTATACCGAGACCGCGATCGCGGTCGATCTGGTGCCACGCCGGCACGCCTTTCTGGAAGAAGTCGAGATCGCCCATTTTCTGACCAACCCTATCCCGCGGGTATGGTGGCCACAGAAGCCGGTGAGCCAGTCGATCCGTATCTTCAGCCTCGGACGCAGCGGCTTTGACGAATACACGAGGCTCGGTACCAGCCGACTCCCCTCGCTGGTCGGCCAGCATTGGATGTCGTTTGGCTTGTGGGGGGTCGTGTTTGCCGGTGTGGCCTGGGGTTTCGGCTTCGCCGCGTTCGAACGCCTCTACCTGGGGTCGGAGCCGAGGTCGATGATGGCTTTCGTCGCCATGTTGGCCTGCCTGTGGCTGTTTGCGTTGGGGCGCGGAGCATACCCGGGCTTCCATTACCCGGTGCTCATATCCAGTCTGCTGGTGGCGGTCAGCACGCGGAGGGCCGATTGGAGGGGATTACGATCCGGTGGGTTATGATGGCGCGATGCCGACCAGCGAGTTTTCCGTCGACCGTGTGACCGAGGCCGTGCTCGCCGATGAGCCCACGGCCGCTGCCGCTATTGCGGATGCGCTGGACGCCGGACTGGGGCTGTCACTGCAGTCGCTGGAGCAGTCCTGGTGGCCGGACGTGGACGTGCTCTGGCTGGCGATCGGGGGCGGCGGTAGAGCTTTCGTGCGGTATCTGGCCCAGCGTGGCGACTCGCTGCGGCTGCTCACCGGGCGGCCAGACACCTTCAACGCGCTGGCGGCCGGGGCCGAGCCGGCTCGCTCAGAGGTCGAGGTGTTGGAGTACGCCTTGTTCTATCTGGAGGTGACCCGGTCCATGGCCGTGCCCTCCGCGGTGCTGGAGTGGGGCGCCGAAGAGCTGCTGCCGCGCTGGGCCGCCGCGCTGGAGGCCGTCACGGGCAGCGCAGAGCACCAACTCGAGCGCATCGGGCGCTTCGCTCGCCTGGTGGCTGCATCGGTTGACGGCCCGGTGAGCCTGGACGCCGTCCAGCGTGTGATCTCGGCCGTCGGCGGCGCCCAGGACACCGACGGGCCGGTCTTCGAGCACCTGCGGGACGGCGGGTGGAGCGAAGACGACCTCGACCGGCTGTCGCTGGCCCGCCGGCTGCCACCACAGACGCTGGCCGCCGACGAGTGCCGGCTGTTGGCGCGGGCGCATCGGGCGTTGCCGCCGCATGGTCCCGCGCGCGCTTATCGGCGCATCGACGCGTTGACGGACGTGATCGGCGGCATCTTTGAGGATGAGCGCATCGCCGGGATCGAGCGCGACTCCGACAGCGGCGAGATCCAGCGTTTGAACGCGCCCGCCGGGCTGTATGTCAGCCTGCCGATCGCCGTGCTGGAGCCCGTCTCGACGCCGCCGTATGTGTGGCATCAGCCGGGGTTCACCCTGCACGGCTCGGGCGCGGGCGGTCGCAGCGATTGGCGCTATCAGGGCCCGGGCGGAGGGGCGGCGCCGCTGACCGAGGGCGCCGAGATCTACGCCGTGGACACCTTCGGCGGTGTGGCGCTCACGCATCGTTGGGCCGACGGCGGCTGGGCGGTCGCGGCGGTTTCGGACGACGATGACGAGCCGGAGTTGCCCGGCCAGGTGTGGGCGCAGGAGGCCTTTGTACACGCCGTCCTCCGTGGCGGGGGGCTTGGTCGGCCCGCGGCCCGCGTCAGCACCTCGGGCGCACACTTTGGGGTGGCGGACGTGCTGTTGGGGGTGGGGCAGACCGTCGAGATCGTGCGGCTTCAGGTGTCTGCCGAGGGCGCGGTGCACACCCGCCGAGTGCGAATTATCTGACCTGTCTCAAGGTGCGCGCCTGCCAGATGATCCGCACCACGGCGTACGCGATCACCGTGCCCGCCAGTGCCATCACGGCCCAGCGCGCGGGCCCGTCGATCTGCGTGTAACCGGCGCTGAAGACCACCGCGCCACCGATCAGCCACTGCCCGGTCTGCGCAGCATATGGCTTGAAGGCCTGATTCGCGTGCTGCTGGGCGCCGCAGGCCTCGCATCTCAGCTGGCCGTCACCCGCCGGCTGGAGCCTGCTCCGATCGGGGCACTGCTCATTATTACAACGCAATCGGCTCAAATCGACCACGTGCCGATCTTACCGTATAATGCGCCGTATGGTGGACATCACACGGGAGCGGATCCGGTTGTCGCCGGCGGAGCTCCTGGCACTCAAAGGCGCCGTCGGATTTCAGCTGCCGCAGTTTGGACCGCGGGTCTCGGCGGGCGACATCCGCTTGTCGCTGATGCACCAGCCGTGGTTCGTGCGCCACCGCATCGTGGAGATCGAGTCCCCCGGCACGTTTCCCGCCTACCAGGTCCACTGCGCGTTCGACACGGCCGGACAGTGCGGGATCCTGACGGGCAACCTGGTGGTTCTCAACGCGGTGGTCACCGCCGACCCACCCCCACGCCTGGCGGCCGCTGATGATGCCGTGGTCTACGCCAACCTGATCGACCACTGGACCACCGAGAGCCGCCTGGGCGAGCTGCTCATCCACTCGCTGGACGAGATCCCCTGGTTTGAAGAGCTCGATCCGGTGGAAGAGATGCTGATCGAGGACCTGGGCGAGCAGGTCGGGCACCTGATGGGGCCGCTGAAAGTGCGCGCCGAGGGCACCGGCTTTGTCGTCGAGAAGTGGCTGCTGATCGCCTGCCAGCTGATCTACCGCGAGCTGCACGTGTCAGCTGACGGACACGTCGAGCGCCGCGACAAGGTCGTCGACACCGAGCTCCCGTGTCCCAAAGGCGAGATGTGGGGCATGGTCGACGGGCGGCTCGTCCCGACCGGCTGATGTGGTCGCAGTCCGAAAGCCAGGCGGTCGTTCAGCTGCTGGAGCTGTTGGCGGACCGCTACGAGATCGAAGAGTGCCTGGCTCGCTGCTGGGGCATGCGGTCGGCCGAGCGCGTTGACGGCGTCGAGTACTCGGCCCCGGGTGTCGGCGCCTGGGTGCGTGTGCGCTATCGCGATGACCAGCTCGTGGCCGCCGTGGTGGTGGGAGGCACACCGTGAGGATCGCGCTGCGGATCATGCCCCTGGGCGTCCTGACACGCCGGTATCTCGAGTCCGGGACCGATCGGCTGGCCGGCGTCTGGGTCGACGCGCCGTTGGTCGCGGGACTGGACGCTGAGCAGCTGGTCGCCCAGCTGGGCCTGGGCTACACGAGTACAGCCGGGCACGCCGCGTTTGATGCCGCGCCGATCGGCGCCGTGAGATTTCCGGTGACCCCCGCGGTGCTGAGTCGCAGCGTCGTCTTCTGTGCGGGGGCCGTCAGCGGCGGGCTTCCCGGCCCCTGCGCGGGCGCGGTGTGGTCGGGCACCGGGTTCACGCCCGGCTCCACGCTGATTCCGGAGTACCGGCTTGCCAATGTGGCCGTCCCCGAGGTCAGCGAGTTGGTGCGCCTGGACGGCAGCGAGTGGACCGTGCTCAAGCGGCGCATGAAGGGGGCCTGGCGATGATCGGGCGTCTCCCCGCGGCGGTCCGACAGCGCCTGGACGCCGCGTGCCGATGGCCGCAGACGGTCACCCAGCTGCGGGACGCCCTGGGCGAGGCGTTTTTGGAGCTGGACTCGGGCCCGGTCGCCGAGGCCGTGACGTTTGTGCATCGCCAGACCTGCGCCGTGGTCGAGGCCCCCCTGGACGGTGAGGGGCTCGGCGCCAGGCCCGCCGTCGTGGACGGGGACGACGCGCGGCTTTACCTGGCGGACCTGTTGGCGCGCCGCGAGACGATCGCCGAGGTGCAGGACATCCTGGCGCAGCTGCAGCACGCACCGCCGATCGTGCTCGAGGTCTTTCGCCGCGGCCAGCGTCTGTTGCTTCCGCGGCTGCTGTGCGTTGTGGAGCTGCGCGGCCGTCGTGAGCTGGACAGCCTGCGCATCCTGGAGCCGGATCGCGGCGCTGCCTCGGTGGATGCCGCGCTGCGACTCATCGAGGACGTGTCGGCGGTCAGCCACCAGTTTGGTGAGGTGCGGCGGCTCGGCGATGATCGCGGCACACTTCTACTACTAGGAGGCTCGGTCGCGGCGGCCCCGGTGGCGGGCGGTGGCGGCTTTCGGCTGCTCTCTCGCGGCGAGCTGATCACGCGCATGAAGACCCACATTGCGCACGCGCGGGACATCGACGCGGCCGACGAGATCGTGGCCACCTGGTACGACTGCTATGGCCGGCGGGAGCGCGTCGACCCGCTGGGCGGGGCTGTGGTGACCTGGCGCTTGTACCCGCTTGATCTGGATCTGCATCGGGACCCGTCTGGGGTGCATGCGGCACGTTGTGTGGCAGAAAATACCACAGGCTGATTTCGTGTAAATGTCAATAAAAACAGGCAGTTGACTGTTGGCACGCTTCTGGCTATGTCAGTCCGGCGACATCGGGACCACACGAGCCCAACCCCGCAACGGAGGCCAGACAATGACAACGCGCACTCACTTCAAGACCCTGACCAAGCTCTTCATGGCGTTCGCTATGTTCACCCTGCTTACCGGGGCGCGCGGATGCCACTCGACGGCCGGCTCGTCCAGCTACACCAGCTATCCGGCGCCTCCCGTAGGCGGCGGTACCGTCGTCTCCGGCCCCGGCACCGTCGTGACGCCGGCCCCCGTTCTGTACACCGGCGACATCGGCCTGACCGTGTTCTCCCCGCTGTACAGCGCAATGACGCCCGACACCGAGACCTTCAACGTCACCGTGCGCGAGAGTGGCGCCTTTGGTCCGGTCATCCTCGAGGGCGGCGGCTTCGTCTTCGACCCGACCGGCGCCGGCGCGCTGGACATCCTGGAGCTGCCGTACGGCTTCTATGACATCGAGGTGGTCGGCCTGGACTTCTTCGGCAACGCCGTCAGCTACGCCGCCACCGGCGTGACCATCGACGAGCCCTTCATCAACGTGACCATGGAGCTGGAGCCTGTCAGCTTCACCGGCGACGTCGTTCTCGAGCTGTACGCCCCGGACGGCGGCATCTACGAGGAGCCCATCGACACGGTCGACTACTTCCTGTGGGAGGTCGACTCCATCACGGGCGAGCTCATCTTCGTCGAGGAGATGGTCGAGCAGGCATTCTTCTCGTGGGACCCGCCCGTCATCGGCGCCCTCGAGTCGGGCAGCTACTACATCGAGGTCTACGCCTACGACGCCTTCGGCTACAACATCTACGAGTTCGGTGGTGACTTTGAGCATGATGCAGAATTGACCTACCTGCCCATCGACCTCTGGTACGTTCAGTAACCATCCAAAAATATTGAGAATTGCGGGCCCGGTTTCGACTGGGCCCGCACCTGCTTAACTTCTGGGGGTGGGTCACGATTCACCCCTTTGTGAGTGCAGATACCGCCGATGTCATCCGTCTCCGTGAGGAGAACCAGGCCCTCGAAGAGGCCGTCATAGAGCGCACGCAGCTCTTAATGAAGGCCAAGCAGGCTTGGGAGAGCACGTTCGACGCCATCGTCGACCCGCTCGCCATCGTCAGTCGCGACATGCGCATCGTCCGCACCAACCTCGCCGCCGCCGCACAGGCCGGCCGCGACGTGCGCGACATCAACAACCGACCCTGTCACGAGATGCTGTTCGACTCGGCCGAGCCCTGCAAAGGCTGCCCCGTCATGCGCACCTGGTTGGACGGGAAGGCGGCCTCCGGCGAGGTCAAAGACAAGCACCGGGAACGCACCTATAGCGTTTGGAGTTTCCCCAAGCGCGTGCAGGACAGTGACCAGGACTTCGATGAGGTCGTCTGTCACTACAAAGATGTCACCGAGGAGCGCGAGCTTCAGCTGAAGCTGTTGCAGAGCGAGAAGATGGCGGCTGTCGGGACGCTGGCCGGGGGCGTGGCCCACGAGATCAGCAACCCGCTGGGCGCGATTCTGGCGTTTGCGCAGCTGGGGCTGGGCGACGCGATCCCAGGGACGATGGGACACGACTTCCTGACGGAGATCGAGGAGAGCGCGCAGCGGTGCAAGCGCATCGTCTCCAGCCTGCTGGACTTCTCGCGGCCGAGCCGCGGTGAGCGCAAAGCGGTGGACCTGGCGGCGGTCATCGAGCAGGCGATCTTCTTGTGCCAGACGCAATACGGCAGCAACCGCTACACGATTACACGGTGCTTTGACGCGGATGGGGCGTCGATCATCGGTGACAAGAACCAGCTTGGACAGGTCATGTTGAACCTGATCTCCAACGCCTGCGGCGCCATGGACGGGCGCGGCGAGGTCGAGGTCGGCATCAACGCCGAGGCCGGGCGACACGTACAAATCTGGGTGGCAGACAACGGATCGGGCATCGAGCCCCGCTACCTGGCGAAGATTTTTGAACCGTTCTTCACTACCAAACCGGAAGGCAAAGGTACGGGGCTGGGGCTGTCTATCAGCTACTCCATCGTCAAAGAACACGGCGGCACGATCGAGGTCGACAGCACCGTGGGCGTGGGCACTCGCTTCGAACTGACCTTCCCCTGGCCCCAGGAGCAGGACCAAGATGGCTAGCCGTTACGAACATCTGAGGCCCGTCGACTATCACCCGGACGTCGAATCGGACGACGTCAAGCCTACCGACGGAGACCCCAAGGGCACCGTGCTGGTGGTCGATGACGACCCGTCCATGCAGCGCGCCGTCAAGATGATCCTGCTGCGCGACGGGTACAAGGTGCTGGCAGCGCCGTGCGCCGAAGACGCGCTGGTCATGCTGAAAGAGACCCGCATCGACATCATCATGCTGGATATCCAGATGCCGGGTATGAGCGGGCTGGACATGCTGCGGATCGTCAAGCGGCGCTACGAGCCGGTCGAGGTCGTCATGATGACGGCGTTTGCCACCGTCGCCATGGCCGTGCGGTCCGTGAAAGAGGGCGCGTTCGACTTCGTGACGAAGCCGTTTGACAGCATCGAGCACGTGGGCAACATCGTGCACCGCGCGGTGGCGCACAAGCGTCTGCTGGACCGCAACCGCTTCCTGGAGAACGCGCTGGAGATCCGTGACCGCTATGAGGGCATGGTCGGCGCCAGCGAGCGCATGCGCGAGGTCTTCGAGTTGGTGGAGTCCGTCTCCTACTCGACCAGCAACATCCTGATTCAGGGCGAGAGTGGAACGGGTAAGGAGCTCGTCGCACGGGCCATCCACTTCCGCAGCCCGCGCAAGGACAAGCCGTTCGTCGTCATCAACTGCTCGGCGCTGACCGAGACGCTGCTGGAGAGCGAGCTGTTCGGCCACGTCAAAGGGTCGTTTACCGGCGCGACCGGCAACAAGCGTGGTCTGTTTGAGGCGGCGCACACCGGAACGATCTTTCTGGACGAGATCGGCGACATGCCGCCCGCCACGCAGGTCAAGCTGCTGCGCGTGCTGCAAGAGGGCGAGATCAAGCGGGTCGGGTCCAACGAGACCGTGAAGGTCGACGTACGAACTATCGCCGCGACCAACGTAGACCTGTACGAAGCAAAGACGACGGGCAACTTCCGCGAGGATCTCTACTACCGCTTGAACGTCATTACGGTGGCGCTGCCGGCGCTGCGTGAGCGGGTCGAGGACGTACCGCTCATCGCGTATCACATGCTCAAGCGCTACAACGAGAAGATGAACAAGGACGTCACCAGCTTTGAGCCGGACGTCATGGACGTGCTGCAGAACTACCGCTGGACGGGCAACGTCCGTGAGCTGGAGAACGTGGTCGAGCGCGCCGTCGTGCTGGCCCGGGGCGACTGCATCGAGCTGCGTCACCTGCCGCCGCATCTGCGCAAGGACGAGTACGTCAAAAACGGCGACCAGGAAGAGTACGGTCACCTGACCTTTGCCGCGGCCAAGCGCCTGGCGGTGCAGTCATTCGAGAAGCGCTACCTGCGCCAGCTGCTGACCCGCACCGGGGGCAATATCTCGCAGTCCAGCCGCGAGGCCGGTCTGGACCGCAGCAACTTCCGCCGCATCCTCAAGAAGCACGACATCGACGTGGACGGGCTGGGCTGAGAGGCCTTTCTACGGCGCCGGGACCAACCGCGCGCCGAACGTCGAGTCGGACCCGCTGTTGACGCTGGAGTCCAGGACCACCTTCACCTCGCCGCTCAAGCAGTGCTGGCCGTGGTAATCCCAGATGTAGTCGCCTGAGCTGTCCTTTTGGTTGATGGTCTTGGCCTTGCCGTTGACCTTGAACAGCGCGCCCGACGGGTTGCGGTTGTTGGTGTGGCGGCCGCCGACGTAGACGTCGTAGGCGCCGGGAGCCACGTTTTTGAAGGTGTAGGTGGCCTTGCCCTTGCGCGAGCCGTCGGGGTTGTACTCCGGGTCGCACTTCTTGTGCTCGTCTGCGCCGGCTGTGTACGCGTTGGGATAGCAGCCCAGCACCCAGTTGTGGCGCTTGGTGTAGACCGCCTTTTTGAAGCCCTTCTCTTTAAGCACCGGTGGGTTGCCGGCCACGGTGTCGCAGTCGAGGTTGCCGCCGCCACCCGGGTTGCCGCTGGGCTGACCACACACGCAATAGTCGGATTTATGGCCGTTGTCGGCGTCGCATGCCCACACGTTTTGCAGCTCTTTGGAGCAGCCGGGCTCGCCGCCGTAGCGCGCGGTGCACACCAGCCCGGCCGCGGCGCAGTAGGCCGTGCAGCCCGAGCTGTTGTTAAAGACGCCGCCGCAGTGGGTGGCGCTGGTTTCGCAGACCTCCCACGCGCTGTTGGCTTTGGTGATCTTGGAGCAGTCGACCTCCGCGGGCGGCGGGTCCGGATCGGGATCGGGATCGGGGCCGGGGTCCGCGCCCGGGGTGCCGCAGATGCACCAGTCGGATTGGTGGCCGTTGTTGACGTCGCACGCGTGCGGCTTGTCGGGCTCTTTCTGGCAGCCGGGCTCGCCGCCGAAGCGGGCGGTGCATTTCAAGCCTGATGCCGCGCAATAGGCCGCGCAGCCGGCGCCGTTGGTGAAGACGCCCGCGCAGTGGGTGGCCGACGACTCGCAGACCTCGAAGTTGGCGTTGGCCGCGATGCCGGCGCAGCCGGTCGGGTTGGGGTTGGGGTCCGGATCGCCCGGGTCCGGATCGGGGTCGGCCGGCTGTGAGGTGTCGATGCTGACCTCGTATACGTTGCCGCCGTGGCCGTACTGCCAGGTGCCCACGTACAGCTTGTTGTTGTAGGTGGTGATCGACCAGGCGGCGATCTCGTCAAAGTTGCAGACGGTCTTCCACTCAACGCCGTCGGGCGACATCAGCAGGGACGACTTGCCCTTGTCCTCTTTCCAGCCGTTGGACGTGGCGGCCCACAGCGCGCTGTCCCAGTGCGTGAACTCGGTGACGTAGCGCTTATTGCTCTGGTGGACCAGCACCGGGTTCTGTCCGTCGAAGCGCCAGACGCCGGCGATGCCGTTGGAGTATTTCTCGGTGCTGGAGGCCCACAGGCTGCCCTGCCAGGAGTAGCCGCGGAAGAAGCGCGCAGGGGCGACGGCGTCGGACCAGCCGGTGCCGTCCTGGGACGTCAGGATGTGGCCCTGACCCGAGGACTCATCCACGTAAAAGGCGTAGAGCGTGCCGTCGTGGGAGGTGATCTCGCGGATATAGGAGCTGGCGGGCCCGCTGTCCCACACGGTGGTCCAGGCGGCGCCGTCGGCCGATCGCAGGATGGCGCCGTGGTCTTTTTGAGAGTTGCGATAGTTCACCGCGTACAGCTGGCCGTCAAAGACCTCCAGCCCACAGCCGATCGAGCCGTTTTCGCCGTTGTGCACGATCTGCCAGTTGGCGCCGTCGCTTGAGCGCATGATGTCGCCGCTGCTCTCGGTGTTGGCATAGAGCAGCCCGTTGAACTCCACCATGGCGCAGACGGACTCGCTGATCCCCAAAAGACCGGGCTGCACCTTCTGCCAGGCGGGGTAGCTGTAGAGCATGCTCTGGTTCTCTTTGCCGTAGCCGAACTGGCCGGCGTACAGCTTGCCGTTGAACGCGCGTAGGGCGAAGAAGCCGTCGCTGTCTGCGCTGCCGACCGCCGTGCACTTGTAGGTGTGCTGGGTCGGGGGCAGGACGGGATCCTCGCTGCCCGGGTCCTCGCCGGTGTCGTCGTTGCCGGTGTCCACGGGGGGCGGTGGGTCGTCGGGATCCGATGGGTCGCCGGGATCGCCGGGATCGCCGGGCGTCACGCCGGGATCAACCCCGGGGTCGGTCGTGCCTTCGGGCGGGGTCGCGTTGAACCCGTTGCCGGCGTCCTCGCCGGGCGTCATCGGCACGCCGGGCTCGCTCTCGTCACCACATCCGCCGAGACACAGCCCGGCCACCACTGCCACCAATACCCACATTCGCATGCCGAGCCGTAATACAAGGTCCGTGCCGACACGCTGAATGGGGTGCTGCATCCGAACGTGGGGTTTGCGGCTCCCGTTTTGCGGTCCGGTGTCCCCATCTTGCCCGCCACAGCGTGTGGGGCGATGGTCCCCAGGGGCGGGCTCACGCTAAGCTGCGCGGATGAGAACGATCATCATGATGACGCTGGCGGCCTTTGCCGTGCAGGGGTGGCTGACCAACCTGGCGGGCAACGGCGTGGACGGCGAGTACGCCATGCAGTTTCGGCTGTACGACGCCCCGACCGGCGGCTCGGTGGTTTGGAGCGAGAACTTTGAAGCGGTAGGGGTTGCCGAGGGCGTGTTCAGCGTGCGTTTGGGCGCCGCCGATACGCCGATCTCCGCTGCGGTGTTGGGCAACGACGCGCTTCATGTGTCCGTTCAGGTGGGGACCGAGCCCGAGCTGCCGCGGCGCCCGCTCGACGAGGCCCCACGCGCGGGGGTGGCGACCGCGGTGCAGGGTGCCTCGGGCTTCGGCTTCTGGCGCCTGAGAGACAACAAGCTGTACATGGACAACCGGGCCAAGCCGAAGGGATCGGGTCAGGCGCAGCAGCTGCTGGAGCTTTATCACGAGACCAAGGCCTGCGATCCGGCGCACCCGTTCGAGTTCTGCAACTCGGCGCCGGCCATGAGGCTGTTCTTGAATGGGCCCGAGCAGAACACCAGCTTCGAGACCCCCGGCCTGGTCGAGGCGGCCAAGGGTTACTACAACACCCACGCGTCGGCCATGTTCGTGCAGTCGTTCGGGCGCGGCTCGACGGTCTCGGACATGGGCCAGGTGATCCCGCCGTCGGGCATTCACATGGAGCCGTACGGCCAGCACCAGGCGATACGGGTGGACGGCTCTTACAACCTGGGCGTGCAGATGAGGCTGGAGCCCGCGAAGAGCTCGACGGGCCTGGCGATCTACGGCGCACCGACATTGGCGCCACAAACTCAGCTGGTGTGCACTGCGCTTGGACTCAGTTGTGACGGACCAACGACGTTGGCCCACTTTCGTGATGGTCTCATCATCAACGAGGACACGTTTGAGCGCCGCAGCATGTCCAATCAGGCGTCCATGGCCTACGGCGGGGTCAGCAAGAGCTTTGGCTCGGAGATGTTCACGCACTGGCACACCACAGCGGACAGCTCGGTCCCTCGTCACTGCGTCTGGCACACGAAGGTGGAGGCGACCTCGATAATACGGGTCTCGGCGTATGAGCGCGGCGAGCTTGAAGCGGCGCACAGCTATGCGGTTGAGACCGTATGGGGGCCCGGCGAGGCGCCCCAGGACTGCACCAAGAGCCAAAACATCAAGACGGACGCCGGCGGTGTCTACGGCGGGGGCGCGGTGCCCGAGAGCATGACGGCGCTTGGCGGCTTCAGCGTCGCCATTTTGGGTCCGGACGGATCCCTGGACCCCGGCGCGTGGTCGCAAAACGACCGGCCCGTGTTTCTGTACGAAGTGCTCGGCGCGCTCTGAGCGCTACTGCCCGGTCAGCGTTGAGCTGTGCACGATCAGCGGCAGCGTCTTGATCGTGTAGCGAGCCGGTGCCGCCGTGTCGTTTGTAAACGTCATCTGTGCGAGCCCGCTGATCGAGTAGCCCACGCCGTTGCGGATTGTGAGCATGTCGAAGTCGTTGTAAGGGGCGCCATGTGCGTGGGTGAACAGCCGATAGGAGTTGTCTGTCCAGCTGGTGGTGTCGCCGGTGAAGAGCACCGCGACCAGGCCGATGTTGCCGTTGTTTTTCGCCAGGCCGTTGAGGTTGTGGCTGGCGCTCTCACCGGGCTGCAGCACGGCGCTGACGTGGACCCGACCAAAGGCCAGGGCGCGCACATTGCCGTTGACGTCCAGCTTGCTGTTGGGGTTTGGCGTGCCGATGCCGACGTTGCCTTGCAGCCAGGTCGTGACCACGCCGGCCGGGTCGTAGGGGTTGGCAGGCGGGTTGCTGTGGTTCAGGCCCAGGGAGATGTTGTTTACCGGCCCGGTCGTGATGTGAATCGAGTTGGTCAGCTTGTACTTGGCCACCTTCGCGTCCGTGGTGAAGGTGTTGCCGCCGATATACGCCTGGTTGTACTCGGCACGCACGCCGATGGCGGGGGCGAACTCCACCTCCTCGTTCCACGGGTCGGTGATGGTGTTGCCGGTGACCACGACGCCGTTGTTGGTGTGGTAGAGGTTGATGCCCATCGGGCTGGGCTCGATGATGGTGTTGCCGCTGATCACCAGGCCCTGGGTGGAGTGGATGTACAAGGCGCCGCTGATCGAGTTGTCGACCGTGCCGTAGCCCTTGATGACGTTGCCGCTGATCACGCCAGTGGCCGGCTCCGTGGCCTTGGCGACCGTGTCGTGCGCGCCGGTGAAGCCGATCCCCTGGGCGGCTGAGCCGTCGGTGACGCCGCTTTCGATGACGTTGCCCACCACCGAGATGTCGCGCGGTCCCCAGGTGGGCTTCTGACTGGCGTTATCCGCCGAGCCGATGGCGATGCCCGTGCGGCAGTTGCGCGCGACGTTGTTCACAAAGGCCAGGCGGGCGCCGCCGTGTGTGTCGTAGCCCTCCCAGGTCGGGATATCGAGGACGGTGTTGTTGGAGACGACGATGTCCGTGCTGCGCGGCGCCTCCGCCAAGGTGTCCTTTTCGTGGCGGGTCAGCGCGATGCCGTACGCGTTGGGTGACGCCACGACCTGCCGGATGTGGTTGCCCTCGACGACGCCGCGGCGGGCCGATAGCAGCATCACACCGCCGTAGTAGATGTCGTGGATGCGGTTGCCGGTGATGCGGAAGTCCACCAGGTTCTCGCCATACACGCCGTACGCGCCCAGGTTGGTCATCTCATTGCCCTCGATCCGCAGCCCGCTGAGCGGCTTGTCCAGCGGACCGATGGCGTGGATGCCGGCGGCCGGGAAGCCGCCGCTGTTGTACTGCACGCCGATGAGCTTGAGGCCGGTGATGTGCACGTCGTTTGCGGTGACGACGAGGACGTGGGTTGCCACAGTGATCTGCTTGATCCGGGCACCTGCCGCGCGGATCGTGAGCGGCTTGTCGATCTTGAGGGGCGCCGAGATGCGGTAGGCGCCGCCCGGTGTTGGGAAGAGTACGGTGCCGCTGTCGGGCGCGGCGTCCAGAGCCGCTTGGATAGCGGCGGTGTCATCCGCGGCGCTGTCGCCCTTGGCCCCGAATGCGGTGACGTCCACGTAGGGGTGACCCGGTCCGAACACGGCTGAGCCGAGCTGGGTTGAGCCCGGCGCGCTCAGTGTCCCGGTGACCGTGAGATCGCCGTTGATCGTGTCTCCGGTGACGTTGACGTAGGTGGCGGCGTGATCGTCGGATCCGGCGTGCGTCGCCAGCGCCGTGGCGGCCGCCTGCGCCACGTCGTCAAGCTCGGTCTGAGTGGCGATAGCGACCCCGAGCGCGGCTTCGGCGACGCAGCCTGAGCACGAGAGCGCGGACGCCGTTGCCGCCGTATCGGCCGCACCGGCTCGCCAGGCGAACGGCACCGACAGCACCGGCCGGCGCGGCAGGAGAGCCCCGTCCTGTATTTTGACCTGCACCCAGGCGTCGTCCTTGCCGGCGAGCGCGGCAGCCGACAGCGGCTTGGGGCCCGTCTCGCCAAGGGTCAGTGAGACGACGCCGTTGTCGGGCTTGAGGTCGAAGAACGCCTCCTGCGCCAGCATGTTGCCGCCCTCTTCCGCGTCCCAGACCAGGACCTCGACCGAGACGGCGGCGGTGACCGGCTCGCCGCCCGCGTTGCGCAACAGCGCTTGCACCTGAATGTTGTCAGGGACAGCGCTCAGGCAGGGCAGGGGAGCCGTCAGCGCGATCGAGAGCAGTACAAACAGCACGTGTCTGTGCATCGCCAAACCTCATCTTTGTGTGACTGGATGGTACTCTCGGCGCGACGCTAGCGAAATAGGGGATTTGATGGGTTGGGAAGAGCATGTAGGTCACGAGAAGACCACTAAGCCGCTGCCGTTCGATACGGCGCGCATCGACGCGTATGTGGCCGGCATCGCAGAGACGAACCCGCGGCATCAGGCCGGTCCCGGTCGCACGGCTCCGCCGCTGGTGGTGGCCGCGAGCATCATCCCGGGCAGCGGCTCCCTGCTGATGGATGTGGGGCTGGGCGCCAAGCTGGCGCGCATCGTTCACGGCAGCATCGACATCGTGCTGAAGCGGCCGATCGTGGACGGCGACCAGCTGGCCTGCACGGCGATCTTTGACGGCATCGAGGAGAAAAGCTCCGGCGAGCTGGTCGGCTTTAGGTTTGACGTGACGGACAGCGCCGGCGAGAGCGTGGCGGACGGGGATACGCGCTACTTCATTCGCGGCAAAAAGAAGGGGGGCGGTAGCAAGGCGCCGGTCGAGGATCCCGGAGCGCCCGACCACGAGGTGATCGAGACGGTCGTCGAGGGGCAGTCGCTGCTGTACGCGGAGGGGTCGCTGGACCGCTTTCCGATCCACACAAACCCGGACTTTGCGCGCTCGGTCGGGCTGCCGGACGTGATCCTGCATGGCATGTGTACGCTGGCGTTTGCCACGCGGGCTGTGGTCGACAGCGTGGCGGGCGGTGACTCGGCCCGGCTTCGGCAGATCAGCGTGCGCTTCTCCAAGATGGTCTTTCATGGCGACGCGCTGACGACGCGCATGTGGGTGGACGGTGAGACGGTTCGGTTCACCACGGGCAACCAAAAGTCCGAGTTGGTGCTGATGGACGGCTGCGCTACGGTGAGTGCATGACGACGCGACCCACGCTCGTGATGATCGTGGCCGGTCTGCTCATGGCGTGCTCGGCTGGTACCGACGCCGAGCCGACCGCCGCGGACCCCAAGCCCGCGGATCCGGTCGAGGATCCGGTCGGGGATCCAAAGCCGGACGAGCCGGTGGTCGACGAGCAGCCTGTGGAGGAGGACCCCACGCCCGAGACAGAGGTCGATGATCCGGAGACGGACGATCCGGCCCCGGACACGGCCGCTGAGCACACCGACGCCGATGACACGACCGCCGAGGTGCCCCAGTCGCCCGACGGCGAGGGATACGGCGTGGACCAGATCGCGGCTGACTGGACCCTCAAGGACGGCGATGGCAACGACGTCAACCTGCACGACTACTACGGCAAGGTGATCTTCTTCGAAGCCGGCTCCGAGTGGTGACCCCCCTGCCGGAAACGGCTCGCCCAGTTGGGCGGTTGGCAGAAAAACCAGCTGAAGGACGCAGAGGACCTCGTCTATCTGATCGCCATGCACGCCGACAAGCAGAAGGGCCCGCCGTCGTCGTTTGCGCTGGACCGCTGGCAGCAGGAGCTGGACTTCTACGGCGACGCGATGCTGCTCGACTTCGGGCGTGAGGTGATGGACGCCTACATGGACGCCAACCCAGGGCCCAAGTACACGCAGGCGGTGACCGTGATCATCGATCGCGACCTCACGATCCGTCGGGTGGGCGGGACCTACGACACAAAGCACAAGGTCAACCTGGACCTGCTGCTCGAGCTGTTGGCCGAGTAATCCAATGCGCCGCGCCCTTCTGCCGCTGCTGGTCTGTGTCGCCGCAGGCTGCTCTACCTACACCGCCGCACCGCCGAAGCTGGTCGGCGACCTGTCTGAGGGCAACGACGTCTTTCGGGTTCACTTCATCGACATCGGTCAGGGCTTGTCGGCGCTGCTGGAGTTCCCGTGCGCGGCCGTGCTGATCGACGCCGGCGGCGAGCACAACGACGACTTTCGCAGCAGTGACGCGCTGGAGGCGTATCTGGACGCCTTTTTTGCGCGCCGCGCCGACTTGAAGCGCACGCTGGCCCTGGTGCTGGCCACGCATCCGCACCTGGATCACACGCGAGGCTTTGATCGCGTGGTCGACCGCTATCGCGTGCTGAACGTGGTGACCAATGGCATGACCAAAGGCTCGGGTGGGCGGCAGCAGGCGGCGCTGCAGGCGTGGGCGCAGTCGCGTCCCGACGTCGGCTATCGAGCGATCACCGTCGACGAGATCACCGATCCGAGGGGGCTGACCGGCCCCGTGATCGACCCCGTCTCGTGCGACTCGATCGACCCGCTGCTGCGCGTCGTGTGGGGCAGGCTGGGCTACGATCCGGGCTGGGGCGGCAACCGCTACGGGCGGACGCGCTTTGCCAACGCCAACAACCACAGCGTGGTGCTGCGGGTGGACTTTGGCGAGGCGTCAGCGCTGTTTCCGGGCGACCTGGAGCCGCCGGCCGTGCGGGAGCTGCTGCAGCGAAGCAAGGGCCTCAGGGTTTTGGACGTCGACCTGTATCAGGTGTCGCATCACGGCTCGTCCAACGGTACGACGCCGGCGCTGGTGCGGGCGATGAGCCCCGAGATCGCGATCATGCCGACCGGCCCGCCGGGGCGTCACACCAAGTGGTCCGCCTGGCAGCACGGCCATCCGCGCATGCGGGTGTTGAAGATGCTGGAGCGCGGCGTCGCCGGCGAGCGCGACCCGATCAACGTGCAGGTGGGCGTCAAGCGAAAGCGCTTCGTCGGCAAGCGCATCTCACGCGCGATCTACGCTACGGGTTGGGACGGCACCGTTGTCGCGGAGGGCTGGGCTGACGGCGGCTGGCGCGTGCTGACGAGCGGTCGTTAGGAGTACTCCTAGTGGTCGATGCCGCAAATTCGTTCCTACCCGCGGGCGCCGCCGCCCGCCGCC
>CAZJHX010000185.1:0-19347 GCA_964545715.1 uncultured Myxococcales bacterium
GGCGGCTCGATCGCGCTGCTGATCGTGTCGGCCAAGCCGCAGCTGCTGAACAACACCATCGCCTTTCGCAACGGCGGCAACGGCGGCAACGGCGGGATCGGCGGTCTGGGTGGGCAGGGCGGCAGTGGCGCGCTCGGCGGCCAGGGCTGGGACAGCAGCGGTCAGGGCGGTCAAGGCGGCAACGGCGGCACCGGGGGTCGCGGCGGACATGGCGGCGGCGGCGCGGGCGGGCCCAGCGTGGGCATCCTGAACTGGGGACCCTCGGACCCGCTGTGCGAGAACAACATCTTCAGTCAGGAAGGGACGCCGGGTCTCGGTGGGGTCGGCGGCGACGGCACCGCGGATGTCGCGAATGGCGAGCCGGGCCTCTCCGCGGCCATCGTCAACGCGTCACCTAACTGCAGTCAGTAGGGTTATCCACAGGGTTGGATCCGCGCTTTGAAGGCACGACCGCGTGTGCTATCACGCAGATATGAAATTCTTCATCGACTCAGCGGATATCGCGCAGATCAAAGAGGCCGTCAGTTGGGGCATCTGCGATGGCGTCACCACCAACCCATCGCTCGTTGCCAAGACCGGCAAATCGTTTCAGCAGGTCATCGAGGAGATCACCGAGGTCGTCTCCGGTCCGATCAGCCTGGAGGTCACTGCGGTCGACTACGAGGGCATGATGAAGCAGGCCCGTGAGCTGGCCGCCATCAAAGAGAACGTGGTCGTGAAGATTCCGCTCATCAAGGACGGTATCCGCGCCACCAAGACGTGCTCGGAAGAGGGCATCAACACCAACGTGACGCTGTGCTTCTCGGCCGCGCAGGCGCTGCTGGCCGCCAAGGCCGGGGCCACGTACATCTCGCCGTTTATCGGCCGCCTGGATGACTGCTCCAACGAGGGCATGTCCATCATCGAGGACATCACGGCCATCTACACCAATTACGCCTACAAGACCGAGGTGCTGGTCGCCAGCGTGCGCCACCCGATGCATGTCGTGGAGGCCGGTCGCCTGGGCGCCGACGTGTGTACGGTGCCGTTCCCGGTGCTGGACAAGCTGTTCGCCCACCCGCTCACGGATGTGGGTCTGGCGAAGTTCATGGCCGACTGGGAGAAAGTACCGCAGTCATAAGCGCATCGTGCCCCCTTTCGGGGCCCCGCTGCGAAGCCTCCGGCTGTGAGCGCTGGCCTTACTTCCGCGTAAACGCCCGGAACAGCTTTCGATCGCCGCGCTGCACCAGCAGCATGACGACGCGGCCGCGCTCGACGCCTTCAGCCAGACTCTCGAACTGGCCCGCGCTGGTGACGCTCTTGTTGCTGATCTTCACAATCACGTCGCCCTCCTGCACCCCAGCTTCTGCCGCCGGGCCGCGGGGCTTCACCGCGGTGACCACGATCTTGCCGCCGCGCTGCTCGACGCGCATGCCGTAGCCGCCGGGCTCGGCGCCCTTCTTCAGCTGCTCTTTGGGGACGCTGGTCTTGAATCGCGGCTTCGCCTTACCAGGCTGCCCCGGCAGGGTGCCCATAGTGACCTCCAGGCGCTTCTGCCGGCCGTCGCGGAAGACCGTGACATTTACAGCCTTGCCGATGCCGGCCGTTGACGCGAGCCACGGCAGGTCTTTGGAGTTTTTGACCGGGCGGTTGTCGAAGCGGGTGATGACGTCGCCTGCCTGGATGCCGGCACGCGCGGCCGGGCCCTTGGGCACCAACTCAGCGACCAGCGCGCCGTGGGGCTGTCGCATGCCGAGGGTGCGCGCAAGCTCGGGGGTCACGCCCTGGATCATGACGCCCAGCCAGCTGCGGCGGACCTGGCCCTGGCGCAGCTGGGGCAGCAGCACCTTGATCATGGCGATGGGGATGGCAAAGCCGATGCCCTGGCCCGCGGAGTTGATGGCTGTATTGATGCCGATGACCTCACCGCGGATGTTGATGAGCGGTCCGCCGGAGTTGCCCGGGTTGATGCTGGCGTCGGTCTGGATGAAGTTGGCGTACAGCTGGCGTCCGTTGGGCTGCACATCCTGGCGGCCCTTGGCGCTGACGATGCCGGCGGTCACGGTGTGATTGAGGCCGAACGGGTTGCCGATGGCGATGACCCACTCCCCGATCTCCAGGCTCTTGGAGTTGCCCAGCGGGGCGATGGACAGCCGCTCGTTGGGCTCGATCTTGAGCAGCGCGACGTCCGTGCGCGGGTCAGCGCCGACGACCTTGGCGTTATAGGTGTGGTCGTTGTGCAGCTTCACTTGGATGCGCACCGCGTTCTCGATGACGTGGTTATTGGTCAGCACCCAGCCGTCCTGGTGGATGATGAAGCCGCTGCCTGCGCCGCGGTTCAGGTACTCTTTGGGGATGCCGCCGTAGTGACGCTTCAAGTAGTTGTGGAAGTTAGAGCCCTTGCCACCGATAGCGCGCTCCGTGTTGATGTTCACCACCGCCGGCCCCAGCGTCTTGGCCAGGCGGCTGAACGAGCTGAGGTTGATCGGATCGTCCGGTCTCAGCGCCGCAGCGTTCGTGTTTTTCTCGGACCACAAGCGGTCGGCTTTGGCGTCCGGGCTCAGGTCAAACGATGCGGAGATGCCGACGCCCATGGCGAGAAAGGCCAGGGCAACGACGGCGTATGTAAGCGGTTTACGCATGATGAGGGGGGTCCTCCTGGTGGGTCTGACGTGCGTGCGCACGCTCTGATTCAATCACGTTGGCAACAACCCCACCTGCGCCGGGGAGTATTTCACGAAAATGCCTCAGCTGATTGGGACGAGGACGCTGAACGTGGTGCCGTGGCCCACCAGGGAGGACACTTCGATGGTGCCGCCCAGGTTCTTCATGATGCGCAGGCTGACTGCCAGGCCGAGCCCGGTGCCGCGCTCTTTGGTGGTGAAGAACGGGATGAAGATGTTACGTAAGACGTCCTCGGGGATGCCGGGTCCGGTGTCGGTAAAGCCGATCCGGACGAAGCCGCGGTCTCGCCGCGCCGGGTTGGTGACGCGGCCCTGAGTGAGCTTGGACGTGATGGTGAGCTCGCCGCCGTCGCCCATGGCCTGCATGGCGTTCTGGGCCAGGTTGATGAACACCTGCTTCAGCTGCTCGGGCTCGCTCTCGACCGGAGGCAGCGCGTCCTCAAGGCTCACGTTGATCGTTGTGTTGCCGGCGTTGTCGGCCCGCACGATCTCCGCGGTCTGCTCGATGACGCGGTTGATGTCGGTCTCGATCAGATTGGCTTTTCGGGTCGGTCGGGCATAGTCCAAGAAGGACGACACGACGGAGTTCAGGCGGTTGGTCTCCTCGACGATGATCCGCAGCATCTCGGGGTCCGCGTCGTCGATATTGGTGGAGTCGATCAGCTGCGCGGCGCCCTTGATCGCTCCTAACGGGTTGCGGATCTCATGCGCCAGACCGGCCGACATCTCACCCAGGGCGGCCAGCCTATCGCGCTCGCGCACGCGCTCGAAGAGGCGTGAGTTCTCAAACGTCAGCGTCATCTGCGCGGCGACGCCCATCAGCAGCCGGATCTCTTCGGACGAGTAGGCCTCTCTGAGGCGCTCGTCCTTCAGGTTCAAGAAGCCCATGATCTGACCGTCGGCCAGGAACGCCATCGAGATACCGGCGTGCATCGCGTCCAGCGTTTTCAGCACCGAGTCCAGCTCCTCGACCACGCCGGGGCCGGCCAGCAAACCGTACTCGTCCAGCTGGCGGCGCTCCCGCTCGAGGTTCTCCACGATCAAGACCGGCTGCTCGCGCAGGCGCTTGAAGAAGGGGTGGTGGGTTACGCGGTCCAGGCGCCGAATCGGATGCGGGCCGATGTGCCCCTTGACGGCGTACCCCAGGCCGTAGTCCTCCAGCAGGTACACCGCTGCATGTGTGGCGCGTCGGCTGGTCTCGATGCGGCGCAGCACCAGGTCCACGAGCACATCGACGTGAATGACGTTGGCCATCTGCCGGCGCAGGATGTCCAGGTGCTTGCCGAACTCGTATCGCTCGCGAAACAGCAGCTGGTTCATTCTGTCCTCCACCATCGAGCGCAGTGGGTCGTACAGGATGAACAGCACAATGGACGCGATCAGCGTGTTGAAGATGAACAGGTCCACCTCGCGCCGCCACCAGATCACCAACGCCACGTAGATCAGCGCCAGCACAAACGAGAACGTGGCCATGACGATGGCGCGGCCCAGGAACTCGTACAGGTCCAGCACGCGGAACTTCAGGATGATCTGGAAGAGGAAGTAGAGAAAGATGACCGTGAGGATGTTGCCGAAGAAGTAGTAGCCGATGCCCGGGGCGTAATCGAGCAGCGCCAGCGTAAACGCGACGGCGCCCGACACCATGAGATATCTGAGCCGGGTCCTCTCCACCTTGGACTCGATGCGCTGGTAGCGCCGATAGATGAAGTACAGCGACGTGTACAGCGCGATGAAGATGAATGCGTAGACCCCGCGCAGGACCAGATCGGTCTCCAGGTGAATGTCGAACAGGATGAGCCCGGCCAGCCCGATCGACAGCACCAGAAAGAGGCGCGAGATGCGGTACGTGAGCTTGGATTTGTCGGCCACGAACGCGCGAAAGAAGCGTAGGGCGTTGATGGGGATCGCGATAGCGACCAGGCTGCGCAGCTTGAGCAGCACGTCGGGACCGCCGCCCGCGTACACGTACAGCGCGTCGCTCAGGTACCAGGCCACGAGGTTGAAGTTGAACAGGCTGTACAGCAAATACAGCCGGTTACGCCGATTGCGCAGCAATATATTGATCGCCAGCGCGGAGCTGATGATCGCTGCCAGAAGGGCGCTTTGTATTCGGATCCAGGGATCCATGCCGACAGTGTAGTGGGGAACTACCCGGTGATCACGGAACTGGGGGCTCGGTGCCTTTCTGTTGGCGCAGCCGGTGGGCCAGATGCTGGGCGACGTCGGTGGCGATGCGCGCGGTCTGGTTGGCGCCGTCGACGAGCTGGATGTACTGGTTGAAGTACTTCAGCGCCAGCTCAGCCTCCCCCTTGTTCGCGTAACCCCAGCCCAGGTTGAAGACCACTTCGGGCTGCGCGCCCGGCAAGCGGACGGCCTTCAGGAGCTCCACAATGGCCATGCCGTATTGGCCGTTTTGCTGCAGCAGAATGCCCAGCTCGTTGTGGAGCAGGGCCAGCGTGTCGGTCTTTTGGATGTGCTCGACGGTGCACAGGCGCAGCCCCTCGCGAAGCACCGCCATCGCCTCTTTTTCAGCCGCAACGCGCAGGTACAGGCGCGCGAGGGAGAGGAAGGCGTTGGGCTGGTAGGGATCCAACACGATGGACCTGCGATAGGCCTGATCCGCCTCGCTCAGCTGGTTCTTCTTTTCGTGGATCTGCGCCATCAGGTGATGCGCGGCGCTGTGTTCGGCGTCCTGCTCCAGCACTTGTCGCAGCTGCTGGGCCGCCTCGTCCAGCTTGCCCTCGGCCACCGCCAGGGCCCCCAGCTGATACATCGCCTCGGTCAGCGCCGGCTTCAGCCGCACGGCCTCCGCCAGGTGTTTGCGCCCACGCTCCGCCTTATCGAGCTCCACCAGAACGACGCCCAGCCCGTAGTGCGCGTTGGCGTTCTCCTCGTGCAGGGTGATCGCCTCGTCAAACCGCAGCCGAGCCTCGCCCAGGTTGCCGTTGCCCAGCGCCTTCATACCCATGTTGGTCAGGCGGACGGAGTCGCTTTTGTCCTTGTTGCAGCCTGTAGATGCCAACAGCAGAACGAGCAGAGCAGAAACAACTGGGACCAGCGCACGTGTCACGTCGTGACGAGATTAGCAGTTCTAGCGGGTTCGGAACAGGAAGGGGTAGCTGACCCGCACGGCGCCGGCGTTTTGGGGCGCGGGGAAGCGCCACATGCCCAGGCGCTTGGTGATGCAGCCCTCGACCTTGGCGTTGCCCAGCGTGGACGAGCGGATCGACGGGCGCATGACCTTGCCGGTTGGGCTGATCGTAAAGCTGACGATCACTTTGCCTTCCAGGTCCGGCACCTTCTGCACTTCGCGCTTGTAGCAGAGGATGATCGAGCCCTTCTGGCGGTTGATGTACTTCTTGATGATCGCCTTGGTCAGCGCACCACCGGAGACCGTCACCCGGCCCGTGGTCACGACCGCCTTCTGGGTCGTCTCTTTGAAGCGGACCTTGCCGAAGCGCTTGCCCTTGCCGCCGCGCTCTTTGTTCAGACCGGCGATCAGCGTGCCCTTGCCGCCTATCGCGTTGGGATCGCCCACGCCCTGGGTGCCGCCGAAGTTGTCCAGACCGGCATAGCCGTCGCCCGCGGTCGGTGCGCTGTCGCCGGCAAACACGCTGGTGTCGCCCGCTTCGCCGCCCTCGCCGCCGCCCAGGATCTTCAGGCCCGTGTTGCCCAACGGTCGATTCAGCAGATTCTGCCCCGTCACCTGAGCCAGCATCTGTGTCGGGATGTACTTCTCCGACGTACGCTTGGCAAGGTTCTGGTTTTGAGTCTTCTGAATGTTGCGCTCTTGCTCGGTCAGAGGCTTCTGCTTCTCCTCAAACTTGACCTCTTCCGGCTTCTCCTCGATGAACTTCTCGGACTCGGACAGGCTCGGCTTGTCCAGCTCGATCTGCTCTTCGGGCTCCTCGTGTTTCTCGGGGAGCTCCTCTTCCTTCTCTTCCTCTTCTTCTTTCTGTTTGATGCTTTCGACTTGTATGAGCCTGGCCATGAGGCTTGAGTCGTTGCGCCTGATTTGGATGTCGTCCTCGGGCTGCAGGTAGACGAACAGGATCAGCAGGCCGAAGTGGATCATCAATGAGACGGCCATGTACGCCATCTCGTGTGCGTCGATCTGTGACAGGAACCCGCCCTTGGGTTTGGGCGGCACCGTCACGTAGCTGAGCAGCATGGAGAACTGGCCGAAGCGCAGGCGACACTTGGTACCGGCGGTCACCGGCAGCAGGTCCCCCTTCAGCAGCTTCTTCTCGCGCGCCTCCGCGATGGTGTAGACCTTGCCCTCGTGGAGCAGGTCGCCGCGGATCTCCTTGTTCTTGAGGTTCAGCGCCCAGCCGCGCTTGTGCGGGACCAGCAGCGGATACTCTTTGTTGCCGATCGTCTCGGACGGCAGGAAGAACGTGGAATCAAACGTCTCGCCGACGTAGATGGCCTCGCCCTTCTTCAGCATGGAGATCGACTTGCTGAGCAGCCCGCGCCACCCATCGATGTCCATCAGGAAGTAAATGGCCAGGCCAAGTCCGGCAGCACCCGAGCCGATCGCGACGTTGGTGCCCACCGACGGCATGACCGCGGCCATCGCTGACACGCTCCACAGCTCCAGCGGACCGATCGAGAACAGGAACAGCAGGATGGCTTTGAAGCGGACCGGGATCGTGACGCGCCGGATGGCGTCCACTTGAATCGCCGAGTCTTCCCACAGCAGCGCCGCTTCCAGCGCCAGGGACTTGCCGCGTGCCGCGCCTTCCTGGGTCTTGTAGAAGCCCTCGCGGCTCAGCTGAGTACGCGCTGACGGCGCCATCGCGGCCGCCTTCTTGCGCAGCTCGGCGTCAAACCGGACGCGAATCTGGGTGATGCCGATCTCGATCTCGTCGCCGTCGGTCAAGAACGCCTTGTTGACGCGCATGCCGTTGAGGCGAGTGCCGTTTGTACTGCCCAGATCGATCAGCTGGACACGACCGTCGCGGTCGATCTCAATCCGCGCATGTCGCCGGCTGATGTTCTCGTCGTCAAGGCGCAGGTCCGAGCGCGACAGCTTGCCGATCTCGATTGTGTCGCCGGTGTAGGCCTTGGTCTCGACGATCTTGCCGCCGCGGATGACCTCGACCTGAATTCGTGCGCTTTCGCTCAAGGCTAGATGTCCTCAGCTGAGCGGACGATCTCCTTGACGAAGTCCATCCGAATCCGGATCAAGCTCTGGCGAGCCTTTGCGCGCAGCACCTCAACCATCGTGGCGTCGGGCTTGAGAATGTCGACGGTGACTTCGTCGGTCTCAAAGTTGAACTCTTTCCCCGATTTGTCCTTGGCGGGGGGCGCGGCGAGGGCCGAGAGCGCAAAAACAGTCGCTACGATAAACGCAACGGCCGCAACGCGGACTCTGCCGAGGTTCCACTTCTTCGTCACAACTCTCTCCTTCACGACCACCTGCACACCCGCGCCCGCATACCGGGCCGCCGGATTATACCGCCATGCGCCGTTTCGCGCAAAGCTGACACACTCATGGACAACTCTGGCTTACAGAGGTTCCGTTCAATCCGCAGGTTTTTCGTCAGCCGGCTTTTCTTCTGCCGGCGGTGTCTCGACTTTGGCCTGGGGTTTGCCCTCAGTGGCCGGTTTGTCGCCCTCCGGCTTGGCATCGGGCTTGGCGTCCGGCTTGGCATCGGGTTTGGCGTCGGGCGCCGCATCCGGCTTCTCGTCCGCCGGCGGCGTCTTGGGCTTGTTCTGCTCTTCCAGCTTGCGCTGCTCCTCGTCCAGCTTGCGCTGCTCCTCGTCCTCTTTCATGAAGCGGATCGTATCTTTGAGACCTCGAATACGTGCCGTCACCTCTTTCAGTTTCGGGTGCTTGGGCGGCGCCAGGCTGACAAAGGCCTCGCAGACGGTTAGCGCGTCCTCGAACTTCTCTTCGTACTCGCCGTGCAGCAGGCACATGTTGTAGCGGACGTCCGCGTGGTTCGGCTGTGCCGCGACGTACGCCGCATACGACGTGCGCGCGTCCTCGTACTTCTCCAGGCCTCGGCTCGAGACCGCCTGGCCCATGAGCGCGCTCATGTTTTTGGGCTCGAGCTTCAGCGCGGCGTCAAAGCCTTTGCGCGCACGGCCGAAGTCCGAGTAGTTCATCACAGTGGACGCCAGGTTCAGCTGGGCCTCTACCAGCGATGGGTTGGCCTTTACGGCCGCCGCAAACGACTTCAGCGCGGCACGAACCCGGTCCTGCTTCAGCTGGGTCAGGCCCAGCAGGTTGCGCATCGGCGCGTTGTTGGGCTGGAACTCGAGCGCCTGCTTGCAGACCAGCTCTGCCATGTCGAACTGCCCCTGGCTGAAGTAGATGCGCGCCAGGTTCTGATACGCGTTCAGGTTCTCCGCGTCACCGATCAGGGACTGCCGAGACGCCGCGATGGACTTGGACCAGTCGCTGGCGACCTGCGCGCGGGTCCCGTACACGTTGTTGGCTGTCGGGTTGAACTTCTCGAGCTTCAGCGCAGCGGTCAGGTAGGCGTCGGCGCCTGCCGAGTCGTTGTTCTTGTCCAGCAGCATGCCGGCCATCGCATGCGCGGCCGCAAAGCTGGCGTCCTTCTGCGCGGCCGCCTTGAAGCTGGCCAGCGCCTGGTCGGTCTCGCGGTTGTGCAGCTGCAGCAGGCCCAGGTTGTACCAGCCCACCGCGGCATCGGCGGCGCTGCCGTCAGCCACTGATTTGAAGGAGCCCCGCGCCTTGTCGACGGCGCCGCTGCTGGCGGCCCAGTCCGTCAGGCCCTCGACCACCTTGATGCCCTCGGCGTTGCCGGGCGACGTGCCCGTGATGAACTTGGGCGGCGTGCTCAGAGGCCGGTAGAAGACGGGCTGCGGTCGAATCTCACGCGTGAACTTGAACTTGAGGTCCAGCTTGGCCAGGTTCTTTTCGGCGTTGTCGCTGAACTCGTTGAACCACTCCTTCTTCTTGGCCTGCGCCAGGCAGATTCGGTAGGCCTGCACCGCCTGCTTGCGCACGGCGTTAGCCTTTTCGCGGAAGCTCTCCTGCAGCATGTACTTGGCTTCCTCGTTCATGCGGCGCGGCAGGGGTGCGTTCTCAATGGCGTCCGCCAGGTTCTGATAGGCCTGACCGATGCGGTTGAACGCCGCGATCTCCCAGTGCGGCCTGTTGTAGCCCGCGACCTCCTGCATGCGCTTGGTCGCCTCCTGGATGAGCTTGATCTTCTGCGCGAGCCGCTCGGTAAACCGCTTCTGCGGCAGCTTCAGCTTCACGCGCTTCATGTCGGCAAGCACGACCTCGCCCTCGTAGAACTTGGCCGCCGCGACCGCATCCACGTGGCGCGCCTCGATCTCCAGCTTGCCGCCGTCTTTGGTCGCCTCGGCCTGCATCTCGGTGAACATCGTCAGCGCGATGGCAAACTCTTTCAGCGCCGGCTTCTTCTTCTTGGAGTTCCAATACGCCTGGCCCATCTTGGAGTGCGCTGTCATGACGTTGCCCTTGCCGGCCGTCTTGCCGTACGCCTTCAGATAGCGCTTGAAGTGCTTGACCACCGCCCTCCAGTTTTTCTGCTGGAAGTACACGTCGCCGATCTCAAAGAACACCTGCTCGGCCTTTGGGTCGTCCGAGAAGTTCTTGTAATAGGCCGCGTAGCTGTCGACCGCCTTGTCGTACTGACCCAGCGCCACGCGATAGGTCGCCGCACGGGCCAGCGCCTTACGCAGCAGCTTGCGGTCGTGCTTGGGGTGGTTCTTGGCGTAAAGCTCGAAGTAGTAGGCCGCCTCCGAGTACACCGCGATCGCCTTGTAGATGTTGCCGATGTTGTAGAGCGCGCGCGGGGCCATGGGTGATGCCTGGCGCTCGTTGTAGAGCTGCTCCGAGGCGATGAGCGCCCGCTCGATCAGCTTGGCGTCCTTGTACATGACGGCCGCGTTGTTGAGCGCCTTGTCGCCCAGCTTCGACTGCGGGAAGTCGCGGAAGTACGCCATGAAGCAATCGCCGGCGTTCTTGAACTCTTTGGCGAACTCCATCTTGCGGCAGCGGTTGAAGTCGGCGGCGGCCAGGATCTCCTGGATCTTCACGCCCAGGTCGCCCTGCGCCACGGCCGGGTCCTTGGCGAAGATGCCGGCCCACTTGTTGAGGTTGTCGATGTCGCGCGTGACGTTGAACACCGACAGCATCAGCCGCGCTGCGTCGGGTACCGACTCATGGGCCTTGTGGTCCTTGTACAGCTGCTCGAACAGCGGGATCGCTTTGTCGAAGTGATTGTAATCGTAGTAGATCTTGCCAGCTGCGAACTTGGCCTCCGCGATGTCGTCCGCCGTGGGCGGCGCCAGCTTGATGTACCGCTCACAGGCGTGGACGAGCTTTTTCTGCATCTCCGGGATGTCTTGCTTCTCGTACTTCTCGTCGATGTCCTCGACTTTCTCTTCGGAGGCGTCCAGCAGGACCAGCTTGTAGTAGCTGAGCAGCGATGTATGCGCCGCGGGGCCCGTGTACTGGCCGTCCGGCTTCAGCTCGATGACCTTCTCGAAGAGCTTGGCCGCGCGCTCGTACTCCTTCATCTGGTAGGCGAGGATCGCGACGTTGAACGTCATCGTGTAGTAGTCGCTCGCGCCCGGGAACCACTTCAGGTAGTGCTCGTAGACCGACAGCGCCAGCAGCTGGGCGTCGCGGGCCAGGGTCTTCTCCGCTTCGCGGTGATAGTCCGTACCGATGATGCGCAGAAGCAGCTCCAGCTCCTTCATCTCCTCGGTCTTGAACTTCTCGGGTAGCTTGGCGATGTGCTTCTCGAGCATCACGGTCATGTCGTTGACGCTCTTCTCGGTGCCCTTCTTGTCGCCCTCTTTGAACGTGTTGTAGACGATCTCGCGCTGGTAGCGCAGCGCCTTGTAATCGTCGCCCACCTCTTCGATCAGCTTGGTGTAAAGCTTGTTGGACGCCCGATAGCTGGCGTCGTTGGTGTAGATGATGCCCAGCTTCTCGCACAGCTCGATATAGATGTCGGGCGCGATGCGCTTGAAGAAGCCCACGGCCTTCTGCGGCGCACCGATGAATGAGTAGGCGCGGACCATGTCTTTCTGGGCCTCGCCGCGCAGATCGATCGCCGCGGAGTGCCCCTGTTTGGCGGCTTTATGCGTCCACTTGACCGTCTCGTAGAAGTGGTTGAGCGCCTTGGCCTTGTCGCCCAGGTTGAACCAGCACCAACCCGACTTGTAGATCGCGTAGCCCTCGACTCGTGTAGAGCCGAACTGCTGCACCTTGCCGTAGAACGCCAGCGCCTGCTGGAAGTCGTTCTTGCCAAAGAAGTAGTCGCCGATGTTGAGATACGTATCCGGGATCAGCGTGCTGGTCGGGGCCTGCAGCACCAGCTTGGCGTAGTACTGGTAGCCCTGGTCTTTCTGGCCCATCACCGTGCTGTGGTACCCGATCGAGTACAGCACCTGATCCAGGTCCTTGTAGTTGGGGTGGTCCTTCTCGATCTGGCGATAGGTCTCGATGGCCTTGGCCCGCCACTTCTGCTGCTCAGCGATGTACCGCTGCTGCTTCGCGCGCGCCTGGGCCAGCGAGTTGGCGTCCTTGTTCTCCTCGGCCGCGAAGATCTCCTGCAGCACCTCATCCGACTGGCTCAGGTCGAAGAAGTCCTCGCTCTTCTGCCAGTACTGATCGGCCAGCTTCACCAGCACCTGCGGGTACTTCTGGGTGGCCGGATCCTCGATCTGCAGGATCTCCAGCAGCACCTGAATGGCGGCCTCACGCTTGGCAGCCGCCTGCGCATCGCGTTTGACGCGCGCCACGTCCAGTGCGAACGACGGCCCGGTCGGCCCCGGCTTGTTCTGCCGGCGCTTGTCCGCCTCTTCTTCTTTGAAGATCTGCGCTTTCGGCAGCTCCGGATCGGGCTTGGTCGGTGGCTTCTTCGGCGGCTTCGCCCAGGCGGTGCACGTGAAGGCCACCACCACGGAGTAGATTACGATTCGGGTGTTCATTTAGCGTTCGATTCCGACTTGGGCTGGGTCTTCTGGCCGGGCTTGACGGGACAACGCGAGCGAATGCCGACGGTGTAGCTGTCCAGCTCGTCTTTCCAGTACTCGCCGGTGAACGGCCAATACCGATGCTCCCCGTCAAGCGTGTAGTCATTGGAGGTGTCTTCGTCGCCCTGACCCAGTGCGAGCTCCTGCTCGATGGCGGACTTCTGGGCGCTCAGCGTCTCGAACTTCACCTTCAGCGCGTCCGACAGCTGCGCACGAAGCTCTGCGTGCACCGTCTCCAGCCGGCTGCGAGCCAGCGTCCCGGCCTCGCCGATCACCAGCGCGCGGAAGGCCGATGTCTCACCGATCAGCGCGGCCGCAAACGCGGTCATGGGCGCGTTCTGGCTGAGCCGCTTCAGCGACTCGAGCTCTACGTTGAGGTGCAGAATGAACGCAAACCGGCGGTTGAGCTTCTTGTCGGTCAACGCCGCGTTGAAAATGCGCTTCAGGCGCAGCGAGATCTCCGCGCCCGATCGACCCATGCGCGCCAGCCAGCCGTAGAACTGGTTGGGGTCGCGAGGCACCTTCAGCTGCTCGTCCAGCTCTTTGAAAAGCGGGTGATAGCTCTTGATGAAGCGGTGGATTGAGTTCAGCGCGTCCTCGTAGTGGCAGTTGGAGTACAAAATGACCGCCTCCAATACCAACGCTTCAGGGAAGTACTCTTGTGCAAAATAAGGTGAGTTCAGGGTGTGCAGGTTGCCCAGCGCGCGCCCGAAGTTGTCGACCTGGAAGTAGCTCCAGCTGACCTCCAGCAGGCTCTCCAGCCAGTGCACGGAGAAGTCCGGGATGCGGTCGTAGTAGCGTACCGCGGTCTCGTATTTGCCGATCGTGTAGAAGATGCGCGCCAGGCTCAAGAGCGCCATGCGGTAGACCTTCTTGGAGATCTCGCCGCTGACCCCGCTCTCTTTCTCGTAGCGCAGGATCGCCTTGAACGACTCGGCTGCCTGCTTGGCGTTGTTGTTGCGGACGTGGACGACGCCCTCCAGATAGCGGGCGCGCAGATAGAAGTCCTCAGCGCCCTCGGTCACGTTGGCCAGCGCCCTCAGCGCGGCCTTATGCGTGCCCTGCCCGTAGTGGAACTGGCCGACATAAAAGTAGATCTCGTCCTTCAGCTGCTCCGGGTAGACCTTGGCGTCGTACTCGGCCATGCGCTCCAGCGTGGCCTCTTCGCCCGGGATCTTTTGATGGATGGCGACCAGCCACGGCAGTACGTCGTCGTAGCGCGCCGGCTTGGGCTCGGCGTCCAGCACATGCTCAAAGTACGTGTAGCTGGACTGAAACAGGTCCAGATGGAAGAGCACCACGCCGATGAGGAACTCCGCGTCGCGGTAGTAGCCTTCGATGTCGTCGCCGGTCTCGACGATGTCGATCAGCAGCAGCAGCGCTTCGTGGAAGTTGTTGCCCGCGACCAGGTCTTCGGCCTGCCCGACGATGTTCTGATACTCCTCCGCGCTGCGAAGCTCGGTGGTTTCGAACGTCATCTCTTCGCCCTGCGGCGGAGGTTCGGTCGGCGGCGTCGTGGGCGGCGTAGCGCCCTCTTGCGCGGTCACGAGCTGTGGCGTCAGCAGCGTCACGGCGCACAAAGTGATCAGAGTCAGACGGCTCAGCGTCATCTCCACCCCATTGGCTAGGAAAAATTTGCCGCGTGCATTCTATTGCGGTGCTGCGTTTTCTGTCAACTTGACGGCGTCTCAGAGCGAGGCGCCAAAAGTCCCCGAAAGCGCCACAGTGGACAGGTTTTCGAAGGCGACGTCGATCCCCAGGTTAAACCGCGATCCCAGCGCCCAGCGGTGACGAAGCGCGACCTGGCTCCAGATGGTGACCGCATTGTCGGTCTTCAAGTCTTTGTACAGGATCTTGGGCGCCGTCCCGATGCCCGCGCCGCCCGCAAGCTCCATCGCGTAGACCGCGCCGCTGTAGAGGGCTCGAGCGTACGTGAAGTAGCCACCGATCAGCCGGTAGTCCTCGCCGGCAAGCTGCCCGACCAGCTCCACGCCGACGCGGGTCTTGTCGTCCAGTGCGTACGTGCCCTCGAGCCGGACGGCCGGCTTCATCAGGTGCCCCAGCGCGAACGACTGCGTGTTGAAAAACACCGACACGCCGCCCTTCAGGGCCACGGTGGTGCGCGGCTTTTCAGCGGCCGCGCTCAGAGGCATCGACAGAAGCGACAGTAACAGCAGTGTGCGCCTCATGGGATATACACCTGGTACAGAAAGTCGTTGCCTGCGACCTTGGTGTGGCAGTCGATGCACGTCTGCTCGGGCACGCCCAGGCGCAGAAAGTCCTCGCTGGCGAAGTTGCGTGTGTACTCGCGCCACTCCCATGCCCCGTCAACCTTCTTCATTGTGGCCACCAGCCAGACGTAATCCTGGTCTTCTCTGGATGACTCTTTGACGATCAGCGTGCCGTCCGGATAGGGCTCGCCAACCTTTCGGGCGGCGAGATCCTCCTGGCTGATCCCGCACGCATAGACGTTTTTGATGCCCTCGTGGGGGTCATCGGGCGTGGCGTGGAGCGGCTCGCGATTCATCTGAATGCAGCGCTCGGCGGCGCCCTTGGCCTCATCGGGCAGCGGCTCGCCGCACCCGACCAGACAAACTACTCCAAAGGTCGCCAACAAGAATTGATGCATCAGCGCCGAGGATAACCGTCATGGCAGGGGCAGATCCAGCCACAGCTGCTCAGGACCGCCGTGGTCGTTGTCAAAGCCGCTGACCGAGACGCCGATCAGCCGCACGGGCCGGTCGCCGGCGTCGGTCTTTGTGCGCAGCAGCTCGCGCGCGGTCGCCGCGATCAGCGTCCGGCTGGTCGTCGGCTGGGCCAGACTGCGGGCGCGGGTGATGGTCTCAAAGTCGTCGTAGCGCACCTTCAGCGTGACGGTGCGACCGCCGTAGCCGGCCTTTTGCAGCGACGCCGAGATCCGCTCGGCGTGGCCGTCGATCAGGTCGTCCATGGCGCCCAGATCGGTCACGTCCTGGCTCAGTGTCACCTCCGCCCCACGGCTCTTTGCGATGCGGTTGGGCGTCACTTCGCGCGTGTCGTCCCCCTGCGCCAGGCGGTGCAGAAAGCGCCCGTGCTTGCCCAGCGCCCGCTCCAGCATGGCGGGCTCGGCGGTTCGCAGCTGGCCACCGGTCCTGATGCCCAGCGCATGCAGCCGTTTGGCCGTGGCGGGGCCCACGCCCCAGATCTTCTCGACCTTCAGCGGCGTGATAAAGGCTTCGACCCGGTCCGGTGGGATGATCACCAGCCCGTTCGGCTTGCGCAGGTCGCTGGCCACCTTGGCCAGAAACTTGTTTGGCGCCACGCCGGCAGAGGCCGTCAGCTGGGTCTCCTCTGTGATGCGCGCCTTGATCCACTTTGCGACATCGCGGGCATACGGCATGCCCAGGCTGTTCTCGGTGACGTCCAGGTACGCCTCATCGAGGGACAGCGGCTCCACCAGCGGCGTCACGGACCGAAAGATCTCGCGGATCTGCTGGCTGACCGCCTTGTAGACGTCGAAACGGTGCCGCACGAAAATCAGGTTGGGACACGCCCGCTTCGCCCTGGCGGACGGCATGGCGGAGTGCACCCCGAACTTGCGTGCCTCGTAGGACGCGGCCGCGACCACGCCGCGCCCGTTGGGATTGCCGCCCACGGCCACGGGTTTTCCACGCAGCTCGGGGTTGTCGCGCTGCTCCACCGACGCGAAAAACGCGTCCATGTCCACGTGGATGATCTTGCGACCGGGCACTAGAAAAAGCGGTAGCCCACGCCGACGCTGACCACCGGTGTGAACACAAAGCAGGTGTACTGCTCGACCAGGTAGTCCTCGCCGAAGTCCTCGAACCGGTCCACGAGCTTTTGCGCGGCCGGCAGCTTGACGCTGAACTGCTGCTCCACGGTGGTGCTCGCCGCCAGCGTTCCGGCAAATCCGAGCGCTGCTCGGAGGGTCAGCGCGTCCCAGAAGAGCCACTCGTACCCGATCTCGACGTCGATCATGTGCAGCGCCGAGGTGACGGAGTACTCGTGTCCCGTGTCCGACGTGGGCGCCTCGTACCCGACGATCGCGGCTAGCAGCGCCTCCCCGGTCGTCGCGCCGCCCAGCCCCACGAAGCCGTAGCCCACATCCAGGTATAGGCCCAGGGACGCCCAAGGGCGCCAGCCCACGTGGGTCCGCCAGACCAGCGATTTCTGCAGCGTGTCCTCGATCAGCGTCGCCGTGTCGTCGTTGTAGGTGTTCGGCAGCGACGTCACCACGGTGTTGATCAACGAGACGTAGCCCTCCGGCATGACCTGAAGCGCCGTCGACAGGCGTAGTCCGTGCGGCATCCCCAGGGCCGCGCGCGCGCCCACGCCGATGGGCACATCGGTGACCAGCTCCGCATCCAGGTGCCAGTCGTCAGCCTGCGCGGGCGTCGCGGCGAAGAGCAGCGCGGCAAAGAGCCCCAGCCGCATCACGCCTCCATCTTCTTGGTGGGCCGGGCGCGCTTCTTGTCCTTGGCGCCCTTGGCTTTGGGGCCCTGCTGGGTCTGGTCGACCGCTTCTTTGGCTTTGGCCTGACCCTCTTTCTTTTTGTCCTTCTCGGTCTTGTACTTCTGGTCGGCTTTGCTGGGCATCGCGCGGTTTACTGCCATGTAGTAGGCCAGCGCCCGGTCCCGCAGCCACCAGTGCCGCCGCTTGAACTTCTCGCAGATGTCCAAAAGCATGCGGATGATCCGCACCAACTGGGAGATCTGGGCCGCGTGCTCCGAGTCGCCCCGGTTCAGCTCCAGGGTCTGCTGGACGCCCTTGAGCATGTCCATGTCGGAGCGGATCTCGCGGATCATCGCCTCCATGTTGTCCAGCTCTTCTTCCTGTTCGATGCGCTCGGCCAGCTCCTCCCAGAACTCCATGATCGACTCGCCCTTGCCGTCGCCCAGGTCGCGCCGGCTGCGGACGTAGTTTCGCTCACGCTCGCGCTGGGACATCAGGCGCGCCAGGTCGGGAAAGGCGGTTGTGTCGATCTTGGCCACTACGGCTCCTGCTCACTCAGGCGGCGTCGAACGGATGCGGCGTGCGCCTCCAGCCCCTCCAGCTCCGCCAGTCTCACCGTAGCAGGTCCAAGTGCTGCCAGGCCCGCTTCAGTGAACCGAATGACGTTGATCTTCTTCAGAAAGTCGTACACGCCAAGCGCCGATGAGAAGCGCGCCGTGCCGTTGGTCGGCAGCACGTGGTTGGTTCCCGCAATGTAGTCCCCGACCGCCTCCGGAGTGTGCGGTCCGCAGAAGATCGCGCCGGCGTTGCGAATGGTCTCAGCTGCGGCGTCCGCCTCCGGGATCACCAACTCCAGGTGCTCGGGCGCGATCCGGTCGGCCACCGAAAGCGCGGTCGCCACGTCCGGCGCCTGAACGAGCAGCCCGTAGTCGACCACAGACGCCTTGGCGATCTCGCGCCGCGGCAGTCGCTCCACCTGAGCCATCACCTGCGCGCGCACGTCCTCGATCAGGGCAGCGTCCGGGCTGATAAAGGAGACCATGGCTCGCGTATCGTGCTCGGCCTGGCTCAGCAGATCCGCAGCCAGCTGCGCCGGTGTCGCGCCCCCGTCGGCCGTCGCGACGACGCACAGCTCGGACGGTCCGGCGATCATGTCGATGTCCACCGCGCCGAAGACCTGCCGCTTGGCGGTGGCCACCCACTGATTGCCCGGCCCGACGATCTTGTCGACCCGCGCGATGCTCTCGGTGCCGTAGGCCAGGGCTGCGATCGCCTGTGCCCCCCCGATGGTCCACAGCTCGGACACTCCGGCGACCGATGCTGCGGCCAGGACCACATCCGGAACCCGTCCACCGCTGGCAGGCGTGACCATCACGATGCGCTCGACCCCGGCGACCTGCGCCGGCACCACGTTCATCAGCACCGACGACGGATACGCCGCGGTCCCGCCGGGCACATAAACGCCGACCGCCGCCAGCGCCACAACCCGATGCCCGAGCCGCACGCCGTCCTCGGTGGTCAGCGACCAGCTCTCTTCACGCTGACGCCCGTGAAAGACCCGAATCCGGTCGGCCGCAAGCTCCAGGTCCGCGATGACCTGCGCCCCGACCGCCTCCCGCGCCGCCGCCAGCGCCGAATCCGGCACACGTAGCGCTGCCGCGTCGGTGAATTCAGTCCGGTCCAGGTCGTTGGTCCAGCGCACCAGGGCCGGGTCGCCGTTGCTACGCACGTCCGCCACGATGTCACGAACCCGCGCCTCGACGGCAGGGTCCACAGCCGGATCGTGCCGCGCCGCAAGAAGGGCGCTCAGCTCCGTCGCAAAGTCCGCCTGGCCACAGTCGAGCAGTCGCATAACCGGCGGGATCATAGCAGGTGTGCGGCGAGGTAAAATGGGTGAGCTTGCGCCGACGGGAAGCCGGACGTCCCCCGGCGCACCGTGCTGGTGCCGATTCGGCACACTGACGACCGCCGCGTTGGCATCCTGGGCCGGAGATGCATGCCCCTGAAACCCGCTGTTCTGTGAGCGCTCCGCCCCCACCCGGCGGTCCGCGATCGGTAATCGTCACGGACCATGGAGAGAGCGGCAAGACATCCCACGATGCCAGCAGGCCGTAAAAGCAAGTCGTACGCCGACCTGTCGCGCCACGGTAGGCGGTCGGTCTTGTTGCCGCACACCGTCCGGTGCCCGACGGTGTCCGACCCCCCGTCCGCGCAAGCTGTCAGGGTTATAGCGCCCCCC
>CAZJHX010000186.1:0-19274 GCA_964545715.1 uncultured Myxococcales bacterium
GATAATACGGTAGTGGTGTGAACTTCTCGCAGCTTGTGAGCCAGCCCAGGCCGACTATCACTGCGGTGCACGCCACGCTCAGGCGCATTGCCTGCCAGTGTTTCATTGAATCCCTCGCCATGTCTCATACCCACGTAAAGATTACGATGTATATTTTACGTCGTCAATATAATTCTAAGGTGGGGTCAGGAAAGGACGTGGCGAGGGGTCAGGCGGGCGATCTTCAGAGCCGCCAATAGAGCGCAGCACAGCATTAGAGTCGTAAAGGGGGGGGCCGGGGCCGGGTGGCTTGCGCAGCCTGAGTCCGGTGGGATTGGTGGGGTCGGCTCCGGATTTGGCGCGGGTTCTGGGGCGATCGGGGGTGGTTCCGCCACGTTTGGGGCCGTGTCCATGGGGGGAGGCGGCGGGTCCTCGACTGTGATTTGCAAGGTCTTGGCGGCTCGTGCGCCTGTTGGGGCGACAAGCTCGGCTTTGACCGTGTAGGTGCCGGCGGTGTCGAAGGTGATGTCGGTTGTGAGGGTGTCCTGAAGGGGGGTGTCCCAGGTTCCTCTATATATATAGTCCCACCGGGCTTTGTGGCCTTCGGGGGTTGGCGTCGTGATTTCCAGGGTGCGGGTCAACCCCGTGCCCGGGTGGACGCTGAGCTCGAAGTCCGGTTGGGTCAATAACTGGGTGGGGAGCTCCACCGCGCTCATAAAGCGCGACTTGCCTGAGCCGTAGGCGCCGTTTGGGATGTTGCCCATGAAGGGCTCAGCGAGGGCGCCAGATCTCAGGGCTTCTCGGATCTTCAGTGGCGTGAGGGTGGGGTCGAGCTGTTGCATCAGGGCGACGCCGGCCGCCACATGGGGACCCGCTCCACTGGTGCCTCCGAAGACCTGATACCCACCGTATACCAGGCTCTTGCCCAGTGTGTGGCCTGAGCCGATGGTGATCGAGTCGTCCGGCGCGACCACATCCAGGACGCGCTCTCCGTCGATTCTCGGGCCTCGGCCGCTGTAGACGCGGAGCTTGCCGGGGCCGCTGTCGCCCGCCGCGGCAAAGCGGCCTCCGTACGCGCCTACCGAGATCACGGTGTCCGCGGTTGAGGGGTGGCTGGCCGTGCCGACCTCGGTGTTGTGGGCTTTGTAGGTGACGCCGCCGTTCCAGGAGCTGATGTCGTCCGCCACCCGGCCCCAGACCGTGACCAGCTTGGTCTTCGGGTTGCCCAGCTTGATCAGCCAGTCACCGTACGGCAGCACGCCATCCGGCTCCTGGGTGGTCAGGATGATGTCCAGCTTCGTGGTGCCTCTGGCGGAGACGGAGGCGTCGCCCGTGCCCAGCCAGCCCTCCTCGGACTTCGGCGCCGTGCCTCCCAGGCCCACGAAAGTGACCGCGCCGCCGGTCGGAGAGACGACCTGGACCTCCATGCCGCTTTTCGGGGTGCGCCAAAGCAGCGTCAGGACCACGGAGCGGATGTTTTGCGGGGCGCCGGTGTCCGAGTAAAAGCCCGGGACCTCGAACGGAAGGTCCGTGTAGCCCTTCTTGCACTCCACCTCGACGTGCTTGCCCCGGTTGCCCAGGTTGCCGGACGGGACGACCACCGCGATGCCGTCGGCGGACAGGGCGTCGAAGGCCTGCTCCAGGTTGGAAGAGCCGTCCGCAAACTGCATCGACCAGCGGCCGAACTCGATCAACAGCACGTTCAGGCCCTGCTGGCGGGCCCAGTCGATGTTGGTCAGCTGCTGGTTGGCCAGGCCCCCCGTGCCCAACAGCAGCAGGTCGGCCGCGTGGGCGGGCCCAGCGTAGCGTCCCGGTCCAGCGTGACCGCCCAGCAGAATGCCGGAGGAGCCCGTGCCGTGAAAGACCGTGGCCGGCGTGAACAGAGCTGCCGACTCCACCAGGTTCTCGTCCCTCAAAAACGCCTGGCTGCCCGTGCGGATGCCCTTGACCTTGGACGTGCCCAGGCGCAGCAGACGCTCTCCCGGGTCGCCGGCTCCATTGGCGTTGAGGTCGTCCAGCACGAAGAGCGGCTCGCCAAACGCAGGGCGCTCCTTGTGGTCCGGACCGAAGTCGCGCTGGCCGTCGCCGTCCTCATCTATATATAGCCAGTCGAAGCGCGGGTCGAAGGCGCCGTCCATCGGATCGATCTGGGCCGGGTTGAACTGGCCAAACGGCTTCACGCTGTTGGAGTGATGCAAGCCGGTATCGATAAAGGACAGCGGCTGCGGCTCGCCGTCGAGCATCACAGTGTCCACCCCCGGCGTCAGAGCGCCGTCGCCATCCGTGTCGACCCAATCGTGCGCGCCCGCGTCCGCGCGAAACAGGCCTGGATGATGGATGTCGACACCCTGGTCCATGTTGCCGATCACCACGCCCTGCCCCGGGTTCAAGCCGGTGGCCGCATACACCGCGCCCGCGAGCTGGGTCGCTTCGATCTCCGGGCCCGCATGCTCGAGAGTCGGCGCCTGGAACGGGGCCCACACCGTCTCTACCCACTCTACTGCGGCGTGCTTGCTCAGCGCGCACAGGCCCTGAGGCGAGACATGCGCCGGGTAGATTCGGCCGACTCGGCTCACGCGGCCGTCCAGCAGGTCAAACGACACGCCTGCCGTGCGCAGCGCCCCCCGCTCGTCTTCGGACAACACGTGGCTCGTCCGGATCGTCACCGGCACGCCCGCCTCGGTCACCTGTGGCAGGGTCCGCACCAACGGGTGCTCCGGCGCCAGGCGGTCGGCCAGCCACCGGGTGCGCTCGATAAGGGGGTCGATCCGCGGCGATGGGCACGCCCCGGCAGCGAGGGTCGTCAGGGTCAGAACAGCGGTGAACAGAGCGCGCACGGGGAATGAGTCTTAGCCCTTTCTCGTTGACCTGGCCACACCGATTTGGTTACCTGTCGCCGGCAGCGGCTGTTGTTGTTCCCGTACGGAGTTTGTTGTTTTGAAGCACCGGTTGTCCCTCCTCATCGCGCTCATGAGCGCGTCCCTCATATATGCAGGTTGCAGCCCGTCCGGCGGTGGACGGCGCAGCAGCAGCAAGGACAAAGACGCCGACAGCGTGAAGCAGCCCGCTGACCCGGCGGTGACCGGCGGCAACACCGGCGACCCGGCGGTCAACGACGGCGGTGGCGACACGGGCACTGACGGCATCGGCGATCCGGTTGAGACTGACGGCGGCGACGATACCGGCGCCGGCGTCGATACGACGGGCGTGGACAACCCGCCGTCGTGCACTCCCTCTTCGGTGGCCTGCGACGATACCGATGTGGTGGCCTGCAAGGGCGACGGTAGCGGCTGGTACGTCATCGAGAGCTGCGCAAACGGCACCTCGTGCAGCAAAGAGACCGGCACCTGCATCGCCACCTGCACCGCCAACTGCCTTGGCAAGCAGTGCGGCGACGACGGATGCGGCGGCTCCTGCGGCACCTGCAGTGGAGACATGACCTGCTCGGGGCAAGGCAAGTGCATCGGCGGCGGCACCGGCGGTAACTGCGTCGCGGCCGGCACCGGCGTCAACGTGGGCCAGAAGGTCAAAGACATCTCGTGGACCGACAGCAACAACCAGACGCTGAAACTGCACAGCTACTGTGGCTCGGCACCGGCGGTTTTCCTCATCGAAACCGCAAGCTGGTGAGGCGCCTGTACGTCGGCGGCGCCGACGTTCAAGGCCATCGCAAAGTTCTACGAGGAGCACGGGGTCAAAGTCATCCTGGTCGTGGGTGAGAACGGCTTCCAGGGTCCCGCCACCGTGCAGGACGCCAAGCAGTACGAGACCAGCCACAGCTACACGGCGCCCATCAGCGTGGTGTCCGACCCCAAATGGCAGAAGATCGGGACCGCGGTAAACCACGGCGGCAGCACGATCTCGTTGCCGTTCATGATCGTGTTCGACGCGGACATGACCATCAAGTACTCGGGCAGCGACATCAACCAGGTCGTTCAGATCATCGCGACCGAAACCGGCGTGCCGTACACCGGCGGCGGCGGTGGCGGACCGGGCAACGCCTCCTGCGAGGGCTCCTGCGGCGGCCAGGCTGCCGATTGCTGGTGCGACGACAAGTGCTCCCAGTACGGGGACTGCTGCTCCGACATCTGCGAGGTCTGCGGCCTCGGCTGCTGAACGACGTCCTCTTCCCCTCATAATCTGATTGATTTTGAGGCGCACAGACGCTATTTGGCGTGCGCATGCGAGTCCTCTGCACCGCGATTTTCGCTGTTCTTCTAGCCGCCGGCTGCGGTGATGCCGAGACGGGCGGCAATACGACCTCTGCCCCAGACATTCTCAGCCCCACCGACGAAGGCGCCGTCCCCGACGAGGGTGCCGTGCCGGACGAGGGCGACCCACCGGACCTGGGGACCGGCCAGCCAGAGCTACCTCCACCGAACGACGAGGGCCCGGCGCCCGACGAGGGCGGCACCGGCGTCGATCCCGTGGCTGTCTCGGCGCAGATCAAGCAGGCCACAGAAGCCGCGGACGGGCCCGTGGACATCCCGATCGAAGGCGCCACCGTCACGACGATCAAGCCGCTGGTCGCAGAGGATCCCGCGGGCTTCTTCATCCAGGCCGAGCAGACCGGCCCCGCCATCTTCGTGGCCGTCGACCCCGCCACGCTCGATCCCGTGCCGACCCTCGGAGACACGATCTCCATGACCGCCACCGAGCTCAGCACCGACGACACCCTGCGCCAGATCACGCAGCTGCACGCGTTTGCGGTCACCGGCAGCGGCGCCGACCTCACCGCCCTGACCCAGGCTGTCAGCGACGCGACCGACCTTGTGAGCGACGTGGCGGACTACGAAAACGAGCGGGTCACCTTCACCGCGACCGTGACCGGCGAGGACTTCAGCTTTGCCGGACCGGGGTACCGCAAGGCGGCCATCACGCTGGCCGGCGGGTTCAGCAGCGACAGCCTGCGCCTGCGCTTTCCCAAGCCGCTGCCCGGCAAGATCGACCTGGAGCCCGACTGTACCTTCACCTTCAATGGTGGCCCGCTGTGGCGTCACAATGAAGAAGCGCAGCCCTCCGCATGGACCGCCGCGGACATCACACCGACCCAGTGCCCGGCGCCCAAAGTCGTCGGCGCCATGTCGCTCGGCCCCGACTCCGTGCGCGTCACCTTCAGCCGACACATCGCGCCCGACTCCGTCGCGGCCGACGGCTCGGACTTCACGCTGGACCCACCGCTGGCCCTCAACGCAGCCGCCGTCGACGGGCGCACGGTCGTCATCACCACTGAGGCGCAGCCCGCCGGCGCCCCGATCACCGTCACCGTCGGCGGCGACGTCACCGATACCCTGGGCGCCGCGGTGGACAAAGACGCACACACGGCGCTTTTCGCGGGCTGGGTGCTCCCCGCCCAGGTGGTCATCAACGAGCTCAACGCCAACATCAGCAAGGGGTGCGACCTGGTGGAGCTGCGCGTCTTGCAAGGCGGGTCGCTCAACGGCTTTGCGCTGTGGGAGCGCAGCAAGGTGGTCACCGTGTTTGTCGGGCTGGCGGTGCAGACCGACGACCGGGTCATGGTGCACCTGAACGGCGACAGCGACGCATGCGGCGGCGATGCGACCGGCGCCGACGGCCTCTTCCACGTGTACGCCACCGGCGACGGGCTGACCGCCACGACCACGTCGCTGACGGTCTACGACAACCTGAACGCCATCCAAGACGCCGTGCTGCTGGCCGAAACGATCGACAGCGACGCCGCCGGCCTCAACGACGATCAGGCCGCAGCCATCGCAGAAGCCGGACAGTGGACCGCCGAAGACGGATCCGTCCCGGACGGCGGCTTCGTGGGCACCGTCTTCAGCGCCCATGCCGTCATCGGACTCAAAGCCACCGGCAAAGCGGCCGACGGCAACTCCCTCCAGCGAACATCAAACAACGACAACAACCACAAGGCCGACTGGACCCTCGCGCCCGCCACGATGGGCGCGCTGAACGCCGGCCAAAGCGAGCTGTAAGATGCGACTGACCACCACCTTGACCATCGCTTTTGTGTTTACGCTAGGCTGCAGCCCGGCCCCGACCCAGAAATCGGACAAGGGTGACGGACCGACGACTGGGGACGATCCGGTGGACACCACCACGGACACCACCGGCGATGACACCGGCACCGACGATCCCCTGCCGACCGGCGACAAGCTGGTGGGCGACCCGTGCGACGCGGGCAGCGAGTGCCAGGGCGGCGTCTGCCTCAAGAACGGTCTGCTGCCCAACGGGTACTGCACCCAGCAAGGCTGCGACGCCGCCGCATGCCCCGACGGCTCGACCTGCATCGAGTCCCCCATCGACACGTTCAGCTGCGTGGTCTCGTGCGAAGAGCAGGCCCAATGCGCCGGCAAGGGCATCGACGTCTGCAACACCGACAACCAGTGCTGGCTGGGCGAGCCGCTGCTGGAGACGACGGGCGCGATCGGTCAGCCGTGCGCCGAAGACGCCGACTGCCTCTCACCCGGCGCGTTCTGCTACAGCGAGATGTACGGCGGCAGCTGGACCGGCTTCGTCAAGGGCTACTGCATGAGCACCGGCTGCACCCCCGGCTCCTGCGAGGCGGGCGCCGTCTGCGTGGCCATCTTCCAGGACGGCGGCACGGGCTGCATGACCAACTGCGCCAGCAGCGCCGACTGCCGCGACGACCACGGCTACGCCTGCATGGACTTTGACGGTACCGGCATCTGCCTGCCGGGCTGCGGCGAGACGTCGACGTGCCCCAACGGCTACGGCTGTGACGCCGTCGCGGGCGAGTGCGTCCCCGCCTGCACCGACACCAGCTGCGGTCCCAACAAGGTCTGCGCGGACAGCGGCGTCTGCGAGGACCCGCCCTGCCAGGACGTCGGCTGCCCCGAGGGCCTCAAATGCGCTGACTCCGGCGTCTGCATCCCCGACATCGACGGCGGTCCCGGCGCCGGCCCCGGCGTGGAGTGCCCCAACCTGCCGCCCAAGGACTGCGTGGGCAACAACTGTGGCCAGCTCATCCAGTTCGACCCGCACGTGGGCCCCGGCTACGACGACTACGCCATCAACGGCGAGGGAAACACACAGTGGCGCAGCTGGGCGCGGCGCGACCTGGTCATGCTCATCAAGTGGGCCACCGCCTTCGTCGACTGCAAAGCCAAGGACTGGAACGGCGGCAACGGCTTCCCGCTGGGCCTGGGCGACATGAGCGAGGAGAACGGCGCGATCCCGGGCACGAAGACCGGCTCGCCCGGCCACCCGCCCGGCACCCACGTCAACGGCTACGACATGGACATCGCCTACTACCAGAACAAGCCGCCCAACAACTACCTGCGCCCCATCTGCGACCACCTGCAGGGCGGCCAGGACCAGTACCATTGCGTCAGCGAGCCCTACCTGCTGGACCTGTGGCGCACGTCGCTCTTCCTGGGCGCGCTCTTCAGCTCAAACCGCACCCGCGTCATCGGCGTAGACGGCAAGGTCGGCGCGCTGGCCGCCCAGGGCATGCAGGCGCTGTGCGGCAACAACTGGCTGCCACAGTCCAACTGCAACGTGGTCGCAAACTATGCGCTCGCGTTTGAGCTGACCGACGGCGGCGCCGGCTGGTACCGCTTTCACCACCACCACCTGCACCTCAGCCTGAAGTCGGCCGGCGGCAAGCCCGGCTACGACGGTCCGCAGTGCCTGGTGCCGGATTGCACACCGGTCTCAGCCCAGCACGGCTGCCAGGTCGATCACTAAAATATAAAGTAGGCGGCCACGCCGAGCAGAGCGACCGCTGCCGCCACGGCTGCCATCAGGCCCCAATCGGGCCCGGACTCGGGCGGCGTCAAATCGTATTCAGAAGGCTCTCTGTCCAACACGGTCTGTGCAGCCTCGGGCGCCAGCTCAACCTGACTGACGACCCGCGTGTTCTTCTTCTCTTCGGCGACCGCCGCGGCAACCGCGGCCTCCTCTGCCTCCAACTCACGCGTCGTGATTGGGATCTCCAAGACAGAGTCCGACGTGACCTCATCGCCCGAATCGGGGAACGGCTGAATGGCCATGTGCTCCCAGGCGGTCGCGCTCTCGTTGCCGGGTGACGACTCCTCCTGCGCCTTGTCCAGCGCCGCGACCACCGTCGAGACAGGTTGGGTCACGCCGATCGGATCGATCGTCCGCCCCGCCACTGCGCCCGCCAGGCCCGCGCGTACGCTGTCCGCGTTTTCCGGCCGGTCGTCGGGGTCCTTGGCCAAGCACTGCATCAGGATCGCCGCCAGGTTCGGCGGCACATCGGACCCGGGATAAAGCAGCGACGGCGGCGTGTCGTTGACGTGCGCCATCTGCACCAGCACCGGATTGGCGTGCGAGAACATCGGCGCCCCGGTCAGCAGCTCGTACAGCACCGCCCCCAACGAGTAGATGTCGCTGCGTGCGTCGGTTTTGAAGCCCTGAGCTTGCTCCGGCGACATGTACAGCGGCGTCCCTAGAATCTCGCCCGTTTTGGTCAGCTTGCTGCCCCCGTCGTCGCGGCAGACGCCAAAATCCAGCAGCTTGACGAAGTCCCGCTCGCCGTGGACGTCACACAAGAAGATGTTTCCCGTGCTGATGTCGCGGTGCACGATCCCGGCCGCGTGCGCCTCCGACAGCGCTTTCAGCACCTGATCCGCCACGTGGACGAGCCGCTCGGCGGAAAACTCGCCGTCGCGCTGCAGCACATCCGCTACGGACAAGCCGTCCAAGAGCTCGGTCACGATGAACGGAAAGCCGTCGTCGGTCATGCCGGAGTCAAACACGCGCACCGTGTGGGGATGCGACATTCGGCTGAGCACCTGCGCCTCGCGCTTGAAGCGCGCGATCGCCTTCTTGTTGCCGCCCAGACGCGCCCTCAGCACCTTGACGGCGACATGTCGATCCGCAAGCCCCGTGTGCTTCGCCCGGTAGACCCGACCCATGCCGCCCTGCCCGATCACCGCCACGATGTGGTAGCGCTCCGCAAGCGTCTGGCCGATCATCCGATCGTCCTGCTCGTCCGTGTGGATCACGGGCCTACTCTATACGGAAAGCGGCCGCGCGGTAAGGCGGCCTGAGACGGGTCAGAATTCGATCGAGGGCCCTGTCGTCATCAATACGTTCGTGCGGAAGACGTGATTGCGGGCCTGTTGAACGAACAGCCCGGTCCCCGCCACCGAGAGCCGCCAGGCCCAGCGGTCCACTATCGGCACATGCAGATTGGCCGCCACAATCGGACCCACGCCCATCGAGACATCAGCGTCGTCGCCCTCACCTGTCTCGATCCACAGCGCCTGCAGGCCCGCGCCCAACCTCAGCTCGATCGGCTCCAGCTCAAACCGCCAGTCCAGCCGGAAGTCTCCGCCGGCAAAGCGCTCCTTCACCTGCGCCTCGCTGTCGGACAGATCTGTGTGACCAAGGCCCAGGTCGAGCCCCGCGGTCAGAATCGCGTTTTCGAACCGATAGCCGTACCGCAGCTGGAGCCCGTGCCCCAACACCGCTCCCCGTGCGCTGAGTCCAAACCCGACATCCACCTCGTGGTTGCGCGTCGCAGACTCTCGCGTCATCGCGGTCAGCGACACCGCCTCGCGTCGCTTGAAGCTGTCCCGCGCGACAGTCTCTTCACCGCCATACGGCAGGTTCACTTCCGCCACTTCAGTCATCGACTCGCTCTGCCGCTGCACTACATAACGCCCGGAGTCCACCGCCATGGTGACGTGCCGCCCTGGACGAGCCCAGGTCTCCGCGACCATCGTGCCGCGAGGCAGCCTGAACAGGCGATACCGGACGTCTTCTCCACCACCGGGCAGCACGATACGCGCGGCGCCGGCGCCGGGTTCAGCCAGCACGATCCCACGCATGGGCGCCAGCTCCGGGGTCGCCGTCCCGTGCTGAAAGATCCCGCGCTGGATCGAGCGCTTGAGCGTCCGGTCGTAGGCGTATTGATACGCCTCTCCCAGCGACACCAGGCCGTCTCCGTCCTCGTCACCCGCGCCCCGCATCGCGTTCAGCAGGTAGAAGGTGAAGACGCCGCCACCGAGCTCGTCGGACTCCTGGGCGCCCTCCCCCGCTGCCGTCGAGCGGATGAGCACGACCTGCGCGGACGGCGCGACCGCCGCCGAGGCTGACGCTGTACGAGGCCGATCCGGGGCCCCACGCTGCAGCCCATCAGGCTCCTTGGGGGGTGGGAACAGCTCGTCCGTCCGACACGCGTCCACAAAGACGATCCCGCGCGCCACCGGCATGCCCGCCACAAGCAGCGCCAGCTTAGCGACACGGAGCTCTTCAAAGATCACGTGCAGCGACGAGTTGGACCCGTGTCCGCTGTAGTAGAAGTACACCGTCACATCGTCCGGATCGTGCTTCGACGCGCGCTGTGCGACGTCTGCGATCGCCTTTTCGATGGCCGCGATGTTCTTGTTTTTCAGCACGAGTATCTTGTCCGGCGGGATGCCACCCAGCTCTGCGACGACGTCGGCAAAACCGTCCGCGTCGCGCGCTGCGTGTCTCAACCGCGGCTCGTCTGAGAAGCCATAGTTGTTTCCAACTGAGATTAAATAGCGCACCGGCTCAGCTGAAGCCGGTAAGGCCGCAGCGAGCGCAATAAGCGCCCAACACCCTATTCTCACTTGCCATACCCCTTGGCGTTTAGTCTTTTCCCTCAGGGCAAGCATACAACAGTTTTATATTCGGTGTAAATAAAATTGAAAGCGGCAGTTATTACTGCCACTTACTCGTCGAATCCGGGGCACCACCAGTCGAACCGGTACCAGCTTCCGGACGATGAATCCGGCACGAGCATGACCGCACCCACGTGAAGGATCCCGTGCTCCCGTACGCCGATCCGCATCTGGATCGTGGTCCACCACGGGATGACGTTCTGCTGCAGGTCCAGGTTGACCAGCCCCATGTCGTACGCCTTGCCGTCCGTGATGCGCGACACGTGCATGGACTCGCCCTTGTCGTACCAGGCGACCCACGGCGTGCCGTTGGGGCGCTGCGCGATAGCGACCCGAGCGCCCTCCCCCACCGTCAGCGGCTCGCTCCAGCCGTCCACCACGTTCCAAAAGACATAGGACGCCGTCTGCACGCCCTGGTCGTCCAGGGTGCCGTACGCCGCGTGCATCCCGCCCCCGGTGGCCGCCGCCAGATCAAAGCGCTTGGTGTCGCCGTTGGCGATCGTCGTCACGCCCTTGGGCCCCTTGTGGTTCAGCGCATCCGTCTTCCACAGCCCGTGCAGCTCACCGCCTTCGTCGTACTCCAGCCGCAGCTGCGGATTCGTGGTCGGAAACGGCTGCTCCTTCCACCCGCTGCCCGTGTTCTTGGCGATGCGATGGCCGTCCACCGTGTCGTAGAACACCACGGCCAGCTCTCCGGCGCGCGCCGCCACGATCGCCGTCGGCACCAGCGGCGACGTCTTGATCCGAAACGCCTCGGTCACGGGCCCGGGCGCCACCTTCCACACGACCGCATCGCGCCCGCCGCCGACCTGCTCCACCGACCCGACATAGACCGCCTCACCGTCCGTCGCGATGCTCGGCAGACCACGGGCGGTGTCGTCCAGCAGCTTCTGCTCGCCGTCCCGCCGAATCAGGTACAGATCGGATAACGGCCCCTTCGCCGGGTTGGTCATCACCGCGTACTGCTCGCCCTCGAAAAAGGCATACGACTGCGTGCTGACCAGCGTGTCCGTCCCGTCCACGTGGGTGATCTCGTTGCTGACCGGCTTCACCGAGCAGAAGCCGCACTCCAGCTCGTCGACCTCGCCGTCGCAGTCATTGTCCTGGGTGTCGCACGTGTCCTCATCGGCCTCCCAGTCGATGGACCACGCTTCGTATGCGGCATCCTGGCACTGCCACTCATCCGGCCCCGAGCACAGCGCCACCGCGCCCTCGCACACGCCGGTCTGAACGTCACACAGCGGGCCGTCCAGCGCCTCGTCGGTCTCGCCGTCGCAGTCGTCGTCCAGCCCGTTGCAGATCTCCAGCGGCGTGGTCGCGCACTCCCCGCACGCGTTGATCGTGCAGCACTTGCCGCCCTGGCAGGCGCCCGTGTCGCAGTCGCTGGGCACCACGCAGTCGTCTCCCAGCCCGCACGCCTCACACACGCCGCCGCAGTCCACGTCCGACTCGTCCTGGTTCTTCTCACCGTCCTCGCACGTGGGCTCGGGCTCGACCACGCAGGGGTCGCAGGAGCCGCCGCAGTCCACGCCCGTCTCGTCGCCGTTCTGCTGGCCGTCGTCGCACGAGAAGGTCGGCGGCTTGCCCTCGCACAGCCCGTCCGTGCACTTGCCGCTGATGCAGTCCAAGTCGCTGAAGCACGCCTTACCGTCCTCACACAGCGGGCACACACCGGCGCAGTCCACGTCCGTCTCGTAGCCGTTGGTCACCTCGTCGCTGCAGGTCGGGTTGTCGCAGACCCCGTTGTTGCAGTAGCCCGAGGCGCAGTCGATGTTGTTGATGCACGGATCGTCCAGGCAGGCACCACAGCTGCCGCCGCAGTCCACGCCGATCTCACCCTGGCCGGGGTCTTGAACACCGTTGTCACAGTGGGCCGGCTTGCAGATGTGCCCGGGACCACAAAAGCCCGACGAGCAGCCCACATCCGCTGTGCATGGCGAGCCGTCCGGCGACCCAAACCCAGGCCCGCCACCCGGTCCGTCGACAATGGACGAGTCCCCGCAAGTCGCCGCAAAAAGCACCAAGATCGCCACGAAAACCGCACGCATGGGGCCTATCTTAGCCGGTTTTGGTGCTCAAATGCGCCAGGAGACGTACTTGACCTCGACGTACTCATCCATGCCGTACCGCCCGCCTTCACGGCCGATCCCCGACTGCTTGAAGCCGCCAAACGGGGCCTGGGCAGTGGACGGACCGCCGTCGTTGGCGCCTACGATGCCGTAGTCCAGCGCCTCCGCAACCCGCATCAGCCTGGACGCGTCGCGCGTGAAGAAGTAGGCCGCCAGCCCGTAGATCGTGTCGTTGGCGATCTCGATCGCCTCAGCTTCGCTGGTGAATCGACGCAGCGGCGCGATCGGCCCAAAGGTCTCCTCCCGGCTGACCAGCATGTCGCCCGTCACCCCTTCCAGCACGGTGGGCTCAAAGAACCGCTCCGCCAGCTCGGGAGACGGGCGCAGCAGCCTGCCCCCCGTGCGAATCGTCGCGCCCAGAGCCAGCGCGTCGTCCAGGTGGCGCTGTACCTTCTCCACGGCCGCATCGTTGATCATCGGCCCGACCGTCACACCCTCGGCCAGGCCGTCACCCACCCGCATCGCCGCTACACGCTCGGTCAACCCCGCAGCAAACGCGTCGTAGATGCCCTCTTGCACCAGAAAGCGGTTGGCGCAGATGCACGTCTGCCCCATGTTGCGAAACTTGCAGCCCATGGCGCCGTCCAGCGCAGCCTCCAGGTCCGCGTCATCAAACACGATGAACGGCGCATGCCCACCCAGCTCCAGCGACAGGCGCGTCACGTTGCGCGCCGCCTTGGCCATCAGGTGCTTTCCCACGCGCGTGGATCCCGTAAACGACAGCTTGCGCACCAGCGGATTGGACAGAAGCTCCTCGCCGATAACCTCCGGATCGCCGGTCACGATCGAGAAGACACCCTCGGGTACCCCGGCCTCGTGCGCCAGCTCCAGCAGGGCCAGCGCGGACATCGGCGTCAGCTCCGCGGGCTTGACCACCATCGTGCAGCCCGCCGCCAGCGCCGGTCCCAGCTTGCGCGTGATCATGGCCGACGGAAAGTTCCACGGCGTGATGGCCGCCGTCACGCCAACCGGCTGGCGCAGCACCAGAATGCGCTGGTTTTTGTGCGACCCCGGGATGGTCTCACCGTAGAGCCGCTTGCCCTCCTCGGCCGCCCAGTCCAGAAACGCCGCGCCATACGCGATCTCACCGCGCGCCTCCGCCAGCGGCTTGCCCTGCTCCAGCGTCAAGACGCGCGCCAGGCGCTCCTTGTCGCGGTACATGAACGAGGCAAAGCGCCGCAGCACGCGCCCTCGATCCCCCGCCGTCCGCTCGCGCCACGGCCCCAGCGCCGCCGCCGCCGCCTCGATGGCCGCGGCCGTCTCCGCACGCCCCTGAAAAGGGACCTGCCCGACGACCTGATCACTGGCCGGGTTCAACACCGCAATCTTGTCGTTCATGATATGATCCGACCTCTTTAATTCGACGGATTCTAACAATTATTCTCGACCTCGAGTCACTCAAATGCTTCGAGGCGGCCGCCCGACACCTGAACTTTCGCGTCGCCGCGGCCACCGTGCATTTATCACCTCCCGCGTTCAGCGACCGCATCCGTCGCTTGGAGGAGGAGTTGGGCGCCAGGCTCTTCGAACGCACCACGCGACGCGTCTCACTGACCCCCGCCGGCCGCCGGCTGCTGCCCCAGGCCAATCGCACGCTGGTCGAGGCCGCCCGCTGCCACTCCGCGGTCTCCGACGGCGCGACCAACCCGCCCTTTGAGCTGTCCATCGGCACCCGCTACGAGCTGGGCATGAGCTGGCTGGTCCCGATGCTGTCGGAGCTGGCTGAGCAGCGACCCGAGCGCAGCCTGGCCCTGTATTTTGGCGACAGCCCCGACCTGCTGCGCCGCATCGAGCACGGTCAGCTGGACGGCATGGTCTCCAGCGTGCGCCTGGTCAGCCCCAACCTGGACTACGCGCGCCTGCACGAGGAGCGCTACGTCTTCGTGGCCAGCAAGGCGCTGCTGGCAAAACAGCCACTGGACGGCAACGAGGACGCCATCGATCACGCGCTGCTGGACATCCATCGCGACCTGCCGCTCTTCCGCTACTTTCTGGACGCGCGGCCGGCCGACGAGACCTGGCACTTCAAGGCCCACGAGCACCTGGGCACCATCGCCGCCGTCCGGCACCGCCTTTTAGAGTGCGCGGGCGTCGCCGTGTTGCCGCGTTACTTTGTGCGTGACGATCTGGCCGCCGGCGATCTCATCGCGCTGTTCGGCGACACCGAGCCGCGCCTGGACGCTTTCCGGCTGGTGTGGCGACGCGAAAACCCGCTGGCCGACGAGCTGCGGGCGCTGGCCCAGACGCTTCAGCAGCACCCGCTGCAATGAGCGACTGGGTCATCCGGCGAGGCGTTCCGTCCGACGCGGATCGGCTCCCAGCGCTGCTGCCGATTCGGTCGGGGCGCCCCATGGAGGTCGTCGTAGCCGAGTGGCGCGCCGAGCTGCAGGCGGGCCTGGACACGGGGTCGCCCTGTTGTTTGATGGCCTGGGACGGCGACGAGTTGGTGGCGTACAGCCAGGCGCGATACGTCGAGCCCGAGCCGGCACAGACGGGCAACACGGCGCCGCACGGCTGGTATCTCTTCGGCGTCATGGTGGCCGAGTCTCACCGGCGCCTGGGCATCGGTCACGAGCTCACAGTGCGGCGATTGGCGTGGATCGCCGAGCGCGCTGACCACGCCTACTACTTCACCCACCCGGACAACACCGCCTCGGCGGCCATGCACGCGGCCATGGGTTTTAAACATGTCCAGGGCAATATCGAGATCACAGGTAAGGTGCACTTGCGCGGTTACGACCTTTACCGACTCGACCTGACCTGACATATTCCGCCGCGGATCTGCTTACAGGGGGAGTCCTAAGATGATCGTCGGTGTGATCGGCTCCGGAGCCATCGGCCCGGACCTGGCTTATGGTTTTGTATCAGCGCTGGCGAGTACGCCGGGCGCTCGCGTCTATCTCGTCGATATTCGCCAGGATGCGCTGGATGCGGGCATGAAGCGCATCGGCGGCTACGTCAAAAAGGGCGTAGCGCGCGGCAAGCTCAGCGCCAAAGCGGCCGCTGCCATCGAACAGGCCCTGATCCCCACGCTGGACATTAAAGACCTCAAGGACTGCGAGTACGTCCTGGAGGCAGCCACCGAGCAGCTGCCGATCAAGCAGCGCATTCTGGCGGACCTGGAGGACGTGGTCTCGAGCGACTGCCTGATCGGCTTCGCCACGTCCGGCCTGCCGCGCGCCCAGATCTTGGACCATGGGGGAAGTGTCCCCCCTGGAACCCCCCTCCTCGCGGCGACCGTACGTCACCCTGAGCGTTGTTTTGTCAACCACCCGTTCTTCCCAGCCTGGCGCTCGCCGCCGGTGGAGGTCGTGCTGTCGGGCGACGACGCGCTGGGGCAGCGGATGATCGACACGCTTAAGCGGCTGGGCAAGGTGCCGGTCGTGACCGCCGATGTGGCCTGCTTCGCGGCGGACGACATCTTCTGCAACTACTGCTCGGAGGCGGCGCGCCTGGTCGAGGAGGGCGTGGCCACGCCGGCGCAGATCGACCGCATCGTCAACGAGGCCCTGGGCGGCGGCGGTCCGCTGAATGTGTTGGACCTCACGCGCGGCAACCTGCTCACGGCGCACTGCCAGCAGCTGATGGAGGAGGCCCCGACGGGCTCGTCCTGGTTCACGCCGCCGCAGATCCTGACGACGCAGGGCAACGACCCCTGGCACGACCGCTCGGCCCCCGGCGACAGCAGCCACGACGAAGCGCTGAAATCCGTCGTACTGAACCGCATTCTGGCGGTGCTGCTGGCCCGCACGTGGTTCGTGGTCGACAATGACATCTGCGCGCCCGCGGAGACCAACTGGCTCACACGCATGGCGTTGGGCTTTACCAAAGGCCTGCTGGAGGTCAGCGAGGACCTCGGCGCCGAGCGCGTGCACGAGATCTGCACGACGTACGCGGCGGCCAACCCCGGCTTCGAGGTGCCGCAGAGCATCGCGTCCAAGACCCTGCCCCGCTTCCGCCACCACGTGCTCGCCGAGCGCGACGGGGATGTGGCCGTCGTCACCATCTGGCGGCCTGAGGTGCTGAATGCGCTGAACGGTCGCGTCATGCGGGAGCTGGGCGAGGTCCTGGACGAGCTGGAGGCCGACGACGGCGTGCGCGGCGTGGTCCTGACGGGCTACGAGGGCTCGCTGGCCGGGGCCGATGTGATGGAGCTGGCGGTGCTGGAGACCGTGCCGGAGGCCGAGGCGCTGGTCCGTCGCGGGCAGGCCGTCATCAACAAGATCCCGGCGATGAGCAAGCCGGTCGTGGCGGCTTTGGACGGCCCCACGATGGGTGGCGGCGCCGAGCTGTCGATGGCGTGCCATGCGCGGGTTGTCGGCCGCAAGCTGATCTTCAGCCAGCCCGAGGTGAACCTGGGCATCGTGCCCGGCTACGGGGGTACGCAGCGCCTGCCGCGCCTGATCGGGCTGGAGCGCGCGCTGAACATGCTGCGCCTGGGCACGGCGATCCGCGCCGACAAGGCCTGCGCGTGGGGGTGGGCGACGGGGGAGCCGGGCGACGACACCATCGCGGCCGCCAAGCAGCTCATCGGGCGCCATCTGGAGGGCGACGTCACGCTGGCGCCGGTGGATGAGGGCCCGTTTGCGATGCCGGACACGCTGCCCGGCCTGTACATCGGCCGCCGCTCGCGACGCATCGACGCCATCTTGATGAACGTGCTGCGCACCGGCCTGCCCCGTCCGTTGGCCGAGGGCCTGGCGGTCGAGATGACCGCCGTGGGCGAGTGCACGCAGGTGGTCGACTTCGACATCGGCATGAAGAACTTCATCCAGAACGGGCCCCGCGTGCCGGCGGTCTTCCTGCACGAGTAGACGAGAGACGGAGGGACCACCATGGCAAACGACAACAGCATCGTGATTCTGGACGGCGGGCGCCGCACGCCCCGCGCCGATATTCTGGTCAACAACAAGACGCCGGGCCTGTTTTCCGGCATGTCGACCACGCAGCTGGGCGGCAAAGCGGTCGCCGCGACGCTGGAAAACACCGAGCTGGACCCCGGCCTGATCGGACACGTGGTCATGGGCATGGCCCAGCACAGCCATCGCGACTCGATCTACGGCGCGCAGGGCATGCGCTGGCGCGGCGGGCTGGGCGACGACGTGCCGGCGCTGACCGTGGCGCGCATCTGCGGCAGCGGAGCGGAGGCGGTGGCCGTGGGATCCGAGATGATCCTTGCCGGGGTGCGCCACGATAGAGAGCGACCGTTCTCGGTCGTCGGTGGCGCCGAGAGCATGCAGTACCCGTTTTGCTTGTACGAGTACCGCGGGCACAAGGTGGGCGAGGCCATCCAGAAGTACGGCCCGATAGACGCGGGCAAGCTGAGCCGTGGCACGCATCTGCAGGACATGCTGCTCATGTCGCTGTACGACCCGGGCGCGCGGATGGCCATGGCCAACACGGCGGAGGAGCTTGGACGCCGGTACGAGATCACGCGGGAGGAGGCCGACGCCTTTGGCTATCGGTCGCACGTCAACGCCAAGGCCGCGCGCGACGCCGGCTGGTTCGACGAGGAGATCGCGCCGATCACCGTGCAGGAGGACGGCGCGTCCGATCCGGTCGAGGTGAAGTACGACACGCACATCATGGACAACGTCACCCTGGGCAAGATGGCCGGGCTGCGTGCGGCGTTCGAGGCCGGCGGGATCATCACGGCCGGCAACGCCAGCGCGGTGGTCGACGGCGGCGCGGCGATGGTCATCGGCAAGGAGTCGGACGCGAGCAAGCACGGCGCCAAGCCCCTGGCGCGCCTGGCGGGAATGGGGGTGGCGGCCTGCGACCCGCAGATCATGGGCTGGGGTCCGGTCCCGGCGACGCGTATCGCGCTGGCCAACGCCGGGATCTCCGGCAGCGCCATCGACCAGGTGGAGCTGAACGAGGCCTTCGCGCCCCAGGCGCTGGCGTGCGTTCGCGACTTTGAGAAGCTCGGCATCGACCCCGAGTGCGTCAACCCGATGGGCAACGCGATCGCGCTGGGGCACCCGCTGGGCGCGACCGGCGCGATTCTGACGCTGACGTGCGCTTACGGACTGCGCCGCGCGGGCAAACGCTACGGCCTGGTCACGATGTGCATCGGCGGGGGCCAGGGCATCGCGCTGATTCTCGAGGCCATGTAAGGGTCAGCCCGCCTCGGGCTCACAGATTCCGACGTCCGACCCGAACGGGTCGAGGCACTCCAGACCACCGCAGTCGTCAGCGTCCAAGCGGCACAGCTGCGCGCAGATCCCGTCTTCGCCGCAGGCGCCGGTCAGCTTGCCCTCGACGTGCGCGCACCACGTACCGAACTCCAGTGAGCACTGCTGGCCAAGCTGGGCTTCATCGAAGTTCAGCTCGCCGTCGCCGACGCACAAGCCGCCCGGGTGGCAGGTGTCGCCGTCGACGCAGGGCGACTGCTCAAAGATGTTGCACACGGCGCGACAGGCCGGCTGTTCCGTGCCGACGCAGAGCAGCCCCTGCTGGCAGCCGGTCGTGATGGCTTTATCCTCGCAGGCCCCACCCGCCGGTTGATCGCCGGCCGGCTTGCAGTAGCCCGGACCGCCGGAGA
>CAZJHX010000187.1:0-19134 GCA_964545715.1 uncultured Myxococcales bacterium
CCCGTACGACCGGGTCGTGCAAATACACCTGGCCGGCCACACGGACAACGGCGACCACTGCATCGACACCCACGACAACTACGTGGTGGATACGGTCTGGGAGCTGTACGGCGAGGTCAACCGCGTCGCAGGCAAGCGCGCCACGCTGCTGGAGTGGGACGACCACTTCCCGGACTTCGAGGTGGTGTGGGACGAGGCCCTCAAGGCCAAGGCCTATCGCGAGCAGACCACGTGAAGTTCGACCTCAAGCAGTTCGAGCAGTGGATGTTTGCGGTCGTCACCCATCGCGAGGGCGTGCCCGGCGGTCTCGAGGCCGCGCGAGCGCACATCGACATCAGCCGCGACACGCTCACCGACATGGTGAACCCATCGCCCGAGCGCACGGCCGAAGAGCGCCTGGGCGTGTACGCCAACATGTACTTCTGGCGGCTGGTCGACATCATGAGAGAGGACTTCCAGGCCCTGCACTACGCCATGGGCGAGGACGCCTTCTACCCGGCCATGGTCAGCTACCTGGTGGACCACCCCAGTCGCAGCTACCGTCTGGCGCCGCTGGGGCGTCACCTGCCGAAGTGGCTTGCGGAGAACGACACGCTGGAGCACAGCGACTTCCTCTCGGATCTCGCCTCGCTGGAGCGCCACAAAGAAGACGTCTTCAACGAGAAGCGCACCCCGACTCTGGACCCTGAGGCGCTGGCGGCCATCCCACCCGACCAGTGGATCGACACACGGGTCGTCACGGTCGACGCGCTACGGCTGCTGGCGGCGCGCTACCCGGTCAACGCCTTCTTCCAAGACGTGATGAACGACGAAGAGCCCGCCATCCCGAGCGCCGAGCCCGAGTGGACGGTCATCTGGCGCCAGGACTTCACCGTGTGGCGGCTGACCATCTCCGAGGCGCAATACACGATCCTGTCAGCGCTGCGAGACGGCGGCACGCTGGGCGATGCGCTGGAGGCCTGCCTGTCGATCGACGGCCTCGACCCCCGGGCCCTGATGGCGGACGTCGGCGGCTGGTTCCAAAGCTGGACGGTGGACGGGATGTTCTCAGCGGTCGGCTAGGACGCCGAGAGAGAGGGGACGCTACAGCGCCTTGGCAAGCCGGCGCTTCGTCTGGGTGAAGCTCAGCAGCGCCATGTACATGAAGCCGAACTGGAACAGCACCATGAACGGGAACGCGACCCATGCGCCGTACGCGATGGCCGCGTAGACGGCGTAGGTAAAGTAGAAGCCCAGCGCCAGCTCGATCCACGGCGTGATGTCGAACTTGGTGTGGTATTTCGTGTACTTCTTCCAGGTGCTGTCGCCCTTGGAGACGACCGCGTACTTGGGCGTGCGGGTAAAGCCGGTCTCGTAGCCGAACAGGGCCTCCAGCACCGCCTTGCAGTTGTTGATGCACAGACCGATACCCAGGCTGAGCACAACCGGCAGGTACAGGATCGCGTCGCCGCGACTGACGCCCGCTTCGCGCTGGCACACGTAATAGAAGTAGCAGATGGACACCGACGCCAGCAGGAACGCGGGCAGGTCGACGAGCATCAGCGCGGGCACCATCAGCTGGTATCGAACCACGATGCTGGCCGGCAGGATGAGACACAACACAACCATCAGCAGATACGCCAGGTTGTTGGTCAGGTGGAAGACGCTCTCCTGCTTCACTTTCTTGGGCAGGTCGCTGCGCAGCAGGCGCGGCAGCACTTTGAGCGCGGTCTGGATCGACCCCTTGGCCCAGCGGTGCTGCTGAGTTTTGAAGCTGTTCATCTCCACGGGCAGCTCGGCAGGCGCCAGCACGTCGGGCAGGTAGATGAACTGCCAGCCCTCCAGCTGCGCGCGATAGCTCAGGTCGAGATCCTCGGTGAGCGTGTCGTGCTGCCAACCACCAGCGTCGTGGATGGCCTGCTTGCGCCAGATCCCCGCGGTGCCGTTGAAGTTGAAGAAGCGGCCCGAGCGGTTGCGCGCGGTGTGCTCGATGACGAAATGCCCATCGAGAAGTACGGACTGCGCACGCGTCAGCAGGCTGAAGTCGCGGTTGAGGTGGTCCCAACGAACCTGAACCATGCCCACGCCTTCGTCCGTGAAATGGTCGATCGTGTGCTCGAGGAAGTCCGGCTTGGGCACGAAGTCCGCGTCGAAGACGGCGACGAACTCGCCCTTGGCCACGGCCAGGCCCGCCTCGAGCGCGCCGGCTTTGTAGCCCGTGCGGTCGGTGCGGTGCAGCAGCGTGATGTCGATGCCCTTAGCCTTCCATTGCTCGACGCAGGCCCGAACAACATCAATGGTGTCGTCGGTCGAGTCATCCAGAACCTGAATCTCGAACTTGTCGCGCGGGTACCGAATACCGCAGGTGGCTTCGATAAGGCGCTCGGCGACGTACATCTCGTTGTACATCGGCAATTGAATCGTCACATGCGGCAGGTCATCCCACTTCCGTTTTGGGATCCACCCGTCCTTCTTGTGCTTGAGATACAAGTACGCGAGGTAATAGCGGTGCCCTCCGTAACCCGACAAGAAGACGAGTAGGACGGCATAGAGGCTTAAAAAGCCGATCTCGAACGCGGTGAGGTTATCCAACCCAAATCCCCAGGTACTGCCCGAAAAGGTGCCAGACTATACACCCGCCCTGAATACCGTGTCAACAACGTTGAACGCAATGATTTCAACAGGTTAGCTCCAATTCGAGCACACCATGGATCGCAACACGGCCATTGACGTGACCGGATCAGTGCCTTACCTTTCCGTTGAGCCGGCCAAAGCCGGGGGTCCACCACAACGGCAATGAGCCCGTGGGGGCCACCCATATGGCCTTTGTCGCGCTCAAAAAAATGTGAGGACCCAAGACCCGGCGAGGCCGCCTGTGCCCGTCGAGGGGGAGCAACTATGAGTGGAAAGCCTTTCACGAGTCGACGACCTGTCACGACCACCACCATTCGCGCGATGAAGCGAAAAGGTCAAAAAATCACGATGTTGACGTGCTACGACGCCACCTTCGCGCGCCTGCTGGATCGCGCGGGCGTCGATCTGCTGCTCGTCGGCGACTCCCTGGGAATGGTGATCCAGGGCCACAACAGCACCATCCCGGTGACGATGGACGAGATGATCTATCACTGCCGCTCCGTGGCGCGCGGACGCGGCGAGGGCCGAGCGCACATCGTCGGCGACATGCCGTTCGGCAGCTACCAGGCCAACGCGGACGACGCGGTGCGAAACGCCGGCCGGCTCCTCAAGGAGGGCTGCGCCGAGTCGGTGAAGCTGGAGGGGGGCGAGCGCGTCGCCGACATCGTCCATCGCATGACCGCCGCCGGCATCCCGGTCATGGGGCACCTGGGCCTGACCCCGCAGTCCGTCCATCAGCTGGGCGGCTGGCGCGTCCAGGGCAAAACGGCGGCGGCCGCGGAGAAGCTGGTTCAGGACGCACGAGCGCTGGAGGACGCGGGCTGCTACTCGTTGGTGCTGGAGACGGTCCCGGCTGAGGTCGCACGCCAGGTCACCGAGGCGGTCTCGATCCCGACGATCGGCATCGGCGCCGGCGTGCAGTGCGATGGGCAGGTCCTCGTGATCTACGACCTGCTGGGCCTCAACCCGGATTTCAGCCCCAAGTTCTTGAAGCGATACGCCAGCATGGGCCTGGACGTGCTGGGCGCCTGCGAGTCCTACTGCGCCGAGGTCCGGGACAAGAGCTTCCCGACGGCCGAGCATAGCTATTAATAGAGGTATGGATCTGCTGACCGAGCCGGGCGTGGTCCGGGCGGCGAGCCGAAGCTGGCGCGCGCAGGGGCTGACCGTGGGATTTGTGCCGACCATGGGCGCACTTCACGACGGCCACCTGAGCCTCGTCAAGGAGGCACGCGCTGCAGGCGCGGATCGCATAATCGCGTCGATCTTCGTCAACCCGACCCAGTTCGGAGCGGGCGAGGACCTGGAGAGCTATCCACGCGACGACGAGGGTGACGCCGCCAAGCTCCGCGCGCTGGGGGTGGACGTGTTGTTCAGGCCCGGCGTGGACACGATCTACCCGCCCGGCAGCGAGACGGCCATCTCCTTGTCGCAGCTGCCCAATCACCTGTGCGGACTGACGCGTCCCGTCCACTTCGGTGGCGTCGCGACGGTCGTATCGCTGCTGTTCAACATCGTGGAGCCTGACCTGGCCGTCTTCGGAGAAAAGGACTTTCAGCAGCTACAGGTAATTCGCCGGATGGTGCGCGACCTGCACTTCGGCGTGCGGATTATCGGCGCGCCCATCTTTCGAGAGCCCGATGGGCTCGCCATGTCCAGTCGCAACGTCTACCTCAAGGGCGCCGACCGCAAGCGCGCGCTGTGCTTGTCGCAGGCGCTCGCCCATGCGCGGACGGCGGTGGGCGACGGCGAGCGGCGCTGTGCCTCTTTGATCGCCGAGATGCGCCGTATCTGTGAGGACGCGGGCGGAACGGTTGACTACGTGGCAATCGTGGACCCTGCAACGCTGGAGGCGGTTGATCACGTCGATTCCGAGACCCGCGCGGTGCTCGCGGTGCAGGTCGGCCCGGCCCGTCTGATCGACAACTGTTCCTTGACAGCCCGGTTTTCCGACCCGTAAACTCCCGGTCGCTGAGGACCGTAGAAGTGTCTGAAAAGTAAAGGGAAATCAGTTATGAACCGCACGCTTTCGAGCCGCCTGCTGACAACAGCCCTGGCCATCATGCTTCCGATGGCCGCCGGCGCCAGCGTGAATTACGTCTTCTATACGGTCGAGAAAGTGAAGTGGGGCGCCTCGGAGCACCAGCTTGCACTGCCGCGCACGTTTCCGTCCCAGCCCGACCTGACCCCCAGCGCGATGGTCAGCGAGGCGTTTCACAAGCTGAAGAGCTACCGCGGCGCAGCCTACGCAAACGCGAGCGTGCAGCTGGACCCGAACTTCGGCGCCACGGGGGCGGTCACCGTCACGTTGGGTAAAGCAGCGCAGCCCGAGATCGCGGTCGTGGTCAGCGAGGTGTACTGGACGCTGAAGGGCGCAGGCGCTCGTGAGGTCCGCGTGCCCGAGGTGCACAAAGAGGCCCTGACCGACGGCGGCGTGCCGTTTGGGGCGTCGATGACGGCGGTGCAGCTGTGGCAGATCCTGCCGCCCGGCACCCCGGGTCCCGGCATGACCCACATCGGCGACAAGCTCGAGCCCGCCCATGAGGTGCGCCGCAAGCTGGACGCGCGGGACCGCACCGTGATCTCCGCCGTGCTGGCGCTGCTTCAGTCGCCCACCGCGTACGTTCGGCTGCAGGCCGTGAAGGCCCTGGCGGCGATGAACCTGCCCAAGACCGAGGACGCTTTCATCCCGCTGCTGAAGGACGCCGACGGGCGGGTCAAGGCCGCCGTGCTGAAGAGCTTTGCCGGCTCCAAGTCCAAGAAGGTGCTGGCTGCGTTGGAGATCGTCGTGCAGACCGATCCGGACGCGTCGATGCAGTCCGCAGCCGCTCGCATCCTGAGCGCGGCGGGCATCAGCAAGTACGCCGTCATCGTGCTGTACGACAAGCTGAAGGACAAAGACGACGGTGTGGTGATGGACGCGGTCACCAAGCTCGGCAAGTCGGGCAAGCCGGAGGTCGCCATGGCCCTGATCGGCGTGCTGAACCACAAGAACTCGCAGGCGCGCGAGATGGCGATGAAGGCCATCGTGGACCTGAAGCACTCGGACGCGCTGCGAAAGATCGTCGAGACCGAGTCGATCAACATGAAATACCGCAACCAGTCGGGCAAGCTGCTGGCCGGTCAGACGGGCGAAAACGCGGAGCTGGGACTGCGTCACCTGATGGTGCACGGGCCGGTGGCCGAGCGCGTCTGGGGCATCGGCGAGGTCGCCAAACGCCGCCTGTACAAGCTGGTGGCGGACGTGATCGGCCTGCTGGGCCACGGCGACGCCAAGGTGCGACTGGCGGCGGCTGAGGCGCTGGGCAACATCAAGGACTCCAAAGCCCTGGTGCCGCTGGCGGATGCGCTGCGCAAGCACGCGGACGAAAAAGACAAGTACGAGGCCGCGATCATCTCCGTCTTCGGCGGGCTGAGCGTCGGCGAGGTCATCAAGACAGCGGACAGCAAGGACAAGCAGCTGCGTCAGCTGTCGATCAAGAGCCTTGCCAAGTTCACGGAGGACGGGACTCCGCAGCCGCGGATCCTCGAGGTGCTGAAAAAGAAGCTGGGCGACACCGACCCCGAGATCCGCCGCAGCGCGGCGTTTGCGCTGGCGCGAATCAAGAACGCCGGCGTCGTGGCGAGCCTGGTGGCGCTGAAGGACGACACAGACCCGTTCATCCGCGAGCAGGTCGCGATCTCGCTCACGTCGTCGCAGCACGCCAACGCCAATGAGATCCTGCTCAAGTACATCGAGGACTCCAAGACTCCGGTACGCCGCACCGCGGTCGACGGCCTGCGCATCCGCGGAGTCAAGGAGGCGCTGAAGAAGCTGAAGTTCCACCTGAAGCACCGCGACGTGGAGGTCCGCCGAGCGGTCGTGCACGCAACGGTTGCGCTGGCGGGCGCAGACGGCTGGGAGACGTGGTTCGCAGACTGGAGCGGCGCCCTGTACGACCTGGATCCGCAGGTGAAGATCTACGCTATCGAGGGCATCGGCTTCCGCCCGACGGACGCGCGCGTGCCGTCCCTGATCGGTGGCTTGACGACCGACCAGAACGCCAAGGTGCAGGTCGCCGCGCTGAACGCGCTGGGTAAGACCAAGGCCAAAGAGGCCATCGAGTACATCGCTACCCCGCTCTTCGAGGGCAGCCGAGACGTGAAGCTGGCGGCGCTCAACGCCCTGGCCGCGATCAACCTGGAAGAGTGCGGCAAGCCGATTCAGGACTTTGTGCGGGTCGAGACGGACGCCAAGTTGAAAGAGCGCGCCAACGAGATCTACGACAACCTGCCGTAGCCGGTCTTAAGAGTTCTGGAAGAGACTAGCGGCGGTCCTGCGCTTCCTGCAGGGGGACCAGACGCTGGTGGTCGATCACGCAGCCGACCTCGGCGCATAGCTTCTCCACAAGCTCATTGAAGTAGATCTGTCGCCATGGGTTGAAGGCGTTGGCCTCGACCTCTTTGACGACCTCGGGATGGTCCAGGCCCCAGTGCTGCTCGGGGTGAAACTCGCTGGCGAAGATGATGTGAAAGCCCAAAGACGTACGCAGGACCGGCGTGACGAAGGGCGCCTTCTTGCCGTTGGCGAGCCATGCGGCCTTTACGCCCTCCATGACTCCCTTGTGAAAGACGCGGTACGTGATCTTGCGGTCCGACTCGAACTGCTCTTCGTAGGTGCTGTCCACGTCGTATTGAAAGTCGTAGTCCTGAATCTTGGAGCTGGTGTGGTACTGCTCGCTCAGCGCGGCGCTGGGGATGTCCATCGACCCGACCAGGTACTTCTCGCGAAACTCCGCCAGGGTCTTGGCCTCCGCGAGCATGGCGCGTAGCTTCTGCGCCTCGGGCTCGTGATACTCAAAGCAGCTCTTCAAGTGCTCGCGGCGCTCCTCGACGTCCTCAAACATATCCGAGTAGCAGGAGTCCTTGTCGTCCTGCACGCAGCACAGAATCTGAACGTCGTGCAGGACAAAGCGCTCAAAGTGGTCAAAGCGGTTGCGCATGTGCCTGAAGGCCAGCTCGCGGTATTTGCGCGGGATGTCGGTGGGCGAGATCTTCCGCTCGAACTGGTCTGTGATCCAGGCGTATGCCAGGGCCTGCCGCATGGCCTGGCCAACCACCTGGTCCGTGTACTTGCCGGCGTCGAACGCCTCGCGGGCCAGCAGCTCCAGCTCGATCATGCGGTTCAGGATGGCCTCGGGGTCCGCCTCCTCCCCCGCCCGCTCCACCTGGGTGCGCAGCATGCTGAGCGTGATCGGGGTGCCGGCCACCGTCGCCACCACCGGATCGTCGGCGGCCATCTTGCCGGTCCACTGGGGCGACTCAAACGACTCGATAGGCCGCAGCTCAAAGCTCATCGCAGGCGCCTGTTCCTCCTCGGTACAGGCCGCAAAGGCGATCAGCACAGCGGTCGCAGCAATCGTTCGATTCAACTTCGACGTTCCTCCGTCAGCAGGCTGAGCTTGGTGAGCTCCAGGCCCGCACGGATTAGAGCAAAGCCAACGAAGATTTGCAGGATCCCGCTGACGTAGTCACGCTCTCCGAGAAAGCGGGCGCTGTACAGAAAGAACACGACGCTGGCCAAGACCAGCAGCAAGCCCATCAGCTCGTAGATATGTCGACGCACCGCACCCTCCTACTTCAATAGCCCCAACACGATGATCAGCGCGCTCAGTGCGACGCCCCCCACCAATAATGCCCAACCCAGCGTTGACCGTGCTCGCGCCGCATTTGTCGCCTCGGCTTCAAAACGCCACCACTGTGCGGCGACCGTGGCCCGATCACCGATGACGCCTGCCAGCTCCCGGGTCACACGCCGCACGATAAAGATCGCCCACACGGCAAAGAAGAACAGCGAGATGAACGTGGTCGCGCGTCCTTCGTAGCCGACGTACGACGCGCTGATCAGCTCTTGCAGCGGCCGATGAAAGTGAATGGCGCAGGCGACGGACAGCCCGATGATGGCCAACAAGACTGTGTGGGTGGTCAGGACGCGCGCGACGCGATCAGCCGGCTGCGCGGCACTTTGCCGGCGTCCCTCATGGTCGGGCGATCTCGGGGGCGCCTGAGCGACGTAGATGTGAGCCACCGTAGCGCCGGCCAGCGCCAGAAACGCACCCAAGCCATATACGCGGGGCCCGGTGAGCTCGGGGTACGCCAGCAGCAGGGGCAGCAGGGTCAATGGGAAGACGACCACCGTGACCAGCCGATGCCGGAGCCACGCGCCGAGACCCAGAACAACGACTGGAAGCACCGTGACCAGAAGCTCGCCTCCGCCCAACCGTGGCAGCAGGCCCAGGTGAAGCATGGGCACAAGCAACACGAAGGCCCACAGCACAACGCCGCTGGCCATGACCGTGATCTGATTCGTCCTCCCCACGATGGGCATTCAAGCGCTGCGGATCCGCCGAGTCAACCCGCGCCACAACCGCCGCTTTCTTGACGATGGACGGCGACCCACAAATCATGTCGACATGCGTCTGAGTACCTCTGCAATGCTGCTGGCGGTCGCGACCGCGCTGGCCCTCCCGGTGACGGGGTGCAGCGGTGCGGCGCGCGAAGCCGAGCCCATCGTCATCGAGATGCCCAAACACAAGCCGCTGCCGCCGCCGACGATTCTCCGGCGCCATCTGCACGACGTGCTGCGCGGAGGCGCCGGCCGCTTCTTCGCCCGAATGCCGGTGCGCCCGCATCGCGTCGGACGACGGTTCATCGGCTTCAAGCTGCTGGATCTCTACGGACATGCGCCGCCGCATCCGGATGGACTGCACGTCGGCGACGTGGTCACGGCGGTCAACGACATGCCGATCGCGCGCCCGGAGCAGTTCATGAAAGTGTGGGAGACGGTGGGCGTCGCCCGAACCATCGAGGTCGACGTGATGCGCCGGGAGCAGCCGATGCGCGTCGTCTACCGCATCGTCGACCAGTAAGCGCTCAGAAAACCAGGCTGGTCAGGGCCCCAGGTAGGGGTGCGAGTTGCAGAATGGTGCGTCGCCGTAGTTGTCGACGCACACGTACTCGTCGCGGCAGTCGCCGGTGCTCTCACAGCGCGCCATGCAGTGGCTCGTGCCGTCGTCGAATGCGATGCATACCGCCTCCGTAGGACACTCGTTCTTGGCGCACGGCGACACGGTGCAGTAGCCGGCGGTCTGGCTGAGATCGCAGGACAGCTCCCGCCCGCAGTCGTTGTTGGTCTCGCACGCGTCCCCAACCTGCGCGGCACAGCCGGCGGCCATAAGAACAAACGAGACTCGCAGCAGGTGCGTCACGGGCGCTTACCTAGCACGACGCGCCACAGGTTCACAAGCGCCTCGGGCGGCACGATCTCAGCCCGCGCGATGGGATCGATGCCCGCCTGCGTCAGCAGCTCAGGCGCGGCCGCACCGGCCACCAGCTTCAGGTTGTTGGCGATCGTCTTGCGCCGATGCTTGAAGAGCGTGTGCACGAACGTGTTGACGGCCCCCACCTCCGCTTCATTCACGCCAAAGCGGGGCGTCGGGAGCGGGTCCACGCGAATCACCGCGGAGTCCACCCGCGGCGGCGGTTTGAAGGAGCGCGGCTTCACGGTCATGACCATGCGGGCGTCCGACAGCAGCGCCGTCATGACGCTGGGCGGCCCGTAGCGCTTGCTGCCCGGCACGGCGATCAGCCGCTGAGCGACCTCTTTCTGAAACATCAGCACCATGCGGCGAAAGCGAGCGCGGTGAGTCTCCAGCAGGTGAAAGTAGATCACCGTGCTCACGTTGTAGGGCAGGTTGCCGCAGACCACAGCCGGTCCGGTGACGACCGTGCTCCAATCGAACGCCTTGGCGTCCCCCTCGATGACGCGCAGCGCGGGATCCTTCACCGCCAGATGCTCGACCATCCGATGATCCAGCTCCAGGCAAGTCACGCGCGGGTGCCCTGCGGCTTCGACCAGGTAGCGGCTGAGCTTGCCCGTGCCCGGCCCGATCTCATAGATCTGCTCGTCATCCCGCAGCTCCAGCGCCGACACGATCCCGCGCATCACACGCGTGTCGTGCAGAAAGTGCTGCCCCAGGGATTTCTTGTTCACGCGGAGCCGACCGCCGGCACCGCGAGGCCGGAGTTGGCGTCCAGCGTCAGCGCCTCGGCAGAACCCACCTGCGGCGCGCGCTCGTGCTGAATGGCGCCAAGCGCGGCGATCATGGCCGCGTTGTCAGAGCAGTATCGAGCCGGCACCAGGTGAACGCGTATCCGCTTGCGGGCGCCGCGCTCCAGAAAATAGGCGCGCAGACGAGAGTTGGCGGCGACTCCACCGGCCACGACCACGTCCCGGACCTCCATCTGCACAGCCGCCCGCAACGTCTTGCGCACCAGGACATGCACGACAGCCTCTTGAAAGGACGCGCACAGGTCGTTGAGCCCCTGTCCGGTGGGCACGCCGTTGTGGCGCAGGTGGTTCTTCACCGACGTCTTCAGGCCGCTGAACGAGAACTGGTTGCGCCGCTTGCCCAGCCACGCGCGCGGAAATGCGATGGCTGCGGGGTCGCCGTCACGCGCGAGATCGTCGATGACGCGGCCCCCCGGATAACCGAGGCCAAGCATGGTCGAGACCTTGTCGAACGCCTCGCCGGCAGCATCGTCCAACGTCTGACCGAGCTGCACCATCTCTGCTGGCGAGTCGCATCTGTAGATCGCCGTATGCCCGCCGCTGACAGCCAGCGCCGCGTGCGGATACGCGACCTCTGGCGCCACCGGCTGCCGGTCATCGACCAGCCGGATGGCGGCGATGTGAGCCGCGATGTGATTGACCGCGATCAACGGCTTGCCGGTCGCGTACGCCAGCCCCTTGGCCGCTTGCACGCCTACCATCAGCGCGCCGATAAGGCCGGGCCCCTGAGTGACGGCGATCGCATCGATCTCCGCCAGCACCACGCCGGCGCGCTCCAGCGCAAGCTCGGTCACCGGCAGAATGCTCTCCAGGTGCGCCCGGCTGGCCAGCTCGGGCACCACGCCGCCGTATTTGCGATGAACGGGGACCTGCGACGACACGATGCACGACCGCACGCGGCACCCGTCCTCGACAACCGCGGCCGACGTCTCGTCGCAGCTCGTCTCCAACCCTAGAATCAGCATCGCGTCGTTACCCAGAGTCGCCGGTGGCGGTCTCGACGGCGTCGTCCAGCACCTTGACCTCAGGGATCTCCGACGTGTTGTCGCGCAGCGCGACCCAGGCGATGATCACCACCGCCACGATCGCCGCCACGCTCAGCCAGGTCATCATGGTGGCGCGACCTCGGCGGTCGCCGTGGCCGCCGGGCTCCAGCTCGGCAAACGTATCCGGCTGCGGATCGACCGTCTTCGACTTCTGCGAAAAGCTGAGCTTGCGGCTGACCGTCCTGCCGTGGACCTCGATGCCGGTGCCCTGGTCGCGCTCCGCCTCCTCCGGCTCGGGCTCGATAGCCGGCACCGCCTCGACAGGAGGGCGCGAGCGGCTGGCCGACGTCTGCTTGGGCGCCGGGTGGACCGTCCGTGACCGCGGCGCCGGCTTGCCCGCAGCAGCGAGCTGCAGCACCGGCGCGCGACCGCCCACCTGGCCGATCGGGTGCAGCGCGCCGTCGTTGACCATCGCGAAGATCTGCTCCAGCTCGGCTTTGTCCTCGACCTGGGCGGCGTGCAGAGCCTCACGCAGTGTGCGACTGCCGTCCAAAACCGCGTCCAGTCGGCTGACCAGCTCCTCGTCGGCGATCTCTCGCGCGCGGTCCGAGTCCATGGTGTGCTCGACGGCCAACCCGGGCAGCAGCACCAGGTCACGGGCCATCTCGGCCGACGTCCCCAGGGCGTCCAGCAGCATGTCCTCGATACCGCGGTGGATGTTGCGAGGCGGTCGCACGGTCGGGCCCACCGGACCGTCAGCCGGCTCGTGGGTCAGCGTGAACAGCCCCTCGTTCCAGCTGAGCATGGTCAGGACAGCGCGCTCTCCGTTCAGCTCGCCGAGCGCCGCGTTGGTCAGCGTCCCGTCGCGAAAGTGCAGCGTACCGTGACCGTCGGCGCGGCTCATGGAGAGCTTCCCGGTCCAGCCGTAGAAGTCCATGTAGCGAATGAGATCCGCGACGGTCCACGCCCCCAGGCCGCCGCTGACGATGTGACCGCGATCGCGCGAGTTCCGCAGCCGGTCGCGCGTCAGTACCAGCTCGATGGCCGCCCGGAGCTGGCCCAACGAGAAGGGCGCCTCGATGAAGGTCTCCATGCCGCACTGCAGCCCGATGCCGCGCACCTCGGGATCGACGGGGCGGCCGGACATGCCTACCGCCGGCAGCCGAACGCCATCATTGAGCAGCTTGCGACACAGGCTGAAGCCGCCGCCGCCGGACAGGCCGACGTCCGCGACCACCACGTCAACCTCGTACAGCGAGGCCGCAGCCTTGGCTTCGTCCACAGTCGACGCCAGCGCCACCTTGTATCCGGCTTTGAGGAGGTTGGCCTCCAGGACGGCCCTGTCCAGGCTGCTGGACGACGCCAGCAGAATCCGTGTGATGGGAACCGGTGCTCGCGGGGCCACTGCTCAACGTTCTAACGCCGCTGCCGTCAATTGACAACCCTGAGGACTGTGCTAGTGTCTGCCGCCGATGAATGGGCATTCACCCCAACGTTGCGCGAATGGCGCGATCCTGGCGCCGCGAGCGGGGTACTGCGCGGGTGGCGCAGCGAACTCGTGGACCGCACCTGTGGTGGTGCCACAGGAAGGGCCACGAGCAGCCGCGCAGGGCCCCGATCGCGGATGCGAGGACGTGCCATTCGTGCAATGTTGGGGTTTAGCGGGCTGAACAAACTTCGATGGGTCAGCGCGGAAAATCGGACAAACGCGAGCGTATCCTGGCGGCGGCCGTAAAGGTGTTTGCAGCCAAGGGTTTCTATTGTGCCCGGGTCAGCGACGTCGCGCGCGAGGCCGGTGTCGCCGACGGCACCATCTACCTCTACTTCGCCAGCAAAGAAGACCTGCTGCGCGGTCTGTTCGAGGAGAACATGACCGCCATCATCATGCGCCTGCGGGCGATGATGGCCGACGGCCCCGACTCCTCTACAAAGCTCGAAGCCCTGTTCGAGGGCTATGCGCAGTTCACGCGCGAGGAGCCGGACCTGGCCGAGGTGCTGACGGTCGAGCTGCGCGAGTCCGGCAAGTTCATGAACGAGTTCGCAGCACCGCTCTTCGGCGAGTTCCTGCGCCTGATCAATGAAGTCCTTGAGGAGGGCCAACGCAGCGGCGAGTTCCGCTCGGATGTGTCCTCACGAAACATCGCACGCGCTATCTTCGGCGTCCTTGACGAGCTGTCGCTCGCCTGGGTGATGAGCAAGCGCAAGTGGGATCTGAATAGGTCGGGACGCGAGGTCCTGGACGTCTTTCTGGCCGGCCTACGTGCCGTGCCTGGTGATGCCAATGAGGCAGTGGAGTAAGAAACCGTGAAGATTCTAGTGACAACAAAGCGCGTCACGGATCCGGAGGCGACCATTCGGCTGAAGGCCGATGCGTCCGGGATCGTCGAGGACGACCTGAAGTTCGCCGCCAACCCGTTCGACGAGAACGCCATCGAGGCCGCACTCGATATCGCTGATGACCACGACGGAGAGGTGGTTGTCGTGAGCATCGGACCGGACGAGGTCGACACCTACATCCGCACCGCCCTGGCGATGGGCGCCGACCGCGGCATCCGGGTAGAGGGCGACGACCTGCAGCTGGACGGCGACGTGGTCGCGCGTACGCTGGCGGCACTGTACAAGCAGGAGGAGCCCGACATCTTCCTGCTGGGCAAGCAGTGCATCGACGGCGACTCCAACCAGGTGGCGCAGCTGCTGGCCGAGTACCTCGGTCTTCCGCAGGCGTGCTTCGCGTCCGAGATCGAGGTCGAAGACGGCAAGGCCACGGTCGCGCGCGAGGTCGACGGCGGCATCGAGACCATCGAGGTCGATCTGCCGGCCGTGATCAGCGCCGACCTGCGGCTCAACGAGCCCCGATACGCGTCGCTGCCGGGGATTATGCGCGCCAAGCGCAAGCAGCTGGATGTCGTGACGATGGAGGAGCTGGGCGTCGACACGTCGATGAAGGTGCTGACCAAGCGCTATGAGGCCCCTTCCACCCGTGAAGCGGGTGTGATGGTCGCCGACGTGGCGGAGCTGATGTCCAAACTGACCAACGAAGCCAAGGTGCTGTAAGGAGTCCCCAATGAGCATTCTCATCGTTGCAGAGCAGGCTGGCGGCACACTCAAAAAAGCCACACTGAGCGCGATCGCCGCGGGCAGGCTGCTGTCCTCGCGTCTCGGCGTTCCGTTTGACCTCGCGGTCCTGGGCTCCGGCGTGGGCGACGTGGCCCGTGCGCTCGCCGGCTACGGCGCACGAAACATCTACACGGCCGACAGCGCGTCCCTGGCCAACTACCTGGCCATCCCGTACTCGGCGGCCATCGCGACCATCGCGGGTGAAGCGAGCGCGTCCTGGGTCGTCATGACCAGCACCACCACCGGCAAAGACGTCATGCCGCGTGTCGCCGTGAAGCTGAACGCCGGCCTGGCGCCGGACGTGATCCGGATCGACGGGGATGGCGCCGACATCAAGCCCATCCGACCGCTTTGGGCGGGCAACGTGCTGGGCGAGGTCCAGGTCCTGACCGCCGTGAAGTGCATGACCGTGCGCGGCTCGGACTGGGACGCGGCGACGCCCTCGGGTGGCGAGAGCGAGATCCTGTCGTCCGGCGCGGCCGCGGCGGCTGCGGATGGCGCCGGCACGAGCATGCGCTTTGTCGAGTTTGACCAGAGCGGTGGCGACCGGCCCGAGCTCACGGACGCCAGCATCGTGGTCGCCGGCGGTCGCGGCCTGAAGAGCGAGAGCAACTTCTCGGGCGTGATGGAGCCCCTGGCCGACACCCTGGGAGCCGCTATCGGTGCCAGCCGCGCGGCGGTCGACTCGGGTTACGCGCCCAACGACTACCAGATCGGCCAGACCGGCAAGAGCGTGGCGCCCGGCCTCTACATCGCGGTCGCGATCAGCGGCGCCATCCAGCACCTGGCGGGCATGAAGAGCTCCAAGGTCATCGTGGCGATCAACAAGGACCCCGACGCGCCGATCTTCCAGGTCACGGACTACGGCCTGGTGGCCGACGCGTTCAACGCGGTTCCGGAGCTGGTCGAGGCCATCAAGGCCCGCGGGTAGCCGGCCTTCCTATTTGGAGAGCGGGTGTCCCGGGCAGTCCGAGACATCCGGCATCTTCAGCACGACCGGCGACGACGCCTCAAACGAGACCGCGCTGGTCAGCTGCTCCTTCGCTCCCCCGCAAATCGACATCATCCACATCTCGCGGTCGCTGAGGTGACGCGCGTCCGTGTCGTTGATCGGCTTCCAGGCGCTCGTCAGGTTGGGCGTGCCCGTGAAGAGCACGCGCTTGCCGTCCGGTGAGACGTCGATGCCGGTCACCACGATGTTGTCGGGCGACTGATCCTTCGGGTTCTGCGTCAGGTTGACGATGTCCTTCTCCTCCAGCGGCTGCAGCTTGTCGATGCGAGCGGGGTCCATATAGAGGATGTCGGTCTCGATCTTGTCGGCGCCGGGGATGCAGTCGGACCGGCCGACAAAGACCAGCTTGCTGCCGTCGGGCGTGTAGGACGGACTGATGATCTGTGTGTACTGCCAGGGCTGGCGCACCACGCAGGCCAGATCCTGGTAGTTGCCCGCATCCGGCTGCACGGCCAGCATCGTGAGCCGCCCGGTGTCGTTGGGGTTTTCGGTCGAGTACCGCCGCGCCATGAGCGCCCGGTTGTCGGTGGTAAACACCACAACGTGCTTTGAGTCCGGCGAGATCGCGACCGCGTCGTTATCGCTGTACGACGAGCCCGCGCCGATGCACGTGTCGTTCTGGAAGTTGTTGCACAGGTAGTCGACCTCGTGGAGCGTGCCCTTGGTCCACAGGTAGATACGCAGGCTGCGAATGGTCGGGCTGAGCATGACCAGGCTCTCGCCGTCGGGGCTGACGTGGAAGCGGCCCTTGAAGGTCGTATCACCGTTTTTCCAGTCGGCGTCCTCGGACGGCGGAAAGAAGGGAACCAGGAGGTCGGTCTCGCTGGGGTTGTCCAGGTTCACGCGCCAGATCTCGTACTGGCAGCTGGGCCCGTTGCAGCTCTTGCGCTCAGAGTAATAGACGTAGTGGCCGGCAAACGCGAAGTGCGCCTTGTCCTGGAAGGTGAGCCCCTTCAGCTTGACGTCCAGGCAGTCGTTGAACAGGCCGATCTTGAAGTCGAAGTCGCCGTTCTGGTCCGGCGGCTCGGCGTTGATGCCGATAAAGCTGAGGCTCTCGTCGATCAGGCAGCCGAAATCGCAGTTGAGACCGTCGGCCTCGGGTAGAAAGCCGGTCAGATTGATGGGCTCGTACTTCTGCACGGGCCTGATCATCTGCAGATCGAACTTGCTCGCCCCCTCGGGCGGGTCGATGCCCTGCACACGCCAGCGGTAACCGAAGATGGCCAGGAAGTCCTCGTCGCTCGCGTCCTCACAGACGGGCGGCGGCGGGCCGGTGTCTTCGCCGGTGTCATCCCCGGTGGTCGCGTCGCCCGTGTCGGTGGTGTCGCCATCGTCGCCGGTACCGCCCTCGTCCCCGCAGGCGGTCAGCGCGAGCGCCAGCATCAGCATCATCGTCAGTCGTATCAACATGGTTCGCTCCAGCATAGGTTCAAGACGGTATCCGTCCGCCCTGCCGCGAGTCAACGCTGACAGCCACGTTGACAGGCATGGGGGGGATACCTCTTTAATGGCGGGCCATCATGGAGACCGTCATTTGAAGCCCTATCTTTTCCAGCTGCCCGATTGGCTGCCCTTTGCGGCCGGGCGCCCCATCTTCAGCTACGGCGTGATGCTCGGCATCTCGTTCATCGTCGGCTGGAGCCTGGTTGTGCACCTCTGCCGGCGCGACGGCATGGACGGCCGCATCGCCTCCACCACGATGTTCGTCATTGTCGTCTCTTCTTTAATAGGCGCGCGCGGGTTGCACTTCGTCTCGAGCCCGACCGCCGTGTTCACGCTGGCCAACTTCTTCAAGTTCGACGAAGGCGGCCTCGTCGCGTACGGCGGCATCCTGGCGGCGGTACTGGCGTCCTATGCCTACGTCCGCTGGCGCAACGCCGACGGCTGGGTGTTTCTGGACAACGCTGCGGCCCCGGTCGCGCTGGGCCTGGGCATCACGCGGGTGGGCTGCTTCCTGTTCGGCTGCGACTACGGCGTGCGCACGGAGTCCGCGTGGGCCCTTCGCTTTCCGCGCTGGGATGACCCGGAGGTGGTCGCCTGGATCAAGCGGTCTGCGCCTGCCTACGTCGATCACACGAAAGGTGTCTTGGAGCACGCCGCGGTCTTCAGCGACCATGTGCACCCCACCCAGCTGTACGAGAGCCTGGTGGGGTTCGTCGCCTTCGGCCTGCTGCTGCTGTGGCGGCCAATGAAGAAGTTCCACGGCCAGATCATGCTCGCGTTCCTCGCCTACTACGGGGTCATGCGATACCTGCTCGAGACCCTGCGCGGCGATGCCGACCGCGGCGAGGACGTCATCCTGGCGATGTCGACCAGCCAGCTGATCGGCGTGCTGTTGCTTGCAACCGTTGCGTTCTTCTGGTGGAGCCAGGGCCGAAAGGGCCTGTACAATGCCCCTGGAACCCTGGCCTGGGCCCCTGAGCCCACCGCTAAGAGCCCATCCACGGGGGGCGGCGGCAAGAAGAAGAAGCGCAAGAAGAAGAAGTAGGCGCGCGTTTCGTCCGCAGGGGCCCGTTTTAGAGGGGCTTTCCCCATCCGCTGATCACTGGAAATATCCAACAATAACGGCACGGTGCGTTTTTAACTGCGTTAGACGTTGACAGTGTGCACCCGGTCACCTAAAACGCCGACTGCCGATGAGGGAACGCCCTCTTGCCCCGCGAGGGCGCCGGCACTGAAAAAGCTCTGAAAAAAGCGCTTGACAGCCCAAGGCCCGCGAGTATTATCGCGGTCCCTGCCACGGCCCCGGCCGCGAGCAGAACGGCATCGCTCTTTGAAAACGAAAATAGTAGACAGCGCGAAGAATAACTTGCGAGGTCCAAATCAATTCCGTCCGGTCACATGGCCATAGTGCCGACTGGACAAAAAGTTAATAGATTCTAAGAGATTCTTCTTTGGGTCCAGGACCCAAAGACTCTTTCAGTTCAACTGGAGAGTTTGATCCTGGCTCAGAACGAACGCTGGCGGCGCGCTTAACACATGCAAGTCGAGCGAGAAAGCATCCTTCGGGGTGTTAGTAAAGCGGCGCACGGGTGAGTAACACGTGGGTAATCTACCCTAAGGTGGGGGATAACGTTCCGAAAGGAGCGCTAATACCGCATAAGACCACAGGATCTTCGGGTCCAGGGGTCAAAGAGGGTCTTCTTCGGGAGGCATTCGCCATAGGATGAGCCCGCGGTCCATTAGCTTGTTGGCGGGGTAACGGCCCACCAAGGCTGCGATGGATAGCTGGTTTGAGAGAATGATCAGCCACACTGGAACTGAGACACGGTCCAGACTCCTACGGGAGGCAGCAG
>CAZJHX010000188.1:0-7089 GCA_964545715.1 uncultured Myxococcales bacterium
TCTACTACTATGGGCGCCTGCTGACCGGCGAGTTTCCGGTCAGCCACGACCACCCCGCCCACATGTTCAACGCCTGGCTTACCGCGGACGTGCTGATCCCGCGCGGTGAGCTCGGCGGCTGGTCCGAGCTGTGGTTTGCCGGCTATCCCGCCAACGAGCTGTACGGCCCCGGCGGCAACCTCTGGGTCACCCTCTTCCGCTACCTGACTTTCGGCCTGCTCAGCTTTGGCGCGACCTACGGGCTGGCGGTCTTTGCGCTGATGTGGCTGGTGCCGATCAGCGCGTACGTCCTCGGTCGCGCCTTTCTGGGCCGCGCCGCGGGCGCCATCGCCGGTCTCCTGCTGGTCGTCACACGGGGCGGCTGGTACGACCTGGGTTATTTCTGGATCCTGGAGATGGGCGTGTGGCCGTTTGCGCTGGGCGCCGCGCTGACCCTGCTGTCCATCGTGGTGCTGCGGCGCTATCTGGTCCGTGGCGGCCCCCGGGGTCTGGTGCTGGCCGCGCTGTCGCTGGCCGTCGCTGTGCTGGGTCACCCGATGAGCCTGCTGTTGCTGGTCATCGCCGCGCCCATGGTGGTGCTGCACGTGGTCTTGGAGCGGGGCAGGGCAGGCAGCACCCGCCTGCTGGTGCGCGCCGCCGCCGCCGCGATCTTCGGTGCGCTGCTCGCGGCCTTCTGGCTGGTCCCCTTTGTGACCAAGAGCGCCTACTCCCAGAAGCTGGGCGAGGTCTGGTTGGAGCTGCGGGACGCCATGCCTGCCGTGGTCCAGATGGATCTCTTCGGCAACGAGTGGCGCGTCATCATGGGTATGGCGCTGGTCGGCCTGGTCATCGCCATGTTCCGGCGCCACGTGTGGGCGATCTACCTGGCCACTACCGGCGCCCTGATGGCGCTTTTTGCCAGCAGCACGCTCTTGTATGAGCTGCGCCTCTTCGACGTGTTGAGCCCGCTCGCGGCCATCCAATATCCGCGCTTTCTGGGCGTCGTCCGCATCTTTGTCTACCTGCTGGCCGGCTACGGCATCGCCGAGGTCGCTCGCTTTGCCGCGCCCTCGCTCAAGCAACTCAAAGACGCCACCGCCGGTGAGCGGATCCGTGCGGCGGTCCTCGTTGCGCTGCCGCTGTGCCTCAGTATTCCGTTTTGGTCCGGCGCGGGCGAGTACATCGAAGAGCACCACTATCCCAAGGACGAGGTGGTCCGCACGCAGCGCGACATCACCTGGTGGCCCGACTATCTGGCCGCCGCCGAATACGTCAAAGAGCAGCTGGACGGGCAGCCGTTCAGTCGAGTCGGCGCCTTCGGCCACCCCTACGATCACATCCTGTCGACGCTGCCGATCTACACCGGGCTGCCCGTCTACACCGGCGGCTTTCTCCCGGCACACACCTACCGCTACTTCTTTGACGGGCACCGGGACCTCAGCACGCTGAGGGCGGTCGGCGTGCGGTACGTGCTGGCCACCGGCGATTGGGCCAAGGACAAGCCGGGCGTCACCGAGCGCGCGGTCTTCGGCTCGCTGACCGTCTACGAGCTTGAGGGCACGCCGGCGGGCCGTGCGTCAGCGGTGGGCGACTGCGCGGTCGAGGTGACCAGCGCGGACGATCGCTCTATGGCCATCGCCGTCACAGACGCACAGGCTCCGTGCCGCATCCGGCTGCATCGCAGCGACTTCCCCAACTGGCGCGCCGACTTCGACGGCGAGCCGCTCGCGATCGAGCGCATCCCGCTGTTTCAGGGCAGCGATTATGCGGCGTTCATGAGCGTGGTTGCTCCCCGGGACGGCACCGTCACGCTGACCTGGGCCTCCACGGACGGCGATCGGCTGGGCGTCGCGCTCAGCGGGGTCGGCTGGACGCTCTTTCTCGTGTTGGGTCTCCTTGCCATCCGGCGACGCTGGTGGGATCGCCTGTTGGCCGCGTTGCCTCGCCCGGCTCCTGCGGTCCAGCGCTGGGCCGCCCGCACCGCCTGGGCCGGGCTGGCTGCCGTCCTGATCGGCGGCGTGGTCTGGGGCGCTCAGCGTACTCAAGAAGTCCACTACACGTTTGACCGCCACCTTGACGACGCTGAAAAGACCGTTGAGCAAGACGGCAAGCACCTGGAGTGCCCGCCCGCAGAGAAGGGACTGGGCTGGCAGTGCGGCAAGGGCTGGGACCGCATCCGCGCGGGCCTGTTCAGCTACGTCTACGACAATCGCTACTGCATCTACGCGCATCCGAGCCCCATCGGGCCCAAGCGCCTGGTCTTTCGCGACGTCCCGCTCGGCGCGCGGCTCAGCGGCTTCTACGGCGTGCTGGACAGCAGCCAGGGGCGCGGCGACGTCACCATGGCGGTGCAGGTCGGCGACGCGACGCCCGTCACGTTCACCACCGCCAAAAACGGCGAGGCCGTCGGCTTTGAGCTGATGACCGAGCCCGTGCCGGACGACGTGACGGTCACGATCACAGCTGCTCGACCCGAGTGGCGGCACTTCTGCTTCAACATGCAAGTTCTCGATTAAGGAGGGTTCTATGGGTTCCAAAACCAAGCTCGTTGTCGCCATCGTGGCGGCGTTTGCCATGGGAGCGGGGGCGACGCACGTTCTCGGCACGCCCGACGCGTTCGCCGGCAAGAAGGGCAGCTGGGAGTGTTACGCGCCCGACCGTCTCCCCGATGTGGAGGACGCGTCGGACTACAAGTGGGCCAGAAAGGTTGCGCGCGGTCTGAATCAGACGGCGGCGTCGGCCAAGCGCGGGACGATCCTGACGCTGAGTTTCAAGGACCTCATCTGCGTCAAGCAGTAGCGGGGAGCTACTGGGTGGGCTGGCCGATCAGGTGCCAGTCCGAGGTCGGGGCCCAGCCCATGACCATGACGTGGACGGGGGCGGCGTTGGTCAGCGTGACCTCGCAGGTCTCGGCGCTGCCCTCGATGTAGGGGCGGCAGTCGAACACCTCGTCCGTCGGAGCCTCACCCACGCGGATGTAGAGGTCGGCGTCACCGGAGCCGCTCAGCGCGAACTCGTAGCGACCGGCCTTCAGCGTCGGGGTCTCGAAGCGCTTGGCCTCGTCCGCGGCGACGGTGCCCTGCTCGTCCATGCCCGTCCAGTCTTCGGTGACATCCGGCCCCTCGCCGCCATCGAACCCCGGAAAGAACTCGTTGTCGTGCTCGCCCGAGACCAGCACCACCTCGGCCTTGTCGATCTGGTGGAAGATCTGCTCGTAAGTGCGCGGCACCTGATAGTCCATCAGGTTGCGAACCAGCGCCATCGTCGCGCCCGACATGCTGCGGAAGAACGAGGGCATCGCGTTGGCGACCAGGTCCAGGTACTTGGTCCCCTCCGGGTCGTCCGGGTTGACCTCGGCGTGCGCGTCGGCCAGCGCCGAGTCGACGTACGCGTAGGTGTCGCAGCCGTTCATGAACACGATGGCGTACTGGCCGGTGACCCACTTGCCCTTGCGCGCCAGCTTGCGGATGTTGGCGCCCAGACCGGCGTGGCCGTTGTACACGACGAAGTCGGCGGTGGGCGTCAGGCTCTCGTAGCGTGACCAGAAGGCGCTGTCGGCCGAGCCGACGCTGTCGATCAGCATGGAGACGATCTTGATGGTCTTGCCGGGGGCGATCTCGGCGGTGAAGCTCAGCTCCGGCATGTCGACGCCGGGCGCGAACGGGATCTCGGCGGGCTCCGAGACCATGCCGTGCTGCTGCAGCAGGCTCTTGACCTCGCGCGAGAAGCGGTTGTAGGCGTCGATGCCGGCGTCGCCGCTGGTGGCGTTGTCCTTGTACTTGCCGAAGACCGCGACGACCTCGAAGACGTCGTCCTCCCAGATCTTGTGGTACTCGGGGTACTTGCCGTTGGTCTGGATGCTGCTGGGGAAGACCGAGGCCTCCATGCGCACCACGTCGGCGTCGTTGAGGCTGCACTGCGAGCGCGCCGGGCGGTAGTAGTACCAGAAGATGCCCGAGGTCACGTCGTGCGCGTGCGGGTCCAGGCAGCCGCCCTTGTAGGTGTTGAAGAAGGCCTCGCTGCCCTCGGTGGTGAGGTTGCGCGGCATGAGCAGCGTGTAGCGCTCGGGCACGTTGTTGAGGTTGCCCCAGGCCACGGGAATGCGCGCGTGGTAGCTGACGTGGCAGCCGTCGTCCTGGCTGTCCTTGGTCACGTTGGTGACCTCCAGGCGGTCCAGGCGGCCCACAGAGTTGTCGCCGTTGAGCTGGCCGATGGTGAAGAGCATCTGGTTTTCGACCTGCTGCTCCACGTTGAAGCAGCTGTTGGCGACGAGCGACCCGTCGAACTCGAAGTCCAGGAACACGGCGACTGCGCTGGAGTCGTCCTTGCTCTTGCCCTGGTAGCTGTACTCCTGGCCGCTGCTGTAATCTATGATCTCGGTCTCACCGCAGCCGGCAAAAGCGAACGCCGCCACGGCGCTGAAAAGAAGAGCTGTTGTCAGGTTTTTCATGTGCTCAATTCTCCGTGTCATCCGGCCGGTGTCTCTCGGGGTCTCGGCTCCCCAGCCGGGCGTTGCTCAGCCTCATAAGCAAAGGCCGTGCCCGGTCTGTAGGCCCCAGCTTGAAGTGGCCCCGTCGCTTGCCATAGTCTGCAGCTATGAATACGCGCCTGCTCCGCATCGGCACCGCCGTCTTGCTGGTCTCGGGATGCTCGGACGAGGATGCTCCGGAGGTCGACGCCGGTGTGTGCCCGGTGGGTGAGACCTGTGCGGACGGCGGCTGCGAAAGCGCCGATCCGTGCGTTGCCTCCCAGCCCGTGGCGGGCGGCTGCGCGACCTGGTTCACCGCGGCGGCCTGCGACGCCGGCGTGTGTGTGTTGGGCGCCTGCACCTGCGTGACCGCCTGCGGGGACGGCAGGGTGGAGCTGGTGCAGTCCATTCGGCAGCGGGAGCGGGGTTTTGACGGGCTGCGCGGCGCCAGGTCGCTGGCCTTCTCGCCGGACGGCAAGCACCTGTACGTGGCCGCGCAGAAGGACGGTGAGGTCTCTGTGCTGGCGCTGTCCGACGCCGGCCTCGCCCCGGTTGACCGTGTGCCGCTGGCCGATGCCACGGCTGTGGCTGTCTCGGCGGACGGCGCCACCGTGGCAGCCGGCACCGACGGCGGGGAGATCACGCTGTATGCGCGCGACCTGGAGTCCGGTGTGCTGGCCACGCAGCAGACGGTCTCCGGCCCCTTCGGCGGACTGCGGGACCTGGCGTTTACCACCGGCGCTCAGCTGCTGGTCGCGGCGTCCTCGCCCGGCACAGTCGGTGTGGTGAGCGCAGAGGGCGGCCAGTGGGGTGTGCGCGATCAAGTGACGGGCAGCTTTGAGGGCGCGTGTGTCATCCGGCTCGACGCGGACGGACAGGGGGCGTGGATCGGCGCGCACTCGGGCACGGTGACGCGGCTGACCCCGTCCAACACCGGCGGTTGGCTTCAGGGCGCGGGCAGCACCAGCAAGTCGATGCGTCCCGAGCTGGAGAACCTTCACGACTTGATCGTCTCGGCCGACGGCAAGCACATGTATGTTGCGGGCGAGTCGGGGCTATGGAGCTATGAGATCGGGCCTCAAGGTCTGGAGCCGGGCGCCCCCAGCGCGATGGTCTTGCCGCACAACCTGACGTTGGGTTGGGACGACAGCGACGTGGTAGGCGTGGACGCGATCGCGCTGCTGCAGGGCGGAACGAAGTTGGCGGGAGCGGTCATCTTTGGCGCCTACGTCATCGTGTGGGATCGCGACCCGGCAACGGGCGACCTGACCAACCCCACGGCGGCGTCCTTTCAGCCGGGATACACCGACGATCACTTCGAAGAGGACACCGGCGGAAAGGCGATCGGGATCGACCCGCTGGACGACATTCGACTGGTGTCGATGACGCTGAACCCGGCGGGCGAGCGGCTGGTGCTGGCGTCCGGTCAGTGGGACTTTGTGGCGGCTCTAAACGCCGGCGACGGCGCCAAGGTGTCGACGCTGCAGGCCGGTGACGGCGGGATCACGAATCTGGGCGGCGCGTACTCGGTGACCGTCTCACCGGACGACGCCCACATATATGTGGCCGCTTGGAACATCGGGGATCCGGCGGGCTTCAAGCGTGATGAGGCGGGCCGGCTGACACCGCTGCCCGACCCGGCAGGATCGCCACAACGTCCGGCGGACTATGGGCTCAGCGATCTGGTCGTGACCGCGGACGGCGCCCAGGTGCTGGCGGTGGACGATCAATACAACCAGGTGCACGCGTACGATCGCGACGCTGCATCCGGGGCGCTCACGTATCGGCACAGCACCGGCGACCAGGCGCAGCACGACATTCAGGTGGCCGTGGCGGTGCCGCCGGACGGGCGCCACGTGTACACCGGCGCCTTTGAGAGCAGCACGCTGGCCCGCATTCAGCGCGATGCGGTGGGCGACCTCTCTTATATGGACGTGATCACAGAGCCACAGCTGACCGGGCTGGAGGACATCATCTTTGCCAACGATGAGCACGCGTACGTGGCCGCGTTTGGGCCGGCCTCGGCGGGTGTATCGCTGTATCGGCGGGGCGCCGAGGGCGAGCTGGCGTTTGAGGAGCAGGTCTCGACCGACCTGACCAACGTGGAGGCCATCGCGCTGTCGGCGGACGGCAAGCGGATCGTGGCGGTCTGTCCGCCGACCGACCGGATCGTGGTGCTGAACCGCGCGGCTGACGGCGCCATCTCTCACGCGGCGACCAGCGACTGGAAGACCGACGGCGAGTGGGGGCCGACCGGGCCCGGCGTGGGTCCGAGCCCCGGTCGCGTGGCGGTGGTCGACGCACCCAAGACCGGCGAGCTGGACCTGTACATCAGCTATCGGCTGTACGATCAGGTTGCGCACTGGCGGGTGGATGCCGCCGAGAAGCCGGCGCTGACCTTCATGCAGTCCATCACGCCGCCGCCGAGCGCGGCGGGCGACACCGAACCCACCGTGTTTCCCAACGGCGTGGCCGCGTCCAAGGACGGGTGCAACGTCTACGTGGCCACCACCCTGGGTGATGGGGTCCTTACGTTTGTGAGGAAGTCGTCAGCAGAAGGGGAGGAAAATGGCTGCGGCGGGATCTGTGGCGCCGCAGCCACACGGGAGTAACGACCGGGGACGCCCCCCCGCCCGAGCCAT
>CAZJHX010000188.1:7099-18995 GCA_964545715.1 uncultured Myxococcales bacterium
GTCTTCTGTTTTTTTATTTGGGGGGGGGGGTTTGGGGGGCGCCCCCAGCACAAGGGGAGTAAGGACGGGGGAAGACCACCCTGACTCTCCATTGGGAGACTAGTCAGCGCAGCACTGGAACTTGACGGCCTGGAAGCCGCCCGTGGCGCAGTCGGCGAAGGGCTTGGCGCCGTTCAGGACCAGCCCGTGCTTGCCGCACATGTTGTCGGCCATCGCCTCGAGCTTGTCGGCGGGCAGACACTGGCCCGCGGCGGCCAGCTTGCCGATGCGGCACTGGGGCGCCTCGTCGGCCGTGGCGCAGCACTGGATCTTGGCGAAGCTGAAGCTGCCCTTGCCGCAGGAGTAGTGCGGGCGGATCTTGCTGAGCTCCATGCCGCTGTCGCCGCAGATCTCCTGCGCCTCGGCGACCCACTCGTCCTCGGACATGCAGAGGTCCTTGGCGCCGAAGAGGTCGGCTTTGCACAGCGAGCTGGGGGTGGGCTCGGGCGCCGGGTCGTTGGAGCCGGTGGTACCGTCGTTGGGTGTCTCGCCGTTGTCGCTGGGGGGCTTGGTGTCGTTGACCGGCGGCTTCGTGTCGAGCTGCTTGGCGCAGCACTCGAACTTGGCGTGGCTGTAAGCGCCCTTGTCGCACTCACCGTCGACGCCGATGCCGACCAGAATCATGTTGGCGTCGGCGCAGATCTCGGAGGCGTACTGCTTCCAGACCTCGGCCGGCTTGCAGCTGGTGTTGCCGCCCATCATCTCAGCGAAGCACTGGTTGGGCTCGGGCTGCGGCTTGGGCTCGTCGCACTTGGTGCCGTCCGCGTTGACGCAGGGCTCGGGCTTGGGCTCGGGCTCGTCGCACTTGGTGCCGTCGTCGTTGTAGCAGGGCTCGGGCTGCGGCTTGGGCTCGTCTCACGTGGTGCCGTCGTCGTTGACGCATGGCTCGGGCTTGGGCTCGCAGTTGCGGGTGGTGGAGTCGCACGGGCTGGGCTCGTCTTTGGGGCAGCACGCGACCTTGGCCTGCACGAAGCCGCCTTTGCACTGGTCGCCCAGGCTCAGCGCGCTGAGCTGAAGGCCGTTGTCATTGCACAGCTCGTGGGCGTACTGCTTCCACACGTCGGCGGGCTTGCAGCTGGTGACGTCGCCCATCACGACGGTCTTGCACGGCTGCTGGGCCGGCGGCTCGGGCTTGGGCTCGCAGCTGGTGCCGTCCGCGTTGTCGCAGGGCTCGGGGTTGGGTTTGGGAGTGGGCGTCGGCGTGGGCGCCGGGTCGGTCGCGCCACAGCAGCTGATTGTTGCCGCCAGGTACGCGTCTTTGGCGTTGGCGCACTGGCCGAACACCTTGAGGTCAGCAACGGCCGCGGCGTCGCCGCAGAGCTTTACGGCGTGATCCTTCCATTGATCGGGCGACTGGCACACGCCCTGGACCGTCTTGGTCTCGATTGTTTCGCACGAGCTGCTCAGCGCGCCGGATTGTGCGGCGATGCTGGAGTCGTCTTCTATGTGAAATGTCTCGGGAGATTGGGCGCAGCCGATGAGGGTGGGAAGGGCAAGGGCTACGAGTGGCATACACAGAGGTTTCAAGCGTTTCTCCTAGTCCGCCGGATCAAGGCGGGTATCTACTCCGGAGATTCCTTTCGGGACCCGCCCGAATCTCGTTGAAGAAAAAACGTCACTTGCGAAAAAAAATGTTGAAACCGTATGCTGGGCTCGCGCGTACCGGGGGCATGCTTTTGATTAGGTCGTCTTTTTTCGCTCTGGTTCTGCTCGCCATGACCGCGCTCAGCTGCGCGGACACCGAGCTGAACCCACCCGCTGCTGAATCGGCAGGGGACCAAACAACCGATCCGACGCCGGATCCCGATCCGGATCCGGACCCGGTGCCTGATCCGGACCCGGACCCGGACCCGGACCCCGACCCGGACCCGGACCCCGATCCGGACCCAGACCCCGATCCGGACCCCGACCCCGAGCCCGACCCGGACCCCGATCCCGATCCGGACCCCGTTTGCGTGCCGGACTGCGCGGGCAAGACCTGCGGCGACGACGGCTGCGAGGGCACCTGCGGTTCCTGCGCCGACAACGAGCTGTGCGAGGCGGGCGGGTGCGTGTGCGTGCCCAGCTGCGGCGACAGCCTATGCGGTGACGACGGCTGCGGTGGCAGCTGCGGCCAGTGCCAGGGCTGCTTCGGACCCGACCCGGCCCTGTGCGAAGAGGGCATCTGCCTGCAGGTGTGCTGCCCCGACTGCACCGACAAAGAGTGCGGCGACGACGGCTGCGGCAGCGCATGTGGCCAGTGCGGACCCGGCGACGCCTGCTTCGACGGCGCGTGCGAGTGCGTCCCCACCTGCGGTGATGCGGTGTGCGGCGACGATGGCTGCGGTGGGACTTGCGGGGCGTGCGGCGAAGATCAGTTCTGCAGCGCGGGCGTCTGCGTCGACTCGTGCATCCCCTCCTGTCTGGGCAAGACCTGCGGCGACGACGGGTGCGGCGGCAGCTGCGGCACATGCGACGGCGCCCAGGATGCCTGTGTCGACGGGCAGTGCGCGTGCCAGCCGGCCTGCGCAGGCAAGCAATGCGGTGCGGACGGCTGCGGTGGTGCGTGTGGCGAGTGCGCCGGCGCGACCAGCTGCAACGCGGACGGCATGTGCGTGTGCGTGCCCCAATGCGACGGCATGACCTGCGGCGCGGACGGCTGTGGCGGCTCCTGCGGGACGTGCGCCGCCAACGAGCAGTGTAGCGGGGACGGTGCATGTCTGTGCGTGCCCGCGTGCGACGGCAAGCAGTGCGGCGCCAATGGGTGCGGCGGCACCTGCGGCACCTGCGCTCCTGACGCCACCTGCGAGGCCGGTCAGTGTGAGACCGTCGCGTCCGTTTGTCCGCCAAGCGGGCCGCTGGGCACCGGCATCGGCGACACCATGGAGGACGTGGTGCTGAAGGACTGCGACGGCAACGACTATTCGCTGCACGACCTGTGCGCGTATAAAGCGTCGTGGATATTCGGCTACGCCCACTGGTGAGGTGGCTGTAAACAAGTCGCCGGTTCGGTGATGGAAAAACGCTACCAGAAATACAAAGGCCAGAACTACCAGCAGTACCTCGTGATCCAGGACGGCACGACGGGCCCGGCAAACTCCACCCTGTGCAAGCAGGTCCGTGACGACTACAACCTGACTTTTCCGGTCCTGTACGACCCGACCAACAAGCTGCACAGCAAATATAAGCTGGGCGTCAACGAGGGGAACCTGGTCATCGGCGAGGGCTCAGTGCTGTTGAAGAACCAGAAATACGCCAACCAATCGACCATTGACGCGGCTATCGCGGCGGAGCTGGCCAAGTAGAAGCGACCCGTCCGGCGCTGGTTTTCGGGCTCATCACGCTCATGTTCGTCGCCGCTTGTGCGGACGGTTCGGCGCCGTCGGATGCCGTGCCGGATGTCGCGACGGCCACCGCCACCCAGCCCGACGCAGGCCCCACGGCGGATGTCGTGGCCGAGCCGGAGCCGCCCTCCAGCGTCGGTTTCATCCAACGCAGCGTCGACGGACCGGACGGGGTCTCGCTGCCCATCGTCGTGTGGTACCCGGCGCACGGCCCGTTTCCCAAGCGGGATCCGCGAAATTACCTCGGCCTGCTGAAGGGCGCCGCCTACCCGGAGGTGCCGGCGGCGCCACGGGGGGGCTCCCCATAAATACCCGCGGCCGGCGGAGGGGCGCCGCCACCCGGGCGGGGCGGGCGGCGCCGGGACGCTGGCCCCTGATTCTGTTCAGCCACGGCAGCCGCGCCGTCAACGTGCAGTCTGTCGATCTCTGTGAAGCCTGGGCGCTGGCCGGCTACGTCGTCGCCGCCCCCAACCACGTCGGCAACACGCTCATGGACGCCAACGCCGGCGAGAAGATGGCGGAGGTCGGGCTTCGGCGTCCCGATGATATCGCGGCGACTCTGTCCTTTGTCACCGACGTCAACGACGACCCGGGCGAGGTCCTCTTCGACCGGGTGGACGTCGAGCGCGTGGCCGTGGCCGGGCACTCCTTTGGTGCGCTGACGGCGTTGGTCGTCTCGGGGGCCGCCATCGACGTCGTGGGTGCCCGGACGCGCTGCGACGCAGGTGATGATCTCAAAGGCGCGTGCGACATGCTCGCAGAGCTGACCGACGATCTCTACGTCGGGCGTCCACCATCGCTGGAGAACATTCGCGCCGGCATCGCCTTGAGCCCGGCTGTCTGGGGCCTGTTCGGCGAATTGGGACTGTCAAAGGTCACCGCCCCGGTGTTCGTCGGAGCGGGCACGCTGGACACCGTGACTCCTGTGAAGGAGCACGCAGAGCCGATCTACGCTGCCCTGCCCAAGCCCCGCGCGCTGGCGATGTTTCCCACGGCCGGTCACTACGCCTTCTCCAATTTTTGCGATATCCCAGACATCGAGACGCTGTCGGGTGGCGTGATCGCCGAGTGCGACGAGCAGTTCATCGACTCCCACGAGGCGATGGCGATCACCGCCACATTGACCCTGGCCTGGCTGGATGCCTACGTGCGTGACGACCCGGCCCCGCTGGCCGCTCTGGAAGAGACCGCTGCTGCACAATGGTCGGGAACAGTCGACGTAATGGTCGAATCCAAGTAAAAGAGCCCGCATGACGCGAGCCAGCAGAAGAGTCTTGGTTATCGATGACGACGCGGTCGTCACCGGGCTGATCCACCGCATTCTGAGCACGACTGGCTGTCTGGTCGAGTCTGTGGAGACGGGGCAGGACGCGCTGAAAGCCGCTAAGGGGTTCGAGGGCGTGATCGTCCTGGATATCCGACTACCCGACATCGATGGGCCGACCGTCTTCAAGAAGCTGAAGGCTCTGGCGCCCACGTGTCCGGTCATCTTCCTGACAGGGCACGGCTCCATGGACCTGGCGCTGGACGCGATGCAGGACGGCGCGTTTGAGTTCATCGACAAGACCACGCTCATCGCGCGGCTGCCCGCTGCCGTCGAAGAGGCGTTTCGCACCATCAACGCGGCGGGTGATCCGGGCAGCAGCCAGGGCTTTGGCCACATCGTTACTCAATCGCGCGAGATGGGGGTGCTGTTTCGCACATTGCGCAACGCGATCGAGTCGACGGTGCCTGTGCTGATTCACGGCGAGAGCGGTACCGGCAAGGAGCTGATCGCGCGCGCCATCCACGAGCAGAGCGCGTCCGCCCGCGGTCCGTTCATCGCCATCAACTGCGCGGGCATCCCTGAGCCGCTGCTTGAGGCTGAGCTCTTCGGTTATGAGCGCGGTGCGTTTACCGGCGCTGTGTCGCGTCGCATCGGCAAGTTCGAGGCAGCGCACGGAGGCACGCTGCTGCTGGACGAGATCGGTGAGATGCACCCCATGCTGCAAGCCAAGCTGCTGCGCGTTCTGCAAGAGGGGGAGCTGCAGCGCCTGGGCGGCAACCAGACCATCAAGACCGAGTGTCGGGTGGTGTCCGCCACGAACCGCGACCTGGAGCAGGAGATCGAGGATGGCCGCTTCCGCGCCGACCTCATACTATCGCCTTGCCGTCTTCAGCGTGTTCGTGCCGCCCCTGCGCGACAGGTCGGGCGATATCGCATTGTTGGCCGAGCACTTCGTAAAGCGCTTCTGCCAGCGCGAGGAGAAGAAGGCGCGAAAGCTGGACGCCAAGGCACTGCAGCTGCTCCATGCGTACGACTACCCCGGCAATGTGCGCGAGCTGGAGAACGTGCTGTCGTACGCGGTGGTCTCCAGTCGTGGGGAGCTGCTGACGATCGCCGACATGCCGCCCAGCTTTCTGAGGTCGGTGTCTCGCTATCGAGACCGCATCGCCGCCGCCAGCGGGGAGGCTCCGGCCGCCGCTGATCCGACGGCGCTGCTGTCCAACCAGCCGATCGAGACCCTGGCGGAGATGGAGCGCAAGCACATCCTGCGGGCTCTCAGTGCGGCGGACGGCAACAAGAGCGCGGCGGCCAGCACCCTGGGTATCAGCCGCATGACCCTCTATCGCAAACTGACCGAGTACAACCTGGCCGAGGGCGAAGAATGAGCGAGCTGGAGCGGCTGGATCCCGCCGTTATCGGACAGCTGCTCGAGCTCGAAGAGACCCTTGGTCAGCCCGGCATTCTCGCGGACACCGCGGCGGACTTCGACAACCACGGCCGCACGCGGCTGGCCGAGCTGCGCGACGCAGTGGCCGGCGGCAACGGGCCCGAGGTCAAGCGCCTCGCTCATACGTTGAAGGGCAGCGCGGGAGCGCTTGGCGCCAGAAGGCTTCACCACCTCTGTGGGCAGCTGGAGGCGTCTGCGTCGCAGGACCGGGGCTCAGGCAACGCGCTCCTGGCCGCCGTGATCTCGGAGTTCGAGGCGGTAGTCGCGGCGCTCGCGCTTCAGTCCTCAGCCGGGTAGCCAAACCGAGACAGAGGTCCCAACGCCCCTCGCGCTCTCGATGTTGATCCGGCCGTCCATAAGGGAGATCAGCTCGCGCGTCACCGTCAGCCCCAGTCCGGTGCCGCCGTAGGTCGATGTGCGCTCTGAGTGCGCCTGATAGAACGGCTCGAAGATCGCCTCGAGCTGCTTGGTCGTGAGCCCGACGCCGGTATCGCGCACGACAAAGTGTGTGCCGGCTTTTCCATCGCGATCCTCGGCGTCTACCGTCATGTGCACCGAGCCCTCGTCGGTGAACTTGATGGCGTTGGAGACCAGATTCAGCAAGACTTGATCAAGGCGCAGCGGGTCGGTCCTGATCGCGCCGTCAACACGCACATCCACCGTCAGGTCCAGGCCGCTCTTGGATGCCAGTGGGCGCGCGGTGGTCAGGACGTTGTCCACGACGCTGGCGATGCCGACGGTCTCGTAGTTGGCTCGCATCCGGCCGGCCTCGATCTTGGAGAGGTCCAGCACCTCGTTGATCAGGGCAAGCAGATGGTGCGCCGCGTGTCGGATCCGGCCCAGGTCTGAAGCGGCCGTATCATTACCCTCGAGCGCGGCATCCTCCGCCATGAGCTCGCTGTAGCCGATGATCGCATTGAGCGGCGTCCGCAATTCGTGGCTTGTGCTGGCCAGAAACCGGCTCTTGGCCCGGCTGGCCGCGTGCGCATGATCGCGAGCCAAACGCAGCTCATCGTTCAGCTCTCGCTCCCGGGTGACATCGCGCGCCGCCGCATAGAGCAACCCCGTATTTGGGTCCGGACGGCAGGTCCACGACAGCCGGCGCCAGCCGCCGTCGCGGGTTGCGAAGCGGCTTTCAAAGCGAATGCGGTCCTTCCCCGCCGAGAGGTCGGCCAACTGAGCCTGGGTCGCCTTCGCGTCCTCTGGATGGACAAACTCGATGAAGGGGCGGGCCTCCAGCTCGTCGATGGTCCAGCCCAGCGTCTCGGTGAACGCCGCGTTCAGCGCCTCGAAGTAGCCGGCCGTATTCGCCAGGCACAGCGGCTCCAGCGACAGATCGAAGAAGTTTCTGAACTCGGTTGCGGTCGGCTTCATCCGCGATCACTGCCTGGCATGCCGACGTGCACTTCAGGCCGATGTCGTGGTAGAGGTGCACAGAGTGCCCAACTGATATAGGACGGACATACATGCACGCCGGTGGTCGTGTTCTGGTCATCGATGACAACGAGGCGAATCGCGACGTATTGCAGCGGCGGCTCTCCCGCCGCGGGCTGAACGTCGTCACACGCGAGGGCGGGCGTCAGGGGCTGGCCCTTCTCGAGCGCGAGCGCGTCGATCTGGTCCTGCTCGACGTCATGATGCCCGAGATGAGCGGTCTGGAGGTGCTGTCGGTCATTCGCAGCAGGTGGAATATGCATCAGCTGCCGGTGCTGATGGTCACCGCGCTGAACGACACCGGCGACGTGGTCGAGGCGCTGGAGCTCGGCGCCAACGACTACATCACCAAGCCGATCGACTATCCCGTGCTGCTGGCCCGCGTTCGCAACCACCTGACGCTCAAGCAGCTGGCTGATCTCAAGGACGAGTTTCTCCGCATGGCCAGCCACGACTTGAAGAACCCGCTTCAAGGCGTGTCCGGCAGCGCGCTGTTGCTGGAGGCGCTGGTGCCGCTGGGCGCGCCGATGTCGGAGGACGGCGCGGAGCTTGTCGCGACGATCAAGGCCGCGGGTGGCCGCATGCAGGACATCATCGAAGACTTCCTGGAGGACCGCCGGGAAGGGGCCGGTCCCGTGCATAGCGCCGCAGTCCAACTCAACGATGTCGTCGGCTCCATCGCGCGCATCGAGGAGCCGTACGCCCGGCAAAAAGAGGTGTCCCTGATCACGGAGCTCAGCGCTGATCTGCCGCTGGTCACGGGCACCAGCTCTCGTCTGGCGCAGCTGGTCCAGAACCTGGTGGGCAACGCGGTGAAGTTCAGTCCACCGGGGACGGTCACGACCGTGACGACATCCGCCAGCGATGCGTGGATCGTGCTGAGCGTCTCCGACCAGGGGCCGGGTTTCTCTGACGAGGACCTGTCGAGGGTGTTCACCCCGTTCGCGCGGCTGTCCAACAAGCCGACCGGCTCCGAGAGCAGCTCGGGTCTTGGCCTGTCGATCATCAAGCGGGTCGTCGACATGCACGGCGGTGAAATCGAGGTTCGAAACAACTCTCCCGAGCCGGGCTGCACATTTGAGGTGCGACTCCGACCCTGCTGAAGGCCTGGTGTCTTAGTTGCGGCTGGTCAGGATACGGCGCAGCGTGCCGCCCAGCGCGACGGGATCAAAGGGCTTGGTGATGGTGGTCGCCGCGCCCATCGCCTTCAAACGCGCCTCGTCATCGGGGCTCGTGGTTGCGCTCATGAAGACGACGACGACTGCGCGAGTCGCGGGGTGCGCGCGCAGTCTCCGTAAGATCTCGGGACCATCCAGCTCCGGCATGGAGACGTCGAGCAGCGCAATGTCCGGCGGGTTCTTCTGTGCTGCGACCAGGGCGTCCACTCCGGACGCAAAGACCGACACCTCGAACCCACCCAGGCTCTTGAGCGCGATGCCCGTGATGCGGCGGATGACCGGATCGTCATCCACTACGATGATAGACGGCTGTTTGACGCGTCGTCCTGTCGCATTGTTTGGTGCCGTCACGAGATTACTCCAATCACCTCTGTATGACTAAGAACCCTGGCACTGTCCGTACGCTTTTCCCGGAACGTTGAAGCAACGTTTGGCGTCACCACACTCCAGGTCGCTCGTGCAGCAATCGGACTTCTTCACGCAGGCGGTGCCAGTGCAGATCATGCATTTGTCGTTGGCGTTGCAGTGGGCGTCGGTCGCGCACTGCACGCATTGGCCTGCGACGCACTGTGCGCCGGCGCAGTCAGCGTCGTTAGCACACCCGGCCTGGGCGCTGTTGCCGCACCCGACCAGGAAGAACATGGCGGCTACTACAGCCACCGTACTGAGGATGATCTTCGCGTTGTTCATGTTGGAGTCTCCTTCTCCGTGGGGTCTGTCTGGCTGCCGCAGCGGTTCAAGCCGCGTGCCAGTCGGCCGTTCGGTGCGCAGTGACGCGTTTCTGCTCAAACACCGCCGTCTCCCTGGGCCGCGGCGCAACAGGAAGTGACGTTGGGCTCGGACCCGACGTCACGATCTGTGACGCCCGCCCCGCACACGTGACGAAAACGCACGCTTGCGGGGTACTGCCCGGTGGCATGGCTCATGCTTGAAGCCACCTCATGAGACCGCACTTTTCACACGTCGTGCTTCTGCTGCTCTGTGCTCTCGTCGGTTGCAATACAGCCAAGGAAGAGGCTGCGGCGCCGCTGTCTCTGCCTGACGAGCTCATGGACGCGCCCGCCCCGCGGCAGCTCGCGCCGAGCGCGCGCGTGTCGGCCAAAGCGCTGGCGTCTTTCGCGCCTCTGCCCGACGTGATGCGGTCCGCATCCAACAAGGTGACCCAGGCCAAGGCCGCCCTGGGCAAGGCCCTGTTTCACGAGAAGCGCGTGTCTAAGAACCACGATGTGTCCTGCAACACATGCCATGCGCTGGAGAAATACGGTGTGGACGGGACGCCCGTGTCGGTGGGACACAAAGGCGTCCGGGGGCAACGCAACTCACCGACGGTGTACAACGCGGCGCTGCAGCACTCACAGTTCTGGGACGGGCGCGCGGACAGCATCGAAGCGCAGGCTATCGGGCCCATGACCAACCCCATCGAGATGGCGATGGCGGACCACGCAGCCATCGAAGCCGTCCTGCGGTCCATCCCCGGCTACGCCCCGCTGTTCAAGGCGGCGTTTCCGGGGGACTCGGAGCCGATAACCATCGACAACGTCGCCAAGGCAATCGGTGCGTTCGAGCGGATGTTGGTGACCCCGTCGCGGTGGGATCGGTACCTCAACGGCGACGATAAGGCACTCTCGGCGGCCGAGCGCCAGGGCTTTGCGGACTTCGTTGCGGCGGGCTGCGCCACATGTCACAAGGGGCCGCTGCTGGGCGGGACGTTGATGCGTGAGCTCGGCAGCACCGTCCCGTTTACACGGTCGACGGATGTCGGGCGGTTCGCGGTGACCGGCAAGGAGAAGGACCGCGGTGTCTTCAAGGTGGCCCAGCTGCGAAACATCGCGCGGACCGCACCGTACGGCCACGATGGCGGCATCGCGACCCTCGAGGAGGCGGTCCAGCTGATGTCCGTTCACCAACTGGGGCGCGAGCTGCAGCCATCGACCGTAGCGTCCATCGTCACCTTTCTGATCGCGCTGACCGGCGACATTCCGGCGATCGCCGTCGGCGTCCCGACCCTGCCCGCCAGCGGGCCCCAGACACCCGTGCCGGATCCGACCTGAGATGGCCGTGATGTCCCGACACCTGGTCGCGAAGCTGGGGGTGATCGTGCTGTGCACCCTGGCGGTCGGGTTCGGTCTCTACGTCACGCTCACGTCGCGATATCAGCTGGACGACCTGCAAGCGGCGCACGAGCGCAACGCGAGAAACCTGGCGTCGGGGCTGATCGCCGGCTTACGCAGCGCCATGTTGTCTGGGAACGGGGCGAGCGTGCGCGACCTGATCGCCGAGGCCGGAGACCGCATCGACGGGGCCAGAGTCCGCGTTTTTGACCGCAACGGCATGCCGGTTTTCGAGGGAAAGCGACCCGCCCCTGACCCCGCGAGCGTCCCGCGTCACGTTCGTGGGGCCCTGGCCGGTCATCCCGATGTGGTGGGACCAAACGGTGAGGAGGTGATCGCGCTGCCCAACGAGCAGGGCTGCCGCGTGTGCCACGCGTCGGGCGCCCATCGCGGCGTTCTGACGCTGGGGACGACCAATGCGGCAAAGTCGATCGTCTCTCCGCAGAAAGGGCGTGCGGTCGTGGCCGACCTGGTCAAGGCCGGCTTCGTCCAGGTGATGACGACGCGCAACGCGAAGCAGCTGGACGCCTGGATCACCGAGCTGACGACCGCTGTACCATCACTGCGGTCTGTGGCCGTGCGCAACCTGGCTGGTGTGGTGGCATTTGGCGACCCTGACATCGCCGCCCTGCCGGTTCATCGCACGGCGCTGCGAGAGGGCGAGCGCGTCGATGCGGCCCGGCATGTGGTGATTCCTCTCGAAAACGGCCCGCGGTGCGCCGGATGCCATGAGCCGGGTCCAGCGTATCGGGGCACGATCACCATGGAGTTCCAAGACGATGCGCCCACGTCCGCCGGGATCGCGGCGCTGACGGCCACGACCGTGCGGCACTTGATGCTGTCGGGGCTGGGCCGGCTCGCCGCGCACTACCTGGCCGACGTGGCCCGCACCGGCGCGGTCGCGCATCTCACCTTGCACGACGCCGAAGGACGCCTGTACGCCGCTCCGCTGACGCCGGCCAAACCGTCACCGCTGCTGGAGCGCGCCTTCTCGTCGGGCCGGCCCGGCCGGGGGGCGGGGGGGGGCGGGGGCGCCCCCCCCCCACGACGCGCACCCCGTCGAGAACCCTCACAGCACACCCTCCTCGCGGAGTCGG
>CAZJHX010000189.1:0-18990 GCA_964545715.1 uncultured Myxococcales bacterium
GTCCTTGTGGGCTGTGTCGTGGTTGTCCTGGTCGCCGTCGTTGTCGTCGTCCGTGTCCACGCAGTTGGCGATGGCGTCCTTGTCGGTGTCGTCAAACCCCTCGTCCAGCTGCCCGTTGCAGTCGTTGTCCTTGCCGTCGCACACCTCCACAGCCCCCGCAAAGACCTTGGCGTCTTTCGGGTTGCAGTCGGTGTCATCCGGATCGTTGTCGCCGTCATCGTCGTCGTCCACGCAGTCGGCCAGCGAGTCCTCGTCCAGGTCCGCAAAGCCCTCGTCGACCTGCTCGTTGCAGTTGTTGTCCTTGCCGTCGCAGACCTCGTCCACCAGCGAGGACGTGTTCTTGTCCAGCGGCGCGCAGTCGGTCAGATCCGGGTCGCCGTCGTTATCCGCGTCCGCGTCCAGGCAGTCCGGCACGCCGTCCTCGTCCGCGTCCGCAAAGCCCTCGTCCACCCCGTTTTCGCAGTTGTCGTCCACGCCGTTGCACTTCTCCGCCGCGCCGTGATGGATCGCCGGATCCAGCGGCCCGCAGTCGCTTGGATCCACGTCGCCGTCGTTGTCGTCATCCTTGTCGATGCAGTCCGGCAGGCCGTCCTTGTCCGTGTCGGGGAAGCCCTCGTCGACCTGCCCGTTGCAGTTGTTGTCGGCCGCGTCACAGCTCTCCAGCGCCTTGTTGGAGACCGCCGCATCCGTCGGTGCGCAGTCGCTGGTGTCCGGATCGCCGTCGTTGTCGTCGTCCGTATCCACGCAGTCGGCGAGAGGGTCGCCGTCGGTGTTCGTAAAGCCCTCGTCGGCGACGCCGGAGCAGTTGTTGTCCAGCCCGTCACACACCTCTTGCGCCGACGGATTGACCAGCGCGTTCTTAGGGGCACAGTCGTTGTCGTCCAGCGCACCGTCGCCGTCATCGTCGTCGTCGCACGCGTCGCCCAGCTTGTCCTGGTCCAGGTCCGCCTGAGAGCTGTTGAACTCAAACTCGCAGTTGTCGTCCTTGTCCGCCACGCCGTCGTTGTCGTCGTCCTCATCGCAGACGTCGCCGCTCTTGTCGCCGTCGTTGTCGTCCTGGTCCGAGTTCACCACCAACGGGCAGTTGTCGGCGATATCCGGCGTCCCGTCGTTGTCGTCGTCCTTGTCGACGCAGTCCGCGTTCAAGTCGCCGTCGTTGTTGGGGAACCCTTCGTCTATCTGGTCGTTGCAGTTGTTGTCCTGGCCGTCGCAGGCCTCCAGCACCTTGGACGAGATCGACGCATTGAACGGCGCGCAGTCCGTGATGTCCGGGTCGCCGTCGTTGTCGTCATCGTCGTCACACAGGTCGCCCAGCAGGTCCTTGTCGAAGTCCTCCTGGTCCGGGTTCTTCACAAACACGCAGTTGTCGCCGCCGTCTGCTACGCCGTCGCCGTCCGTGTCGACCTCCACGCAGTCCAGCACGCCGTTGTCGTCCGCATCCGGGAAGCCCTCATCGATCGCGCCGTCACAGTCGTTGTCCTGCGCGTCGCACAGCTCGATCGCGCCGTTGTAGACGGCCGCATTCAGCGGCTTGCAGTCGGTCTCGTCCGGGTCCCCGTCGCCGTCGTCGTCCACGTCCACGCAGTCCGCCAGCTGGTCCTTGTCAGAGTCGACAAAGCCCTCGTCAAACAAGCCGTCGCAGTCGTTGTCGATGCCGTCGCACGCCTCGATCGCCGAATGCGAGATCAGCGCGTCCTCAGGCCCGCAGTCCAGCGTATTCGGGTCGCCGTCGCCGTCGATATCCCCATCGCACGCGTCGCCTTGCCCGTCCTGATCGATGTCGGCCTGCTCCGGGTTGAAGTCCTTGGGGCAGTTGTCGCCCACGTTGATCACGCCGTCGCCGTCCACGTCCTCGTCGCAGACGTCGCCCAGCCCGTCCTCGTCCGTGTCCTCCTGGTCGAAGTTGGAGTCGAACTGGCAGTTGTCCACCAGGTCCTCGATGGTGTCGTCGTCGTCGTCCGGGTCCACGCAGTCGGCCAGGTCGTCGCCGTCCTTGTTCAAAAACGCGTCGTCGATATAGCCGTCGCAGTTGTTGTCCAGCCCGTCGCACTCTTCCGGCGAGGGGACGGCCGCGTCGCAGATCAGCCCCAGCTCCCCCTGACAGGACTCCACGCCCACGCACTTGCCGTAGATGTTGTCGATGGCGCACGGAACGGTCGCAAAGTCCTCGTCCGTGGTCTCGTCGCAGTCGTTGTCGACGCCGTCGCAAACCTCGGGCGCCGGCACCGCCGCGGAGCACGACGACCAGCCCTTGGGCCCGTCGCACAGCTCCTCGCCGTCGCAGGTGCCGAACTGGTTGGTCGTCTGACACAGCCGCGTCGTGCCATCGAGCTCCGCCGTACACACGCAGCTGTCCGTGTTCGGCAGGCACTGCTGGCTGGCCGCGTCCGGCCCCGCCTCCGAGCAGTGATAGTCGTCCGGACAGTCCTCGTCGTCGAGGCAGTGCAGCGTGCAGTAGGTCTTGCCCTCGTCGCCCACCGCCATGCAGCGGTCGATGATGCCTCCGCACTGCGAGTGCTCTGTGCACGGGGCGCAGAGATCGACCTGGCCCCAGATGCAGATGAACAACACGTCCGGCTCCGTCTGTTTGACCGCCTTGCACAGCCACCCCGTCGGGCACTCGTCCAGGCACAGGTCACTGCACACGTACGCGCCGTTGGGGCCCGGCACGCAAAAGCCGCTGTCGCAGTCCGCGTTCTGGACGCACCCGGACCCGAACTTGCCCGCCTGCGCGTTGCCCAGGTCGTCCACCAGCGTGATCTCCGGCGCGTCCTGTTCGATCGGCACGTCCGGCACGATAACCGGCCCCAGATCGATAAACCCGGCCGGACCGCTGTCCGGGATGCCGCCCGTGCTCGTGCCGATGACCTCGGGCTGCCCGGCAGTCCCGCCCGTGGCCGTTCCCGAGCCGCCTACGCCGGGCGGCAGGACCTCGCCTCCACAGGCCGATCCAACAAGACCGAGCCACAGCCCGATCGCGATACGCAGCTTCCCTTCCATGGGCGTCCCCAACCTCACTTACCGGCGTCCAGCGTAGAGATCGCCCCACATTGGTGCAAGCGCCTTGGAACTTACCCGCCCGGATGCTGTCCAACCGCCCATGCTCAAGACGATCGCCATCTGCATTCTCAGTGCTGCCTGTCTCCTCGCCATGACCGCCGAAGCGCGCCCGCCGCAGCGCGTTCACCACATTCGCAAAGCCGTCATCGTCAAGGGCAAGCAACACAAGCCCCAGGTGCAGATCATCCTGGCGCCCAAGCGTCACGACTTTACAACGAGGGCCCCCCGCGCCTCGTTTATCCGCCGAATTGTCCGGTCGGTGAAAACGAACCCCTTCTAAGAGTCGCCTTTGGTATAGTCCGCGGCTTCATGAGGTTCACACCATGATCAGCCGCCACGTCACCGCCGCCTGGGGTCTCCTCGGCGTGTCCGTGATCCTTGTTGTGGCCGTGGTGCGCCTGCTGCCGCTCGCCCTCGAGCCGGTATACGCGGGCATGAGCGCCTCCATCGCGGCGCTCTACTTGTTCAGCGTCGTCTTCATGGCCTGGTCCGAAGGCTACAAAGGCTTTCAAAAGGCCTTCTCGCCGCGCGTCGTCAAGCGGGCCTACTGGCTTGCTGAGAAGCCGTCCCCGGGCCTGGTTCTCATCGCACCCATCTTTGTCATGGGCCTGGTGCACGCCACCCGCAAGCGGCTCATCGCGTCGTGGATCCTGGTCATCGCGATCACCGTGCTCGTCTGGATGGTCCGCCACCTGGACCAGCCCTGGCGCGGCGCGGTGGACGCCGGCGTCGTCGTCGGCCTGACCTGGGGCGTGCTCTCCATCTGGATACTCTGGTATCGCGCCGTCCTCGGGTCCGTGCCGGATATCCCCGCGGACGTCCCGACCACATGATCCGGTACCGGCCGATCGCCGCGGCGGACGACTCCCGGCTGACCCACTTGATCCGCACCGTGCTCCGCGAGTTGAAGTGCGACCGCTCTGAGTACTTGTCCGACGACAGCGAGCTCGACGGGCTCTCCCGACAGTTTGCTGAGCCGGGCGCCAATTACTGGGTCGTGGAGGACAACGGTCTCCTCGTCGGCGGCGGCGGGTACCGCGCTCTGGCCGGCGGTGACGGCGCCACGGCCGAGCTGCAGAAGATGTACCTGGGCCGGCAGGCGCGCGGCAAAGGCATCGGCGTCGGGCTCACGAAGCAGATCGAAGCCGGCGCCCGCGACTGGGGATACGCCCGCATGTACCTGGAGACGATGCCCGAGATGACCGCGGCCGTCGGCCTGTACAAGCGGCTGGGCTTTCGGCAGCTGGAGCGCCCGATGGGCGACACCGGCCACAGCAGCTGCGGCATCTATATGCTTAAGAACCTGTAGCACCCGGCTACGGCGAAAGCGGGCTGATCACCACGTCGGCGCGGTCGTCTTCGTCCAGGATCCAGGCGACGTGCGTGTCGTTGAGCGCGCCGACGCTGGCGAGCCCGCGACCGCTGTACAGCGTCACCTGCTGCTGGGTCAGCCAGTCATAGGTGACGAGCGGGATCGGCTGCCCCGTGAAGTTGAAGCCCGGGTTGCTGACCGAGTGCCGCTGGTCGGCCGTGAAGTAGTGAAACGCCGGCCCCACCTCGTCGACCAGCTTGGTCTGGGTGTCGTAGCGGTGCAGCATGAAGGGCGAGGTGCCCTGCTGGGTGCGGTAATAGAAGATCTGCTCCCCGTCCGGCCCGAAGTGCGCGCCCCAGACACAGAACATCCAGTTGTCGATGTAGGCCCCTGACCCGGTGTTGAAGTCGTACGTGATCAGCGCGTTCTCGTCGCCGGGGCCGCAGCCGCCCGCGGGAAAGACCAGGCGGTCACCGTCCGGGGAAGCATGCACGCGTGACAGATGTCCCGCGCCGACGTGCGCGCCCTTGGCGATCTTGGACTTCTCGCCGGTCTCGCGGTCGTACACCCAAAGGTCTCCGTCGTGGTAGCTCTTGTGGTTCTTGACGTAGATGACGCGCTTTTCGCCGGAGACAAAGCGCAGGCCGCCATAGCGCACGCCGTCGTCGATCGTCGTCAAGATCTGCGTCCCCAGCTCTTCGAGCACCAGCGCGCCCTTTTCGCCTTTACCGTCTTGCACATAGGCCGCCATCGACCAGTCCGGCGACAGCTGAAAGGTGGGTGTGGTGTATTGGGTCTTGGACGCGGCCGGCCAGGATGTCAGCCGGTCGCCCGTCGGCAGGTGCTCGATCACCAACTGCCGGCTGTTGAGGCTGTTGCGTGCCCATGCCAGGCGCTGCAGGTCCGCGTGAAGGCGGACGGTGCCCAGGAAGATGTCTTCATCCAGCAGCCGGACCGTGTGGCTGGCGCGCTCCCAGGCCCACAGGTCGCCAAGCTGTTTCGTGTCGGCGGTGGCGAACACCATTCCGGTCGTCGTGGTCAGCAGCGGCGGCGCATCCCACTGATGGACCGACAGCGGCAGGACGGCGGGGTGGATGATGCGGTGCGTGTCAGTAGCCACGTCGTACGCGATCAAGTCGCCGCCCGCGCCCTCGGCATACACGAGGGTGGCGGCGTCCGGCAGCATGTACAGGCTGTGGCGCACCATCCCGGGCGCGACAAGACGGGAGCCGGCGCCGCGCTGCCAGACGTACAGGTCGACCAGCGGCCAGTGGCCGACGTCTTTGACATAGGCGACCGTACGTCCGTCGGCGCTCATGGCCCGCACGATGGTTGCGTCGTCGGTGAGCACTACGCCTTCGTCGATGCGCAGGATGCGACCGCTGTCCACGTCGGTCTGATACAGCGCGCCCGGTGGTACACCGTGGCCTTCTGCCGAGCGCCCCCACAGCAAGGTGGAGCCGTCGTCGCTGAAGCCCAGGACGCGCGGCGCTCCCGTCGGCGCCGGCCAGACGTGCGCAGCGGGGCCTGCCGCCGACGGACCCTCGGGCGCCGGCTCAGAGTGGGGAATGGGGACATGCTCGTACGGGCCGAGGGGGGCGACCGCGCCGTCCTCGGGCGGGGCGGCGCAGCCGATGGCGAGCAAGCAGACAAGAGCGGGGATGTTGCAGCCGTTCATGACGCCACCATCGCGTGACTCGGGCGTCGGCTGGTCTTAAACCACCTTAAGGTTGCGGCAAGGTGTGGCAAAAAAATCACAGAATACGCCGTAAAAAACCGGTCGTCCGTTTGGTTTGCGGGTTGAAAATCAACGGTTTCAAGGCGTTGAGTGATGTTGGCCCGGCTCTTGGAGAGGGTGGTGTCAACGGCGGGCGCCACGTTGGCGTGCCGCCCACAGCATCTGAAGGAGTCAGAAAATGAAGCGAATCATCAACACAATCTTTGGCATCACCACCGTTGCAATGGTGGCCGCCGGCTGTGGCGCGCTGGGTCTGGACTCGGACAACGACGGCATCTCTGATGATGAGGCTGCCGCCACCGCAACCGGCGACGCGAGCAATCTGGCAGAGGAGGACGGCGCCTGCGCCGAAGGGCCCGGCAAGTGCTTCTATGGCGTCGAGCTGATCGACGACAAGAACAACCCGACCCTGTACCCGACCTGCGACAAGGGGCCGCCGCACAGTCCAGGCGCGGATATCGACGGCTCGGTGCTCGCGGACGAGGACGGCGTGATCTTCGCCACCCTCGGTAACTGTGAGTGGAAGGCGCTGCCCAGCAGCTGCGAGAACGACAGCGCGGACCTGTCTGCCGCCGAGGGCAACGTGACGCTCTTGACCGATGACCGGCCTACCAACATGTACGACCCGGTCAGCCGCAAGGCGTCGTTCGAGCCGGCCGAGACCGACGACGCGGATTACCTGGCGCTGAACGGCGGCAGCATCCAGTGCGACTGGATCGACATCGACTCCGGCGAGCCGACCTACGCCAAGCCGTCCGATACCATCTGGGTCTACGAGGTGGGCGGCAGCAACGGCACCAAGACCGAGCAGTTTGCGCTGCGTGTCTGCCTGGAGAAGGGCGGCGCGTGCGACAAGCAGAAGGGCTTTGGCTCAGGCATCTCGTTCATCCGCGTCGCGGACCTCATGAGCCCCATCCCGTCTGAGTAGTCGCCACCGCCACGACGCGCTGAATAAGCGCCAGCACCCCCGGCTGGCGATCGCGAATCCGGGCGTTGTATCGCCCCCCCGCCACATACTTGCCCTGCGTGTACCGGCTCGTACCCGAGTACACGTACGGGCTTGCCTTCCCTCTGAAAAAGTATCCCAGGCCGTTGTAGAACTCGGCGTATGTCAGCAGCGCCGGCAGGTGCGTCGACTCGCGTGTCAAGCGAAGGCTCTGCCGCACCCGCAGCATGCGATCGTTGTGCTGTAGGGCGCTCTTCTCCGGGCCGGTCGACTCCCGCCAGTAGATGGCGGCGATCAGCGCCGCCGGCAGGTCGGTGCGCCGCGCGACCGTCTGGTACGCCTCGGCGTGGGCCTCGTAATGCTTGGCGAACGCCGTCAGACTCTCCTCCATCGACGCCGCCGGCTCTGCGATCAACGCCGTGGCCAGCTCTATGTTGTGGTCGTAGACGCGCCTCCCGAGCATGGACGTCGGGCGATGCCAGGCATCCAGCGCCGTGGTTTTGGAGTTGGATTGAGGTCTGCGGCTGACCGCGGCTGAGCAATGCGCCATCGAGTGGTTCTCCTGGTGTCGGGGGTGAGACCGCCGAGAGGCACTCGCAGGTTTCGTGCCAAGGCGTTCGGCCCCCAAATCGCCCACCTTTGGTGCTTTTGACGCAATTGTGGGGTTCAGCGGTCCCAGATTCGCTGAGCGGGACGGCGGACTTAACTCCCCAGCCGATTTTTGATGTCCAATAATTGCATTACGGAAGAACGCTACCTACCGGGCCTTTTTCAGAACGGACGTTTGGTATGAAGCTTTAGACTTGTACGGTGGACAGAGTAAGAACCGGGCCTTGACGCCTGGGGTTTGTCCATGTAAGTGCCTGAATTCAGGGTGGTTTTCAGGGTGGGCAAAAATATTTTGATGGGCCCCTTTTTGCTGGTTGCCGTCGGTTGCGGAATGGAGTTAGGCTCCGCTACCCACACCCCATATAGCCAGCCAAGGAGTGGAGTCCATCATGGTCTACCCGTCGCCCAAGTATAGTCGCATAACATCGTGGTTTCTTGCCGGGGTCCTCGCCCTGGCAGTGCTCGCCTGTCCGGACGATCCGCCGGATCCGGTCTCCGAGGTCGCCGGCGGCGACGCGGTGACCGACGATGAGGTGACCAACGTCGATGCGACAGCCGATGTGGCGCCCACCGACTCCACCGATACGGCGGACGGCGCGCCGGTGGCCATCTGCGTCATACCTCTCGCAGCGGGCGCCAGTGCGTGCGATCAGCCGCCGATCCTGGCGTATGGCGACGTGCCGGTCGGCAACGCGGCGACCCGCACGGTGCGGTTGACGTCTGTGGTGGACGGCAAGCTCCGGGTCGAGAGCGCAGATGTGGGCTCCGACCAGCTCGAGATCACCGTGACCTTGCGCAAGGCTGACGGCTCCGAGTCCGCCGAGAGCCTGCCGCTGGATCTGGATCTCGATGATGCGGTGGTGCTGGACGTCACCGTGCTGGCCGGTGCGGCTCCAGGGGCCCTGCCGGCTTCGGAGCTCACCGTGGGTCTGGCCGGCAACCCTGCGCTGACGCTGCCCATCGAGGGCGCCGTCGCGGACTGCGCGGAGGGAACAGGCAGCTGCGACAATGACTGGGTGACCGGCTGCGAGACGGCGACCGACACCTCGCTGGAGCACTGTGGGGCCTGCGGCTCCCCATGCGCACCGGCCCGCGCGACCGGCGCATGCGTGGACGGCGCGTGCACCATCGCCACCTGCGACGCCGGGCACTTCGGCGCCGACTGCACACCGTGTCCCGGGCTGGGCGAGACGGGAGCATGCTCGGGGCAGGGAACCTGCGATGACGGTCTGGACGGCACGGGCGCATGCGCCTGCGACGCGGCCTGGAGCGGGGACGACTGCACGACCAACGTCGATGACTGCGCTGATAACCCATGTGCCAACGACGGCGTGTGCACGGATGAGGTTGGTGGGTTCACGTGCACGTGCACCTCGGCGTACACCGGCGCGACCTGTGAAGAGGACGTGGACGAGTGCCTGACGGGCATCCACGACTGCAGCGTGAACGGCACCTGCGAAAACCTGGTCGGGTCGTTCGCCTGCGCATGCAACTCCGGATACGCCGGCGACGGCAAGGCGTGCCTGGGTGTCGACGGCACCGTGTGCCTGGCGGATACGGACTGCACCGTGACCTGCATCGACGGCGTGTGTGCGCCGCTTTCGGGCACTGCCGGCGCGTGTGACGCCGACGCGGACTGCGAAGCTGCCCACGCGTGTGTGGACGAGGCGTGTCTGCTGCTGGCCGGTGAGGCCTGTGCTGACAACGCCGACTGCGTGGACACCTGCCTGGACCTGGTCTGCAGCGCGGCATCGACGACGGGCGGCGCCTGCGACGACCTGGATGACAGCGATTGCGCGGCGGATCACATCTGCCAGGATCAGACCTGCGTGCTGCTGGACGGTCAGGACTGCGCGGGCAACGACGAGTGCGCCAATACCTGCCTGCTGTCGGTGTGCGCTGCGCGGTCGATCACAGGTGGCGCGTGTGACGCGGGTGATACGGCGGACTGCGCGGCCGACCTGAGCTGCGAGGAAGAGATCTGCCTGGGCGCGGACGGCAGCGCGTGCACCGAGAACACAGCGTGCGTGACGACCTGCATCGGGGAGCTGTGCGCGGCGCTGTCGGGCACGAATGGCCCGTGTGACGGCGACGACACGGACGACTGCATTGACGGCCACATGTGCTTCGGCGGCGAGTGCCTGCTCCAGGACGAAGGCGTCTGTGCGGATAACGCCGAGTGCGCAAACATCTGCCTGGATGGGTTATGCGCGTCCGCTTCCGGTACGCTGGGCGACTGCGATGAGACTGCCGACTGCGTCTCGGGTCACACCTGCGTCGCCACGACCTGCCTGCTGGAGGACGGCGGCGGGTGCAGCGACAACGCACAGTGCGCCAACGCCTGCATCAACGACATCTGCGCGCCGGCCGCCTCCACCGGCGGCACGTGCGACGAGAGCGCGGACTGCGCGGCGGGCCACGCGTGTGTGGCTGAGGTCTGCCTGGTCGAGGTCGGCGGCGCCTGCACCGCCAACGCGGAGTGTCAGGACGTCTGCATCGCGGGCTTCTGCACGCAGGCCTCCGGGACCGAGGGACCGTGCGACAACACGGCCGACTGCCAGCTGGCGCACACGTGCTCGCAGGGCGTCTGCCTGCTCAACAACGGCGCGGGCTGCGCTGAGAACTCAGTGTGCGTGAACACGTGCGTGCTGGGGAACTGCGGGTTCGTCTCGGGCACGCTCGGCTCATGCGACGACACCGAAGACTGTACGGCTGACCATACCTGCGTCGGCGGCAAGTGCCTGATCGACCTGGGCTCGAGCTGCACCGACAACGCGCAGTGCATCGACGTCTGCGTCGCCGGCACCTGCACGGTGCAGTCGATCACGAACGGCGCCTGCGATGACACGGGTGACTGTGAGACCGGCAATGCCTGCATCGACGGCATCTGTCTGCTCGGCGCGGAGTCGGATTGTGTGGCCAACGATGACTGTCAGGGCGTGTGCATCGCCGGGACGTGCGCGGCTCCGTCCGGGACGGGCGGCGTCTGCGACGATACGACGGACTGTGCGGTGGGCCATAGCTGCTCGGACGAGGTCTGCCTGTTGAACAACGGTGCGGCGTGCACGGACAACGCGCAGTGCCTGAACGTGTGCATCGAGGGTGCGTGCGCGGCTGCCTCCGGGGCATCCGGTCCGTGCGACGATACCGCCGATTGCGCGCCGGACCACACCTGCTCGGACGATGTCTGTCTGCTGAACGACGGCACCGCGTGTGCCGTGAACTCGGAGTGCCTGCAGGTCTGCGTCAACGAAGAGTGTGCCGGTCCGTCGGGCACCGGCGGCGCCTGTGACGAGACCGCGGACTGCGCGGCCAGCCACACGTGTCTGGGCGGGTCCTGCCTGATCGACGACGGGGGGCTGTGCGAGCAGAACGTGGACTGTGCGGGCGTGTGCATCGGCGGGCTCTGCGCGACGGCCGCCGGCACGGGCGGCGCGTGCGATGAGACCGCGGATTGCGCGCTGGGTCACACCTGCCAGAGCGACGTCTGCCTGCTGAACAACGGCGCCGACTGCACCGACAACGCGCAATGCGCGGGCGTGTGCATCAATGACGGCTGTGCGGTGCTCTCCGGGACCCAGGGCGCCTGCGACGAGACGGCGGACTGCGGCGGCAACCACACATGCACCGCGGGGGCGTGTCTGTTGAAGGACGCGGAGGCCTGCGTGCTCAACGCGCAGTGCATCAACGTGTGCATCAACGGCGCGTGTGCAGCGATCGCCGGAACCAACAGCGACTGCGATGAGACGGCGGACTGCCTGACGGACCACACCTGCTCCGCGGGCACGTGCCTGTTGGATGCGGCCAAGCCCTGCACGCTGAACATCGAGTGCGCAGGCGTCTGCGTCGAGGGGCTGTGCGCCAAGCCGTCCGGCACCAGCGGCGTGTGCGATGAGACCGCTGACTGCGCGCCGGGCCACACCTGCCTGGACGGGGTCTGCCTGCTGAACAACGGCGCGCCGTGTACGGCCAACGGCCAGTGCGTCAACGTGTGCATCAGCGGCTCTTGCCTGTCGCTGTCCGGGACTCAGGGCGCGTGCGATGAGATCGCGGACTGCGCGGCCGACCACAGCTGCGTGGGCGGCAGCTGCCTGCTGGACGACACGGGCTCGTGCACCGTCAACGCGCAGTGCATCAACGTGTGCATCAACGGGACGTGCGCTCCGGCGGCCGGGACCAAGGCGTCCTGCGACGAGCCGGCCGACTGCCAGCCCGGACATGGCTGCGTGGGCGGCGAGTGTCTGCTGACCACCTCCGGCGCCTGCGTGCTGAACACCGATTGCGTGGACGTGTGCATCAACGGTGGGTGCACGGCGCCCAACGTGGCGGGCGGTCAGTGTGATGAGGTCGATGACTGCGTGCCCGGTCACGCCTGCTCCGGCGAGGTCTGCCTGCTGAATAACGGCGGCTCCTGCTCATCCAACGTGCAGTGCCTGAACGTGTGCATCAACAGCACGTGCGCTGCGATCTCCACGACGCAGGGTGCGTGCGATGAGACCGCTGACTGCACGGCCGGCCACACCTGTGACGCCGGCATCTGCGTGCTGGCGGACAGCAGCGCCTGCTCGACCAACGCCCAATGCGCCAACGTGTGCATCGCCAACGTGTGCGGACCGATCTCGGAGACCAATGGCGCGTGCGACGAGACCGCCGACTGCGCGGCCGGGCACGGGTGCGTGAACAGCGTGTGCCTGCTGGGTACCGCGGGTGTGTGCACGGTCAACGCAGAGTGTCAGGACGTGTGCATCTCTGGGTCGTGCGCGGCGGCGTCCGTGACGGGCGGGGCGTGCGATGAGACGCCGGACTGCTCCCCGGGACACACGTGCTCGGCGGCGGTGTGCTTCTTGAGCAATGGCGGCAGCTGCACGGAGAACGGGCAGTGCCTGAACGTGTGCGTCGACAGCTCTTGCGCCAACGCGTCGGCGACCAGTGGCGCCTGCGACGAGACCGACGATTGTACGGCCGGCCACACGTGCTCTGGCGGCGCGTGCCTGCTCAACGACACAGGCGTATGCACGGACAACGCGCAGTGCCTGCAGGTGTGCATCAGCGGCGCGTGCGGCGAGAAGTCGGCGACGGGTGGCGCGTGCGACGAGACAGCGGATTGCAACACCGGAAACGGGTGCGTCGCGGGTGTATGCCTGCTGGATGCGACGGGCGGCTGCACAAGCAACGCCGAGTGCCAGGGCGTGTGCGTGGAGGGGGCCTGCGCGGCGCCGTCCGCGACCGGCGGCGCGTGTGATGAGACCGATGACTGCGCGGTGGGCCACACCTGCTCGGGCGACATCTGCCTGGTGAACAACGGCGGCGCCTGCGCGGCGAACGGCGCGTGCCTCAACGTGTGCATCAGCGGCTCCTGCGGGTCGATCTCCGGCACCCAGGGCGCGTGCGACGAGACCGCTGACTGCAAGGCCAACCACCAGTGCCTGTCGGAGGTCTGCCTGCTGAACATCGGCGAGGCGTGTGCGACCAACAGCCAGTGCCCGACCGTGTGTGTCTCGGGCGCGTGCGCGGCGCTGTCGGACACCGAGGGTGTTTGTGATGAGACCGCGGACTGCAAGGCCGACCACACCTGCGCGGCCGGCCAGTGCCTGGCCAACAACGGCGTGGACTGCACCGCCAACAGCCAGTGCCTGAACGTGTGCGTGAGCGGCAAGTGCGCGGTCGAGTCGGGCACCAGCGGCGCCTGCGACTCCCAATCGGACTGCACGGCGGGGAACACCTGCTCGGGCGGCAAGTGCCTGCTCAACGATGGTGGCGCGTGCACGGCCAACGTGGACTGCCTGAACGTGTGCGTCAACGGCTCCTGCGACCAGCTGTCGTCGACGGGCGTCGCGTGCGATGAGACCGATGACTGCACGGCGAACCACACATGCTCGGGCGGGGTCTGCAAGATCACGGACGGCGTGGCGTGCTCGACCAATACGCAGTGCGTCAACACCTGCGTCAACGGGCTGTGCGCCCCGATCTCGACGACGATCAACGGTCCGTGTGACGAGGCGTCCGACTGTGGGACTGGGCTGACCTGCTCGGGCGGTCAATGTCTGCTGGTGGACGGTCAGGCCTGCACCGCCAACACGGACTGCCTGAACGTGTGCACGGGGGCGACATGCGCGGCCAAGTCCGGTACCAGCGGCGCGTGCGATGAGACGGCGGACTGCACACCGGGGCATGCGTGCACGGCGTCCGTCTGCCTGCTCAGCGATGGTGGCGCCTGCACGGCCAACGCGCAGTGCATCAACGCCTGCATCAGCGGGTCGTGTGCGGCTGTGTCGGGTACCGGAAGCGCGTGCGACGAGACGGCGGACTGCACGGCCAACCACGCGTGCGTCAGCAACAAATGCCTGTCGGTGGACGGCAGCGCCTGTGTGAGCAACAGCGCGTGCGTGAACGTGTGTGTGAACGGCAGCTGCGCGGTGTCCTCGGGGACCAATGCGGCGTGCGATGAGACGTCGGACTGTGTGGCGGACCACACCTGCCAGGCGGGTGAGTGCCTCAAAAACAACGCGAGCGCGTGCACGACCAACGCTCAGTGCCTTGGGATCTGCGCGGTCGGGACGTGCGCCTCGCCGTCCGGCACCACGGGCGACTGCGATGAGACGTCCGACTGCCAGGCGGGTCACACCTGTCAGGGGCAGAAGTGCCTGCTGAACAACGGTAGCGCCTGCGCGCTCAACAGCGCGTGTCTCAACGCGTGTGTAAACGGCAGCTGCGCCTCCGCGTCCGGGACGGGTGGTGCTTGTGATGAGGTCGCGGACTGCACGGCGGGCCATGTGTGCCAAAGCGGGCAGTGCCTGCTGGTCAACGACGAGGTCTGCACGGCCAACGCCCAATGCTCCAACGTGTGCATCAGCGGCAAGTGCGCGGATCAGTCCGGAACGAACGGCGCGTGCGACCAGCTGGCTGACTGTGTCGCGGGTGGGACGTGCGTGGCGGGGCAGTGCCTGCTGATCGACGCGGGGGCGTGCACGGCCAACACGCAGTGCGTGAACACCTGCATCGACGGCAAGTGCGCCGCGGTGTCGGGGACGGGCGGCGCCTGCGACGAGGCGAGTGACTGCACGGCAAACAACGCGTGCCAGAACAACGTCTGCCTGGTGGTGGACGGCAGCGCGTGCGTCACCAACGGCGCGTGCGTCAATGTGTGCATCAGCGGCACCTGCGCGGCGCAGTCGGCGACCAACGGTGGGTGTGACGAGACGGCGGACTGCGTGGCGGACAACACCTGCCAGGGCGCTCAATGCCTGAAGAACAACGACGCGGCCTGCACAGCCAACAGTGAGTGCCTGGGCGTGTGCGCGATCGGCAAGTGCGCGGTCGTCAGCGGCACCAACGGTTCTTGCGACGAAACGTTGGACTGCCAGGTCGGTCACTCCTGTGTGAGCCAGCAATGCCTGCTGAACAACGCGAGCAACTGCACGGCCAACACGGACTGCGTCAATGCGTGCGTCAACGGAACCTGCGCGCCGCAGTCGGCGACGGGTGGGGCGTGTGATGAGGCGACGGACTGCCAGGCAGGCCATGTCTGCCAGACTGGTCAGTGCCTGCTGGAGGACGGCGGGACCTGCTCGTCCAACATCGAGTGCGCCAAGGTCTGCATCAACCTGAAGTGCGCGGCGACGTCGGCGACCAACGGGACATGCGATGAGTCGGCGGACTGCCAGGCCAACAACGGCTGCGTCGGCGGCGAGTGCCTGCTGAACAACGGCAGCGAGTGCAGCGCCAACAGCGAGTGCGCGAACACCTGCGTCGGCGGGACGTGTGTGTCCGCCGCGGGCACGGGCGCGGCCTGTGACACCACGGAAGACTGCACGGCCAACCACGTGTGCACGGCGGCGGTCTGCCTGGTGGTCGATTCGTTCGCCTGTGTGACCAACGCGGACTGCGTCAACGTCTGCGTGAGCGGTACGTGTGCCGGCAAGTCGGCGGTCAACGGGGCGTGTGACGAGACGGCGGACTGCGGGGCGGACCTGACATGTCAGGGCGCGCAGTGTCTGCAAAACGACGCGGTTGCATGTACGGCCAACAGCCAGTGCCTGGGTGTCTGCGCCATTGGCGTGTGCGCGTCGGCGTCCGGCGCAAACGGGCCGTGCGACGAGGCCGCCGACTGCCAGGTGGGTCACACGTGCGTGGCTCAGCAGTGTCTGTTGAACGACGCCAGCCCATGCACCGCCAACTCGGCGTGTGTGAACGTGTGCGTGAGTGGGACCTGCGGGCCGCAGTCCAGCACGGGCGGCGGCTGCGATGAGGTGGCTGACTGCGCGGCCGGTCACACCTGTCCCACGGGGACCTGCGTGTTGACGGACGGCAGCACGTGCACGACCAACGCCCAGTGCGCCAACGTGTGCATCAACGCCAAGTGCGTGGGCAAGTCCAGCACGAACGCCGACTGCGACGAGGGTGACGACTGCCAGGGCGGGCACAGCTGCATCGCCGGCGAGTGCCTGATTCAGAACGGGCTGCCGTGCGGCCAGAACAGCCAGTGCGTCAACGCCTGCATCGCGGGCTTCTGCGGGGGCCAGTCGGGGACCAACGGCACGTGCGACCAGACCGAGGACTGCGTGGCCGGGCATGTGTGCTCGGGCGGCGCCTGCCTACTGAACAATGGTGGTGTCTGCACGGCCAACACGCAGTGCGCCAACGTGTGCGTCAACGGCGCGTGCGCGGCGGCGTCCGGGACCAACGCGGCGTGCGACGAGACGGCGGACTGTGGCGACAACCTGGCGTGCGTGGGCGGCCAGTGCCTGCTGGCGGACAACCAGACGTGTACGACCAACGCCCAGTGCCAGAAGGCCTGTGTCAACGGTACCTGCGCGGCCGCGTCGGGCACGACCGGGGACTGCGATGAGACCGATGACTGCACGGCGGGACACACCTGCAGCGGCGGCGCGTGCCTGCTGAACAACGGCGGCACCTGCGCGGACAACGGCAGCTGCCTGAACGTGTGCGTGGAGCTCGCGTGCGCGGCCCCCTCGGGGACGGCCGGCGCCTGCGACCAGCCTGAGGACTGCACGTCGGGTCACCTGTGCGAGAGCCTGAAGTGCGTGCTGGGCAACGGCGCGGCGTGCACGACGAATGCGGACTGCTCCAACGTCTGCATCAACTCGACCTGCGCGCTGCAGTCCGGGACCAACGCGGCGTGCGATGAGTCGCTCGACTGCGTGGCCGACAACTCCTGCGTGGGTGGTCAGTGTCTGAAGGACAACGGTCAGGCCTGTGTGGCTGACAGCCAGTGCGCCAACGTCTGCGTGGACAGCGCGTGCGCTCCGGCGGGGGCGGGCTCCTGCGACACCCAGGCGGACTGCGCGGCGGGCTTGAGCTGCGTGGCGGGCCAGTGCCTGCTCAACAATGGCGGCGATTGCACGACCAACGCCGAGTGCGCCAACGCCTGTGTTGATTCGACGTGTGCGGACCCGTCAACGACCAACGGCAACTGCGACGAGACGGATGACTGCGAACCCTTCCACACCTGCAGCGCGGGCCAGTGCCTGGCCAACAACGGCAGCCTCTGCAACGCCAACACGCAGTGCTTCAACGTGTGCGTGAACGGCTCCTGCGCGTCGCAGTCCGGGACCGCGGGCGCGTGTGATGAGACCCCCGACTGCCAGACGGGGCGGACGTGTGTGGCGGGCGAGTGCCTGCTCAACGACCTGGGCACGTGCACCGCCAACTCCGACTGTGTGAACGTGTGCATCGCCGGCTCTTGCGCCGGTCAATCATCGACCAACGACGCGTGCGACGAGACGGTCGACTGCACGGCCAACCACACCTGCTCGGGCAGCCAGTGCTTGCTGAACAACCTGCAGAACTGTGCGAACAACAGCGAGTGCCTGAACGCGTGCATCAACTCCAAGTGCGCGGCGCCGGCTGGGACCACAGGGGCCTGTGACGAGACGGCGGACTGCCAGCCGGGGCACACCTGCTCCAGCAACGAGTGTCTCATCAACAACGGTGGCGCGTGTGCGGCCGACACGGACTGCGTCAACACCTGTGTCCAGGGCGCCTGCGCCGCCAAGTCCGGCACGCTGGGCGCGTGTGACGGCGACGATGACTGCCAGACCGGCAACGTGTGCCTGACCAACACCTGCAAGGCGATCCCGGGCCAGGCCTGCATCGCCAACGTCCAGTGCTCCGGCACCTGTGTCAACCTGGTGTGCACGACGTCGCCGACCACCAACGGCGGCTGCGACGAAAACGCAGACTGCTCGGCCGGCCACACCTGCAACGGCGGCCAGTGCCTGCTGAACCTGGGCGAGGTCTGCACGGGCAACGGCCAGTGCAGCAACACGTGCATCGGCGGCCTGTGCAAGCTGCCTGCGGCCAACCAGGGCACGTGTGACGATGACGGCGACTGCGTGGCCAACAACGTCTGTCAGGGCGGCGTCTGCGAGGCCATCGATGGGGAGGCCTGCATCTCCAACGATCAGTGCGCCAACACCTGCATCGGCCTGACCTGCGCGACCGCCGCCGCAACCCTGGGCGTGTGCGACGCCAACGACGATCTCGACTGCGCCCTGGGCAACATCTGCCAGAGCACCACCTGCCTCCTGGTGGACGGCGAGTCCTGCGACGCAAACAACAAGTGCGTGAAGGTCTGCGTCGTGGACACCTGTGGGGATGAGTCTCAGACCAACGGCGCCTGCGATGAGGCGATCGATTGTGACAACCAGGTCAACAACCACAACTGCGCAGGCGGCAAGTGCCTCCGCAAGCTCGGCGAGGCCTGCACGGCCAACACCGAGTGCGAAAACACCTGCATCGGCAACGTCTGCTCCCTGCCGGTCACGACCCTGGGCACCTGCGACGAAGACGACAGCGAAGACTGCGCGCAGGACAACGACTGCATCGGCACGGTCTGCCTGCTGGACAACGCCCAGGAGTGCTCCAACAACGCGGAGTGCGCCGGCAGCTGCATCAGCGACAACTGCGCGTCCCTGTCCCCGACCCTTGGGGCTTGCGACGTGGCTGACTCCGCGGACTGCGCGGCCGACCACACGTGCGTCGTGACGACCTGTCTGCGCAACGATGGCCAGAGCTGTGACGACAACGGCCAGTGCGTCAATATCTGCGCCGTCGGCACCTGCGCGCCTCCCTCGGGCACCAATGGCGACTGCGACGCCACGCTGGACTGTCAGGCTAATCATGTGTGCACGGGCGGCGAGTGTCTGCTGGTCAACGACCAGGAGTGCACGCTGAACACGCAGTGCGTGAACGTGTGCATCGATCACGACAGCGACGGTGCGACGGCCAAGCAATGCAAAGCTGCGTCGGGTACCAACGCGGTGTGCGACGAGACGGCTGACTGTGCGGCGAACCACACTTGCT
>CAZJHX010000190.1:0-1094 GCA_964545715.1 uncultured Myxococcales bacterium
CCTATGTCCGGAGATTCCCCACGGAATTTGGATGGTCAGAGTGCGACAACGTCATGTACGCAAGGTCTTCAAGTACTGGTGTGACCAGCTGGTCAAAGAGCCGCTGGAGCTGGAGTGTGTGGCGCCTCCGGTGATGTACGACACCCGTGAGTCCAAGATTACGACCGGCAGCACGTGGAAAACGGACCCCGCCGGCGAGGCCTGTGTGTCGCAGGCTCTTGTGAGCGCGTTTGAGTTCTTCAACGAGCGCCCGCATACCGGCCGCTTCCGGCACCTGGTGATGATCACGGACGGCATCGACGACTGCGAGGACCAGACCGAGGACATGATTCAGCAGCTGCGCGCCATCGACGTGCACGTGTGGTTCGTCGGCTTCCGGGGCGCCCATGAGTCCCATCTGATGGAGCTGGCCGACCGAGCTCAGCGTCACCCAAAAGAGGGCCTGGGCTTCTTCCGGCTGCAGCGGGACATGGAGGAGATCTTCTCGCGCATCGTGGACGAGGGAAAAGTCCCCGAGGCATGCGACGGGTACGACAACAACTGCGACGGCCGAATCGACGAGGGCCTGGTGCGCACCTGTGATGACGCGTGCGGCGGTGTCCAGGTCTGCCGCGCCGGTGAGTGGCGTGCGTGCGCTGCGCCCGGGAGCATGGAAGGCGATCCCTACCAGCAGGAGAACATCGAGCGCCAGTACGCCGATATGTGCTTCGACTGGATCCGCCCGCGGTTCTACGCGCGATACTCGGACCAGGTCGGACACGACATCGACGACGCCAAGGGCTACAGCGAGTGCGGCAAGGGCAAGCTGCTGGTGTGCCACGTGCCGCCGGGCAACCCCGACGCCGCCCATGAGATCTGTGTCAGCACCAACGCCATCGAGGCCCACGTCTGGGGTCACGGAGACTCCCCCGGCAAGTGCTCCGGCACGGCTGCCCACAAAGGCGGCAAGGATAAGAGCGGCAGCGACGACTCGGCTACCAGCGACAAGAGCGACGGCGATAAGGGCAAGTCCCACAGCAGCGCCGACAGCGAGAAGAGCCACAGCGAGAAGAGCCACAGCGAGAAGAGCCACAGCGAGAAGAGCCACAGCGAGA
>CAZJHX010000190.1:1104-3340 GCA_964545715.1 uncultured Myxococcales bacterium
CCACCCGCGCCCACCGCCACAACCCCCACCGCCACAAGACCCCCAGCGTCAAGCCCCACACCCACAAGCGCCTCCGCGCCGACAGCGACTCCGACAGCGACAGCGACAGCGACAGCGATCTGGACTTCGTGCCCAATGAGATCGACCTGCACATCCACGAGTACTGCACCGACTGGGCGACGCTGTACCTGCACCACCACCGTGGTGGTCACCCGCTGGATCCCGAGTACGACACCGAGAAGCACACCAAGTGGACGATTTGGGCCGACTGGGCTGCAGAGCTAGCCAAGACCTACGGGTGGTGGACCAAGCACGACGACTGGGAGACGGACGGCAGAGAGGGTCCCAAGGGGCCGAAAGACGCCGGTGACAAGGGTCAGTCGGACAAATCGAGCTCCGACAAGTCCAGCTCGGACTCGGACTCGGACTCCAAGTCGAAGTCAGGCGGCGGCAAGTGCAAATGCGACTGCGACGGCGACAAGTCCGACTCCGACAAGTCCAGCTCGGACAAGTCCAGCTCCGACAAGTCCAGCTCCGACAAGTCCAGCTCGGACAGCGCTCACAAAGCCAAGTCGGCGCCCGACGACTGCGACTGCGACTGCGACGACGGCCCGAGTCTGTGCAAGAGCACCGACCCGCCGAGCAGCCGCTGCGATCAGTATCTGATGGCGATCGATGCGCGTCCCGTGGATCTGATCTTTACGATCGACCAGTCCGGCTCCATGGGCGGCGAGATCGCCCAGGTGCGCCAATACATGAACGGCCTGTCCACCTTCCTGGGTGAGCAGGACGTGGACTACCGCGTCATCCTGCTGGCCAACCGCAAGGACGACGAGAAGGACCACGAGGTGTGCATCCCGCAGCCGCTGGCCGGGCCCAACTGCGCCGACAGCGACCGCTTTAAGCAGATCGACGTGCACGTCGGCAGCACAGACTCGATCGCGCAGATCATGCATCACATGGGGACCATCAACGCACACACGCGGCACAACAGCTTGCGCCAGTTCGTGTTCATCACCGACGACAAGAGCGATACCAACGCCAACAAGTTCCGGGATTTCCTGGAGGATCACGCCGGCTATGAGGACGCAATCTTCCACGCCATCGTCGGTCAAAACAGCTCGGGCTGCGCCAAGCGCCGCGGTGAGCACTACATCGACCTGGCCAACAAGTCAGACGGTCTGGTGTTCGACATCTGCGCGACCGACTGGGAGCCGCTCTTTGCCGAGCTGGCCGCGGACGTCAGCGACGTAAACCGCCGCTACAAGCTGACGGCTCAGGCGCAGGCCCTGACGGTGTCGGTCACGTTTGACGGACAGAGCGTGGAAGACGGCAAGCGCTGGTTCTGGGAGTCCGGGATCAACGAGGTCGTGCTACAGGATCCGGTGCCGGCCAAGGGTACGGCCATCGAGATCTGCTACGTGGAAGAAGCCGAGATGGTGCCCTGCCCCGTCGACAACGAGCCGCCGCCCGAGCCCGAGGTCGTGCCGACCGAGTACTGCGACGGCATCGACAACAACTGCGACGGCGACATCGACGAGGGCTTCGGCGTCGGCGAGCCCTGCCAGCGAATTCAGGACCAGTGCGTGGCCGAGGGCATCATCGTGTGCCATCCCAAGGGTCACGTCTCGGTGTGCAGCGCGACCATGCCGATCGTCAGCGACGAGGTCTGCGACGGTATCGACAACAACTGCAACGGCCTCGTGGATGAAGGCACGGACCAGGTCTGCGACACCGGCTGCGGTGAGGCGATTCGCCGCTGCGTCAACGGTCATATGGAAGAGTGCGTGGTCGTCGAGAAAAAAGATGAGATCTGCGATGGCATCGACAACAACTGCAACGGCATCATCGACGAAGGTTTCGACGTGGGAGACCCGTGCGAGTTCGAGGAAGATTGGTGTCACTTCAACGGTACGAAACAGTGCACGCCGGGCGGCGAGGGGACGATGTGCGCACGGCTCGTCGGCCACGACGGCACGCCGATCGAGGGAGAGGAAGAGGTCTGCGACGGCATCGACAACAACTGCAACGGCCTGACCGACGAGGGCGTCTATATCTGCCCCGACCCGCTCAAGGCCTGCTTCATGGGCAGCTGCGTCTACGACTGATCACGTGGGCGCTCGCGGCGCTCATCAGCGGGGGCTGCTCTGACAGCCCCCCGCCCCCCCCCGCCCCCGCGGCCGCCGCCAGCCCCCCCGCCGGTTTGCCACCCGCCCCCCCCCGGCCGGTAGGCCCC
>CAZJHX010000190.1:3350-11162 GCA_964545715.1 uncultured Myxococcales bacterium
CCCCGCCCCGCGGGGGGGGGGGCGGGGCGCCGCGCGGGGGCGCCCCCCCCCCCCCCCCCACGCCCCCACCCTCCCCGGCTCCCGACTCATCCACACAAGACGTTTTCCAACCCGACACCTCCGTCCCGTTCGACGCCCCAGCAGCGGACGTCAGCGACATCGAGGACACCGCGGTTTCGCCAGACACGGCGCCTGACGCGGACAGCAGCGAGCCCGACGACGTGCCGGAACCTGACGTTCAGCAACCCGACGTGGCGGACCCGGACGTGGGCGAGCCTGACGTGCCCGACCCGGACGCGGGCCCGCCTGACGTGCCGGTGGTGTACGAGACGCCCACCGAGATCACCCTGCGCGACTGGCGCCCACACGTCGCGGTGGCGGCGCTGGGCCAGGAGGCCATCGACTTCCTGGTGGACACGGGGGCCCCGATCACGGCCATCGACAGCGACTACTTTGCAGGCGATCCGGGCCCGCTCGATGCGAATCTGACGCTCTTCGGCGCGGACTGGCCGGCCAGCGTCGTGCGCTACAATCTGTTCGGCACGCCTCCACCCGGGGCGATCCTGGTCGTCGCGGGCATCGTGGGCTCGGACTTTCTGACGGGCAAGGCGCTGACCATCGACTATCGCAACAGCCAGGGCTACCTGTTGGCAGAGGCGGACGGCCCGCCCGCGGTCGATGTCGGCACGGGCGCCAGTGTGCCGATCCCGTTTCAGCTGTTGGGTGGTGGCGGCTTCCAAATCCCGGGCGACGGCACCGTGACCGCCGGCGCGACGCGCATCATCGTAGACGCGACGGTCGAGGGCGTGCCGATCAAGGCCATGCTGGATACCGGCGCGGTCTATTCGATCATCTCAGAGCCGCTGCTCGCGTCGCTGGACGCCGCGGATCGCCCCAAGCTGGAGGGCGTAAAGGTCATCCAATCCGGCCAGCTACTCGAAACAACGCTGACGCGCGTGGCCACCCTGGAGGTCGGCGACCTGGCAACGGCCGGCCCCGACGTCATCGTCAATCCGGCGATCTTCGCGGCCCTGTCGGGCGAAACCGGCGTCGCGATCGACCTCCTGCTGGGCGGCACCTTCCTGCGCCACTTCCTCACCACAGTGGACATGCCGGCCGCGCTGCTGCGCCTGGCCCCGTTCACCGAGACAGACCACATCAACCCCAACGAGTGGATCGGCCCGGGCTTTCGCGTCAACGACGGCCCCAAAGGCGACTTCATCGTGTGGGACGTCTATTCAGGCACGGACGCCGACAAGGCCGGAGTCGTCCCGGGCGCCCGCCTGGCGGAGATCAACGGCGAGTCCGTCAAAGACTACGACGTCGAAGAGTTCCGGCTGCTCATGACCACCTTCGAGGTCGGCACCGTCTTGACCTTCGGCTTCCGCGCCACGGACGGCTCGATCGTCGACCTGGACATCCTGGTCGAAGACCTGCTTCCGGCCTGGCCATGACCCCCCATCGGTGTGCTACACCGACCGGCATGACCGCCCCGCTGAAACAAATCACCCAGGGCCACTCGTGAAGAAGTTCCCGCCTCTGCTCCCACACGGCGAGCTGTCTGAGGTGCTGCCGGACATCTTTATGGTGAGCGGACAGATCCGGCCGACATTTGGCGACCAGACCTGGCAGTTCAGTCGAAACATGGTGGTCGTACGGGCGGGTGATGCGCTCACCCTCGTCAATACGCTGCGGCTCGACAGCGACGGTCTCGCACGTCTGGACGCCCTCGGGCGGGTAGAGCACCTTGTGAAGCTCGGCTCCTTCCACGGCCGAGACGATTCCTTCTACCTCCACCGCTATGACGCGAACTTATGGTCGTTTCCGGACATGCCGCACGAGCGCGGTGTGCAGACCGGTACAGAGCTGGTCCCCGGCGGAGCCACACCGTTCCCCGACGGAGACGCGTTTGTGTTCGAGACGTCCAAGATGTCGGAGGGGCTGCTGCTGGTGAAGCGCCATGGTGGAATCCTGATCGCCTGCGACAGCTTGCAGAATCTACTCGGTCCCGACGAGTACTTCGACGAGAAGTCAGCGGCCATGATGGGAGCGGCGGGCTTCTTTCGGCGCGGCAACATCGGGCCCGGCTGGCGCAACGCGGCCAGGCCTGAAGCGAGCGACTTCGCCCGCGTGAAGGCGCTGACATTCCAGCACCTGCTCAGTGCGCACGGAGTCCCGCTGCTCAACGAGGCCCACCTGGTACTGAGCAACACGTTTGCAGAACAATTTGGAGCCCAGGACGCCTGATGCTCGAACAGATCACCGACGACCTGGTGGCTGACCTTGCCCCCCTGACCTTCGGGGAGCCGGTCGCGTACGTCTACAATCCGCTGATCTACGCACGCGCCGCCTGGGACGCCTACTGCGACAAGTACGGGCAGGGATCGCGCGAGGTGCTGCTGATCGGCATGAATCCGGGGCCCTTCGGCATGGCCCAGGTGGGCGTGCCGTTTGGCGAGGTGGCGTCTGTACGGGACTGGCTGGGCATCGAGACCGCTATCGGCAAGCCGCCGGTCGAGCACCCCAAGCGGCCCATCCTCGGGTTTGGCTGTACGCGCAGCGAGGTGAGTGGGCGGCGGCTTTGGGGCTGGGCTCGCGACACGTACGGCACGCCGGAGGCCTTCTTTGAGCGGTTCTTCATCGCGAACTACTGCCCGCTGGTCTTCATGGAGGAGGGCGGTCGCAACCGGATCCCGGAGAAGTTGCCAAAGGACGAGCGCACGCCGATGTTTGCGGCCTGCGACCGGGCACTGCGACGCACGGTGGAGCTGTTTGAGCCCAAGTATGTGGTCGGTGTCGGCAAGTTTGCGGAGAAGAAGGCGCGGCAGGTGGTCGGCGACATGAACGTGACCATCGGCAGCGTCGCGCACCCCAGTCCGGCGAGCCCGTTGGCCAATCGCGGCTGGGCCCCGCTGATGACGAAGGGGCTGACCGAGCTGGGGATTATCGCCTAATTGATTGCGGTCGGAACGACTGTTAATTAATGGCGGTCGGGACGACCATGTTGAACGGGGCGATCTCCGCGCGGAAGGTCGTGCCGTCGGGGCGGACCATGCCGTAGCTGCCGTGCATGCTGCCGAACTGCGTCCGAAGCGGGCAGAAGCTATGGTATTTGTGCGACTCACCCGGGGCGATGACCGGGGTCTCGCCGACCACGCCCACGCCTTCGACCTCTTCGGTCTTGCCGTGTGCGTCTGTGATGACCCAACGCCGCGTCAGAAGCCGCACCGTGTCCTCACCTTCGTTTGTGATCGTGACCTCGTACGTGAACAGAAACTCGTACGTCAGCGGATTCGACCGACTGGGCAGATATTGACTGCGCACCTGGACGCGTACGTTGTCTGTCAGCGCTTCAGATGTTCCGCTACTGGCGATCATCACGCACATGACTCTAGCAGCGTTCGCCAGTATGCTCCAGCGCTGTGACCGTGCGACCCACCATGCGGCAGTGGCTCAGCGAAGAGCCGTTTGCGCTGACCATGTCGGCGGGCTTCTTCGGGTTCTTCGCGCATGCCGGGTTTCTGGCTGCGCTGGAGGATGCCGGGCTCCAGCCGGCACGCGCGTCGGGCAGCAGCGCGGGCGCCCTGGTCACCGGATTATGGGCCAGTGGACGGAGCGCCTCGGAGCTCAGCGACCGCCTTGTCGGCCTGCAGCGCCGGGACTTCTGGGACCCGGGGCTGGGCGCGGGCCTGCTGAAGGGGCGCCTGTTTGACGAGCTCCTGGAGGAGCTGCTGGGCGCCGACACATTTGAGACATGTCGGGCGCCGCTTGCGGTTTCGGTCTTTGATGTGGGGCGACGCCGAACAGAGGTGCGCGAGCGTGGGCCGCTGGCGCCGGCGATCCGAGCTTCCTGTACCTTTCCGGGCCTGTTTCACCCGGTGAGCCTGGACGGGCGCACCTACATCGACGGCGGCGTCGCCGACCGCTCGGGCCTGGCGGGCGTGCCTGAGGGTCCGCGCGTGCTCTATCACCACCTGTCTACGCGGTCGCGGGCGCGCAAGTACTTCAAGAAGCTGAGCTGGTACCCGCGGCGATCGGGGATGTTGCCGGTGATCGTGGACGGGCTGCCCCGGGTCGGGCCATTCAAGCTGCAGCGCGGCCATCGCGCCTTTGAGACGGCGCGGGTCGCGTTGGCGGGCGCGCTGGACCGGCCGATGCGACCGCTGGACGGCGGGCCCCAGGTGATATGCGCAGACTGACGCTTCTGGTGACGCTGGCGCTGGCCGGCTGCCCGGACGATCCGCTGCCCCCGCGTGTCCCGGACACTGCCGACAGCGTGCTCGCAGATACACCACCCGAGGCGCCGGACCTGCCGGAGGCGGACGTGGCCGCTGTCGACATCCCTGATCCGCCGGACTCTCCGCCGCCTGAGATCTCCGACGTACCGGACCATGGGCCCGACCTCAGCGTGCCGGATGTGCCGGTGGATCCGCCGCCGACGGCTGCTGAAGTCGCGCGGTACTTCGCGCCGATCTGGTATCAGGACACGGCGGACGGCGGCCAGGACGGACAGGGACCACGCGCCGACATCCCGACCGCGGTCGACTACGACGGCGACCTGATTCACAACAACAACTGGGACAACCTGCCCAAGACCGCGATCCACGCACAGCTTTACTGGGGCCTGGTCGCCACCGACACGCACTATTTTTTGACCTACGCGCACTATCACCCTCGCGATTGGGAGCAGCTGTGCACGGGGCTGTTCACCGAGTGCCATGAGGGGGACATGGAGGAGATCCAGCTCGTGGTCCGCCGCGGCGAGGACGGCTATGGCGAGCTTCGGGTGCTGCGGGCTCATCATCACGGGCACACCACGACCTACGCGATGGACGCCGCGATCGAGGCCAAGGCGGTGGAGGTGGACGGCGCCTTCGATTTGGAGAGCGCGGGCGGGGAGATCTCCGAGGTGCAGACCGCCGATCACCACCACGTGCGGATCTTTGCCGAGGCCAAGGGCCACGGACTGGCGCCATGCAAGGCCTCAGAGCAGACGCTCAAGCCGTTCGGCATCGCCAACCTCAGCTGCCCGGACGGTCAGGGCAAGTCCTTTCCGGGCGATGACGGCCTGCGCCTCGTGCCCGCGGAGGGCGAGTTTGTGAACTTCAAGAAGGGCATGGAGCTGTCGGGCGAGCCGCTGGGGTACGAGCTGGTGCCCATCGCGGAGACGATGTGGCAGTGGCGAGACCAGATCGGCAAGGGCGCGCTGTTCAAGGCGGGGACCGAGTTCGTGTATGGCGGCGCGCGCGGAGAGCCGTTCGTGACCGACACAGCGATCGGCGGCAAGTTCGACCCGGACCAGTTTCCCAACGACAGCTCCAGCGGTCGCGCGCCCTGGAACCTCTCGATGGAGGGGTCGAATCAGGGAGACGCCTTCCTCGACCCGGCGTTTGCTTTTGACCAGGCGCTGACATGGCCGGAGCCGTGGTCGCTCGACTACACGGAGCACCCCTACCTGCCTGCGGCGGTCGACAACCCGTGAGCACGTCGCGGCGGTGGATCCGCTCGGCCGCGTTTGATGGCGTGTTCTTTGTGGGGCCCGCGATCCTGGCGCTGCTGCTGGTGGCGCCGGCGCTCATCGGATGGCTGCCCGCCGACTACGACGCGCCGTTATGGGCGTGGATCGCGCTGGTGCTGATGGTCGACGTGGCGCACGTGTGGTCGTCCCTGTATCGCGTGTACCTGGATCGGGAGGAGCGGCGGCGACGGCCCTGGCTGTACGGGCTGACCCCGGTGATCGTATACGCCACCGGGACGCTGCTGTATGCGGTGAATCCAGCCTGGTTTTGGACGGCGCTGGCGTACGTCGCCGTCCACCACTTCGTCAAGCAGCAGGTCGGCTTCGTGGCCTTGTACCGCGGGGTGATAGGCGAGCGCGATCCATGGGTGCGCCGTCTGGATCACGCCGCGGTCTATGTGGGCACCCTGGTCCCGGTGGCGTACTGGCACGTCAACCTGCCGCGGCACTTTCAATGGTTCATGGAGGGCGACTTTCTGGGGCCGTGGCCGCAGTGGTTCATGACCGTCCTGTGGCCGGTCTACGTGGTCGTCGGGCTGGCCTGGGTAGGGCTGCAGGTGCGGGTCAGCGCGCGCCGCGGGTACAGCAATCCGGGCAAGCTGCTGACCATGGCGGCCACGTGGACCATGTGGGGCGTCGGGATCGTCGCGATGAACTCGGACTATGTGTTCACGGCGACCAACGTGCTGCTTCATGGCGTGCCGTACATGGCGCTGGTGTGGATCACTGCGCGGCCGGCGCCGGCGGGTCCGCGTCCGAACCGGGCGTGGGTGTTCGTAGCGGTGCTGTTGGTGCTGGCGTTCATCGAGGAGGGCCTGTGGGACGCGACCGTCTGGGCGGAGCACGCGGAGGTCTTCGGCGACTGGTCGACGGCGGTGGCGGACGCGGCGTGGGCACCCCTGCTGTTCGTGCCACTGCTCACGGTTCCCCAGGCGACGCACTACATCCTGGACGGCTTCATCTGGCGCCAGGACGGGTCCAATCCGGGCCTGCGTGAGCGACTGCAGTTTTAGATTTGCGGGCCCATTGAAATAGCTGTACAAACTTTCAGATATGGCAACCGACCCAGCCGTCCTCGAGCGCGACCAAATTACCGACGTCTTTCGCTATTGGCTGGCCATGATCCGTCGCGAGGAGGCGCTCAGTCTACGCATTCGTGCGGAGCCGCCGATCCCCGTGGACAACGCGCGGGCGGTGAACCTGATCGAGCCGGGGCGCGGCCGCACCTACTTCAAGTTGGTAGGGGAGACGGCGCTGAGCTTCATAACCCGCGACGCCCGCAAGCTGGAGCTGGAGCTCACGGGCGACCGCACCGGGTTCTTCGAGCATTGGCTGACTCAGACGTATCGGCAGCAGCGCTTTCGGAGAGGCAACGAGGACCATGAGCCGCCGCCGGTGGTCATCGGCTTTCCGGTGGTCTACGACGCGCGCCGCGGCGAGCTGAAGACCCTGCTGCGGTTCACGGCTGAACACGTGACGTGGCTGGACGCGGAGGGGGACGCGTGGGAGGCGCCGGAGCCGCGCGATCGTCGCAAAGGGCGCGTGCCGGCGGGCCCTGTGAAGCTGCGGCTGGAGGCGGAGTCTCCGGGCGGCGAGATGCCGTTCATGTTGGACGACATCGTGCTCAGCCGGACGCTGGGTATCCCTGAAGAGGTCGTTGGCCGCTTCATCCACAAGCTGCAGGCGATGGACGACGTCACGCCCGAGCAGGTGATGCGCTGGGTCCTGGCGTTGCTTCACGGCGCCGACAAGGCGGCCGAGGGTGGGCTGCCCGAAGAGATCGCGGCTCAGGGTAACGACACCGACCTGCTGGTGCAGCTGGCCGACGCGGCGCGCGGGTGCCTGGTGGCGTCCGGCGTTCAGGTGTGGCCGATCGGGCTCGCCTATGACGGCGCGACCGGCTGGGCGACGCACTACCTGCGTCAGGACCTGGGCGACTTGATCAGCGGGGACGCGTCCTGGCGCACGATGACGCCGCTGGGCGAGTACATGAGCGGCAAGGTACGGCGTACGGCGCATCGTGGACACGTCGGTCGACGAGCGGATCGGATCCTGACGGCGGACCAGCGGCTGACGGCGCAGCGCTTTCTGGGCAGTCGGCTGACCGCAGCACAGGGACCGCCCGGCACGGGCAAGACAGAGCTGATCCTGGCCCTGTGCGCGCATACGGTCATCGAGCGCATGGCGGGGTGCACGACCGGCGAGAAGCCAAAGGTGTCGACGGCGCCGTTGTTTGGGGGGGGGGCGGCCCCCCACCCCCCGGGGGGCCACGGGGGGGGCCGGGTTTGGGCGGG
>CAZJHX010000190.1:11172-18978 GCA_964545715.1 uncultured Myxococcales bacterium
AACAACCGCGCGGTGGACAACGTGCTGGACGTGTTGTCGACGGATCTGGCGGACGATCGGCTGCCGATCGGCCTGCGCCTGGGCAGCCGCCCGGTGATGACCGAGGTGACCGTGCCGATGCTGCAGCGCACGGTTCGCTGGCTGGAGCGGTCCAACTCCAAGGCCGCGCGCGCGGTGTTTCACGAGGGGCAGGGACGTCTGGAGGCGGCGACCGCCGCGGTTCGCAAGGCTGAGGAGGACGTGCGCAAGGCCGAGGACAGCATCCGCGATGTGGAGGCGGGCGAGGCGCGCTGCACGTATCTGCGCGGCGAGATCGACACGGTCCGCGAGCGGCTGGACGAGCTGGGCGCTGCTGCCGAGGGCGCCGCGGAGCGCAAGGTGGCGCACGACCGCGCGCGGACGGCGTTCGACAAGCTTCGCACCACTCTGGTCAAGCAGATCACCAAGATCACCAAAGCCACGCAGGCCCAAAAACACTTCGTGGCTCGCAAGTCCTGGCGCTCCGTGGCCGGGACCAAGTTCGCGCTGCTGAACAAGCAGCTGGTCCCGCTGGGCCTGAGCCTCGCGCTTCCCGAGCCGCCCGAAGAGGATGATGCGGCCGTCGAGGCCGAGCTCACCGCCTGGCTGACCGCATACGACGCGCTGACCGACGAGATCGACGAGCTGGAAAACAGCCTGGACGAGATCCGCGACGTGCTGAAGGCCATCCCGGACCTGGAAGAGCTGCTGGAGCAGCTGCCCGACGCGGAAGAAGAGCTGGCGCGCCGGCGCAAGGTGCGCGTCGACCCGGCCGATGCACGACAGGCGCTGACCGCGGTTGTAGCCGAGCATGAGGCCGGCTTGTTCGAGACGGCCCAGGCGGTACGTGAGGCCTGGGCGGCGCTCAATCGCGACCAGCTGCTGAAGTCCGTGCGGCGTGTTCAGGAGGCGCTGCAGAAGCAGCCGTCGCTGCGGTCGGCCGAGCGGCGCTTCGGCACCGAGTTCGACGATCTGCGCCGCCTCTTCCCGGTCATGGGGTGCACGCTGCTGTCGATGGGCAACGGCTTCCCCATGGCCGCCAACGTGATCGAGCGGGTGGTCATCGATGAGGCGGGCCAGTGCCATCCGGCCCACGCGGTGTCGGCGCTGTTTCGTGCGCGCCGCGCGCTGGTCATCGGGGACGTGCATCAGCTCGAGCCGGTGATCGAGATCGATGACGTCGAAGAGGCGCGGGTCCTCCGGCGCCTGGGTCGCAATCTGGACGAGACCCAGCTGGCGCCATATCGCGTGACTGCTACGGCAGAGGCGTCGGCTCAGCGGCTGGCCGAGCGGGCGACGCGTGACGTGCCGTGCCTGCGCGACCACTTTCGCTGCCAGGCCCCGATCATCGCGATCAGCGACAAGCTGTGCCATTACGACCTGACGGTGCGTACAGCGCCCAACAGCCTGGCGTCCCGGTCGGCGCTGCTGGCGACGGGACCGCTGATCGGGCTGGACGTGCGCGGCCAACAAGTCGCGATGCTCGGCAGCTGGGCGAACCCGGAGGAGGTCCGCCGGGTCACCGCGATGGTCGGCGAGCTGGTCCGCGAGGGCATTCAGCCGCATCGGATCGCTGTGCTGACGCCGTATCGAGGCCAGCTTCGCGCGCTGTACCAGGGCCTGCGCGCCGCCGGCATCCCACAGGAGGAGCCGGAGCGAGCGGAGCCGATCAGCGATCAGGCCCAGCTGTTCTCGATGTCCAAGCCCCGGGGCGTCGCGCTGGGCACCGTACACCGCTTTCAGGGCGGCGAGCGCGACGTTGTGATCCTGTCGACGGTCGTGAGCCGACCGCGCTCGCTCGCGTTTACCAACAGCCGGCTGAATCTGGTGAACGTCGCCGTGTCGCGCGCGCGCCTGCACCTTGTCGTGGTGGGCAACCGAGAGCTGCTCGGACGGGGCGCGGTTACCTCAGTGCTGGTGAATGCGGTACCGGCAGAGGCTTGGCGATGACGTACATGTCCTTGCTCTCGGCGTCGTACGGCCGTCGGTCAGCGGCGCCGTAGACCGCGTCGATAGCAAATCCCGCGCGCGCGAGCAGGTGCTCCAGCTCCCAGCGAAAGAAGTACCGCAGCTTGACCGAGGAAACGCCCAGGTCCGTGACGCCGCCGGCCCCTTGCCGCTGGAACCGCACGTGAATGTCAAAGGTCTGACCGGCGCCGTCGTGCACCATGCCGGCGTGCCGAACGAGGTCGCCGTCGTCGCCGGGCACCCGCATGTCCTCGTGCGGCTCGATTCGGTCGATCGCCAGCCGCTCCGCCCCGGGCACAGAGACGTCGAAAGCGAAGACGCCGTCGGGCGCCAGGTGCCGATGCACGCCGCCAAGACACGCCAGCTGATCGGCCACCGTGACCATGTGCATGAAGGGCCGAAACGCGCTGTAGATCAGCCTGAAGGGCCCACCGTCCACCGAGAACTGCTGCATGGGGGCCTGCACAACACGCACGTTGTCGGGCACGTCCTTGCCATCGAGCTGCGCCAGCATGTCGGGTGACAGGTCCACCCCGACGCACGGCGCGCCCGTCTCGGCCACCGCCAGCAAGACGCGCCCGGTGCCGCAGCCCAGCTCCAGCACAGGACCACCGCACTGCCGCGCCAGGTCTACATAGAAGTCGATGTCGCCCGACGGTCGCCGCGCATGTCCAGCCAGCTGATCGTAGACCCCGGCCAGCGCGGCGATGTCGTCTCGGTAAACCACGCCCCCACGGTACCGGGAATTGTTGGACAGGCAACCCCGGTTTACCCCAACGATGAACGCACTGGCCGCCCTGCTTCTGTTCGCCCCGCCCATCCACGCAGATGTCACCGGAGACGGGATCGCAGACCTCTTGACCGAGCACCGCGACGGCGGCAGCGGCTACTCCACCATCCAATACTGCGTGGCCGACGGCGCCACGGGCGCTACGGCCTGCTACACCGAGCACCTCACCGCCTACTCTTTCTTCGCCGCCGAGGACCGCACAACCACGCACGCACCGGGCGCCGCCCTCACGGCCGCCCTGCCCCATCGTCCCTGCGCAGCCCCGAGCCGCGGCGCTACCAGCCAGGCTGCCATGTGGCTGCTGGCGGCCAAACCGTACTCGGCGCGCGCGCCCGTCCGATGGTCGCCCGGCGCACCCAGGGCGCAGGTCGCGGTCTGCCTCAAGGCCCGGCAGGCCGCCGCCCTCCGCTCCGCCTTTGCCTGGGACCCCTCGGGCACCGCAACCAGCACACCCATGACCATCCGCTATCTGCCGGGCATCCAGCGCACGCACCTGCAGACCCCCCGATACAGCGTGCACACTCAGGGCGCGGCCATCGCCATCTACGACCGCGCCAATCACCGCCACGCCTGGCTGGCCAACTACGGAGACGGTGACGAGGAGGGCTTCAAGGTCGACCGCTGGCAACGCATCACCGGCGTCACCCTAACCCCCACGGGCTTCCAATTTGCGGTCCGCCGCGCGGGCGCCCCCAGCGAGGTCGTCCAAGTACCGGTTAACTGACCGCTCGGGCTTGCAGATTCTGCCAGGTCGTCAGGGTCGAGATGTCGGCTCGGTCCGTGAAGAGCTTGCCGTCCAGATGGTCCAGCTCGTGCTGAAGCGCCACGGCCTGAAACCCACTGGCCTCAAACGTGTTTTTGGCGCCGTGGCGGTCCAGATAGTCGACCCGGATGTGGGTGATGCGGGTGACCTCGGCTCTCAGCTCGGGGACCGATAGGCAGCCCTCGTAGCTGGTCGCCGTGTCCGTCGTGAGCGGGGTGACCACCGGGTTCACGAACACGGTGAGCGGGACGGGTTGGCGGTTGGGGTAGCGCGGGTTGCCGGCGCGGACCTCTACGACGCAGATGCGCACCGGCTCGTAGACCTGGTTGGCGGCCAGGCCGGCGCCGTCGGCGTGTCTCATCGTGGCGATGAGATCGTCGATGAACTGCTGGCGCGCGGGCGTGGCCAGCTCCTCCAGGGTCACGGGGCGGGCGACCTCGCGGAGGACCGAATGACCAATGGTGGCGATTTCTAAGATCATGGCAGCAGCTCGGCGTCCAGGGCTTTTGGATCTGTTATCGGCAGCGTGCAGGTGAAGTCTCGACAGACGTACGCGGTCGCTCGGCCGTCCACCATTGGACGATCCAGCGCCGCTTTTGGCAGGTCCGAGACGCCGGGCTCCGCCAGAACCAGGACCGCGCCTGGCAGATAGCGCCTGTAAACGACCTGCAGGAGCGCCTGGGTGCGCGGATCATCTCTCGGGCCGGCGATCACGATCTGGTGAGGCGGGCGCGCGCTGTCCGCCAGGCCGCTCAGCATCAGGGGGAACGCCTGCGGGGCGGCCTTCAGCTGCTTGGCGAACACCCCCAGGGTTTGCTGCGCGCTGGTCCGGAAGAGGGCGTCACCAGTGATGGCCGCCAGGCGCAGCAGAACGCTGACGGCCACACTGTTGCCCGACGGGATGGCGCCGTCATAGGCGTCCTTCAGACGAGCCTTCAGGTGCTTGTCTTGTCCCTGAGCCGTATAGAAGAAGCCGCCGTGCTCGTGGTCGCAGAACCGATCGATGGCCCGCATCATCAACTCAGCAGCCCTGGCGAGATACGCTCCGTCAAAAGTCACTTCGTAGAGGTCCAGCAGGCCGTCGGCCAGCATGACGTGATCGTCGAGATACGCTGTGAAGCGGGCTTCACCGTCTCGCCACCGGCGCAGCAGGCCGCCATCTTCGGCGGTGAGCCTGGAGTTGACGAAGTCGACGGCGCGCGTGGCCGCCTGAAGATAGCGCGGGTCGCCCAACACGCGGTAGGCGTAGGCCATGGCGCCGATCATCAAGCCGTTCCAGGCGGTCAGGACCTTGTCGTCCAAGCCCGGGCGCGGGCGGGTATCACGGGCGGCGAACAGCTTTTCGCGCACCCGCTCCAGACGGGCCCTGACCTGGTCCTCGGTCAGGCCGGCGTGTTTCGCCACCTCCGCCGTGGTCTTTGCGAGCCACAGCACGGACTCGCCCCCGTGCTCGAAGTTGCCTGCCTGCGTCACTCCGTATCGATGCGCCGCAAGGTCCGCGTCTTCGCCGGCGGCCTGCGCCAGCGCTTCGGGGGTCCACACGTAGAAGGCGCCCTCGCGGCCCTCGCTGTCCGCGTCTTCGGCGCAGTAGAAGCCGCCTTGGGGCGAGGTCAGCTCACGCAGCACGTACTCCAAGATGTCACGTGCCACGTCTCCCCAGCGCGCCTCCCCTGTAACCTGCTGCAGCTCCAGGTAGGACCGAACGAGCTGCGCGTTGTCGTAGAGCATCTTCTCAAAGTGCGGAACCAGCCACTGCGCGTCGGTGCTGTAGCGTGCGAAGCCGCCGCCCAGATGGTCATAGATGCCGCCGTCAGCCATGACGTCCAGCGTTTTGACCACCATGTCGCGCGCGCGATCGTCGCCCGTGCGCGCGTGATGGCGCAGCAGCAGGCCGTAGGCCATCGGTCTTGGGAACTTGGGCGCGCTGCCGAAGCCGCCGTAGCGCGTGTCGAAGCCCGCAGCCAGATCCGCCACGCACTGCTCGAAGGCCTCGTAGGGCAGCGGACCGTCCTCGGCGGTCGCGCTCTTCATGCCCGCTACGCTCTCCATCAGCCGGCGACCCTGCGACTCGATGTCGGCCCGACGGCTCTGCCACGCCTCCATAACGCCCTGCAGCAGGCGCGGGAAGCCGGGGCGGCCATAGCGGTCCTCGGGCGGAAAGTACGTCCCAGCAAAGAAGGGGTCCGCGGCCGGCGTCATGAATACCGTCATCGGCCAGCCGCCCTGCCCCGTCATGGCCTGCACGGCTGCCATGTAGACGCTGTCGACGTCCGGACGCTCCTCTCGATCGACCTTGATCGAGACAAAGTACTCGTTGAGAACTGCCGCAATCTCGTGGCTCTCAAACGACTCGTGCGCCATCACGTGACACCAGTGGCACGTCGAGTAACCGACGCTCAGCAGGACCGGCTTGTCCTCGGCGCGCGCCTTGTCGAACGCGGCGTCACCCCAGGGGTACCAGTCCACCGGATTATCGGCGTGCTGCAGTAAGTAGGGGCTCTTCTCATGGGCCAGGCGGTTGGTCATGGGCGGGAGTATGACTCACGTTCGGCCAACGTGGTAACGTCCCGCCCGATGCGCACGGCCCTGATCACCAGCCTGCTCCTGACGCTGGTCTGCAACGCGGACGCCCGCGACGTGCGCCCAGCGCCGACCGTGCCCGGCTTTTCCGACAAAGCGCCAACCTGCGGCGACGTCCGCTGGTGCTTCGACGTCGTGCTGCACGTGGTCGTCAAGAACGGGCAGCCGGTACAGACGCCGCAGTGGTTTGCGCACCAGCTGGCTGAGACCAACCGGCACTTCGCCAAGCTGCGCGTCGGGTTTCAAGTGTCCGCCGTGCGCCCGCTGCCGGCCGAGTTCGAAACCGTCGTCACCCGCGCTGACCGCGACAAGCTGGGCGCGCGGCGGTACACCCGTAAGGTGCTGCACGTCTTTCTGGTCGGGCACCTGCACAACGTCGACGAGCCCGGCGAGATCCGCGGCGTGCACTGGCGCAACCGCCGCCGTCCGCGCCATCATTGGGTCGTGCTGGCCTCCATCGCACCCCACTGGGTGCTGGCGCACGAGATTGGCCACTTCTTTGGCCTGCCGCACTCTCGATACCCGATCAGTATCATGAACAAGTCGCCGCGCGACGAGCCGCCGGAGGCCGAGCGTACCTTTGCCGCGCCGGAGTACCGGCGCATGAAGCGGCGACTGCGAAAGTACCTGCGAAGCCGTGAGCTCAGACCCCACCGCAAAGCCAGAGGAGCGCGACACTCAAAATGAACGCCCTGCCTTATATCTATCTGCCGCCCGATGGGCCCATGACGCCGCTGGTCGTGTCCGTCCCGCACGCCGGCACCCGCATCCCAACTGAGGACGAGCCCCTCATCGCAGCCGACGAGCGCACGATGCTGCGCGACGCCGATCTGCACGTGGATCGGCTGTACCGAAACGCTGCGCCGCTGGGCGCCGCGATGGTCGCGGCCACCGTCAGCCGCTACGTGCTGGACGTGAACCGCGCAACCGACGACGTGGACAAGCGGGTCTGCCCGGAGATCGCCTCCCCGGGCCCCGAAAACCCGCGCGCCCTGATCTGGCGCCTGTCCACCGAGGGGACGCCCGTCCAGGCCCGGCCGCTGACCCTGGCCGAGGTCAACAGTCGCATCGAGCGCGTCCATACGCCGTACCACGCCAAGGTGCGCGAGCAGCTGGATATCCGCAAAGAAAAGTTTGGCTACGCCATCTTGCTGGACGGTCACTCCATGCCCAGCGTGGGGCGCGAAACCCACAGCGACCCGGGGCGTCGACGCGCCGACGTCGTCCCGGGCAACAACAAAGGCGCCAGCTGCGCACAGGGCTTGACCGATCTCGTCGTCTCCCACTTCGAGGGGCATGGCCTCGATGTGGCCCTGAACGATCCGTACTCCGGCGGCTGGATCACACGCAACTACGGCAAGCCCGGCGACGGGATCCACGCCATCCAGGTGGAGCTGAACCGCGCGCTGTACCTGCACGAAGAGGTCCCCTACTGGGCGGGCGCGCCGGCGCTTGAGCTGCAGCGCATCCTGGAATCCCTGATCTCCAAACTCCTCGAATTCCGTCCGTAAATTCGTTCTAAAAAGCACCTTACCTTCCTCGCATCCCGGTCCGATTACCTAACTGCGGTCAGTAGTTTCTTTAGTTTGTGAGTCTGCACATAGTGTAGATCCGCGATCTAGCCGGCGGAAACGCTGTCCGTGTAAGCAATCGCACGGGTGAAGGTAACAAGTGTTCCTGTCCTACC
>CAZJHX010000191.1:0-9724 GCA_964545715.1 uncultured Myxococcales bacterium
GCGGCGGGCGGCGGCGCCCGCGGGTAGGAACGAATTTGCGGCATCGACCACTAGCGCCGCCCTCCTCCCAATCCTCTTGTTGTCGTTTGTAGCGTGGTTGCCCGACGCCGCGGCGCAATGAGGATTGTGAGTCAATCCAAGCCTTCCGGTCGGAGGGTCCTCAGCTGATCTGGACACCGTGTCCCGCGCGCCGCTCAGCGATCACACTCGCGTCGGGATGCTGTGGCACTACGGTCTTTACGACACCGATCTGACCGGTGACAGCCCCACGCCGAACAGCCTGGAGCAGTCGCTGGACGCGTTTTTCGGCATCGTTAGCGTGCGCCATTTCTTTGGCAGCGGGTGGGCGGCGTCCCTGATGGTGCCCGTCGGCACGATCTCGCACAACGACTCCCGAGTGACAGGGCTGGGGGATCTTGCGATCAGCGGGCAGTACAACTTTGGAGCGTTGTGGGGTCTGGGCGGCTATCGGCCCAGCCTGACGCTGGAGGTGGGCCTGAGCCTGCCGACCGGCACGCGCCTGCTCTCGGGCGAGGTGCCAACCGATGTGAACCCCTTCAGCCGTGATACCAGCTCGGTACCGCCGACGATGCTGGGCATCGGGACGCGCGCGCTGACCAGCACGGTGCGCCTGGAGTACACGCAGATCCTGCACCGTACGCTGGCGCTGCGCCTGCCGGTTTCGGCCAGGCTTCCGTTGATGGCGAACGGTGACGGGCTGACGTTTGGACCCGGCGCGTCAGCGGCGCTGGGGCTCGTGTATTTCCCGATCCCGGAGATCAGCGTGAGCGCCTCCTACGACTTCCGGTACGGGACGCGGGCGGAGGAGGAGAGCCACGGCGCAGTCCTGAACTCGGGCGGCCAGTGGCACGCCGCGGAGCTGAGCATCGGAGGCCGGGTCTCCAAGATGCTGACCATCGGACTGCGCGGGCGGGTCCCGGTCTATTCCAAGGTCAACGGTCACCAGCTGACTGAGACGTTCTCCCTGATGACGACGCTGTCCTACGGCTTTGACAGCGACGCCAAGACGGCCGCCGCCAACCAGCCCCCACCGGGCGACGTGGCCGACCTCGCGCGCGGCGGCAAGCTCTTCAGCGTGAAGACAGCACCGGTGCTGGGCAAGATCACCGTGGTCGACTTCTGGGCCCCCTGGTGACAACGCTGCATGCGCCTCGGGAAGGCGCTGGACAAGCTGGCCGCGAAGTACCCTGCCCTGGCGATACGAAAAGTCGAGGTGCCCCAGTACGAAAGCCCGGTCGCCGAGGCGCACGGCATCACCGGGCTGCCGGTGCTGTGGCTCTACAACCGCAGCGGCAAGCGAGTCGAGGTCATCGGCAAAGGCACAAACGCCGAGCTGCTCGCCCGCATCGAGTCCCTTCTGGCGCCCTGAGCGCCGTCTAAAACCTCCAGACCGATCGTTCTTGTGGTGGGTCAGAAGACCCGGCACGGGCCTTGCTAATCCGGAGCTACGTGGGTTCCACGGACCCACCAAGACAGTCAAACACAACCAGCAATGGCTGGATTTTCTGGAGGTTGAGATGACTGTTCGCTTCTTCGTGGCCACATTGGCCGTCATCACTTTTTCATTCGTCGGGTGCGCAGACCAGGTCGAGGACACGACGCTGGCTGTAGGCGCCGTTCCGGACTTCATCCAAGGGAGCAAGGCAGACTTTGGCGAGGGGGCGTGCTCGGCATACGTGCACCAGGCCTCGCCGGACATCACGGTACTGAAAGCCGAGCTGATCGGCCGCTTCGCGCCGGACACCAACACGGTGCCGGCGGACTTCAACGTGGACTGCTCGGCGTGCAACGTGCTGTCCAGCGGGCCCTACTCGGGGCACGACTGCCAGTTCTATGACATCTGCGAGGAGCTGACGCTGGACTGCCGCAACGAGCTGGAGTCGATGACCGACATGCCGTTCATCAACGGCGCGACGTTCGACAACGTGGTGTTTCTGGGCGACGAGCCCGATGAGGAGACCAGCGAGCCGGGCTCGGGCAAGTACTACGCCCAGGGCTTCAACTGCAGCGTGCTGGAGATCACCACCGCCAGCCGCGCGGACGCGCTGCCGTTCGCCCGCCGTCTGGGCTTCTGGCTGGACGGCGAGTTCACGGAGTTCAGCTTGCACGACCTGCAGCCGGTGGGCGAGGCGCACTTCCGCAACGGCGAGCTGGCCACGCTGCACCGCTTTGGCGCGGTAGCCATCTGCTGGTCCGGCTCGATGTCGTCCTCGATGGCCGGCAGCCACGAGTTCAAGCCGTACCTGCGCTTCGAGGCCAACGACCGCTGCTATGTGAACTGGGATGCGGCCGAGGACAACTACCGCATCTCCTCGCACATCCGCGGCTTCGACCGCAGCCACGAAGTGCTGCAGTAACTACTGGATCAGCAGCGATCCCGCCGGCGCGTGCACCCACAGCTCGCGCCCGTGCACCCCATCATTGGCTGAAAAGAAGAGCGCGCCCCCCACGGCGGTCGCGTACTTCACAAAGCCGTCACCGGACGGGTCCAGGTCGCGCACCAACCGGGTGCCGGCGGCGCTGCCGTCACTTTTCCAAAGCTCGAGCCCGTGCGCGCTGTTGGCGGCGCCGAACAGCAACATGCCGTTGGCGTTGGTCAGCTGCTGCGGCTGTGAGGAGTCGCCGGGAAACAAGTCCTCGAGCAGCCTTGTGCCGGCCGTGGTTCCGTCGCTGATCCACAGCTCTGCGCCCTTGGCGCCGTCGTCCGCGCTGAAGAACATCTGCCCGTTGGCGGCGGTCAGGTGCTGTGGGGCGCTGCCCGCCGTGGGGTGAATGTCCTTCACCAACTGCGTGCCGTCCGCCGTGCCGTCGGTCTTCCACAGCTCCACCCCGTGTGTGCCGTCGTCCGCCGCAAACAGCAGCGCAGTGCCCAACGCCGCGAGCGAGACCGGCGACGCCGAACCGGTGGGATGGATGTCCTTCACCAGGGCCGTGCCCGTCTGGGTGCCGTCACTTCTCCAGAGCTCCACGCCGTTGGCGCCGTCGTCCGCTGCAAAGAAGATCACGGCGCCCACAGCGGTCGCGTCCCCGCCGTTGCTATGCCCACCCGGGTTGATGTCCTTGACCAGCACGGTGCCCGCGGCCGTCCCGTCGCTCTTCCACAGCTCCCGCCCACCTTCCGGCTCGTTGGCGGTGAAGAAGAGCGTCTGCCCGACCGCGATCAGTCGCGCCGGCACGCTGGCGCCCGTCGGGTGGATGTCCTTGACCAGCACAGTCCCGCCGTTGGTCCCGTCGCTCTTCCACAGCTCCGTCCCCTTCTTGCCGTTGTCGGCGGCAAAGAACACGGTTCCGTTCACGTTGGTCAGGCGCTTGGGCACGCTGGACCCGCTGGTCTTGATGTCCTTGACCATCACGGTGCCTGCGGCCGTCCCGTCGCTCTTCCATAGCTCGTCGCCCTTCTTGCCGTCGTCCGCCGCAAAGAAGAGGACGCCGTCCACGTCGACCAGGCGCTCGGGCAGACTGTCGCCCGTCGGGTTGATGTCTTTCACAAGCGCTGTACCGGCGGGGGTCCCGTCGCTTCTCCACAATTCAGAGCCGTGCGCCGGGGTCTTGGCCTGAAAAAAGACCGCGCCGCCAACCGCGGTCAGGTGAGAGGGCGTGCTGTGCCCCTCGGTGTTGATGTCCTTGACGAGCCGCGTCCCGACGGAGGGCTGGCATAACGTCAGCGCCTCCATGACTTCGCCGGCCTGCAGCACGCCGTCCACGGGCGTCGTATCCAGTCCGAATTGCACGGTCGTGGCCGCGCCGCCGCACCCGGCCTTGGCCGCTTGCGTGACCACTTTGACCAGGGTGGTGGGGCCCGCAGGTCCCGGCTCGCCTTTGTCGCCGGCGGGACCCTGAGCGCCCGGCTCACCCGGTTGGCCGGCCAGACCCTGCTCCCCCGGCTCGCCCGGCTCGCCTTTCTCTCCCGGGTCCCCCTTCTCGCCCTTCTTGCCGGCCTCCCCGGCGGGTCCAGGCGGTCCCAGCGCTCCGGGATCGCCGGCAGGGCCGGGCGGTCCGGTCTCGCCCTTGGCGCCGGGCTCGCCTTTGGCTCCGGGGTCGCCCTGCTCGCCCTTCTCAGCCTCACCGGGCTCGCCCCGCTCGCCATGACACACGCTGTAGGCCCCGTTGACCTCCTCGTCGTCCAGCGCGCCGTTGTGGTTGTTGTCCACGCCGTACTCAAGCTCGACCCCGCCCTGCGGGCAGTCGTCTTCGACCGCGGGCCCGAGCACACGCGCCAAGCTGGTCGGCGCCGCGACAGGCACGGACTGCTCCGGCGGCGGACTCTCGCACCCAAGCCATAGAAGGACGGCCGACGCCATGACCGAGCAGCGAGCGCTCACCGGCGCGTCACCCCTGAAGCCGTGATGTTCCAGCAGCTGAGATCCCACGTGTCCGTGTGCGGCGTTCCGCCGATCGAGGTGGTCACCGATTTGATGTAGCCCTCAGCGCTGCGCATGAAGCTCAAGATGGTGACCAGGCTACCCATGGCGTACTTGGTCTGGATGCTGAGCAGCCGCCCGTGCGGGTCCCACTCGAACTTCTTGATGCTGACCAGCTTGCCGTCACCATCAACCGCTCGGACCGACTGCGGACGCCCCGCCGCATCACACTGAGGACGTGCGCGCCACGTCACGGCACCGTCGGCGCTGGTGCTCGTGGTGGCGGCGGCCAGGCACTTCCCGGTCCAGTCGTATGTGGTCCGCTGCCCCTGCTCCACGACGTCAACCACCCGCCCTGTCTCATCATACCGGGTCACGCTGGTCCAATTGGGATTCTCGTGCCCCGCTCGCCACGTGCGCTCTACCGACGTGCGCTCCTTCCAGACGGTCTCGGACCGCCGCCCGTTGGGGTGTGACCACCCGGTCTCGCGCAGCTGCGCGTCATATCTATAGGTGTTGGTGCCATCCCATCCGGTCGTCGCACACGGCCCCGGCAGCTCACAGGTCCCGCGCCGGCAGAACGTGCCGGTCACACAGTCGGCCTGCAGCTTGCACACGCCGCCGGGTGGCGCGCTCAGCACGGTGGTGGCGAGCAGCAGCACCATCATAGATGCAGCCCTCCCCGCAACCGCCGCCCGGTCAGTGCCAACAACACCATCAGCAACAGCCCCCACGGCGGCGCTGATCCACGCCCCTGACCGGCCTGACAGCCTTCATCCGCGCCCGGCTCCGTCAGCGTGCCGCCGCCCACTGAGCCGGTCGTGGCGCCACCGGTGTCGTCACCCGCGGCCGTACCCGTCGGGCCGTCGCACGTCACCGCCACGCCGTTCTGGCAGGCCGGCACCTCGGTCAGCTCGCCGTCAACGGTGCACGTAAGCACGCCCAGCTTCTCGTCGGCCGCCCCGTCGCAGTCGTTGTCCACGCCGTCACAGATCTCCGGGGTCAGGCCCAGGAACGGATCGCAGGGGGTCGGCTGTCCCTCCGTACAGCTGGCCAGCGGGCGCGCACAGGCGCCTTCACCGCATACGAACGTGCCCTGCCCCTCGTCGGTCTCGCCGTCGCAGTTGTCGTCGATGCCGTTGCAGATCTCCGGAGCGCCGCCGGTGTCGGGATCACAGGCCTGAACCTCTCCGTTGAGGCACAGCGGCACGCTCTTCATGCACGCGCCCACGCCGCACACGATCTCGCCCTGCCCCTCGTCGGTCTCGCCATCGCAGTCGTCGTCCACGTTGTTGCACACGTCGGGTTTGGCCAGGTTCAGCGGCTCACACGGCACCGGCGTCCCGTCCGACTCGCAGCCGCTGGACGTGTTCACGCAAATACCCAGCCCGCACGTCACCGGCGGCGAGGACTCGTCGACTTCGCCGTCGCAGTCGTCATCGACAAAGTTGCAGGTCTCCTCCTGGGCGCCCTCGAACGGGTCGCAGACATTGGGCGCGCCGTCCACTCTCCCTTCCGTCGGGTGTTGGCATATGCCGACGCCGCACACTATGTCCACCTGATCCTCGTCGGTGGTGCCTTCGCAGTCGTCGTCCTCGCCGTTGCACAGCTCAGGCGCCAGGCCCGTCACGGGGTTGCACGCGACCGGCTGACCGTTCACGCAGCCGTCCAGCTCCTTCTCGCAGCCCTGGTCCGCGCCGCACACCACCAGGCCCTGCTCCTCGTCGGTCTCGCCGTCGCAGTCGTTGTCCACGTCGTCACACACCTCCGGCTGGGCGCCCAGCAGCGGATCACACGCGCCCGGGCCCTCCAGCGTGCACCCGACGACGTCGTGCGCGCACGCGCCAACGCCGCACGTGTAGATGCCGATGTCCTCGTCCGTCGTACCGTCGCAGTCGTTGTCCACGCCGTCGCAGCTCTCATCCTCGGCGCCCGTCAGCGGATCACACGGCGTGTCCTCGCCCGCTGTGCACAGCGGCAGCTCGTGCTCGCACGCGCCGACCCCGCAGGTCTTCGTGCCCAAATCTTCCGGCTCGTCGGTCTGCCCGTCACAGTCGTCGTCGAGCGCGTTGCACGTCTCCGGCGCAGCGCCCAGGAAGCCGTCGCATTGCGTGCAGGCGGTCACTTCATGCGCGCACGCGCCGACACCACAGATCGCGGTCTCGGTGACCTCGTCCGTCTTGCCGTCGCAGTCGTTGTCCAGCCCGTCGCACACCTCGTCTGTCGCGCCAGCGACCGCATCACAGGGCTCGCACGCACCGATCACCTGGTAACACTCGCCCGTGCCGCACGGCTTCGTGCCCTCCACCTCATCGGTCTCGCCGTCGCAGTCGTCATCCACGCTGTTGCACACCTCCAGCCCGACGCCCGCCAACGGGTCACACTGGTGACACAGCGGCAGCTCCTGCGCACAGGCCCCGGTTCCGCACGGCTGCGTCGGCGTGTCCTCGTCGGTCTCCCCGTCGCAGTCGTTGTCCACCAGATCGCACACCTCGTCCGTCGCCCCCGTCAGCGCATCACACGGCGCGCACGCCGGAATGTCGTGCAGGCACTGTCCGGTCCCGCACGGCGCGGTCGGCAGCCCCTCATCGGTCTCGCCGTCGCAGTCGTCGTCCACCAGGTTGCAGACCTCGTCCGACGCTCCGGCGAACGGCTCGCAGCTCTCGATCTCACAGACGCTGATCAAGTGCTCGCAGGCGCCCGTCCCACACAGCACGGTGCCGGCGGTCTCGTCTGTTTCGCCGTCGCAGTCGTTGTCCAGCGTGTCGCAGACCTCGGGCTCCGCGCCTTCAAGCGGGTCGCAGTCCGCGCACGCATAGATCGTGTGACTGCAGATCCCCACGCCGCACAGCACGTTGCCGACCTCTTCGTCGGTCAGCCCGTCGCAGTCGTTGTCCAGGTTGTCACAGGCCTCGTCGCCCAGCCCCTTGAACGGGTCGCACACGATGCTCTCGCCGGCCACACACGCCGGCTCGGTGTGCGCGCACACGCCGATCCCGCACTCCACAAACCCGGTGACGTCGGGGTCATCGGTCTCGCCATCGCAGTCGTCGTCGACGTTGTTGCACGTCTCAGTCGCGTCCGGATTGACGTCCTTGTTGGTGTCGTCGCAGTCCAGGTTGGCAGGGAAGCCGTCCTTGTCCGCGTCCGGGATCGGAAACGGCACCGCGATCGTCGCGCTGCTCGCCGCTGTCCGCACGCCCAGCACATCGATCTGTGCATCGTACCGCCAGCCGGACGTCACGCCCGCCAGGGACGCGACCTCGGAGATGTCCTTGCCGTCCAACAGCACCTTGTCCGGCTTGGCGCCCAGTCGCCCGAACGTCACCACGGTCGCGCCACCGGCCGCCGCCGCCGCCGCCACCTGCACGCTGTAGGTCCCCTGAACAAACTCGGCGCCGGTGAGATCTCCCAGACCGGCGATGACGATCTCCGCCCCGGTCGGCACGTCCACGGTTGCGGTCTTCAAGGCCAGGCCATCCCCGGACAGCGCCAGAAGCGCGCGCGCGATCAAATGAGGCAGAACCAGCCCACCACCGGCCGACTTGGTCCGCAGATCCCACACCTCGTGAACATGCCCCGCCTTGGCGACGTCTGTGCCCAGCTGTCGCGCGATCACGGCGTGCAGTAGACCGGTCCCCACCGTCTCCCACGCAAATGTCGTGTCCTCGACCATCGCCAGCGCCGCGAGCGCCAGACGCGCGCCCTGGGTTGCGGAGACCTGACCCAACAAGCTGTCCGTGTAGTGCCGACCACCAAGCGCCGCGGTCACGCCGTAGGCCGTATAACCCGCAGGCTGGCCCGCGCCGTCGAAGAGGTGCGCAAACGACAGCGCCGCCATCACCCACCGGCGCGCCAGCAGGTCGTAGTCGGCGTCGCCAGTCAGAAGGAAGGCCTCCCGGTGTGCCATCGCTGCGTCGATGCATGACGCGACGTCGGGTGCGCTCGCCGGCACGCCGTGGTGAAGCGATCCCCCGCGGGCCACCCCCACCGTGGTCAGCGAGGCCAGGCGAGCCAGCCCCAGGTCGAGCGCCTCTTGATGGCCGGTCAGGCGGCCGAAGCGCAGCAGCCGCCACGCGATGCCCGCGCTGTCCGCCGACGAGCTCCCCGTCAGCAGATGTTTCGCCGCCACAGGCCCCTGTTCAGCCTCCGCCTTCAGCGCCACCCAGCCCTGGGCCAGGGCGTCCACCGTCGGGCCATCCGTGAACGGCGCCTCCATGGCAACCCAGTCGCGCGTCCCTCCCAGCCAGGCCGTCCCGTCCAGCAGGCCGCTGGCCGCGTCCGCACGGGTCGCCAAAACCGCGTCACCGTCCACCAGCGCAAGCCGGCGCGCCACCGCCAGCACATCCGCGTGCGGCGCCGCGGCCGCGCCCTCCACAGCTACCCAGCCGTCGCCGGTCCAGCCGGTCGCGCCCAGCGCCTGCTTCACCAGCTGTCGTGACTCGGTCACGCTCACCGCGGACGGGGACTTGGTCCCAAAATACGCGTGCACCACGCTCATGGCAGCGTCGGCTCCGTCGCCCGTCACGGCAAACAGCGCCGCGCTCAGGCTCAGCGTTTGCCCCGCAGCCACCGGCAGCGGCGCCGACGCGACGGGATCACCAGGCAGCGCAAACTGCGGTGCGTTCGGCGCCCGCAGCTGCATGAGCGCCGTGGGGCGATCGCCGTCGACGTTGGGCGATTGAAACCGCACCGACGGCTGCGTCAGGTTGGGCGCCCAGGAGTCGGTCGGCTGCCAGATCAGGCCGCCGGTGCGGCCATCCACGGAAGCCGCCATGACCGGCAGCCCGGACAGGCGCACATCGGGCGTGGCGCGCAGGAAGTCCGGGTGGGCTAGCGCCGCGCTGCTCGAGCTGTGCTCGTCCGCCGCCAGAAGCTCCAGCGCCCCCATCAGCCCGCCGGTGACCGGACCCGCGCTCGCATATAGCGCGACCTCGACCGCCGGTCCCGTAAACAGGGCCAGCTGTCGGGGCGCATCGGGCGTCGCGGTCACGCCGACCTGAATCCACGGCACATCAGCGCTCACCGAGAAGATCCAGCTGAAGACCCACTGTGCGCCGTCCGGATCGGTCCATGTCTGACTCATGGGCAGCGTCGTGACTCCGTCAGCCGAGGTCACGCTGCCCGGGACCGCGCCGGTCAGCTCCACGTCGGCTTGCGTGTCCCCCGCCAGCGCCAGACGCGCCAGGCCCTGGCGCGCGCCGACAGGCTGCCAGACCCCGTCCTGAGCCGCGTACAGCTGCAGGTAGCCGAAGCCGCCCAGGCACGCGTCCTTGTGCAGAGTCACGCGCACGCGCGCGTTCTCGATGACGATCACGTCACCGCCCACGTCGATCTGTCCC
>CAZJHX010000191.1:9734-18555 GCA_964545715.1 uncultured Myxococcales bacterium
GGGGGGTGCGGGCGGCGCCGGCGGGGTTTCCCCCGCCCCCGCCCCCCCCCCCCCCGGTGGGGCGGCCCCGCCGCCCCCCCCGCCGCCACCACCGGGGACGACGCGGCCATCGGATCCCGCCACTGCAGCGGCGCCTTGACCGCGCTGCTCCAATCGCCGTTGAGACCGGGCAGCTGGGCGTTGACGGAGACCGTCTGCTTGCCGGCCTGCCCGCAGCTGGTGGCGCCGGTCAGCTCGACAGTGACCGTATGCTGCTCAAACGGCTGTAGCGGCGGCACCGCGGCAAACTGTCCACCGATGATCAGCTTGCCCCCGGTCGAGGCTGTCGCGCCCCGATTCTCCAGTAGCGCGGTCATCGTCACCGGGGACCCGACCAGCTGCGGCGCGCTGGGGAGCACGCTGACCAGCTCCAGCGACGGACCGTCCGCCAGCACGTGCAGACGCTCGATCGCAAAGGCGCGACCGGAGTCCGAGCTGCCCGGAATCGACAAGCGCACAGCCGTGAGCTCGCTGGCCCAGCCCGCCTTGCCCGACACGTCGATCACCAGGGTGTGGGGCTGCCCGTCGCACGTCGCCGAGACCGGCTGGTCGGTCCAGACGCCTCCCGACTCAAACGCCAGCCCGAGCGCGCATGACTCGACCTCGTCGGGCTCCAGCGCGGCGGTCAGCACGACGGCATCAAACGGGGCTGACGGCGTCGCCAGCGGCGCCGCCACAACAACCGCCTCTTGGGCCACGCCACGCCGCGCACCGTCGCACCCGGGCGTGCCGACGGGCCCGCCCACAAAGCCGGTTTTGTCCCCCGGCGTCTCAAAGTCAAAGCGGGACCCAAAGGCGATCGCGTCGATGGAGAACGTGGCGCCGGTCTCGCCGACCACAAACGGCTGCACCCACATGCGCTCGATCTGTCCGCGCCACTTGGCGTGCTCGTACAGGTCAAAGCGCAGCGTCTGCTTCCCACCGTCCGCATTGTAGGCGGCCGTCATCGACCGGGAGATGTTCAGCGACGGGGACTGCTCAGTGCCCCAATAAACGCGCAGCGCCTGTCCGACCGTGGGCGACGCGCTGGACACGGTGACGAGCAGCGTGCGGTAGCGGCGGGAGTCAAACCGGCGTCCGGCCGGGCTCTGCAGACGCGGGGGGACGGGCGCGCCGGGCACCACGCCGCCACTGATGGCGCCGGACGCCACGGTTACGCCGGCCACGCCCAGGCTTGGCGTCCACCCCGAGAGGTCGCCGTCGTCTCCGAAACTCCAGACACCGCGCCACGGAGAGCGGACCAGGGCAACCCGGTGCAGCGTCACAGCGGCCACGCCGGTCGGAAACACGAGCGCGAGCGAGTCGACAGTGCCGGCCCAGGCGGGGTGCTGCCCCAGCGCGACCACGTAGCGATGAGTGAGCCCGTCCCCACGCAGCGCCAAGGCGCCGGTCAGGGTGTGCGTCTCACCGGCGGCGACAAAGCGCACGTCCACCGCGCCCCGATAGGTGCCGTGCGCGACGATCTGCAGAAAGCCGAGGGAGGCGGCGTCGGCGGAGAGGGCGGGCGACGTGAGCTCGGCGCCGTCGCAGGTCAGCGCCAGCCCGACTTCACCCGGCTCTGTGAGCGAGACGGTGGCACATGCCGACGCGGTCCACCCCTGAGCGCCATCCCCGAACTCGAACGGCACACTCGCGCGCGCCGTCAGCGAAAACGCGACAACAGCCAGTACGGCCAGGTTTGCAGATCGAGTCACCGGGGCGAAGTCTACCAAATCCACCAACGCGTTATGACAGCCGGAAGGCCTGAATCAGGCTGTCGCGGAACACTCCGGCGGTTGGCCAGCGGTCCAGCGGGTCGCGGGCGATGGCGCGATCGACCACGTCTGCGAGCGCCAACCCGATGAAGGGCGCGCGCTCGGCAAGCGGCGGCGGCTCGGACTCCAGCAGCGTACGGATGGGGTCGGGCCCCTCGCACCCGGCGTAGAGCGTCTGCCCGCTCAGCAGGTGGTACAGCGTGGCGCCGACAGAATAGATGTCGCTGCGTGGGCCGATGTCCCGAAAGCTGGTGATCTGCTCAGGAGGCATGTAGTCGGGCGTGCCGAATGAGATGTGACCGCGGGTGATCGGGTCCAGCGCCGTCTCCTGGTAGCGCTTGGCCAGGCCGAAGTCGCTGAGCTTGGCGGTCATGTGGCCGCCCACGACGCCGACCAGGATGTTGGCCGGCTTGACGTCACGGTGCACAAAGCCCTGACGATGGGCGTAGTCGAGCGCGTCCAGGATCTGGGAGAGCAGGTCCACGCACCGCCCCGGCGGCACGCGCCCGCCGGCCTGGCGGCGATACAGGTCCAGGTCCACGCCTTCGACGTAGTCCATGACAAAGAAGAAGTCGCCGTCCAGGTAGCCCTGGTCCACAAACGTCACGATGTTGGGGTGATCCAGCGAGCTGATCGAGCCGGCCTCGCGCAAGAACCGCGCGACGTCGGTGTCGGAGAGGGCGCCGTCCGGACGCAGGCACTTCAGGGCAAAGCGCTCGTCGTCGTCGTCGTCGTCCTCGCGCGCCACCAGATAGATGCTGCCCATGTTGCCCTCGCCGAGCTCTTCCACGATGCGGTAGCCGGGGAAGTGCACGTCGTACAGGTCCTCGTCCTCGAGGCGGCACTCTCGGCAGACGAAGTCGTCCTGACCGGGCTGATTGAGGACGTGCCCCTCGTCGTCGACCAGGACGGTGGCGCGCTCGATGTAGACCAGCCGATCGCACGACTCGCAGCGCAGGCGGCGGCGGCTGAGGCTGTCGGGGCTGACCTTCGGCTTGCGGGGCGGCTCGCGGCGAGCGGCCAGCTGCGGAAGCGCGATCGCGATTTGAAAGTCGGATTGGCCGGCGCCAAGCAGGTCTCCGTGCCGCAGCTCCTCGCGGGTGTCGACCTTCCGGCCGTTGAGCAGGGTCCCGTTGGCGGAGCCGAGATCGACGATCCAATAGGCGCGCCGACGGTACTCGATGGCAAAGTGGTGGCGCGAGACGCCGCGGTCTCGCTGAACACGGAGATCCGCATCTTTGGCGCGCCCGACGTGCATGACCCCGTCCATGCCCAGGGCGGCCTCGACGCCGCTGTCCGGTCCGGCCACGACGACGATGCGCAGGCCCTCGCCCGAGTCGCCGATCACCTGGCGCGTGCTTTGGCTGTGGTCCACCACCTCCGCACCATAGCCCATTTTCGACGTTTTTTTAGCCACGCGACCGACGAGACACAATACTGATCGGTACGCCCCACAATGGCGTTTTGTGACGATGTCCACAGCCTCGAGACGGATAGAAAGTACGTCGACCAGCGCGATCACGCCGGTCACCACCAGCGCGCGGGTAACCGCGGGGATGGAGGTGTACGGCCTGATGCTCACGGCGTTCTCCGTCCTGCTTTTGCTCAGCCTTGTTTCGTTTGATCCGCGCGACGTCGCGCTCGACTACCGCCTGCGCTCCGGCCTGGTGCACAACCTGATCGGTCCGGTCGGCGCCCACATCGGTGACCTGCTGTACCGCACCGTCGGCCTGGGCGCCTTCGTGGGCTGCTCCACCTTCTTCTACTTTGGCGGGCTGCTGCTGGCGGGCCGGCGGCCGACGATTCACGGCGCCGGGGTCACGGCGTACCTGCTGGTGCTGACCTTCTCGTGCGTCATCTGCCACCTGTTGCTGGGCGACTTTCGGCCGTTTGCACACACGCCGGGCGGGCTGACGGGGGAGTGGGTCGGTGAGATTCTGCGCACCCTGTTCGCGACCACGGGCACGATCATCATCGCGCTGTCGACTATCGCGGCGTCGATTCTAACGCTCAGCGGGCTGCGGATCGTGGAGGTCGCGCGGCTGCCGTACAGGGGGCTCATCTGGGCGCGCGATTGGGTCGATGGGCGCCGCAAGGCGACGCAAGAAGGGACCGATGAGGAGCCGTCGTCCGAGCTGCCGGTGACGCGGGCCAAAGACACGCGGCCGGTGGGCAAGGTGGGCCGGGCCCCGATCCTGCGCGACAGCTGGGCGCCGTCGCCGGATGAGCCCTCCGCCAACGACGTGGCCGAGACAGACCCGGCGGGACCGCGCGCGCGTGTCGTGGACGCGGCACCTGGGCCGAAGCTGGTTGAGCCGGAGACGCCCGAGGCGGCGCCGAAGAAGAAGGCCAAACCCGCGACGAAGAAGCCTGAGACCAAACCGGCCGACGATGTCCAGATCGACGAAAAGGTCGCTGCGGAGCCGGTCATCGAGCCTATGGCCCCAGCAGAGCAGCCCAAGGTCAAGCCGGCGCAGGACAGCCTGCCGCTGCCGGGCCCGCGGCCGTTCGAGTTCCCGTCGCTGTCGCTGCTGGACTACCAGCCGCCCGAGCACAACACGGTCGACAAGGACGCGCTGCAGCAGCTTGCGGGCAAGCTGGAAGAGAAGCTGGCCGACTTCGGCATCAAGGGCAAGGTGGTCCGAATCCAGCCGGGTCCGGTGGTCACCGTGTTCGAGTTCCTGCCGGCGGCGGGCGTGAAGATCTCCAAGATCAAGAACATGGCGGACGACCTGACCATGGCGCTGGAGGCGCAGCGCGTGCGAATCGTGGCGCCGATTCCGGGCAAGGGCGTGGTCGGCATCGAGGTGCCCAGCGCTGTTCGTGAGACGGTCTACCTGAAAGAGATCCTGGCGTCCGACCTGTTCCAGAACACGGACATGAAGCTGCCTATCGCGCTGGGCAAGGACATCGTGGGCCACCCGCAGATCGCGGACCTGGCCGGCATGCCGCACGTGCTGGTGGCGGGCTCGACGGGCTCCGGCAAGTCGGTGGCGATCAACGCCTTTATCTGCAGCCTGATCTACAAGCAGAAGCCGCGCGACCTGCGCTTGATTCTGGTCGACCCGAAGATGCTTGAGCTGTCGATCTACGACGACATCCCGCACCTGCTGCTGCCCGTGGTCACGCAACCCGAGAAGGCGACCCTGGCGCTGAAGTGGGCGGTGGCCGAGATGGAGCGCCGCTATGCGCTGATGGCGGCGTGTCAGGTCCGAAACATCGCGGGCTTCAACAAGAAGGTGAAGTCGTTTGCGTCCGGGGCCAAGAAGCCGCCCGAGGGCGTCGCTGAGGACGAGCTGGAGCACCTGCCGTACATCGTGATTATCCTGGACGAGCTGGCGGACCTGATGATGGTGGCCGGCAAGGCGGTGGAGCAGTCGATCGCGCGGCTGGCGCAGATGGCGCGGGCGGCGGGGCTGCACCTGGTGGTCGCCACGCAGCGTCCCAGCGTGGACGTGGTGACGGGGCTCATCAAGGCCAACTTCCCGACGCGGATGAGCTTCATGGTCTCGCAGCGCGTCGACTCGCGGACGATTTTGGACCGCCAGGGCGCGGAGAACCTGCTGGGGCGCGGCGACATGCTGTATCTGCCGCCCGGGACCAGCAAGCTGGCGCGCGTGCAGGGCTGCTGGGTGTCGGACGGCGAGCTGGAGCGGATTACGGACCATCTGAAGGCGTTTGGCCCGCCCGAGTACGACATGACGATCCTGCTGGACGACGACGAGGACAGCAAAGACCTGTCGGGCGAGAAGTACGACCAGCACTTCGACGCGGCTGTGGCCATTGTGACCGAGACGCGCAAGCCGTCGATCAGCTACCTGCAGCGCCGCCTGAGCATCGGCTACAACCGGGCGGCCAAGATCATCGAGCGCATGGAGTTTGACGGCATCGTGGGCAAAGCGGACCACCGCGGCGTTCGCAAGGTGCTGGCGCCCCCGCCCGGCCCGCCGTTGGAAGACGAATAGCTCACCGCCGGTTTTCATTGACGCAACTTGAGGCGGCGTGATTAGGTGCGCTGCCTTCTGGAGGACCTGGATGCGCCACGCGCTTGCGTTTTTGATCACTATTGGGCTGGCTTTGCCGGCCGCCGCGGACAGCACGCCCACCCCGGCCGATGTGGCCAAGCGGGTCGGTGAGTTCTACAAGGATCGCCCCGACGTGCGGTGCGAGTTCTTGCAAAAAGTGCGCAAGCCGGGCCGCCGCCGCGTGCTCAAGAAGTCGGGCGCGGTGTTCTTCAAGCGCCCGGGCAAGATGCGGTGGGAGTACAAGAAGCCCGAGGAGATCTACTACATCAGCGACGGGGACATCCTGTGGAGCTATCAGCGCGAGGACGCGTTGGTGACCAAGCTGAACGTGAAGAGCTCCGAGCTGTATCACCAGAGCCGTTATCTCTTTGGGCAGGGCGACCTGGACAAGGACTTTCAGCTGAGCATGGGCAAGCCGGACATCGAGGGGCTGTATCCGCTGCTGCTCAAGCCGAAGACGAGCGCGCGCAACTTCAAGCAGCTGACGTTGCATGTGGACGCCAAGACCGGCGAGATCCGGTCGACCGTGCTGATCGACCCGTACGACAACGAGAGCACCATCGAGTTCAAGAAGGTGGAGTACCGCGAGGTTGGAGTGAACCAGTTTCAGTTCACGCCGCCGGCGGGCGCGACGATTCGCGACCTGAACAAGAAGGTCGCCACGCCCAAGAAATGAGCCGGCTCTTCTTCCAGACGCTGGGGTGCCCCAAGAACCGGGTCGACTCCGAGGTGATGCTGGGCGCGCTGGCCGCCGACGGTTACCAGTTGGTGGCGCAGCCGGAAGAGTCCGATGTGCTGGTGGTCAACACCTGCTCGTTCATCGAGGCGAGCAAGGTCGAGAGCATCGACGCGATTTTGGAGTTGGTGCGGGTCAAGAGCGAGTCGGCGCCCGGCAAGCGCATCGTGGTCGCGGGCTGCTTCGCGCAGCGTTATGCAGACGACATCAAGGCGGAGATCCCCGAGGTCGACCTGATCGTCGGCACCGGCGAGTACCACCGCATTACCGAGCTGCTGGACGAGAACGAAGCGTCGGCGGACGCGGGCCCAACCGTCGCGGTCGGGCGCCCCTACTACGTGCACGACACCGAGACGCCGCGTATCATCACGACGGCGTCGTACACCACCTATCTGAAGATCGCCGAGGGCTGCAGTCAGCGCTGCACCTTCTGCATCATCCCCAAGCTGCGGGGCAAGCAGCGCAGCCGCGGGATCGGGGACCTGGTCGCCGAGGCGCGCCAGCTGGCCGAGCAGGGCGTGGTGGAGCTGAACCTCATCGCGCAGGACCTGACGCACTACGGCTCCGACCTCAAAGACGGCACCGAGCTGCACGAGCTGCTGCCGGCGCTGTGTCAGGTCGACGGCATCGAGTGGATCCGGCTGTTGTACTGCTATCCACACAACGTGACGGACAAGCTGGTAGAGGTTATCGCTACCGAGCCCAAGGTGCTGCCCTATGTGGACATCCCGCTGCAGCACATCGATGACGCCATGCTGATGAGCATGCAGCGCCGCACCACCCGCGGCATCACCGTGGACCTGCTGGACCGCCTGCGCGCCAACATCGACGACCTGGTCGTGCGCACCACGTTCATCGTGGGCTTTCCGGGCGAGACCGAAGACCAGTTCGAGCGCCTCTCGGAGTTCGTCGCCGAGCAGCGCTTCGACCGCGTCGGCGTCTTCACATACTCCTCCGAAGAGGGCACCAAGGCCGCACGCTACGACGACGATGTGCCGGCCGAGGTCAAGGAGCACCGCCGCGACCGCCTGATGCGCATGCAGCAGGAGATCAGCGCCGACCGCCTTCAGACGATGGTAGGCAAGCACGTCGACGTGCTGGTGGAGGGCATCAGCGACGAGAGCGAGCTGCTGCACCAGGGCCGCTACACCGGCCAGGCCCCCGAGGTCGACGGCGTCACGTACATCAACGAGGGCTTTGCCCAGCCGGGCACCATCGCCCGGTGCGAGGTGGTACAGGCAGGCGACTACGACCTGGTCGCGCGTATTGTGGGCCCCGACGAGTAGCTGCCACGTTCAGTGGAAAGCTAACCCAACATGCGAAACATCTTGATGGCGATGGTGGTCCTTCTCGCGGCGCCGTGTGCGTGGGGCGATGACGACACGTGTGAGACGGATGCTGACTGCCCGACTGGAGCGGCCTGCGGCACGGTCGGCGGTCACGCCTACGTGCCGTGTGGTTGCGACGAGTCCGAGCCGGATTGTGATTGTTCGGACCTGCCCGACGGCAGCCCGATCCTGGGGTGCAAGGCCGCGACTTGTGTTGAAGACAGCGACTGTGGACACCCGCAGCTTCGATGTGTCGAGCGCGCCGGCGCCATCAGCATCAGCAAAGATGAGGGCAAGAAACAGGCGCCGGCGACCTTTAGATGCGCAAACTCCGCCGGGGCCGAGTGCTCGGACGCCGAGGACTGCTGGGGCAGCTTCGAGTGCAGCAGCGGCGTGTGCCTGGTGCCGATCACGATCTGTGAGACCGAGGCTGACTGCCTGCCACAGTGGTCCTGCTATGTGCCGCCGGTGGTCGAAGAAGTGCCGGAGTGGACGGCCTGCCTCTTTACATCTCCAGAGTCGGCTCCAGCGTGTGTGAATCTGGACGGCAAAGGTGTGTGCGCGCCCTACGAGGCGGAGATCTTTGGAGCCGGCGGAGTCAGCGTCAACCCGAAGGAAGCCGTAGAGCGCATGCTGCAGGCGTACGAAGACGGCGCCACGCCGAGTGCGGCGGTGCCGGAGAGCGAGACTGAAGAGACCGCGACAGACGACAAGCAAGCGCCCAAGGCCGACACATCGAGATCGACGTCCGGGTGCACCACGACAGCCGAGGGTGCGGCCAACTCCGCTGTCACGCTGCTGCTGCTGCTGCTGGTCGGGCTGGCTAGCCGACCAACCGCTCGATTTCGCCGAGGATGATTCATCCACTCAAAAATCGAGCGATTAACCGCTCGATTTCGCCGAGGATGATTCATCCACTCAAAAATCGAGCGATTAACC
>CAZJHX010000192.1:0-8602 GCA_964545715.1 uncultured Myxococcales bacterium
CCGTTCGGCCCGTCTTCCGAACGAGCGTCCTACACCATTTCCAGGGACTCTATCAACAGAACAAACAGTGCAGGGATCGTGCCTGTTTCGGACAGCGCCTGTCGTCCGGCAGGCGCTGGCACCGCGTTTGCTAAGGGGCGGGCCATGGCCGAGCCGGGGGGAGCTGGTACCTCCCTCCGACTCATCGGCTTAAGTCACCATTGCGACAGGAGACCAGACCATGACCCAGCGTATTGTACACCACACGCTTCTACGCACCGTGTGCGCCGGCCTTGTGCTAGCGCTCGCGAGCGTCGGATGCACCGAAGACGAAGCCCAACGGCTGCGTCGAAGCATCACCATCGTCCAGGAGACAGCCGTGCTCCAGGAAGGCGGCACGTTCCAATTGGCAGCCCTCGCGCATTTCAGTGACGATACTGCTGAGGATGTGACGGCCAGGGCCGAGTGGACCTCGTCTGACCCGGCCGTAGTCACGATCGACGAGTCCGGCCTGGCGACGGCCGTCGGGGAAGGCGTCGCAACCGTAATCGCGGCCTACGGCGGCTTTGAGTCCGCACCGACGACAATCACCGTGGAAGGCCCGGAGCCGCCCGCGGCACTGCAGGCGCTCCGCATCCTGCCGGAGCTCTCGTTCTTGAAGGCGGGCGGTACGCTGCAATTCACGGCGATCGGGGTGTACGACGACGGCTCCAGCGTTCAGTTGACCGATCAACTCACCTGGCGAACGTCTGACTCCGCCGTTGCGGCTATCTCGCAGGACGGACTGGTCACGGCGGTCGCCAAGGGCAGCGCGGAGATCCGAGTCGAGCGAGGCGATCTGATGTCGCCGTCAGTTGTCATCCAGGTCTGGGACGCCGAGCTGGTCGCGGTTCAGATCGAGCCTCCGGGGGGCACGCTGCACGCCGGGAGCGCGGTCACCCTGTCGCTCGAGGCCACGGGCGTCTTCAGTGACGGTGCGACCGTCGAGCTCACGAAGATCGCCTCATGGGCCTCCAGTGATCCGACCCTGGCCACCGTGGACGGCGGTCTCGTCAGCGCCATGAACAAGTCCGGCGTCGCGCGAATCACGGCCGAGTTCGGGGGGATCACCTCCCAGGCGGCGTTGGTCCATCTGCTGCCGTCCAGCGATATCGACTCCATTGAGGTGACGGCCGACGATGACAGCGTTCCGGCCGGCTTCACGATCGCACTGACCGCGATGGCTACGTACGCGGACGGTCGCATGGTGGACGTCACCCACGACGCGATCTGGCAGAGCCTGAACCAAAGCGTCGTCACCGTCGGCGCACACGGCGTGGCGAGCGGCCTGGCCGTCGGCACCGCCACGATCAACGCCACGCTCGATGGGGTCACCGGCAGTCGAAACCTCACCGTCACCGACGCGCTGCTCGAGAAGCTGATGCTGGAGCCGGAGAGCGCGACGCTGCCGGTGGGCGTGACGCAGCCCTTTGTTGCCATGGGCGCCTTCTCGGACGGTACGACGAAGGACGTGTCGGCTCAAGTGACCTGGGAGATCTCCAACCCTCAGGTCGCATCCGTCGACCCGTCGGGCGTCGTCACGGGCTTGTCCGCCGGTGCGGCCGGCGTCAAGGCGAGCCTGGGGGAGTACTCGGTGAGCGCCCTCTTGATGGTGACCGACGCCCTTCTCGAGGCGCTGTCCGTGGAGCCTCTGAAGCCGGCGCCGCTGGCCGCGGGCTTGACGCAGCAGTTCAAAGTCATGGGCACCTACAGCGACGGCGCTGAGCTGGACCTGACCGCCAACAAGAACATCAGCTGGTCCAGCGACGACCCACAGGTCGCCCAGATCTCCAACGCGCCCGGTTCAGAGGGCCTGGCCACCGGGCTGACCGCGGGAGCGGCCGCCATCTCAGCGCTGTACAACGACCCCGCCACGCTCATCCTGTCACCGTCGATCCCGTTGGTGGTTATCGGCCCCATGCTGGACTCGATCGAGCTGATGCCCGCTCAGATGACCATCGCGGCGGGCAAGACGACGACTTTCATGGCGATCGGCCACTACTCGGACCAAACGTCTGCCGACATCACGGGCGCTGTGTTGTGGAGCAGCAGCAAGCCGGCGATCGCCGCCGTGGACCAGGCCGGGCAGGCCACCGCCGCCATTGCCGGTGAGACCGTGATCGAAGCGACGCTGCAAGGCGTCATCGCCAAGGCGACCCTGGTAGTCACACCGGCCGTCCTGGAGCTGGTCATGGTGCTGCCCCCCGCGCCTCAGGCGCTGCCCGTCGGCGCCGCGCTGCAGTTCCAGGCGCTTGGTATCTACAGCGACGGAGCGGAGCAGGACCTCACCACCAGCGCTGACCTCACGTGGTTCTCGACGTACCCGGCCGTAGCGAACGTCTCCAACGCCTCCGGCGCGCAGGGGCTCGCGACGGCGATGGCGGAGGGCGGAACGCACATCCGCGCAGTCTTCGATGATGGAGCTTTGAAGCTGGAGTCGGCGCCGGCGCTGCTGTCGGTCATTCCCGCCGCCATCATCGACCTGACACTGGAGCCGGCCGCGGCCAGCGTGCCGATCGGCATGGTCACGCCCTTCCACGCGATGGCGACCTTCTCGGACAACAGCGTCGGGGATGTGACCAACCTCGTCGCGTGGAGCAGCACGGACGCGACCGTTGCGAGCGTGGACGACATGGGACAGGTGACCGCGCTCAAGCTCGGTGTCACGTTGATCCGGGCCAAGTGGCAGACCATCGAGGCGACGGCGCTGGCGACGATCACGCCCGCTGAGCTCGTGGCGCTGACCGTCGCCCCGCAATCTCCCGCGCCGCTGCCGGTCGGGCTGGACCAGGCGTTTACGGCAAAGGGGCTGTACAGCGACGGCGCCCTCATCGACCTGACCGGGCACCCCAAACTGAAGTGGATCAGCAGCAACCCCGCGGTTGCGACACTGGATGGTGGTCTCGCGATCGCGATACAGGAGGGTGGAACGCTGATCACGGCCCACTTCAAGAACGGTGGCGGGGTTGAGATCTCCGCCAATCCGGTCCTGCTGTCTGTGGTTCCGGCGCTCTTGGAGGCGATCGCCATCGATCCGGCGACAGCGAGCATCCCCGCCGGCTCGACGGTAAAGTTCTTTGCTACCGGCACCTTCTCTGACGGCAGCGCCCGCGACATCTCCAAAGAGGTGCAGTGGCTCAGCTCCGACCCGGGCGTGGCCACCCTGGACCTGGACGGCACGGCGCACGGACAGGCGCCCGGCGCCGCGGACATCACCGCCAAGTCCGGGGACCTGCAGGCGATGGCCTCTCTCGAGGTCAACCACGCGCAGCTGGTCGCTGTTCAGATCGAGCCGGCCGCGCCCGCCGCTTTGCCCGTGGGCTTGGAGCAGCAGTTTGCGGCCACCGGCCTGTACACCGACGGCAGCGCCGCCGATCTCTCCAAGAACGCCAACCTGACGTGGACGAGCAGTCACCCGTCGGTGGCCGTGATCCAGACGGACGAGGACAAGTGCAAGGCGCTTGGGCTGTCCGAGGGCGGCACCGAGATCGGCGCGGTCTACGATGACGGCGAGATCACCATCGCCGCGAGCGCCGTCCCGTTGGCGGTGGTCCCCGCGCTGCTGGAGCAGCTGGAGATCGACCCGATCGACGCGCTGGTTCCGCACGGCTTCGATGTGGCATTTGCCGCCACCGGCAAGTTCTCCGACGGGGGCGTCAAAGACGTCACCGAGCAGGTGTCGTGGACGTCGAGCAACCCGGACGCCGCGACGATCTCGAACGCTGAAGGGCTCGAGGGCGTGGCCACCGGCAAGGCGCCCGGGAAGACGCTGATCAAGGCGGAGCTTGGGGGCATGAGCGCCGCGACGACGCTGGACGTGACAGGTGCGGATCTGGTCTCGATCGCGATCAACCCGCCCGCGTTCGACGTCGCGGTAGGTCTCAGCAAGCAGTTCGAGGCGACCGGCAACTTCAACGACGGCAGCACGATGGCGCTGACGAAGCTGGCGACCTGGTCGGTACATCCGAGCGACCTGGGCCGTGGCGTGACGATCTCCAACGCCACGAGCCGGCAGGGCCTGGCGACGGTCGCCACGACGGCGGTCCCGGACCTGAATCCCGTGACGCTGCTCGCGTCGCTCGGCAGTGTCAATGCGGTCGCCGAGGTGACGATCGTCAACCCGGTTACGCTCATCGGGATTCAAGTCGACGTCGAGCCAAACGTGGTGCCGATCGGCCTGTCCGCTCAGGCGACCGCACTGGGGCTGTACTCCGACGGCGTTCACCCGCCGGAGGCCATCGACATCACTGAGCTCGTGACCTGGGAGCCTGACAACAACTTCGTGGTGGCGATCTCGAACGCGGCCGGGTCCAAGGGGCGGGTCACCGGCTTGAACGCCGGCGTTGCGCTGATCAACGCTTGTCTGGGCGCCGTCTGCGCCAACGACTTCGCCGGTCCCGGCAACGCGGACCTGGTCTTCGTGACGCAGTGTCCGTTCGACCAGCTGGTCATCGAGCCCAACAACGCGCCGGCCAAGAAGCTGCCGCGGGGCACGTCGCGCAAGTACACGGTCAAGGCCACCTACGACACGACGGCGGGAGGCGGCTGCGCCCTGTTGGCCGGCGTGAGCTATGACCTGACCGAGCTGGCGACGTGGTCCTCGTCGAACCCGGCGGTGGCCACGGCCTCCAACAAGGCCGGCAACCGCGGCTTTGTTCAGGCGGCGCAGAACCCGCCATTCACCGCGGTCAAGATCCGGGCGATGTTCGACACCTTTGAGGCGGAGCTGCCGCTGACGGTGATCGACGCGTGCGTCGAGTCCATCGTGGTCTCGCCGGCGTCCGCCGATCTGCCGGCCGGTGTGCGCAAGCAGTTTGCGGCTACCGCGGACTTGACCGATGGCAGCACCATCGCCTTCACCGACCTCGCGACCTGGCAGGTCACGGGGGATATCGGGCTGGTAGATGCGGGCCTGATTCAGACCTTCGCCGGCGATGCCGGGACCCTGAGGGCGACGTCCAAGGCTACGGGCCAGTGTCCCAAGGTCGAGGCGGCCGTGACCATCGTGGTCAACGATGCCCAGCTCATCTGGATTGGGACCGATCCGACTGCCGCCGCTGTGGCGATCGGCAGCACGATCTTCCTGCAGGCGACCGGCCATTACAGCGACGGGACCAGCTACGAGCTGACCGACATCGCCACGTGGTCATCCGTGAACCCGGCCGTGGCGTCCGCGGGCGCCGGCGGCAAGATCAAAGGCAAGGCGGACGGGCAGGTCATCGTGCTGGCCACCGTCGGCAAGGTGACCGGCACCGCCAGCATCGCGGTCGGCGGCCTGGATCTGGTGAAGATCACCCTCGCGCCCAGCGGCACGTTCCCGTGCGGCGACTTCGGCGGCAAGGGATACATGGCTGGTGCGGTCGTACCGATGCAGGCGACGGCCACCTATTCGGACGGTAGTCAGCTCGATGTGACGGCTGCGGTCGGCTGGAGCAGCGATGCGGCCTTCATCAACGTGGACAGCGACGGTAACGCGACCATGGTGAGCCCCGGCACGGCTCTGATCTCGGCAGCCATGGACGGTGTCACCGGTGCGCGAAGCGTCAAGGTCCTGAACTCCACCCTGGTGTCAATCAAAGTGATGCCGGGCAACGGCTTTGCGGTGCCGATCAACTCCACCCGCCAGTTTGGGGCGCGCGGTACGTACCAGGCGACCGTCGGCGGCGCCTTGCTGACCGACACCTGCGACATCGGCGGCTCAGTGAGCTGGAAAGCGGCTCCGGTCGCCAGCATGTCGGTAGACGCGATGGGGCTGGTCACGACGACAGCGGCCGTTACCAACTCGGCGACGGTGACCGCGCAGAAGGACGCGGTGGTCAAGGCCGTGACGGGCAAAGTGGTCGCGGCGTGCGTGGAGCACGTTGCTGTCGAGCCTATGGCCAGCACAACGACGGTCGGTATCTCCATTCAGTTCACCGCGAGCGCCGTCCTCTCCGACGGTAGCGCGTTTGACATTACCGAATCGCCCGACACTCAGTGGGCCACGTCCAACCCGGCGGTTGCCGGCGTTACGGACGGCATGGCTGAGCCCGTCGGACCCGGTCTCGTGTTGATCACCGCGACATACAAGCCCGGCACCGCGGCATGCGCCGGCGTGGGCAAGTTCATCAACGAGACGGGGTCGCTGCAGGTCACGCCGGCCGCGCTCGTCGACGTGAGCGTGGCGTGTGATCGCGCCAACCAGACGTGGCCGGGCCCGTTCGGTCCCGTCAACGGTCTGCCCGCCGGCCTGGTCACGCAATGCCATGCGACCGGGAAGTACGCGGACGGCAGCACGGCGGACATCACACAGTCGGTCAATTGGCTTAGCTCCGACGCGGATGTCGTGTCCATCAGCGACGCCGCGGACAACAAGGGCAGCGCCAAGACACTGACGGCGGGCTTCGCCAACATCACGGCCGTCTTCGGCGGTGTGACCGGCTCCCTGTCCTTCGGCGTGGTCAGCGCGACGCTGGATCAGATCAACGTCCTCGGTCCGGCCAAGCTGCCGGCGGGCTTCGGTGAGCAGTACGAGGCCAACGCCCGCTTCACGCTTGGCACGGTATCGCGCTGGTACGACATCACCGAGCTTGCGATGTGGTCGTCCTCGATGCCGGCGGTGGCCGGGGTCAGCAACGATCCGGCGGGCAAGGGATATGTCACTACCTTCGCTGCCGGCGGTCCGGCCGCGATCGAGGCGACCTATCTCAGCGTGACCGGGGCGCGGCTTGTCACAGCCCTGGATGTTGTGCTCGACCGCATCGAGCTGGATCCGGCGGGCACGACGCTGGCGATCGGCCAAAAGCTGCAGTGGCGCGCGGACGGCGTCTACATGGATGCCGCAGGCGGTGCTTACGTGCGAGACATCAGCCACCTGGTCTCGTGGTTTACGACGCAGCCGGCGATCGCCAGCATCGACGCCACCGGCCTGGTCACGACCTATGGTCTGGGCGACGTCGCCATCGTAGCCGAGCTCGGCGCGGCCAGTGGTGATGCGGGTCTCACGGTCGAGGACAAGTGCATTACCGGCATCGCCATCAAGCCGTCCACGGCGTCGCTGCCCGCCGGCGTGCCGATGTCGTTCCAGGTCATCGCCTACTTCACGTCCGGGCCGCCGCAGGACGTCACGAGCCAGGTGGTCTACAAGACGAGCGACGCTGGGCGCATGCCGGCGCCGGACGCGACCGGGTACGCCTACACGCAGATCGGCGCGGCCCCCGGTGCGGTCACCCTCACCGCGACCATGCTCAGCGGTGGCTGCAGCGGCAAGCCGGCATCGAAGGCGATCGTGACCATCAACACGGCCGCGTTGCAGTCGATCGCCGTCTATGGTGATCCCCCGTTCGTCCCGATCGGCCTGAAGACGCAGTACAACGCTGTCGGGTCGTACACCGACGGCACCAGCTACGACATCACGCGCACCATCGACGCCTGGAAGTCGGGTAACAAGACGGTGGCGACCGTGTCCAACGGCAAGAAGCACAAGGGCATGGTTACGGGAGTCGACACGGGATCGGCGCCGATCGCGGCGACACAAGAGTCGGTGACCGGCGCCTCGTCCGTAGAGGTCGTGGCCGCGACGCTGGTGACGATCGACGTCAAGGGCTTCCGCACAGACGGCAAATGCAGGCTGTTCAGCACGCCGGCCGCATGGCTGGACGCCGGCTGGCAGCATCCCATGGGCGGGTTCACGACGTGGGCGCGCGCGATCGGTCACTTCAGCGACGGCTCAACCGCCATCCTGACCGACGGCGTCTCCTGGTCCACCATGGACGCCACAAAAGCGCTGATCAGCAACGCGCCCGGATTCCAAGGGCGTGTCCAAACGCTGAGCGCCGGGCAGGTCCTGGTCAAGGCCACGCACCCCAGCGGCGTTGAGGGTCAAATGGAGCTGGACGTCGTGGACCAGGGCCTTGATCTGCTCGTTTTGAACCCGACGGGACCCGACCCGGTGAAGCTGGCCCTTGGCAACCAGCACCAACTGGCCCTGCGCGGCCGGTTCGGACCGTCGTTCTACTGCATCACCGAGGACGCCAGCTACCTTACTGTGGGCGACTCCGTGTCCGTCAGCAATGCGGTCGGATCGCGTGGTCGGGTCGACACCCTGGCGCTGGGTGACTCGGTCATTACGGCGCTCGTCGGCACCGTGAACGACAACATCCTGGTGCAGATCGGGGATCCGACGCTGGATTCGATCGAGATCGTGCCGGCCGAGCTCGAGATGCTGATCGGCGAGACGGCTCAGCTGCGCGCGTTCGCCCACTTCAGCGACGGCTCGGTGAACGACGTCACCTGGCACCCGGCGACGGCCTGGGCGGTGCACAACACGCTGATCGCCGAGCTGACCGCGACCAAGGGCCTGATCCGCGCCAAAGGTGTCGGAGAGACCTTCGTGTGGGCTTGCCTGACCGGAGTGTGCAGCATTCACTCCAACGACAACGCCAGCATCACGGTCAACTCGCCCTGACCCACCTTCTCACCGCCCGCCCTGCTGGAGTGCTCAAACGCGGTCCAGACCGGGCCCCTTCGGATCCCGTACGAGCGTGGGGGGGGGGGACAAATAGACCCCCCCCCCCCCCAACCACCAGACCCGGGGGAAACAACC
>CAZJHX010000192.1:8612-18482 GCA_964545715.1 uncultured Myxococcales bacterium
GGGGACCTTACGGGCCCCCTTCGTACCCCTTACGAGCGTGGGGGGTCACATTGCGCCCCCGCCAACACGCCTGAGACCGGGTCCGGGTACGAAGCCCGCGGGTGGTTCGGATCCTGCACGGATTCGGGGCATGACCGGCCATATCCTGGTGACGACCGACTTCAGTAAGCGCGCGGAGGCGGCGTACCCCTTCGCCGCCGCGGCAGCTGAAGCGCTGAAGCTGCCCATTGTGGTCCTCCACGTCATCTCGGCCTCAGGCCACGATCCCCTGCTGAAGTTCGTCCCCAACACCGAGTGGGGGCGCCAGCTTCGGTCGCGCACCCGCGCGCGCCTTCGAGATGTCTGCCGGCACCTGATCCGTCAGGGGTTGCGAGCCGAGCTCCAGCTGGAGGGCGGCGTCGTCCACGAGGTCGTGACGGCCGCGCTGGAGCGTGCGGAGCTCGCCGTGATGGCGCCTCACGGCTTTGGTGTGATCGGCCGTCTGCTCTTCGGATCGGTGGCGCCGAAAGTGGTCCGCAAGACCGCATGCCCCGTTCTGCTGGTCAACGCGCGGTGCGCGCCCGGGCCGTTTCGTCGCGCGCTGCTTCCCACGGCCACCGATCTGGCCGCACGTGCGCTCCCGGACGCGGTCGGCTGGGCCCGGCGGCTCGGCGCCGAGTCGGTGGAGCTGCTGCACGCTGTGGTCGTACCCGATCAGGCGATCTTTGCGCGGGGCGAGATCAGCGTGGCGCGAGCGATGGCGGTCAGCGACGGCATGCTGGACACGAGTCGGGCCGCGCTCAACGCGATGCTGGTCGGCATCCCGACAGGCCTGAAGCCGACGGCAACAGTGGTTCGCGCCCGACGGGCGGCTAGCGCGATCGTGGAGCACGCGCGTGGAAGCGCCGACATCATCATCATGCCGGCCCACCGCTACGGAGCCATGCAACGCCTGTTGGTCGGCAGCGTCACCGAGGAGGTCATCCGTTCCTGCGACCGGCCCGTCCTCGTTTTGAGGCAGGACTCCGACAAGACCCCCGCGGCTGAATCGCTGCTGCAATGAGAGACCCGCCCTGGGCGGTGTCGGCTGCTCGGGTGTGCGCGCAGCTGGCCGTGGATCCGGCCGTCGGTCTATCGCCCGAGGACGCGGCTATGCGTCTTCGGGTCGACGGCCGCAACGTACTGCGCATGGCGGGAGCCCGGTCGGCGCTGTCGCTTCTGGTCGCACAGCTCAAGAGCTTGATCGTGCTGCTTCTGGTCGTCGCGATGATTCTGGCCGCGTCGTTTGGGCAGTGGCTGGAGGCCGTGGCGGTCTTGTCGGTGTTGATCGTCAACACCGCGATCGGATTTTTGACCGAGCTGAAAGCGACGAGGTCCATGGAGGCGCTGCGTCGTCTCGGCGTGGCGGATGCGCTGGTCCTGCGTGGCGGTCAAAAGCATGTCGTGCCCGCGTCGGAGTTGGTGTCGGGGGACGTGGTGCTGCTGACAGCGGGCGACGTCGTGACCGCGGATTTGCGCCTGCTGCACGGCTCGCGGGTTCAGGCGGATGAGTCGCTGCTGACCGGCGAGTCCATGCCCGTGGCCAAGTCCGCGGGCCCGGTACCGCACGATGCGATCGTGGCCGAGCGCCCACCGATGCTCTTCAAGGGCACCTCGTTGACCCGAGGCTCCGCGGCGGCGGTGGTCGTGGACACCGGGATGCGAACCCAGCTTGGCCGGATCTCCGAGTTGGTGGCGGAGGCCGGGGACGAGACCACACCGCTGGAGCGCCGTCTGCAGCGACTGGGGCGCGCGCTGGTCTGGGTCACACTGGCGCTGGCCGCCGTGGTCGTAGGTTCGGGCCTGGCTACCGGCATGTCGCCGTTTCTGGTTGTTCAGACCGCGATCGCGCTGGCGGTGGGCGCGATCCCTGAGGGCCTGCCGGTCATTGCGACCATCGCGCTGGCCCGCGGCATGCGGCGCATGTACATGCAGAACGTGCTCGTAAATCGGCTGAGCGCCGTGGAGACGCTGGGCTCGGCCACGGTCATCTGCACGGACAAGACGGGCACACTGACCCACAACCGCCTTACAGTGGCGCAGGTCCACGTGGCAGACGAGCCTACCGGTCCGGTCCGTGGCCGCGCGCTCGAGATCGCGGCGCGATGCACTGACGACGCGTCCTCGCTGGGCGAGAATGGGCAGCCGACGGGGGATCCGCTGGAGGTCGCGCTGCTCTCGGCGGCAGCCGAGGCCGGCATCCACCGGCACGCCCTGGAGAACGCCGACCCCAAGGTGTTGGAGCTGGCCTTCTGCCCCGAGTCGAAGCGCATGGCCACGGTGCATGCCAGCGGGCTGGTCTGCGTGAAGGGTGCGCCCGAGGTGATCGTGACCTGCTGTACACGCGAGCTGACGCAGTCGGGCCCCGTTGCGCTGACGGCAGATGCGGTGCGGCGGTGGAGAGACGCGAATGCGACCATGAGCCACAAGGGGCTGCGCGTTTTGGCCGTCGCGGAAGGCGTCTCCGTCGATCCGGAGTCGTTTGACTACGAGGATCTGGTGCTCATCGCGCTGGTCGGCTTTCACGATCCGGCGCGCGACGACGTGGCCCCGGCGATCGATGCGTGCAAGGCCGCCGGCGTACGCGTCGTCATGGTCACAGGCGACCAGGCGCCCACCGCGCTGTACATCGCGCGTGCCGTCGGCATCGCTGCCGGCCAGGTGCTGGCCCGCGTGAGCCCCGAGCAGAAGCTGGATCTGGTCCGGGGCCTGCAGACCGACGGCGAGATCGTGGCCATGACCGGCGACGGGGTCAACGATGCTCCCGCGCTGCGGCAGGCCGACATCGGCATCGCCATGGGCAAGCGGGGCACCGATGTGGCGCGCGACGCGTCCGAGATGGTGCTGCTGGAGGACCGCTTCTCCGCGATCGTCAGCGCGATACAGCAGGGCAGGACCATCTTCGACAACATTCGCGCGTTTGTCGCCTATCTGTTGTCGTGCAACCTGGCCGAGATCCTGGTGATAACGGTCGCTACGCTCGGGCGCGCGCCGCTGCCGTTGCTGCCGCTACAGATCTTGTACTTGAACCTGTTGACGGATGTGTTTCCGGCCCTGGCGCTGGGGGTCAGCGAGGGCGATGAGCCGGTTATGCACCGACCGCCGAGACCGCCGAAAGAGCGGATTGTCCCGCGCCGGCTATGGGTGCTGATCGCCGTGGACGGCGTGCTGCTGACCGCCGGGGTCATGGTCGCCTTTTTCGTCGCGCTGCGGTCCGATCCGGACGTGGCCGTGACCATCTCGTTTCTGACCCTGGCGTTCGCCCAGCTCTGGCACGTCTTCGCGATGCGCGGCCCGGGTACGCACCCGCTGCGCAACGGAGTCACGCGCAACCCGTGGGTTTGGTCCGCGTTGGTCCTGTGTGCCGCGCTGTTGCTGGCCGCCGTCTACGTTGGACCGCTGGCGGCTGTGCTCAAGCTGAGCCCGCCGAGCGCCCCACAATGGGGGCTGATCCTGGTGGCTAGCCTGACGACCGCACTGGCCGTTCAAGCGCTGCGGCTGGCCCTGGATTGGGTGCGCTCACAGGCCGGGCTCCAGCAACGGGCTCGGCCGTCTGGCGTCGCGGTGGATGGAGTCGAAGACCAGCGGTAGATCGCGGCGCAGCTCAGTGGCCGGCACGTCCCATTGCCAGCGCTTGACCGTCGCCTGAACACACCCGCGCAATCGCACGGCCGATTCGTCCCGGCGATTCACCAACTCCACGGCCGCCTTGGATTCGGACAGCACCAGGCGCAGCTCGATGCTGTCCACAGTGCGGCCGGGTGTCGGGTAGACCCGCTCGTAGCATCGCAGCAGCTCCTGACCGGCAAGGTCCGGCGCCCGTCGCACCACGGGCAGGCCGCTCGGGGCCGTGACAGACGCGCTGGGCGAGCGGACGACCACCTTTTCGGGGGGCTTGACCCGCACAAGCCCGCTACTGCAGTCGATCAGCAGCATGGGCACAACCAGCACCGGCAGCAATGCGGTCTTCATGGCGAGTTCTCCCAGTCCGGCATCACGACGCAGCACGCCGCCTGGCCCGCATCGCAGGCTACCTGCGCCATCTTTTCAGCTTCGGCGGCGCGGCCCTTGGACAGCAGAATCATCGCCAGCCGGCACGCCACGTCTGCCACAACCTGTTGCCCGGCCGGCGTAGACGCCATGATCGCCTGCAGATCGGCCACGTACTCGCCGTCGCGGCCCAGCGCCAGCTTGCACATCGCCATGTGCAGCTTCAAGTGCGGGTCGTTGGGGTTGAGCTGGGCGGCGCGGCCAAACGCGACCAGCGCGTCGGCGTATCGGCGCGCCTCGAACAGCGTCACGCCCAGCCACCAACGGAGCTTCTCGCTGCCGGGGGCCATCTTCAGCGCCTCCTTGGCCAGCTCGACCGCACGCTGCGACGCCCCACCATAGACCGCGATGCGAGACGCGACAAAGCGCTTGTAGGCGGCCGCGGCGATCAGGCGGAACGGCGGTGGCGGACAGGGATTGCCGCAGCGCGTGGGGTCCACGTACCAGGTTCGTTTTGGGCCGTCGTCCGGGCAGCTGAGCTTCCACACCATCAGGTGCGCGTGCTCGTCGCCGGTCGGAACGTGGCCGGCCGAGACCTGGGGATGTGTGCCGTCGGGGCATAGCAATCGGCCTTCCCAGAGGATGCCGTCAGCGGTCGCCGGTCCCCATTGCAGCGCGGTGGCGGGCGTCGTGCCGTGATGAGGGCTGATGTCCGTGCACCAGGCAGCGGGGATGTCGATGTCCCGCGTTGGGCACCGCTTGGGTTCATCCGCCCCACTGGAAGTCGCGCGGTGGCCGCACCCCGAAACACCCAGCGCCGTGGCCAGGGCGATGGCGGTCATTGCGCGCGTGATCATCGCAGTCTCCCAGCTGGTTTCACCCGCACAACAAGCACCCGCCGTGCCAGCCCCCCGCGCTTGGCATGCGCATTGCTGCCCCAGGCCAGCAGAAGGAGGTGTGACGAGATGCCGCATCAATTGAGATTCGACGCGTGGGTCGAGCACGGAACTCGCTTTGTCAGCGAGGTTGCCAAGGAGCTGGATCGTCATCCAGTCAGCGCCTTCCGCATCCTCCGGGGTACGCTGCACGCGCTGCGCGACCGGCTGACGCCACGGGAGGCCAAGAACTTTGTCGCCCAGCTTCCAATGCTGCTCAAAGCCGTGTGGATGGACGGCTGGGACCCTGAAGCGGGCGTCGATACGAAGCTGCGGACGGTAGACGATCTCGTGTACCGGGTGATGGATGACCCGGCTGTGACGCGTGGTGATTACGAGAGCTTCACACAGCTGCAGGACCACATCGCCGGTGTGTTCCGCGTGATCCGCCGCCATGTGTCGCAAGGCGAGGTTTCGGACGTCGCCGCGCGCTTGCCGCGCGAGATCCAGGCGCTGTGGCGGGCTGCTGAATGAAGGGGCCAAAGACGTGGATCGCGACCGTGAACCGGGCAGGCGCCGTCATCTACGCCACCGGGCCGCGCGGCCGTCGTCTGACGCTGATCGACACGTTCGTCTCCGAGGAGGGTCGGCTTCGCACCCGCGACGTGTACGCAGATCGCGGTGGCCGCTTCGCATGTGACGGCGCTCGCGGCGGCTCCGGCGACCTGGACACCGACCTGAATCATCAGGCCGGCCAGCGCCTGGCCAAAGAGGTCGTTGCGCGCCTTGAAAGCGGCAGGCAGGCGCACGCGTTCGATCACCTGGTGGTGGTCGCGGCCCCGATGATGCTCGGTATGCTGCGCGATGAGATGCCCCGCCCGCTCATGCAGCTTGTTCTGGCCGAGCTCGACAAGGACCTGGCCAACCTCAAGCCGCACGACCTACAGCAGCGGCTGTTGGCTCTGGTGTCGGACTTGCCGCGTGCGCGCGGTTTCCGGTAGGGCTGCGATGCGAGCGGATTCGAAATGGGCGATGGGCTGACCAGAGACCTGTCGGACCCCCGGCTGGGGACCCTCTTTGATGACCGCTATAGAATCGAGCGCGTGCTGGGGGAGGGCGCACATGGCGTTGTCTACCTGGCCGTTCAGGTGTCCCTGCGTCGGCAGGTCGCCTTGAAGGTGCTGCGCAGTCGGCGACTGAGCGACCCGACCCATGTGCGCCGCTTCCGGCGCGAGGCCATGGCAACCGGGGGGCTGCGCAGCCCGAACACGATTCAGCTCTACGACTTTGGCGTGACCGACAGTGGGGATGTGTACCTTGTCAGCGAGTATCTGCGCGGTGAGACCCTGCAGGATCGGCTGCGGCGCGCGGGCGCGTTGGCTCCTGCACAGGCGGTGGCGATCACCCGCGGTGTGCTGTGCTCGCTGATCGAGGCGCATCACATCGGACTGGTTCATCGCGATCTCAAGCCGGCCAACATCTTTCTGGTCCGGGTGGGCACCAGCGATCGTGTAAAGGTGCTGGACTTCGGCCTGGTCAAGCTGCTGGCCGACACGGACGAGCTGGGGCGCTTGACGCGGACCGGGGTCGTGCAGGGCACCCCTCGCTATATCGCTCCGGAGGCGGCGTTGGCGCGCAAGATCGACGCACGAACCGACCTGTACTCCGCCGGGGTGGTGCTGTACGAGATGCTGGCGGGTCAGCCCCCGTTCAACACCGGCAGCGTCATCGAGACCATGCTTCAGCACATCCACCAGCCGGTGCCGCCGCTGGTCGCACCGGGCGTGCCGGCGGCGCTGCAGGCGGTGGTCTATCGCTGCTTGGAGAAGGACCCAGACCACCGCTTCGAGAGCGCGTGCGTCATGCGCGACGCGCTGGACGCGGCCGAGGGTGGTGGCGAAGCGGACGACACCAGCTGGGAGGAGGCCGACACCGTGGAGGTGGCGCCCGACGCCACACTGCAGACCCAGGTCGCGCCCACCCAGATCCTGGTGGCTGCCAACGATGACATCGACCTGCCGGCACCGCGCGAGCCGACACGAGAGCCGGTCTCCAGAGCTGTCACGCTTTTACTGGGGTTGGCGCTCGGCGCGGCGGCGGGGGTCGCGGCGGTCCTGATTGCGCTGGCGGTATAGCGGTCTAGTGGGCGGCCAAGCCGCGGCGCTCCAGGTCGCGTCGCAGCGTGTGCATGGTGATGGTTTGCAGGCGGTTGAGCCGGCGGCCCATCGCTGTCGCCAGGTTTGTCATGAGCGCGGCATGAAGCTTGGGGTGCTGCCGCAGAAACGTCAGGAGCACTGCGCCGTCCAGCGCCAACAGCGCGACATCGGTGATCGCCTGCGCGCCGAGAGCGTATTTGTGGGGCGCCACCAGGGCGGCCCAGCCGAGTATGGAGCCCTCGGACTCTTCGGCTACGGTCAGCTGCCTGGCCCCGGCCAGGGGCTGCAGCGGCAGCGTCAGGGCGACGCTGCCGCGTGCGATGACGTATAGGTGTTTGGCGGCGTCACCGAGCGCAAAGATTGGCTCCCCGGCCAGAAGAACGCGCTTTTGCCCCAGCGCCAGCAGCTGCTGGACCTGGAGGTCCCTCAGATCGGCAAAGAGCGGGCTGCCGGCGCCATCCATGGCTGGTGCTGTGGCGGTCATGAGCGGTAGCGGGCCCAGAGGGTCTCCGGGCAGGGGTCGCTCGCGAATCGCTCACCCGCCTTGGCCTCTTGCCGCACGTCCGCCTCGATGCGCTGGACCAGCCGGTCGACGGCGACCGCATCCTCCGGGGACAGCGGGGCTGCCGATGCGCCGTGGCTGTCGCTCATACCCTGCGCCAGCGCCGCCATGCCGGCGATGAACAGCGCGGCCAGAATCAACAGGGTCACCGGGACCCAGACAATGATGTATTCCCCCATGGGTTGGTCTCCTCCGCCCCTGGGTGATGCAACGCACGCGCCAATAAACGGCTAGAGCAGCCGGAAGTCGTAGCCGTAGGTCTTGATCGCGCCCGACGGCAGCGTGACCCCGCCGATTTCCACCATGTAGGGCGTCGCCTGCTCCAGTCCATCCACCTTCCACTGAAGCAGGTTGGGGACGCCCGACCCGGTCTTGGCCTGCACGTCGGTGACGGCCAGCGGTCCGTCGGGCCCGGTCACGGACACCACCACGCCGTCGTAGGAGACCTGCGCGTTGGCTGCCTTGTTGCTCAGGTCCTCGAGCGCGGAGAACGACAGGTAGTAGCTGGTGTCGAACAGCTCAGCCGGATACTCGCCGACCGGATACGCCACATAAGCGATGCCTGACGCGGTCGGAGCGGGTCCGGCCGATCCGACCCACAGCGCGCTGGCCTGCGCGACGATCGACGGCGCCAGCTGCAGCGTGTTGTGCACGGTCCCAAACGAGATCGACCCCAGCCAGGGATCCAGCAGAAACCGGCGGTGACCCAGGCTGTCCTGCGCGGTGACGTTGATCAAAAACGACGTCACGACCTGCTCCGGGGAGTCGATGAACGGCACCGTCGCAAACGGCAGGTAGTACGTGGAGAGCGCGGCCAGGCTGCCCTTGCACCCCGTATCGGCGGCGTCGCTGAAGCACGCACTGTCGGCGTTGTAGGTAAACGACTCGCCCCTGGCGAGCAGCAGCGCGCACGCCTGCACCTGGGCGTCGTGGTTCAGTGCGTATGCGACGGCCGGCAGCCCGCTGGCGCTGCGGATCGCGTTCACGTGGGCCAACGCCCGCTGCTTGAAGGCGTCGCTGGTCATGCCCGCACCGCAACCGGCGACGTCCGGCGCTACCTTGTACGCGCAGTCCGGTGATGCGTTGTCGGCGCAGGCGCCCAGGTCCGGCCCCGGGTCGTCGGCGGGCGGCTCTTCCGTGGGCGGGGACAGCGGATCGCCCCCGTCATCGGGCGGCGGGTCATCCGGCGGCTCCGCTGGTGGCGGCTGGTCGGCCGGTGGCGCAGCGGGCACCTCCGGCTCGACGGCAGCGGGCTCCTCCTCGACGGGGTCATCGGCCGGCGCCGCGGCGCCGCCGTCATCCGTTACGGTGCCGGGATCGCCGTAGCCCGGCGGGGACTTGACAACGAACTCATCATTGGGGTTGGTACGGGCACGCTCCGCCGGCGAACAAGCCGCGGCGAGCGCAAAGATAAACAACAGCGGGTAACCTCGGGTGGTCATCACTCCTCCGATATCCATGCGCTGCTGCTGAGGGGCACATATACCGGGCGATGCGGCGCCGATCAAGGCGCTTCGCCCCGTTGTTATGGCCAGACGAACTCCGAGACGTTGCTGCGCTCGTTGACTGTGAACTGCGTGCTGAGCACCGGCAGCGCGGTGCTGATCATCCAGCCGTAGCGCTTGCCGGACTGAGGCAGAAAGTCGTTCAGCGCGCCCCCGGGCCAGCCGGATCCCGGGATGAGATTGTGATCCCACACCACCTGCTGGTCTCGGAGAATCGAGTCGAAGAGCCCGGCCAGCCACACGCCGTCCTGGTACACAAAGATCCACACGCCCCCCACAAACTTGTTGTAGAGGGGCTCGCCCGCCGCGACATAGCTGGGGTTGAACGTGGGCCAGCAGGCGTCCGAGGCGCCGCACGTGGTCCCGTTGTTGGCGATGTTGATCGTGTCTGCCGGTCCCTTCGTCGCCGTCAGCGTTACCGGCTGGGGCCAGTCGGAGATGTCCGGATGGATCCACATGACGTTGCTGAAATCCTCCGCGATGGGCGGCGGGAAGATCTCCGGCTCATCCGGGCAGCCGACCGTGATGGGCAGCTTAGTCACCTCCCCAAATAGTCCGGCCTCCGAGCGCATGCGCCACTTCAAGACATAGTCGCCCTCGACCTTGGGCGCGGTGATCGAAAACTCGAAGGAGTGCGTCTCACCCGGCGCCACAGATGTTCCCTTGGGCAGCTTCACGCGGCTCTTGTCGTAGAACATCTTGGAGTCGCCCAGCGGCACCAGCCGATACGCGTCGCCCGCCCAGGTGGTCTCGCCGATGTTCTT
>CAZJHX010000193.1:0-18472 GCA_964545715.1 uncultured Myxococcales bacterium
CCTGGGCCGCCCACTGCTGTGCCTGCGCCCTGAGGGCGCGCTCCGCGTGCAGCTCCGCCTCGAGCTCACTCACGCGGGCGGCGCCACCCGGGGGGGCGGGGGGGGCCGGCGGGGGCGCGGCCGCGGTGGCCTTGGGGGGGGCCCGCGCCCAACCCCTTCTTTTCCCGCGGGGGGCCCCGTCGGGGGCACACACGGCCAGGGCACGTTTCTTCAGGTAATCCAGTGGGGCCCAGCACAAGCCAAGCTCCATCGATACGACCTCTTCGGGCCGGTTTGACTCATCCGCCGCGCGATCCAGCGCCTCCAGCGCGGGCCACAGCGTGTCCTCATACAGCGCTTGCAGCGCGTCCACATCCTCGGCCCGCAGGCGCAGCGTAACGGTGCGCGCGAAGGCGTCAGAGCGCTCGTCAAAAAAACGCGCCCACGCCACGTTGGCCAGCACGCCCGTCAGATTGTGCAGCCCGTCTACCCGCGCCATCCACGTGTCGCGCACCAGGCGGGCAGTGGGCCGTGTGCGGCGATAACGCAGCACGCGACCCGGCACCTCCGCCACCCGCTCCTCCGCCAGCAGCTGTGCGATGGCCGCGTCCAGGCTCTCGGCGTCCACTTGTGGCAGCGCCTGTGCGATCCGCGCGCGGCTCAGCGGCGCCGCCAGCAACATGAACTCCAGCTGGCGCGGCAGGCCAACAGCCGCCTCGGGCTCCAAAAAGACGCCCTTCAGGGCTTTGGACAGCAGCGCCACCTTGCGCATGCTCACGCCAAGCAGCTCCGCGCTCTCACGCATGGACATGGAGACGTCCTTCAGCTCGTGAAAAAACGCGGTAGTGGCCAGCGACTCCACCTCTTTGAGACGCAGACCCGCCTGCCGCGCCACGCGGCCGGCGGCTCGCAGAAACGTGTAGACCACGCGCTGCTCGAGCTCATGAGTGCTGATGTCCTGGTCGCCCATGCTCAGCATGCTACGAAACGGATCTCAGAAAGTCAACGTTTTATGCAAAAATATGCATAAAACGTCTAAAGGGAAGGGCTATTTGCGGGGCTTGCGCTTCATTTTTATGAGCATGGTGTCCTCGGATCCCGCCAGCACGTCTCGCGTGACGGTGAGGTATCCTCGCTTCTTCAGCTGAACCACGACGGCGGAGGCGCCGTTGGGGCGAACCACCACAACAGGCGTCCGACCGATCACGCGCCCGTCGACGTACACCTTGGCGCGCCGCGGCTTGCTGGTGATGGCGACGCTGCTGGACGCGATGGTCACAGCTGGCAGACGTCTTGCGCGCCTGTCCGCCGTCTCGACCTGTCTGACGTTGGCCATGGGGTCGATCGGCAACAGCGCGGCCGTCGACGGCACCGTCACCGAGGGTAGCGAAGTCGGCTCTGCGGTCGCCTCGACGTCTGACGCCGGATAGAAGAACAGCGTGGCGGTCGCAATCGCCACAAACGCGACGCCCACGGCCCACCGCCACGCACTGCGTTTGGCCTTGGTCCAGGCCGTGTAGGCGTCCGGCTCGTGCCGGTTCGCGATCGGAATTGCGCCGGTTGTCTGGTGCAACGGCGTGACCGCCGGCGACGTCTGCGTCGGTGCGCTGCGCAGCCGCTCTTCGGGTGTCTTCTGTGTCCGTGCAAGCATGTTCTTGAGCTGCTGCATGCTCTGCGGCCTCCTGCTCGGGTCTTTTTCCAGCGCCAGGCGAATGACGGCCTCCACGGCCACAGGTACGTGCGCATGCGGCGCGAGCGTCGCCATGGCCGGCGGCGCGCGGTGTACATGGTCCAAGAGGACCTCGATTGGGCTCTCTTTGAAGAAGGGGACGTGGCCGGTCAAGAGCTCGTAGGCCAGGATGCCCAGCGAGTAGATGTCCGAGCGCGGGTCGACGTCCAGCGACTGGGCCTGTTCGGGCGCCAGGTAGGCGGGCGTTCCACAGACGGTGCCCACGACGGTAAGCCGTTTGCGGTCGGCATTGCCGCGTACCGCCAGGCCGAAGTCGAGCACCTTGACGAACTCGCCGCGGGCGCCCGCGCCCGGGACGACAAAGACGTTGTCCGGCTTGAGGTCACGGTGGATCAGCCCCGCCTCATGCGCGTGCTGCACGCCGTCGCAGATCTGCCCGATCAAGTCGATGACGCGGCCGACCGGCAGCGCGCCTTGCTCGTTGAGGACCTCGCGCAGCGAGCGGCCCTCCAGGTACTCCATCACCATGTACAGCTCGTGCTTGTCCGTCTCGCCATAATCGACGATGGACACCACGTTGGGATGGGCGAGACGACTGGACAGCCGGACCTCTTGGTGGAAGCGTTTGGAAGTGACCTCGTCTTGCGAGGCCTCGGCCTTCAACAGCTTCACCGCGACCTGTCGGTCCGTGGTGTGCTGGCGGGCACGATAGACCGTTCCGGCACCACCCGACCCGAGAATTGCGCGTAGCGTGTATTTGCCGTCGACGACCTCACCCAGGCGATCCGTATCCAGACCGGTCGCGGTGAACAGCACGGAGCCGTCCTTGGGACAGTAGCTCAGCGGCTGGTCGTACAGGGCGCTGCAGGACGCGCAGATCCAGCGCCGTGGCGCGGGTTGCGACCGTAGAATCCCCGATTTTGTGATGGCTGACTTTGCCATCATACAGGCGGCCTCCACACTGGCCGCCGTCCATATGCCTTACGACGTATATCGACGGTGTGCGGGGCCGACATTAGAACGTAATGTTGATACGGTAAAAAAAGGGCCGCAGCAGGTGAGCGCGGCCCGGCCCGGACGGGCAAGGGAGAGCGAATCAGGGGGCGTTATCAGTTCACGTCGCCGGGCGTCCACGCGTCGCCGTCAACCGCCTTGAACCAGGCGGAGCCGGTGATGGTGTTGGTCGAGGACTTGTTCTCCATGCTCTGCAGCACGCCGCCGCCGAGCCACTCGATGCTGGGCGTGACCAGCGGCTTCAGCGCGAACGGCGCGGGGCTGTTGTCCGGCTGCGGCTCGATGCTGATGACCGCCGTGAGGCCGACCAGGTTCAGCGCCGGGTCGATGAAGTCCTGGCCCGGGAAGGGCGGGTAGCCGTCGGGACCGGCGGTGGCGCCCGGACCGTCGCTGTCCTCACCCGTCGTCGCGCTGAACGTGCCGGTGGAGATGGGGCCGTCATCGCCGACAACCCAGCCCTCGTAGACCCAGCCCTCGGGCAGCTCGGGCAGCCACATCGAGGCGGCGGGGCCCTCGTCGGTCAGCTCCAGAAACCAGATGCCCTGGTTGTCGTCCTCGTCGGTGTCGCCGGTCGTGGGCGTCTTCAAGATGAAGCCCGCCGCCGCATCGGCCAGGTCGGTACCCAGCGCCGCTGCGTGTCCGATAGACAGGTCGGCAGCGCCGTCTGTCAGCTCCCCGGCGAGCACCTTCACCGCGCTGGGGGCCGGGTCGTCGTCGACCGCGGGCTCGATCGTCAGCACAAACAGCGTAGCTGCGTCCGCGTTCTCCGCGGTGACCTCAAACTCCGAGATGGTCGGCATGCCGTCCTCATCGATGCGGAAGATGCCGGTCGAGACAGGCATTTTGTCTACGATCAGCCAGCCCTCGTACACATAGTCGGCGCCCAGCGGCTCCAACCCCTCGAACGCGATTGCCAGCGCTCGGGTCATCGTCTCGGTCTGAGGCGGTGTCTTGTTGTCGTCGGGCATCACCTCATCGTGATTCGCCGGACCGTCAGCGTGGTGATGGCCGTCCTCTTCGGCGCACGCCACGGTCAGCATCGAGATACAGATAGCCACTACGAAAGTCGTCCACTTCGTCATTTCTTGCCTCCAGGGTTGTCCTTGCGGTTCGTGCGGTGGGATACGGCGCGAGCCCGGAGACGGTTACGAACTTTCTTTGTTTTTTTCTGTCGCGACGATGTGAATTCACACGCTGTCGGCGCTTTGCGGCTGTAGTCTGCGTTAGCGCAGGGCCTGCACGGTGACGGTGCCGTCGTAGTTGGCGATGCCGAGCCAGTCGTCGCCGGATGACAACGCAATCGCCGTTGTTCGTCCGCCCTTGGGGCTGAACTGGCCGACACGCGCCCCTGAGCGGGCATCGAAGGCGACCACCCTGTTGGCGGATGCGACGGCTATCCGGGCGTGGCCAATCGCGACGAGGTCGTTCTCACCAGCGCGGATGTGCGCGAGCTTTTCGGGCGCCAGGGAGGCACGGTTCCATGCTCGCACTCCCGAATCTTCTCGGACGATCAGCGCATCGGTCGTCAGCCCAGCGAAGCGGGACTGTTTTGTGACGACGCACCGCGCCTTTGTCGCGGGCATGCCGGTCAGCGCCAGGATACACACGGCCGTCTTGGTTGTGATGGCCAGCGCTTTGCCCGTGGCGTCGAAACCGAGGTGCCGCACCTTGCCGCCGTCCCAGGCCAGCTTGCGAGGCGCCTGCCTCTTTGCCGCGATGTGGATTATGCCCGCCCGTGCGATGGCCCATATGTCTTTGCCGCGGACTTTGGCGACGGCCTCGATCGGCGCCTTTGCGGTGCTGCTCTTCATGCCGGCAAAAGGCGCGGGGCGTGATGTGGCGGCGGCCCCGTCATCCGGCAGCTTGATCGCCGACCCGTCGGTCGCTTGCCACGCGTGTAGCTGACCGACGACGACGCCGTCGCTGCAAAAGCGCGGATTGAACAGGGCAGGGGTCACCACGCGGGCCGGCTTGCCCTTTTTATCCCGGCGCCACAGCCCTTCATCGGTTACGGCGATGGATGCGCCGGCGGATCCAACGCACAACAGTCGCGCCGGGCCCAACGGTCCGGGATCGACTTTCTGCCCGCCCGTGCCCCATAGCACGACGGCGCCGTCGCTTGCTGCGGCCAGTCGGTCTCCCGCGGGTGAGGCCGCCAGTATTGTGACGCTCTGGCCTTGATCACCGAACCGCCGCGGCTTGGGTCGTCCACCCGGGAAAGCGTGCAACACACCGCTGCCGTCGGCCGCCACGATGGTCGCTGCTTTGGGCCCGGCGACGGCAGCGGCTCCCGGCTCGTCGACGGTGAATCGCTCGACCTCGATCACGTCGGCGACATCGATCTGCTGCAATGTCTCGAAGCCGCCGGCCAGCACCTGGCGTCCGTCGGGCGTGGCAGTCACCCAGGCCGTGTCCGCGTCCCCGGCCGCCGGAACGTGCCCGAGAACATTGAGCGACGGCAGGTCCAGGACTCGGACGCCGTCGTCACAGGCGACCGCCAACCGATCGCCGGCGAACGCCGACTGCCGTGCGGCCGCTATAGCCGCGTCATGACGCCGCCCGGTCTTCAGGTCCACGACAACGACCCGCTTGGAGTTGGTGAGCGCCAGTCGGCGGTCATCAGCCGACACGGCCAGGCTTGCCCGGGACCGCTTGACCGTGATCCGCTTACCCGGCCGGAATGTGCTGACGTCGAGTAGCGCGATCGACGTAGGTGAGACCTGGATTGCCAGTGTGTTGCCGCCAAACGCGGCTGTGAGAGCTCGAGGCAGCTTGTGGCTGCGCAGTAGAGCGCCGCTGTCCGGATGGCGAGCACGAACGGACCCGCAAGCGTCGACGGAGACGACTGCCTGGGCTGTCCAGTCAAGCGCGACCACGCGACACGGATGACGGAGCACGGTTGCGGTCTGCGCAGAAACCGATGTGCAGGCGAGGAGCGTGGCTAGAAACGCTAGACCTTGACGACAGAAATCCCGACCCATTGGCGCGGGCGCTTTTGTGACTGGCAAGGCGGGCGACCGAAGGCATCGGTGGTGCCCCGTCGAGGGCGAGCGAAGCGTCCCAACGAAGCCAGGCGCGAAAGCGACCCGCAAATGGGTTGGGATTTCTGGCGGCAAGGTCTAGTGGCGGGTTCAAGCGGCCGCCACCTGCTCGACCTCTTGTTCGTCTTCTTTCTCGTTGACGTCTTCCTGGGTTGCCAGCTGCGTCTCGCCCTTCACCTTGGTGTCGTTCTCGGCGCCGTCCTTCTTGCGCGCCAGGGCGGCCTTCAGCTCGCGGATGATCGTCTTGAGGCCCTTGCGGATACGCTTCATCTTCGGCCGCGAGATGTTCGCCTCTTTGAGCACCTTATGCGCCTTCCAAAGCGCGCTGGCGGCCTGGCTTGCCATCTTGATGATCTCCTTGAGGGTGCCCGCGTCCACTTTGCCCTCGCGGGCATTGTTCACCAGGTCGACCATGGCCGCTTCGTTGGAGTCGGCAAACGCGATCAGCTCGTCTTCGATGGCGATGCACCGGGCCTTGGGCCGCCGAGTGCTCTGCTCTCCATGGCTATAGCGCGCATCCGCCCACGCTTGTGCAGCGGCCAGATACTCTTTGGCCATTGTTCTCAGCCCGCGTTCCTCTGGCATTGTCCCTCCGTGATTGTCCGCGTGCAGCGCTCAGCTATCTTACGCGGATTACTTTTCCAAGCGCTGCACATTCCTGGCGCAGCGCCTCTAATAGATGTCGTTGCCCCAGCGGTGTCCCATCGGCTCTCGCCCGATGCAACGCCCGCAGGACGCAATTTTTGATATGCCCGCCAGCCAATTCGGCTTCCGCAGCCAGGGCCTTGATCACAATCGTGCCGTCCGTCGGGACGGCGTCCGGGATCAGCCCGGCGTAGATCTGCTCTCGCGCTTGCGCATCCGGCTCCGGAAAGCGGATGTGGTATCCGATGCGGCGGCGCAGCGCCGGGTCAAGCGCGGCGTCGAGGTTGGTCGTCAGCAGCACGATGCCGTCGTAATATTCCACGTGTTGCAGCAGGATGTTGGTGTCCATGTTGCTGTACTTGTCGTTGGCGCCGCCGCCCTCGCTGCGCCGCGTAAACAGGCTGTCCGCCTCGTCGAAGAGCAGGATGCTTGTGCTGGGGTCGATGTTGCGAAACAACCCGGCGATGTTCTTGGCCGTCTCGCCCACATACTTGCTCACCACGGCCGCCACGTTGACCACCAGCAAGCTGCGCCCAAGCTCGGCCGCCAGTCCCTCCGCTGCCAGCGTCTTTCCCGTGCCGGGAGGGCCACTGAACAGCGCGACGACGCCACGCCCTTTGCTCAAGCGGTCCGCCAGTCCCCACTCGTCCAACACGCCTTCGTAGCTGCCGCAGGCGTCTCGCAGCTGACCCAGCTCGTCGCGGGCCTCGTCGGGCAGCACGACGTCGGAGAGACCTGCGCGTGGCTCCACGGTGTGAACGAACGGCGGGCAGCGCGTGCGCAATCGGGCCGAGATCAGCCGCGCGATATCACTTGATCCAGCGTCTCCGGCCGCTCGCGACGTGGCCGCCGTAGCCGATACCGCCGCGATATCGCCGTAGCCCAACTGATACAGACGGCCAAGGCGCCGAGCGAGCCCGAGCTCCGCCCCGGTGAGCACGCTCCCCCACTGCTGCTGGCGCGTCCGGGTGTCGGGGCGTGAGAGCGACACCTCGATGTACGCTGACTCGCCCGCATGCGGGACCGGCTGCTCGGGCTCCAGGACCAGCACCACCGAGATGTCCAGGGCCAGCAAACGGCGCAGGAGCGACTCGTCACCGCCCTTGGTTACGCGCACCAGCGAGCCGTACCAGCGCGCCAGAAAGTGCACTTCGCCCATCTCTGTGCGTGTCGGGGGCCGCCGCAACTCCAGCATGCACGCGCCGCGGGTGGTGGCGATGGCGCGAGAGACATGGCGCCGGCCCGACCCGGCGGGTCCACGAAGGGCCACCAGCAGCGGTTCGGGCACGTCGGGTCGCTCAAGCAGCGCCCGCACGGGAGCGACGGCGCCGTCGGGGTCCAGTACGTCACGCCACAGCACCATCGCGTCGTCGAGTTCGAAGCGTTCGGGGTCCACGGGCACGACGCCACTGTCCCAGGCGTGCCCCAGCAGGCGCGACGGCCGAAGTCGAATTCCAGCGATGTGTCGTAAGTCGGACTCGTCGTCCAGCCCCACGAGCAGGCCGACGTTGGCGAGCCGTCTCAGGGCGACACGCAGGGCGCTGCCACCGGGTTCGGTGTCCAGGCCCTCGAAACAGGTGGCGCTCAGCCCGTCTGAATCGAAGAGAAACGCGTCCGAGAGGATGTCCTGGTCCGCCCCCACGGGGCCACACAAGAGCCTGCCCAGGCAGGCCCGCTCCAGCGCCCCAAGGCGAAAGCGTGCTGCGAGATCCGCGATGCGCTCGTCGCCCGCGGAGCGCCGGCTTGCGCGTTCGGCCCATCCGTCCGGCAGCGGCGACTCATCGCCCCCTCCAAACAGCTTGCCGCGGCTCATATTCGTCACCCGTAACGGAGTATCGAATCACGCGCGGCAGGTCAATGACGTGGTCGCTGCCTGGCTAGGAACTTTCTGGGGTTTCTTCTGTCGCGACGATGTGAATTCGCACGCCGTCGGCGCTTTGTTGGAATCGGAAGTCGCCCCCGCCGGTGCGCTCCAAGAAGGCGCGCAGCCCCTCCTCGGACACGCCGTACGGCACGCCCTCGGCCAGAATGTGTGCACGGATGTGCGGCAGCGCCTTCTCCATCAGGCGCCGATGCAGGCGGGTCTTGCCCTTATACCCCGGCGCAAACTTCGTATAGAGACAGTCCTGCGCCAGCAGCCCGTCCTCCAGCGACTCCTCCACCGTGGCGCACCAGGGCGCGCGCAGCAGGCGCTCATCGTAGATCGTGCAGCCAAAGAGCCCCTGGTCGTCCTTTCCCAGGTATTTGCAGTGCAGGTCATCGACCACGACCGGCAGCCCGTTGACCGGCACGGCGAAGTGGCACGACATCCCGCAGCGCCGGCACAGCGACTCGTGAGCCTCAAAGGACAGCTCATTGAGCTTGGGATCACTCATCGGTCTTCAGCTCCTCCAGCGCGGTCCGGTACGCCAGGGCGACCTCTGCACGATAGCTGCCGGCCGCGAATGGGTCGATAGCCAGCCCGCGCACGCGGATGCGCGTGGTGGAGTCCTCGGACAGAGTCACCGCCGGGCGTACCCCCATGTGAGCGTGCGCCGCCAGGGTCGCCGCCAGGCGCGCCTCCTCCATCTGGTCGGCCAGCGGTACGGCATCGGCGATCGGCAGCTCGACATGTACCGGATAGCCGCCGCCCTCCGCCTTGAGGGATCGAATGCCGTGGACGGCGATCTCCCGCTGCGGAACGTCCACGACCGTACCGTTCAGGCTGCGCACGTGCAGGGTGCGCACCCCCACGCGCAGGACCTCGCCCTCGACGTCGCCAATGGCCACGTACTCGCCTTTTTGCACCCGCCGACCCAGCGCCTGTGAGACCCCGACCAGCGCGTCACGCAGCATGTTGGAGACTGCCAGTGCCAGCGCCAGCGCCCCGGCCGGCAACAGAAGCCAGGCCATCGGCGGGCTGAAGCGCGCGGCGACCGCCAGGGCAAGGACCAGCGTTACCGTCCACATGGCCACGCGCACCAGCGCCCCGCGCCGCGCCATCGCTTGCAGCACGGGGCCGCGGTTGCGCAGATACAGCTGCAGCCAGCCGTCGATCCGGCGGTCCAGCCACAGCGCGCCGATCACCAGCGCCGACGCGGCCGCCATGGCCAGCAGGACGCCCAGTGCCCCCCCCTCAAACGTGGTAGGTAGGGTCATAGCACGCCCTTTTGGCGCAGCGCGCGCGACAGCTCCGGCCACAGGATCGGATTGATCACATAGCGCTCGGGCTCCGGCGTCTCCAGAAAATGCCGCCAGGCCAGGCGCCTGATGACGCCGGCGGATCCCTCGCGTGGCAGGCTGGTGACCTGGGAGACCTCCTGCACGCTCAGTCCCGCGTGCACGTGGACCTGGGCGGCCATGAGCAGGTCGGTCTCGGACATCTCCTCCACGTAGCTCAGGTCCAGCTGTCGCGGCTCTTCAACCACCAGCACCTTACCGCTGGTGTCCAGGCGAAGCGATCGCAGCCACTGGTACACGGCCAGCAGCGGCTGCCCGTGGGCGCGCTCCGCCAGCGTGGCGAAATACCGCGCACGCAGCTCTGCCTGCGACGCCGCGCCACCAGAGCTGGGTGGCTGGAACCGCACGCGATAGCCGCCTGCCCGGTTGCGCACCTCGATAAGGGACTCGATCTCCGCGGTCGTCATCTCGCTCATGGTCACGGTGTCCGTAAACACGGACTGGATTTCGACGAGAGCGCACATGGCCTTCAGCGCCGTCGGATCGCTGATCACCACCCACAGCACCCGGTGCGCCGTGGCGCTGACGATGCGGCTCAGCGTGCGCAGCGCGCCCAGTCCGTGGCGAGAGCGCAGGTGCAGTCGTCCCAGCGGCTCGATCACGAAGACGATGGGTTCAGATTGCGTGATCAGGTGCTCGATCAGCCGCTTGACCGACGACAGCCGCTTGAAGCCCAGGCTCTGCCCGATCTCGCGGACCAGCGCGCGCTCGGTCGCCGCGCGGCGGGTCAGGTGGACCCGGCGATGGCTGACGCCGGCCGGCAGGTTGCGCAGCAGGCGGTCGACCACCGTCGTGCGTCCACAGCCCCGAGGGCCGGTCAGCATCAACGCCGTGGGAGAGCCGCGGCGCCAGCGCTGGACCGCGTTGGTCAGGGCGGTGTACTCGGCCTGGCGTCCCACAAAGAAGTCGTCCAGCCCCACGGGATTGAAGTTGAACAGCCGGCGATACGTCTCCGGCAGGCCCAGCGAGGCGGCGTGCTCCAGCGTCGCCCGCGTTGCGGTGCGAAACGGAAAGCCGTCGGCGGGTGTGGCCTCCGGGCCGGCCGGCGTCAGCTGTTCGCGGATCCGTCGCACCACGCTCTCCACGACTGACAGCTTCTGATCCTCGGTCTCTGCCGTCGTCTGCGACTGGGGCGGGGCCGTCCGGCGGCGCGCCGCGTAAATCTCGGCCTGTGCGGCGGTCCCCGTGACCAGCAGGTGTCGCAGCCGGTCCAGGGCAGCGCTGCCCTCCCGGTCCACGCGGCGGGCCAGTTGGATGCGGTCGGCCGCCAGCTGCTCCAGATCTTCGGTCAGCTGCTCCGCCACGCGCGTCAGGCCACCCAGCGCAAACTCGCTGGCCAGCTCGGTGCCGTCGCCGTCGGTCTTTTCCGTGAGCTCCGCGGCGGCGGCGTCCAGATGAAAGCGCGACACCTGAGCGGCGTGGGTCAGGCTGGCGCGGGCCCGCTCGACCACGGCGGTGACGCCCTCCTCCACCTCCATCAGAGCGATGGTGCCGTCGTCGACCAGGGCGGTGCGCACGACGTCCCGTACGGGAAGGCGGCTGAGCGAGGCCTGGCGGGCGGACGGGGTCAGCCCCTCGGCGGGCAGCTCGGCGTGTTCCGACGGCACCGACAGCCGCTCCGGGGTGGCGTCGGCGATCCCACCCAGCGCTGCCCACAGCGCGCCGAGAAAGCCGGAGAAGTCGCCCCGGTTGTTGCTGGTGTCGATGCCGCGCGTCAGAGTCTGGTGCAGCATCTGGAGGCTGTCTCGACGCTCGATGATCGCCTCCGTGCGGTCGCGCACATGCTCGGCGCGCATCGCGTCGTTCAGGCCGGCCAGCGCCACGCCGGTATCCTGCTTGAGTTGGGTCAGCGGTCGCTCCAGCGCGCGGGCGATCAGGGTGTCGGTAGCGGATGCTGCAGCGCCGAACGCGGCCTCGACCGGCTGGTGTGCGATCTCGACGTGGATCATCGCAAGCAACCGCCCGGCCTCGCCGGCGGTCGTGTCGCGCCAGCGTGTCGCGGCCTCGTCCAAGCGCTGGCGGCCCACGCGGGCCTCTTCAAAGCGCCGTGACGGGTTGACGCGGCGGGCGGGCAGGCTGGGGGTGCCGGCGATGTCCGCGTCCGCGTAGATGGCGTCCATGGCGTCCGCGAACAGCAGCATCGCGCGCGCCAGGACGTCGTCGCCAAGCTCCTGCAGCGTCTGCAGAGCGGCCGGATCGGGGGCGTGCAGTCCGGTGTCGTCGGAGACGCGCCGCCGGATCTCAGCGAACGGAATGACCGCGGCGCGCATCGCCAGGTTGGTTATCGGCACCAGGCGCCCTGCCAGCGGGCCGGTCAGGTGATACCGAGCCAGGTGGTCCAGTCGCACCACTCTGCGGGCGCGGCGACGCAGCCCCAGGACGGCCAATGCGCGCTGATTGAGCTTGATCAGGCGACACAGCCGCGAGTCGTCGGCCTTGGCGCGCCGGTCGTCGGCCGTCTCGGGAATCGATGTGGGGCGCAGCGCATCGACGGCCTCGGTCAGCGTGGTGATCAAGCCGTCTACGGCGTGCTGCAGCGTATCCAGGGCCCGCGCCTCCCCGCTGTAGCGGGCGGTGTGGTCAGCCCAGGTCCGCAGGTCCGCCGAGCGGTCGGGCGGATCGGACGGCGGCGGCAGATCGGACAGATATCGAAACGGCCCGGTCGTGAGCGCGGCGCCCAGGCCGTCCGAGAAGTCGTCCATGGCGCCTTGAACGCGGTTTTGCAGGTGGCGCAATGGGGCGGCGATCGCGTCGTCCAGCGTGTCTGGCGGCGCGGGCAGCTCGGCGCCGACCTCGACCAGCTGCTCGAAAGGTGTCAGCGGCACCGCGTCGTCGCTGGGGCCGGTGGCGTACTCACCGGCGCGCGCCAACAGCGTCTGCAGAACCAGGGGGCCGGCCAGCTCAGCGACCAGGATGGCGCCCAGCGCGGCGTCGCGGATGATCGGGCCCCAGTCCGGCAGCAGCTCGGCCGCGACCAGGGCCAGGCAGACGCTGACACCCGCGTGCGGGACGTGCGCCAGGCCGCTGAGCTCCAACGTGGAGCCGCTGACGCGCGCGTTGACCACACCGCTGAGATAGAGTGCGGCCACGCGGCCGACCGCCAGCGTGCCGCCCAGGGCGAGCGCGCCGGTAGATTCCGCCAGGGGATACGCGACGCCCAGCGTGGCAAAGAAGAACACGTAGACCGGCGTGGCGAAGCGGCCCAGGGAGGTCAGGACCCGGGCGCCCTGCCGGTGGCTGTTGGCCAGGACGACGCCGGCGACCAGGAACAGCAGCAGGGGCCCGGTGGGGTCCGCGGTCGCGAAGATCAGGCCGACGACAAAGATCAGCGTCAGGGTCAACAGGGGGGTGTCGTGGCCGTTGATCCAGCGCACTGCGAGGAGCAGCAGGCCGGACAGGGTGCCGAAGATGATGGCGATCCACGGGATCAACGCGAAGCCGGGAGGTCGCGCGCCCAGGTCGTCGCCGACGGTGGCCAGCGCGATGACGAACAGGATGGGGGCGACGAGCTCCCGGATGGCGGCGTCGCCAAGGGCCAGCTGTCCGATGGGGCCCCGTGAGCCGGTCTCGTCCAACACCCCCACCGCAGCTGCCGGAGAGCCGCCCACGGCCAGCGTGGACAACACGATGCTGACGGCCAGGATGTCGGTGGGGGATCCGGCAGCGATGTCCATGGCCAGCGCAGCCATGACGAAGCCGGCGGTGACGACCAGAATCAGGCCGATCTGCACCGTGATGCGCCCCGCAAAGTGCTGCTCGGGGCGGGTGTACTCTCCGACGCGGATCGCCGCTCCGGCGCGTAGCCCCATCAGGCACAGCGCCAGCAGTGTGAGCGGCAGGACGTGCGAGCCCGACCCGAAGTAGTGCACGGCGCCCAGAAGCTCACGTTGGATCAGGGCGGTGTTGTCCGGTCCGGCCAGCAAGCCGGTCAGGAAGTACGCGGTGATGCGCGGCACGCCCAGCTTGGCGGCGATATCGCCGGCTGTGAATGCGGCGATGACCAGGAAGCCGTAGGAGATGAGGGACGTGGGATCGATCGCGCCCGCGGTGTCGCCGCCGTGGGGCACCAGGCGTCCGGCGATCAGCAGAAGGACGTATAAGGCGGCGGCGACGCTGATTCGGCGAATCACGGCTACCGCCTCCAGAACGTCGGGACCAGCAGCGCCCCGACGGTGACGATCTCGAGCCGGCCCAGGATCATGCAGGCGCTGAGCAGCCACTTAGCAGCGGCCGGCAGAAAGCCGAAGTTCTCGATGGAGCCGACCCTCGCCAGCCCCGGGCCGATGTTGCCCAGGCAGGCGATGACCGCGGATGTGGAGGTGACGATGTCGATGCCCATCGCGGCGAGCGCCAGCGAGCTGACGCAGAAGATGCCCATGAACATGACAAACAGCGCCAGGATGGCGTGCACGGTGTCCTCGGGGACCACGCTGCCGCCGATGCGCACGGCTTTGATCAGCTGCGGCCGAAACGCGAGGGTCAACGCGCGGGTGGCGGCTTTTGCCAGAACCATGAAGCGGTAGACTTTGAAGCCGCCGGCCGTCGAACCGGCGCAGCCGCCGACAAACATCAGAACGACGAGCATCAGCCGGCCCAGCGGCGGATAGAGGTCGAAGTTATCGCTGCCGAAGCCGGTGGTGGTGATGACGCTTACCACCTGGAAGACGGAGTAGCGGAGCGCGGTGAGGATGCCGCCGTGAATGTGGCGGATGTTGACGGCGATGATGATCGTGGCGACGGCGATGATGGACAGGTAGGTCCACAGCTCGCGGTCGGCTGCGGCCTTGCGCCAGCGTCCTCGGGCGGCCAGGTAATACAGCGAGAAGTTCACGCCCGCGATCAGCATGAAGAATGTGATGACCAGGTCGACGGCCACGCTGTCGTACGCCCCGACGGAGGCGGCGCGTGTGGAGTAGCCGCCGGTGGCCAGGGTCGCCATGGCGTGGTTGATCGAGTCGAAGACGTCCATGCCGCACAGGTAGAGCGCCACGACGCACGCGACGGTGATCGCCAGGTAGATGCGCCACAGCGCGGCTGACGTCTGCTTGATGCGGGGCTGCAGACCCTCGGTGATGGGGCCCGGGACCTCGGACTGAAAGAGCAGCTTTCCGCCGACGCCAAGCTGCGGAAAGATGGCCACGAAGAGGACGACGATGCCCATGCCGCCCAGCCAGTGCGTCATGGAGCGCCAGAAGAGGCTGGCGTGGGTGGTCGCCTCGATGTCGGTCATGGCGGTCGAGCCGGTGGTGGTGAAGCCGGAGACGGTCTCGAAGACGGCGTCGGTGAAGGAGGGCAAGGCCCCATCCAGCCAAAAGGGCAGGGCGCCGAAGAGGCCGGCCAGAATCCAGCCCCCGCCGACCACGATGAAGGCGTCGCGGCGGTGGATCGTGGCGATGGAGCCGGCCCCGAGCTGACGGCAGACCGCGCCCGAGCAGGCGGTGACCACGGCGCTGATCACGAACGACCAGCCGGCCCACGTCTCGCCGTAGATTGCGGCGACGCCCACGGGCACGAGCATCGCGAGCGCGAGAAAGAGGAGCAGCTGTCCGAGCAGCCGTATGGCGAGAAGTGGGCTCACGACTGGGAGAGGCGTCCGCCGAGCAGCTTCTCCAGGCTGCGAATCGAGTCGGTTTTGACGAAGAAGACCAGGCGGTCCTCAGGCTGGAGCGTGACGTCGCCGCTGGGTGGGCGGACGTGGCCACCGCGCGAGTGAGCGCAGATCAGGGCGCCGCGGGGGACGACCAGCTCTCGCAGCGCGTGCCCGGCGATTGGGGCGCCCGGCCGGATACGGACCTCGACGACTCGGCCTGCGCCGCCGAGCATGTCGACGGAGTTGACGACCAGGCCGCCGCGCAGCTGTCGAATGATCTCCCGCGCGACCAGCAGGCGTGGGCTGACCGTGTTCTCCAGGCCCAGGTGACGGCAGACCGTGACGTAATCGGGCTTGTGCACCAGCGTCACGCAGCGGCGCACGCCGTGGTCGCGGGCCAGCAGCGCCGCCATCAGGTTGACCTCGTCGTGGTTGCTGACCGCGCAAAAGACGTCTGCGCGGGTGACCCCGGCTTCTTCGAGGAGGTGCAGATCGGTGCCGTCCCCCAGCAGGACCTGGGCTGAGCGCAGAGTGCGGCTGAGCTCGTCGCATGCGGCCCGATTGCGCTCGATGACGACAACTTCGGTGCCCTCGTCATCCAGCCCCTGGGCGACGTTGGCGCCGACGCCGCCGCCGCCGACGATGACCGTGCGCTTGTTGTACAGTCGTCGCTGGCGGGCGAACACGGTCTCAACCTCGTTGATGCCTGCGGGAGGCCCGACGCAGACGACGGCGTCGCCCACGTGAACCATGTCGGCCGCGTTGGGGACCAGTACGGTGTCGCGGTGCAGAATGGCGGCCAGCTGCACACCGTCGGGCAGCTCGAGGTCGCCGACGGGGGTGTTTGTGCCGGGGGCGTCTTCGTCGATGGGCAGCTCGACGGCCTCCAGGCGATGGTCGGCGAAGCTTGCGATGGCGGTGGCGCTGCGGGCGCGCACCAGGCGGGCCAGCTCGTTGGCGACGACGGCCTCCTCGTTGACGACGAGATCCAGGCCCATGTAGCCGGGGTAGACGCCGTCGGCGGTCTCGAAATAGTGCGCCTCGCGGACGCGCGCGACCACGTGCTGGGCGCCGAGCTCCCGCGCCATCATGCCGCCGATCAGGTTGACCGAGCCGGAGCCGGTCAGCGCAGCGAACAGCTCGCAGTCGGCGACGCGGGCCTCTCGGAGGATGCGGGGACAGTCGGCGGGTCCGCGCAGGGTCAGGGCGTCGATGGTCTCTTCGGCGCGCTCGATGGCGCCGGTTTCGGTGTCGATGACGGTGATGTCGTGACCGTCTGAGGACAGGACCCGCGCGACGTGCAGGCCGACCTCGCCCATGCCGGCGATGACGATGTTCATGAGGCCTCCAGCGGGGCGGTCCGGGTCGGATCGGCCTTGAGCTCGCCGGCGTCGATCAGCGTGTTGCGCACCACGCGCAGGCTGGGCAGCGAGTTGACGACTGCGGCGACCAGCAGACAGGTCAGGACGGTGGATGTGAGGCTGTTGTCGTAGACCTGCCAGGCGTTCAGGGCGATAGCGACGGTGAGGCCGCCTTGCCCGATGAGGCTGAGGCCGACACGCGCGATGGGGCGCTCGTCGGCTCCGCACAGGGTGGCGGCTGCGCGGCCTCCGACCCAACGAGCCAGCAAGCGGGCGCCGATGTACGCGGCGACCAGGGCCCAGGCGGCGTGTGGTGGCACGCGCCAGGCGCCGGCGGCAAAGAAGACCACGACCGCCAAAAGAGGGCGCTCGATGGTGGCGATGGCGGTGCGCAGGCTCTCGTGGGCGCTGCTGATGTTGGCGACCACGGCGCCGACGACCAGGCACACCATCAGCGGGGAGAGGTTCAGGGAGTAGGCCACGCCGCTGGCAAAGAGCAGCATGCCGAGCAGCGTGACGGCCAGCGCCTCGTCCGCATCGTCGTCGTGGCCGAGAAACCAGGCGAAGAGCAGGCCGACCGCAGCCCCCACAACCACGGCCAGGACCGCCCACTCGATGGGGACCAGCGGTCGGCCGCCTGCGACGGACGTCTCCCCGACGTGCAGTCCGCACAGAATCAGGCCGAACGCGATGACGCCCAGCACCTGGCTGTAGCCGGCGACGGCCGCGATGAGCTCGGTGACCTTGCCCGCGGCGCCGTGGTCTTTGGCGACCTTCTCGACAGCGCCGGGGGCGGCGAGCAGTGCAGCGGCGGTGAGGACGGCGGCGGCAGACGCGAGGTCGGCCCCGGTTCCGAGCAGGTCGAGAAGGGCGACCATGACGCCGCCTACGAGGAGCAGGGTGATTAGAGAGACGACGACGGTAATGCGCAGCGACTCGCCCGGGCGCGCGCGAAAGTCGTCGATGCGCAGGCGGAGGCCCACTCCGAAGCCCAGGGCGCCGAGCGCGAAGCTGGCGGCGGGACCGAGATCGGCCAGCACGCTCTCGGTCAGAACACCCTGGCCGTAGGGACCGGCGGCGACGCCCAGCACCAGCGCCTCGATGCCCAGCACATCGATACCGCGCCGCGCGGCTATGCGGGAGATGAGCCAGGCCGCGGCGAGCGCCCCGCACAGCGCAGCGATCGCCCCGAGATCAAAGAGGTCCATTGCCCGGTCATTCAAGCACGAATCGGAGCGCCGATCAGGTTTCGAGGCATTGGCGACGCGTCACAGCGCGGCGCGTGACATTTGTCTCAACCCGCGGGGGTTCGTGAGCGGGCTCAGACGTCCAGAACGCGCTGCTGGGGTCCAGCGTGGGAGGCTGGCACGCCTTCTGCTGAGTTGGGCGGCACCTATGAGTATTCAGCACGATCAGAAGTCTTCGGCTCCGGTGACGTCCTCAAGCAGCCCGCGGCGGGGCGTTCAGCGCAAGCCCAGCCGCGCTGGTCTGCGAACGGCTGCTGGTCAGGCGGGCTACGAGTCCGGGTCGAGGATGCTGTCGGCGGGCGCCGGGCTGGTTGGCTCGGGCGCGCCGCTGCCGTATCTCGACGCGATTCAAGCGGCGTTTGGGCGCCACGACATCACCGGCGTGCGTGCGTATATCGGGGGCGGCGCGTCGGCGGCGTGCCAGGCGCTGGGAGCCGAGGCCTATGCGTCCGGGGATCAAATCGCGTTTACGGCAGCGCCTTCGCTGCATACGGCGGCGCACGAGGCCGCGCACATCATTCATCAGCGGGGCGGCGCGCAGCTGGCGGGCGGGAGGGGGCAGGCCGGCGATGTGTATGAGCAGCATGCGGATGCGGTGGCGGACCGCGTGGTGGCCGGCCAGTCGGTCGAGTCTATGCTGGACCCGTAGGCGGGGAGCGGGGGCGGCGCGACGACGGGCGTGCAGT
>CAZJHX010000194.1:0-18392 GCA_964545715.1 uncultured Myxococcales bacterium
AGCGGGGCCTGGAGGGAGACAAATCATGAAGAAACTTACGGTATTAGCTTTGGCCTTGGTGGTCGCCGCGTGCGGCGGCGACGACGACAACCCGTGTGAGACCGGGGAGCAGCGTTTTGAAGGCGGCCAGGAGTTCTGCGTCTTCGCCCCCAATACAATCACGGAGACGGGCTTTTGCACGGTCGACTATGACACCGAGGGCTGCAAGACGTGCCCCGAATACGCCCCCAATCCCAATACGTTTGGCGACACGATCGTCTGCTCCAAAGAGGCGGAGCTGGGAGAGGCCGCCGTGGAGGCGCTGGCCGGGCTTTATGGCGACCAGAAGGCGCCGGATCCCGATGGGGGCGACACCGGCGATGACACCGGCGACGACACAGGAGGCGACACCGACACGACCGGCGACGACACGACCGGGGACACCGACACCACGGGCGACGACGGGCCCGTGGAGTGCGCATCGGACGCCGAGTGCGAGGACGACAATGTCTGCAACGGCGTGAGCTACTGCGAGCCCGAAACAAACCAATGCACACTGACGATGCCCGAGGAATCCCAGGTCTCCGAGGGTTGTGAGCCGGCCGACTGCGGCGACGCGCCCTGCACCGTGACCGCACCGTGGGAGACCGACTTCAACGAGGGGCTGTCCGGGCCGGTGCCGCAAACACAGCTGGGCGACTGCTTTTTGACGCCCTGGCTGGACTCGTCAAAGTACGACGGCCCGCAGGTCGATGCGCAAGCGCAGTTCAAGTGGCTGACCGTACAGTTTGAGCACACCGGTCCGAGCGCAGGCCAGGTCAGCGCATACGTCTGGGAGGGCGAGGCGGCCGACACGAAGATCGAGGTGGCGCCGACGGGCGGCGAGAAGCAGCTGGTGACCGTGGACCTGACCGGCAGCCCGCTGCATTACGGCAGCCAGCTGACGCGCCTGGGGCTGTGCTGGCTTGGCCCCGCGGACGCGGGCAACTGGATCGTGGGGAAAGCGCGCTTCGGCCACGGCGTGCCCCCACGCTTTGGTGGTCCCGGTCCGGGCGGCGTCGTCGGCGGCAAGTACGACGCACCGCCGTCCAACACCAGCCTTACGCCAGGCGAGTCCAAGTCGATTCTGCTGGTGGCCACGGAGGACGACCTGCAAAAGAACCCGACGCTGAAGTTTCTGGAGTTCTCCGTGCTGGACGCGCCCAGCTGGGTGACGATCAAGCAGGAGATAGCGGACTGGGACTTCGCGGGGGCGGTCTTCACCAACTCACTGGAGATCGCGCCGCCGGCGGATCAAGAGAAGGGCGATGTGACCGTGCGAGTGGTGGTCAGCGACGGCTTCTTCGAGCAGTGGCACACCCTGACGATCACGGTGCTTTAGTCTCGTTGGCGAGCTTCAGGATCCACTGGCCGTACATCCAGATGCCGACGGCGCTGATGAGGCCAATGACCAACATGATGTACCAGACGTAGCCCACGTTGTGGCTGTTGTAGAGGATCTCCGTGACGGCCCACGGGTCCATCTCAGTAAACGCGACCAGCTTGTCGAAGGCCTCGCCTTCGGGAATCGCGGTGATATCGGCTGCGGGCATGCCCTTCTCGGCCAACAGCTCGCGGCTGAAGCGCTCTTTGGACGCGTAGTGGTCGTAGAGCATGGGGCCCAGCTTGCCCTCCAGGGTCCAGCCGACGGCCAGCGGGATCTGGGAGAAGCCCAGATACATCGCTTTCTTGTCAGCCGGCGCGAAGTTGCCGATGAACTCGCTGAATTTGGGGCTGGAGAGCATCTCGCCAACCGAGAAGACCAGGATGGCGCCAACGACGAACCAGCCGGCGCTGACCTTGCCGATGATGGCGAACGCGGCGCACGCCATGAGCGTGCCGACGACCATGGACGTTGTTGCGCGCATCTTGGCGCTGAGCGCGGCAAACGCAAAGCAGGTGATCATGATGAGGCCGGCGTTGAGGTTCAGGAGCCCCTCGGGTTGGATGGACTTGCCGTCCTCGCTGAGCACGATGACAAACTTGGCGACGGGGTTGGTGACGCCGCCCTCGCCCACCAGGGTGGAGACGATCTGGCTGGTGTCGACCCAGTCCTTGATGTGGACGGGCAGGACGTCAAACAGGGCGTTGAACATGAACCAGAAGCCGCTGAAGATGGCCAGGTAGATCCACACGTGCGGCTTGGCCAGCTCTCGCAGTGACTCGGTGACCAGGCTCTCACGCTTCAATTCGCCGTCGGCAACGGCCTTGTTGCGCGCCATGCGCTCCTCTTTGCCGGGCTCCTTGTAAGTGAGCAGCAGCAGGAAGTTCAGGCAGATGATTGCAGCGCAGGCAAAAAAGACGTTCTGCCAGGCCATCTTGCGCATCAGGCCTGCGACCAGCGGGCCCAGGAAGCCGCCGATATTGACCGTTTGGTAGAAGACGCCCCAGGCCATGGAGCTGTTCTCGCGAGTGGTCGACAGCACCAGGGTGCCCTGGATGCCCGGCTTGAAAATCGCCGTGCCTGTCGCCAGCACGACAGCGCCGGCCATGAAGCCCCAGAACGTGGGGTAGAAGGCCATGATGATGTACCCGATGATCTTCACCACCGTCGACACGAAGATGGTCTCCTTGTACCCGTAGCGGTCGCTGAGCCCGCCGGTGAACACCGGGACGATGGACTGGATGAGCGCCCACACCATCATGATGGTGCCGAAGTCGCTCATGGTGATGCCCAGACCACCCTTGGAGACCGGGTCCACGGCGTAGAGCGCGGCGACCGCCTTGACGCCGTAATACGCCAGGCGCTCGACCATCTCCATGCCGCCGACCACCCAGAAGACGTAGCTGAGACTGGCCAGCGAGGCCACAAGGCCTAGCTGCTTGACGTCTTGTAAGGCATTGACGTCGTTGTCGTTTTGATTAGGCACTGAATTCCCCCTCTCGGAACGGTGGCGCACGTTATCCGCGTGCGCGCCGCGCCGTCAAGTCAAGGGATTTACAGGCGCTTCAGGAGACCGGGGAGGCTCTGCATGTACTTCTGAGTAGCGCTGACCGGACGCCCGTCCAAGCGCCGGGTCCAGAAGTGGTTCAGCAGCGCGGCGCCGCTCTTGTCCTTGACGTGCTGGGCGTCCCAGACCGCTTGCTCGGCGTAGGCGGCGCCGGCCATGAGCCACGACATCCGGTCGCACAGAGACCGCATCCGCAGCCCGGCCAAAGCCGGCTCGATGTTGGACAGCTCGGAGATCTCGCCCGCAAGCTGCAGCACCGCGCGTCCGCCGCGACCGGCGTAGGTCTTCATCGGCCCCTTGGACAGCGCCGCAAAGCGACGACCCAGCGTGTCCATGAAGCTGACCCCGACGCCCAGGCGCGCCATGTCGCGCAACACCTGCATCGCCAACGTGTTGTGCGTGCCTTCCCAGTTTTCGTACACGACGTTGTCGCGCAACAACCGCGGGATCGTGCTGAACGACTCGATGGCGCCGTTGCCGCCCAGGATCTCGATCGCGCTGCGGATCACCTCACCCGCCGACACGCAGGTCCGGTATTTGTTGAGGTTCAGCGCAACCCGATAGAAGCCGGCGTCCGCGTCGTCCGCCTTGCCCAGGTCCAGCCTGTCGCGCAGGTGCGCGAGATGCAGATGGCCCGCCAACAGCACGGCCGTCTCGGACCGCATGTCAGCCAGCGTCTCCTGGACCAGCGGATAGTTGATGATCTCCTTGCCGAAGGCGCCCCGGTTGCGCGCGTACGTGTACGCCCACGCGTAGGCGCGCCTTGCCATCCCCAACGTCCCACTGGCGTTGTACAGGCGGCTGGTGTTGATGACGTTGGTCATCATCGTCTTGAAGCCCTCTTCGGGGCGCCCCACGTTCCAGCCGATGCACCCTTCGAAGTCGATCTCGCCCGAGGCCATCGCCCGCGTACCCAGCTTCTCCTTCAGGCGGCGGACGTGGAAGTTGTTCAGCGTGCCATCGGGCAGGATGCGCGGAACCAGGAAGAGCGACAGCCCCTTCGTACCATGCCCGGGTCCGCCCGGCCGCGCCGTCAACAGGATAAGGTCGGCGGTCACGTTGCTGCAGAACCACTTCTCGCCGGTGATCCGCCACTTGCCCTGCTCGCCCATGATCGGCATCGCGATGACCGCGTTGGCGCCGACGTCGGAGCCGCCCTGCACCTCGGTCATGAACTGGGCGCCGGTCAGATTGGTGTCGTAGTCGGCGTTGAGCAGCCCCGGCAGATAGCGCTGCTTGAGCTCGCTGCTGCCGGCGGCCCGGAGCGCGCGCACCAGCCCGGCGGTGCACACGATCGGGCAGTTGTGGCCCGCCTCGCCCAGCTGATTGGAGAGGTAGCCGAGCACCGCAGACTGCAGCACATTGCCGTGCTCGCCCAGCAGCGACACGACGCCTGTGCCGTACATCACCTTGCCGACATCGCGATACCGGCCGTCGTATTCGACGTCCTCGATGCGGTTGCCGACCCCGTCCCAACGATCCAGCTGCGGCTGGTTGCCCTGGCGCTCCATGCGCATGACCAGGGGCTCCAGCTGCGCCAGCCGCACGCCGGTCTGCGACAGTGACGGCGCCAAAGAGCTGAAGCGGCGCTTGCCCCAAAGCCGCTGCAGCGTGCGCCTGAGCTCGAGATCGGCGTCAAACCAGTTACCGGGTTGATCGGCCATCCACGCGTTGAGCGCCTGGCGGCCGATGTCGCGCTGGTTCTCCTCGACAAACCCGGGCAGCGTGTCCGTGTTGTAGCTCATCCGACTACTCGCTTTGGCTCTGCTTTTCTTTCAGCGCCGCCAGCACCTTCTCGGCCGTGAACGGCGCGTCGCGCATCCGTACGCCGATCGCATCGTAGATAGCGTTGGAGATGGCGGGCATCGGTCCGTTGATGTTGATTTCAGAGACGCTCTTGGCCCCGAACGGGCCGGTCGGATCGTGGCTCTCGACCAGGATCGTCTTAATGTCCGGGTAGTCGCGCGTCGTGAAGATCTTGTAGTAGTTGAAGTCGTCGTTCCACATCCGCCCGCGGGCGTTGAAGATGTACTCCTCGCACAGCGTGTACGAGATGCCGTTCAGGACGGCGCCCTCGGTCTGCCCCTCGGCCAGCTTGGGGTTGATCGCCTGCCCACAGTCCACTGCGGCGACGTAGTTCACGACCTTGACCGATCCAAGCTCGGTGTCGACCTCGACCTCGGCGTAATGAGCGGCAAACGGCGGCGGCGACGTATGGGAGATCTTGGAGGCGTGCGCCGCGATCTGCACCTGCTCGTCCTCGTACATCGCGTGCAGGCAGACGTCGGAGAAGCTCAGCTCTTTGCCCCCCGCTCCGACGACACTCAAGCCCTGCACACGCAGCGTCGATGCGTGCACGCCCAGCATCATGGCCGCGCGGTCCAGCACCTGGCCGCGCACGTCGAGCGCGGCGTCCCGAACAGCCTGGCCGCTCAGATACGTGGTGGACGAGGCATACGCGCCCACATCGAACGGCGTGATGTCCGTGTCCGACGAATAGACGATGACGTAGTCGGTCGGAATCTGCAGCACCTCGGCCGCGATCTGCGCCAACACCGTGTCCGAGCCGGTCCCGAGATCGGTGGCGCCCACGTGCAGGTTGAAAGAGCCGTCCTCGTTCATCTTGATGCTGGCCGCCGCCATGTCGATGTGCGGAATGGAGGAGCCCTGCATCAACGCGGCCAGCCCGATGCCGCGCTTGATCGGTCCGTCGCCCGGCTTGCCGCGCTTCTCGTACCAGCCGCTGGCCTCGGCGCCCACCTTCAGGCACGTCTCCAGCTCGGTGCTGGTGATGACCTGCTCGACGCCCGGCTTGCCCTCGCCCAGCGCCTTGAAGACGGGGGACGACTCGCCGTTCTTGATGATGTGACGCAGCCGGAACTCCACGGGATCCAGCCCGCAGGCCTCCGCCAGCTCGTCCATCTGGCACTCCATGGCAAAGGCGCCCTGAGTCGCGCCGTAGCCGCGGTAAGCGCCCCCGACAGGCAGGTTCGTGTACGCCGTTTGAGCGTCGAACTTCATGTTGGGCCAGCGATACAGCGGCAGCGTCTTCGAGCCCGTATTGCACACGACCGTCAGCCCGTGAGAGCCGTACGCGCCGGTGTTCATGACGGTCTTGAGCAAGATGCCCTGAATCCCGCCGTCCTTGTTGACCGCCGTCTTGAGCGTCAACGCCTGCGGGTGGCGCACGCGACCGCTGATCCACTCTTCGGCGCGGCTGTACTCAAACAGCACCGGCCGCCCGGTCTTGAGCGTCAGCGACGCGCAAAGCTGCTCCAAAAGCACCTCTTGCTTGGTGCCGAAGCCGCCTCCGACGCGGGGCTTGATCACGCGGATCTTGCGCAGCGGGAAGTCCAGCGCCTGAGCCACGATCCGGCGCGCGTGAAACGGCACCTGCGTGGACGTGCGGATCACCAGGCGACCGTTGTCGTCAAACCACGTCATGCAGACGTGAGGCTCCAACGGCACGTGCTGGGCGTAGGGGGTGGTGTAGCGCGCGCCGCGCACGATGTCGGCGTCGGCAAACGCCTTCTCGACGTCGCCCACCTCAAACTCGACCTGTGCCACGAGGTTGCGGGTCGGGTCGTACGGCACTGGAATCGGGATGTGCGCCTCCGGCTCGTCGTGAATCACGGGCGCGCCCGGCTCCAGCGCCGCCTCGGCGTCAAAGATCGGCTCCAGCTGCTCGTACTCGACCTCGATGTGCTTCAGCGCCTCGGCCGCGGCCTCGCGGGTCTCCGCAGCAACCGCTGCAACCCGATCACCGACAAAGCGGACCTTGTTATCCAGCACAAAGGTGTCGTACGGCGACGGCTCGGGAAAGCCCTGCCCTGCCGTGGTGTGCACGATGCGGGGCACGTCGTGATGGGTAAGCACGGCCTTGACGCCCGGCAGCGCCAGCGCCTTGGAGCCGTCGATGTGCTTGATGCGCGCGTGGGCATAGCGGCTGCGCAAAACGCGCGCATACAGCATGCCTGGCGGCTTCATGTCGGCGGTATAAACCGGCTGACCGCAGGCCAGCGCCAGGCCGTCGACCTTCTCGACGGACCGCCCCACCTCGGTGTAATCGGGCTTCTGCGCCGGGTCGCGTTGCACGCTCATGTGGTGGCCTCCTGCCCGCTCAGCTCTTCGATGGCGCCATGCACGGCGTCCATGATCTTCACGTAGCCGGTACAGCGGCACAGGTTACCGTCCAGCGCCTCCTTGATCTCGACGTCGGACGGCGCAGACACGCGATCGAGCAGCGCTTTGGTCGACATGATGAGCCCCGGCGTGCAGTACCCGCATTGCACGGCGGCGGCCGTGACGAAGTGCGACTGGATCGGGTGCGGCGCCCGCGGGTTGCCGATGCCCTCGCACGTCAGGATCTCGGCGCCCTGCACCTGCCCGGCCATCATCAGGCACGCGTTGACCGCCTCGCCGTTGACTTGCACGACACAGGTACCGCAGTTGCCGTCCTGGCAGCCGTTCTTGACCGACCAGCAGTTGTTGCGCCGGAGAAGCTCCAACAACATCTCGCCCGGCTGCGCGTCCAGCGTGCGGGCCTCGCCATTGAGTGTCAGGTTCAGCTTCATACGTTTGACTCCCCGGCCCTCTTGGCGGCTAGCGATGCGCAGCGACGAGCAACAACGCCCGCGCAGTGGCGCAGATAATCCTCGGAGGCGCGCGCATCCCGGCGCGGCGAAACTTCGGCGGCGGCGGCGGCCTCGGCGGCAGCCAGTCGCTCGTCGCTCAGCGGTCCACCCAGCAGCGCGGCCTCGGCGCCGGCCAATCGCAGGGGCGGCGTGTGCATGGCGCCGATCGACAACCGGATATCGGACACGATGTCGTCATCCATGGTCACGCGCGCCGCGCCGTTGACCAGGGCAAAGTCCACGGCGGTCTTGGCGTGCTTGATGAACGCGGTGCCGGTGTTGGCCGCCAATGTGGGCACGATCACCTCGGTCAGGATGTCGCCGGCCTCCAACAAACGGCGCGGCTGCCCGCCCCAGAACTCGGCTGAGTCGTACATGCGACGCCCGTTGCCCTCGACGACGAAGGACGCGTCCAACGCCTGCAGCGCCGGCGGCGTGTCCGACCAAGACGTCAAGTGAACAACGTTGCCGCCGATCGACGTCAGGTTGCGGATCGGCTCGGACCCGATGGCAAACGCCGACTCGCTGAGCGCGTCGCCGGCGGCCGCGCGAATCGCGGGATCCCGGTAGATGCGTGTCGCGCGGACCATGGCGCCCAGGTGCACGCCGTCGTCTTCATAGGTGACCTGATCCAAGCCCAGACCTGACAGGTCGACCAGCGCGCGCACGGAGCCGCGAATGCGCAGCCCAACTTCGGTCGCGCCCGCCACTATCATCGCTGCCTGCTCAGGATCGCGCAGTATGCTCGCCGCTTCTTCTAGCGTCGTCGGCCGGTGAAAAGCCCGTATTTGTGTATGCATTGATCTCGCATCATAGCTCAGTTCTCATCCGCCCCCGAAAGGAACTGAGATTGTTACAGTTTCTCCATCAATCATGGGCGCCGACGGCGGCAGCCGCAGGCCGTCTCTGAAGACGCCGATAGCCCGGACATGCGTGGGTTGGTAGCCCATCGAGAGCAGCATGTTCTCCGCGGTGGTGCCGGCATCGATCTCAACAGCGATAGGCTTGCCGTCATGCCCTTTGGGCCTGAGGACCGGCCCCATGAAGTCCACCGTGACGATCATTCAGCCGCGCCGACCTCGAAGCCCTCGACGGGCGCCGCCTCAAAGCTGAGTACTATCGAGCACTTGCCGTCGTCACCGCAGTTCAAAATGCTGTCCAGCAGCGCCTTGATGCTGCAGATCGCCAAGCTGCCGTCCACATCGCAGAGGTCGTTGATCGCCAGCACGAACTGCGTCTTGTCAAAAGAGCCGCACAGCCGGCCCGCAGACACCGCGACCTCGCCGCTGAGCACGCCCGCGGCCCGCGCGTTCTCCAAGGTCATCTCTACCCACGCCGTCGGGGCGACCGCCAGGGGGAACAGCGTAGCGCCCGGGCCGGCGGACAGCACGCTGGCCGTGACCTTGCCGTTGGGAATCACGCTCGTGCGCGAGCAGCTGTCGGGCGCCAGCGACATCGGATCGACCGTCCACGTGCATTGCTCGCCGTTGTCCTCATCGCAGCTCGGCTGAGGCTGCGTCTCGGTGCCGTACAAGACATTGAGGTCAAAGGTGGCCCCACCGAAGCCCAGGTACTCCAACAGCAGCACCTGGTTGCCCGTCACCACACTCTGCAGCAGCCACTGGCCAAAGAAGACGTTGGCGGTGTTGACCGTCAGCGAGAACTTGTTGAACTCCCCGTCCGCGTCGTCCACCTGGTTGTCGCCGTTGGAGTCACACAGATAGTCGGTCGGCTCCGTCGGCAGGCCCATCGCGTTGATGTGGCTGCCCGGCGACTGGAAGATCGGGTCGGTGCACTCTGCGCCGCCGGTGTCCACGCCGGTGTCCACGCCGGTGTCCCCGGTGTCGCCCGTGTCCCCGGTGTCGCCGGTGTCGCCGGTGTCGCCCGTATCGCCGGTGTCGCCCGTATCCCCGGTGTCGGTCGTGTCGCCCGTGTCCGCGCCCGTGTCCGAGGTCGTATCCGGCGGCGTAAAGCCCTCACAGATGCACGTGTCGTAGATGCCGTCGGGCAGGCAAAGCTGAGAGCCCACCGCGCCGTTTGAGCACCAGCACTGGTCCTGCTTGCCAGGGACGCACTTGGGGTTTTCGCCGTCGTCGCCGGTGGTGCCGTTCTTCTTGGTGGTCGGCGCCGGGCTGCACGCGCACACACACCACGCGATCACACCTACCAAAACTGAGATCCGATGCGTCATGCCTTGTCCGAAGCCGCTCCCGCCATCGCCGCCGCCAACTGTCGAGCCCGGTGAAAGAGCTCGCTCTCGTCGCCACCCATCAGGCGTCCGCCCTGCACCACAGCGCGGCCGTTTACAAACGTCGTGTGCACCCTGCCGCTCGTCCCACAAAAGACAAGCGCCGCGACAGGATCGTGCATCGCGCCCGCAAACCCGATCTCAGCGACGTCGTACAGTACCACGTCGGCCGCTTTACCCGCCTCCAGGGAGCCGATGTCGTCGCGGCCCAAAACCCGGGCCCCGCCACGGGTCGCCACGCGCAGCGCCTGGCGCGCCGTCATCGACGTAGAGTCGTTCAAACGGTGCACCAGCATCGCAGCGCGTACCTCCGCCAGCATGTTGGATGAGTCGTTGGACGCGCTGCCGTCGACGCCCAGACCGACCGGCACCCCGCGCTGCAGCATCTCGGGCACACGACAGGCCCCTGATCCCAGTCGCATATTTGACACCGGGCAGTGCGCCACACCGGTGCCTGTGCGGGCCAGCGCGCCCAGCTCGCCGTCGTCAAAGTGCACGCCGTGGGCGAACCAGACGTCGTCGCCCATCCAGCCCAGCTTCTCCATCAGGCCCAGCGGCCGCAGGCCGTGGACCTCCAGGCAGAAGTCCTCTTCGTCTTTGGTCTCGGCCAGGTGCGTATGCAGGCGCAGTCCGCGCTCACGGGCCAGCTCGGTCGACTGAACCATCAGCTCGGTGGTCACCGAAAACGGCGAGCACGGCGCCAGACCGACGCGACACATCGACAGCGGCTCCGGGTCGTGCCAGGCGCCGATCACGCGCTCACAGTCCGCCAGGATCGCCGTCTCGGTCTGCACGCAGTCATCGGGAGGCAGTCCGCCTTCCGACTCCCCCAGACTCATCGAGCCGCGGGTGGGGTGGAAGCGCATGCCCAGCTCCTGCGACGCCCGGATCGTGTTGTCCAACAGGTCCTGGGGCGCGCCGCGCGGAAACAGGTAGAAGTGGTCGCTGCTGCTGGTGCACCCGGTCAGGAGCAGCTCACCCATGCCGATCAGCGCGCTCACGTGAACACACTCGGGCGTCATCTTGCGCCACACCTGGTACAGCGTCTTGAGCCAGTCGAAGAGCTTGGCGTCCTGAGCCGCCGGAACGGCCCGGGTCAGCGTCTGAAACATATGGTGGTGCGTGTTGACGAAGCCGGGCAGCGCAACCTTCCAGCGGCCGTCGATGACCTCGTCCACGTCGGGATTGTCTTGCAGCGCCGCCGCCACCGCAGGCCCCACCGCCTCGATGGTTCTGCCATCGATCAACAGGTCGGCGTCGTGGTATTCGGCGCCGGCATCATCCATCGTGGCGATGGCCAGGCAGTCCTTGATCAGTATGCGGGGCATGGCCGGCGGATATTAGCCGGTCGGGGGGGCGTTTGCTACTTAGCGCGGTAGAGGCCGGTCAGGTTTGTGCTGGTCGCGCGCAGACGCGCACAGATGTCTTTGGCCAGACGGACCATCAGCTTGTGCCCGATCTCGGGGTGCTCGTGGCACAGCTTGTCATAGCTGTCGCGGCTGAGGTGCAGCAGGATAGCGTTGTCGCTGATGACGGCGGCGGTGGACCCGCGAAACTCACCGTCGATGAACTCGAGGTCGCCGCAGACGTCGCCGACGTCCAGCTCGGTGGTCGCGACGCGACGGCCGGTGCCGTCCAACGTTGTCAGCTCGACGACGCCGTAGGCGATGATCCACGCGACGTTGCTGGGATCGCCTTGACGAAACAGCTTGTGCTTGTGACCGGCGCGAAACGCGGTGAGGTAGTTGGCTATCGCGCTCAACTCGTCCTCATCAAACGTCTCGGCCAGGCCGGCGCACTCGAGCATAAGGACATGGTCCTCGTGCTGGCTCTTGATCTCGCCAAGGGCGCCTTTGCCGTCGAGGTTGTCTATGTAAGCTGGGGTGCTCATGCCCAAGTGTACGGGCCCGACGCTACCGGCCTTAAGGTGAACCGGGCCACCAGCCCGAGGCCGTGCCGATGATCCACACGACAAAAGCGCCGTACATGGCCAGCATTGAGAAGGCGCGCTTGCGCCCCACACGCTTGCTCGCAAGGAAGATCCCCAGCGAAACGACTGTGACGAAGATCAGTACATAGAGCAGCCAGATGATGCCCTTGGGGTCGCTGACCTCCACGTGGCCGTAGATCAGCGTGTACACGAGCAGGGGCAGGCCGATGCCGATGCCGATGTCGAACGTGTTGCTGCCAACCGCGTTTGCGATGGCGTCGTCGTACTCTCCCTTGAGGCTGTCTTTGACGCTGAGGATGGTGTCCGGGATGCTGGTCGCGGCCGCCGCCAGGATCAGCGCGGTGAAGTAGGGCGCCACCTCCAGGTAGTCTGCGACGTCGACCACGGCCTGGGCCAGATAGTGGCAGGCCACGCCCAACACAGCGACCGACAGCGAGATGACGCCCCAGGCGCCCGCGGTAGTGAACGGCCGGCCGCGAAACAGGACCTTGTCGAAGAATGGCTCGATCAGAGACGACAGGTTGCTGGCGCGCTCGCGGCGCGGGGAGTCATCGACGGTCTCGGGCTCGGGCTCGGGCGCCACGTAGTCACGCGTAACCCCCCACAACGAAAGCAGATAGACCGCATACACCGCGACGAGGGAGACCCCTGCGATGGGCCCATGGTGGTTGCCCTCGGACAGCAGCGAGATGAGGACCAGCTCGCCGAGCAAAAAGAAGACGCCGTTGCGCACCAGGAAGCGGCGGTCGATCTTGATGTGGGAGATGCGCTTGCGCGTGCCGTCGGGCTGCTTGACGCCGATCGCGGCCACCGCCAGCACGCAGCACGCCGGGATGACGGCGACGTTAAATACGGCGCTGCCGGCACAGGTGGCGATGCCCGCGGCGAACCCGTCGCGGTCCGCGAACTCGAACAAGAACATGGCCGACGTAAAGAGCTCGGGCAGCGAGCTGCCGACGGCGTTGATGGTGGCGCCTTTGACGCCGGCGGGCATGTTGCGACCCAGGAAATCGGCCGCCGGTTCGAACGCATCGCAGGCGTAGCGGATCGCCACCGCCGACAAAACGACGATCAGAACCGGTAGGGCAATTGCCAGCGGATCAGCTCCCGGCGGGCTTGTAGTACTGCTCGATGTAGTCGTTGAGCATGCGCTCGGCGCTGAACCCGGCCGTGATGGTGCCGATAGACCGGCGTGCCGCGTTGGACCAGCCTGCGCTCTCGCCGTGATCGTTGCGATCGTAGAAGAGCGGCGCAACGGTGTCGGTGAGCAGTTCGAACAGCGACTTGATGTCAGCTTTGTCCTGAATATCGTCGTCGGCTTCGCCCACGTCCGGGCCGATCTCCCAACCGTTGGAGCCGTCGTAGCCCTCTGGCCACCAGCCATCGGGTACGGACAGGTTCAGACAGCCGTTCATCGCCGCCTTCTGGCCGCTGGTGCCGCTGGCCTCCAACGGGCGCCGCGGGTTGTTGAGCCACACGTCGCAGCCCATCACCATCATGCGGCCGACCTCCATGTCGTAGTCGGGCAGCAAATGGATGCGCCCGCCGAACTTGGGGCTCTTGGCCGCGCGAACGACCTCTTGAATCAGCTTCTTGCCGTTGCCGTCGGCCGGATGGGCCTTACCGGCGAACAGGATCTGCACCGGACGATCCTCGTTGGTCAGCAGCTTCACCAGGCGCTTCTTGTTCTGCAGCAGCAGGTTGGCGCGCTTGTACGGCGCAAAGCGGCGCGCAAAGCCAATAGTCAGGATGTCGTCGCGCAGCGCCTCGGGCGTGCCGGTGCGGCAGCTCTTGGGCATGGCGAGAAGACGTTTGCGTGCAAAGGCGATCAGGCGACGGCGCAGCTCGTTGCGAATAGCCCAGATATCGTCGTCGGAGGTGCGCTGGACGATCTCGTCGGCGACCCAGCTGCCGACGTGCACGCCGTTTGTGACGTAGTTGATCTCAAACCCGGGCCACTGCTCGCGCGAGACGCGGCCGTGGATCTCGCTGACGCCGTTGCGGCGATCGGCCAGATTCAGTGCCAGCACCGTCATGCAGATCGCGTCCTCGGCGGTGTCCTCTTCATGGGCCTGTTCGAGGGCCCACTCCACGAAGTCGGCGTCCTCGGCAAAAGCGGCCTCAACGTGCGCGCGCGCGAGCTTGGGACCGAACCGATCGTGGCCGGCGGGGACCGGCGTGTGCGTTGTGAACACCGCGCGGGACTGGATCGCGGCGACCGCGGCGTCACGATCACCGGACTTGGCCTCACCGGCTCGCACGGCCTCGGCCAACGCAAAGGCACAGTGGCCCTCGTTCATGTGTAGGACGCGGCCGTCGAGGCCAAGCTGGACCAGCAGGCGGTGTCCACCGATGCCCAGCAGCAGCTCCTGACGAATGCGCGTGACGCTGTCCCCGCCATAGAGGCGGCGGCACAGGCTGCGCAGCGCGGGGTTGGTGTTGCGGTCGACGTCCGGATCCAGCAGCAGCAGGCGGGAGCGCCCGACGCGGACCTCGTACACATCGGCGTGCAGCTCGCCGACGGGCGAGTTGACCATGACCGTGTTGTCCAGCTTCACCAGCGGGTGATCGCCGCGAACCAGCTTGGAGGACCCGGAGACCTGGCGGCCCTTGGCGTCGATCTCCTGCTTGAGGTAGCCGTCGGTGTAGAGGAAGCCCAGTGCGACGAAGTCCAGGCGGGAGTCGGAGGCCTGCTTGACGTGATCGCCGGCCAGGATGCCCAGCCCGCCCGAGTAGATCGCCAGGCTCTCGTGCAGCCCGTACTCCATGCAGAAATACGCCACTGGAGGTGCGTCGATGCAGGGCGCGTCCAGATACTCTTGCAGCGCCCACGCTTCACGGCTGAGTGCGTCACCGAGTCCGGCCGCCTCAAACGCAGCGACTGCGCCCTCGTCGCCCACCGCGGCCAACCACGTGTAGGGGTTGCCGCGCGCAGCCTGGAATCCGTCGGGGTCGGCAGCGGCAAAAAGCGCCTGCGTCGGCGTGTGCCAGCTCCATCGAAGATTCGAGGCCAGGGCTCTTAGTAAGTCGATCATCAGCTTCCTTCTGACTCGGGTCACCTTGGGCCCGCTTTTTTTATAGCAGATCGGCCCTGTAGTCCACTTCCCCTCCCTCAGTCAAGAGGACCCTGTAGTTAGCCTGGACGCCCTCGAATGTCTCGACCGCACCGGCGGCGTTTGGCCAGCGCACCTCCACGCTGTCGATCTCGCACGCCGAGCCAAGGCCAAAATGCAGCACTGTGCCGTGTTGGAGACCGTAATGGCCGTAGCCGCCGCCGCCCTCGCGAGTCTGCGAGACGCCGCCCGCGGTGACCGTCACGCGCGCCCCGATAGCGGACTTATTGGTGCCCTGAGCCCCGACGAGCTTGAGCTGCACGAAGTTGGAGGCGGCCCCGATGTCGTTGCGGAAGATGTGCACCTCCTGCGTGTCGTAGCAGGTCGGATCGTTCTCGCAGCGGAAGCGGCCGTGACCCACGACCAAATCCAGGTCACCGTCCCCGTCGAAATCAGCCGCGGCGACGCCGTGAGAGCGCGGATGGTCGATGCCGTCGGCGATTGAGACCTCCTCGAAGGTGCCCGACGCGCTCTGGTGGAAGAGGAAGCCACGGGTGCCCGGGTAGTCCGAGCTGCCGATGTAGATGTCCAGCCGACCGTCGTTGTCGAAGTCCAGGAAGGCGCCGCTCATGTCGCCGGCGTTCCAGTCGACGCGGTCCCAGTCTCGGTTGAGGCCGGTGACGCCGCCGCCGGGCCGAGAGAAGACCGGGTCCGCAGCGCCGTCGTTGAGCAGCAGCTCGCTGGGATCGGAGCTCTCGCCGACGTCCCAGTGCACGATCTCCAGGTGCATCAGGTCCAGGTCACCGTCGTTGTCGACGTCGCCGCAGATGGTGGAGAAGGTGTTGCCGCCCAGGCGGAAGGGCTCGCGGTCGTACTCGTGATTCCAGCGCAGCTTGTCGACGCTGGTGCACGGGAAGAACGTCGGCGGGGCCGGTACGTCGGCGCAATCCGCGGCTTCGGGCATCAGCTGGCAATAGCATTGCGCGTTGAAGTTGGTCGACCAATCGGCCCGATGGTCGGCGCCGACCGCGGACTCCAGGGAGCGGTTGATGTATGAGCCGTTCTGGCTCTGCCACAGCCCGTTGAAGTACCGGCCGTAGCTCGAGGACAGCAGGTCGGGCCAGCCGTCGTTGTTGACGTCGCAGACCGTGGTGCCCCAGGACCGGCGGCGGACGTTGGCGGAGTTGATCGGCCCCAGCGTGGTCCAGGGCCCCAGGTTCAGGCCGTAGGAGCTGGTGGCGTCCGAGAAGAAGCCCGTGCCGTCGCCCGCGTAGAGGCGGTCCTCGGCGATCTCCTGGCCCAGCGTGTCTGCCCCAATCCACAGGTCCAGGCGGCCGTTTTTGTCGACGTCGGTGAACGACGCTGAGGCGAAGGCCGCTGACTCGGGCTCGTCTGCAAAGGGGTTGATGTCTATCAGCGTGAACTTGCCCGACCCGTCGTTGAGCATGATCTCGCTACGGTCGCCGTTGTCCTTGGCGGGGTCCGACCAGTTGGTCCCGCTGAAAGCGTCCATGTCGCCGTCGTTGTCCACGTCGCCCCAGATCACGATGTGGGTCGTGCGACCCTGCTCACCCTTGCGGGTCGTGGTGAAGCCGCTGCTCTCGGTGATGTCCTCAAACGCCAGCCCACCCTTGTTGCGCAACAGCCAGGTGAAGCGCTTGCCACCGGCAAAGTCGTCGCGCTCGCCCACGGCGTGGTTGCGAATGCTGAGGTCGGGCAGGCCGTCGCCATCGATGTCGGCCGTACTGACGCGGACGCCGGTGACCCCGAGCTCCGGCAGGCCGCTCTGGGCGGTTACGTCGGTAAATGCCGAAACGCCAGGCTGCCAGGCCGAGGTGCCGCTGCGACAGATCTTGGGCAGCGGATCGTCGGGTACCGCGACGTCTTCGCCGGCGGCCATGCCCACATCCAGCGGCGGGTCGCCCTGGTCATCGCTGCCGGGTCCGTCCGCGCTGCCGCTCATCGCCTCGTCGGACGCGCCGGACGGCGTGGGGATCAGCCCGCCCTGGCAACCGGACACCATGATCGCCAACGCGCTCAGCAAAATCTGCAATCGGATCACGAAGCACTCCTCTGCGGGGAGTGGCCCTACCGGCCACCGAGGAAGCATGGTAACGGTTTGTGGTCATGGACTCCACGCGCTTCCTCATAGTCGGCAGCGGCGTCACCGGGCTTGCTTTCGCCAATTTCACCGAGGCGTCCACCGATCAGTGGATGGTGCTCGAGAAGGACACCGAGCCGGGCGGCTACTGCAAGACGGTGGCCCAGGACGGCTTCGTCTGGGACTACAGCGGACACTTCTTCCACTTCCGCAACAAGGACATCGAGCGGTACCTGTGCGACCGGATGGACGCGGACGAGGTCGATACGGTCGTCAAGCGATCCGGCGTGCTGTATCAGGGCACGCGCGTCGATTTTCCGTTTCAGAAGAACATCCATCAGCTGCCTCAGCCCGACTTCATCGATTGCCTGCACGATCTGTACTTCAGAGACGCGGACCGCGACATCCGCTCTTTCGAGGATATGTTGTACGCGCGCTTTGGTCGGGGCATCGCCGAGCGCTTTCTGATCCCGTACAACGAGAAGCTGTACGCGTGCCCGATGAACCGCCTGGACGTGGACGCCATGGGCCGGTTCTTTCCGTACGCCGACGTGGACGACATCATCCGCAACTTCAAGCGCCCCGATAACCAGAGCTACAACGCCACGTTCACGTACCCACGGCGGGGCGCCATCCGCTATATCGACGCGCTGCTGCATGACCTGCCGGACGCCAACATTCACTATGGCGAAGCCCTGACCGGCATCGATGTGGACCGTCGGATCGCGACGACCACCAAGCGCGAGATCCAGTACGAGCATGTGATCTCGTCAATGCCCTTCGACAAGCTGCTGCGCGCCGCCGCGGTAGAGCACGACCCGGCGGTCTACACGTGGAACAAGGTGCTGATCTTCAACCTGGGCTTCGACCGGAAGGGCGCATACGAGGACCACTGGCTGTACATCCCGGAGCGCGAGTACTGCTTCTATCGTGTGGGGTTCTACGACAACATCTTCCACACCGACCGGATGAGCCTGTACGTGGAGATCGGCTTGGAGCGGGACGCCGATCCAGGCGACACGCAGCAGTGGCTGGACCGCGTCCTGGGTGATCTGAAAAAGATAGGCATCTGTGAGGATCACAAGCTGGTCTCGTGGCACAGCGTGGTGCTCGACCCGGCGTACGTCCACATCACGCAGGCCTCGCGCGCCGACTTTGCACTGAAGTCGGCGGCGCTGCGCGACAAGGGAGTGCACTCGCTTGGGCGGTACGGCGGCTGGACCTACTGCTCCATCGAGGACAATATGCTCGAGGCGCGCGCGCTGGCCGCCGAGCTGGCGTAAAAGTCTTTGACAGGTGTGACGACCGGGTCAGGGTCACTCCGGCACCCAAATCCACCAAAACGTGACACTGAGCAGCATTGCCGGGTCTTGGCCTGCTTCATGCTATTTTCGGGAGCGGGGAGATTTACAGCGCACCCAGGGAGAGAACCGATG
>CAZJHX010000195.1:0-18245 GCA_964545715.1 uncultured Myxococcales bacterium
CAACTCGTTTCTACTGCAGCTGTGTAGCGCCGGACCGCCAGAACGTCGCCTCGGGCGCCTGAGCGGCTCGCCAGGTCGGGAAACACATGCTCCTCTGCAGCCGAATAGGCCGCCTGGTCGCGCCACATCGAGAAGACCAGAAACCAGTTGCCCTGACCCGACGCGAAGACGCCGCCCAGCATCCCGTCAGCCACGGACAGGCCGGGGGTCCAGACGTCGTTTTGCTGGGAGACGAAATGGCGCACGTTGTTCTCTTTGACCTGGCAGCGGAGCACGCTCATAAAGCGGCCGCGCACAAGCGCCAGCCGCAGCATCGGGGCGCGGCCCGGGATCTCGTTGACCAGCTTCCACGGGGTCGTCCGCACGCGGCTGTACGGTCGCTTCCGCGTGCTGGCGCCCGACGCCTCCTTGAACTTCTTGAAGGCCTTGAGGTCCTGCCACAAGGAGATCACCGTGGCCGTGTCGTCCTCGGACCACCCGCCCCCACGCCACACGAAGCCGTCCGCGCGCTCCAGCTTCTCCCACCGCCGTTGGTCCGTGGAGAACTCTGTGCGCCGCGCCTCCTCAACGTCGTATCGCGTCAGGGTGACCAGCATGGTTGGAGACTATTCTACTAGCTCACGACGCAGCTCGTCGAGGAAGGCCTGCATTGCCGCGTGTCGGACCGCAGCCTCACGTTTTGCGGTCGGCAGATGCATCCCGGCAGCCAGCTTGAGCAGCTTTCGGCGGAAGTGATCAACCGCCTGGCGACGGTCATCCAGAGCGCGGTCGGATTGCGCCACCGGATCCTGCGGGTCGTAGAAGCGGCCCGGGTTCTCACCGGTCGACATGTCCTGAGCGCAGGCAAAGGTCCGCGCGATGCCCACGGCGCCAATCGCGTCCAGGCGATCAGCGTCCTGCAACACGACCCCCACGGGGCCCGACGGGGCGAACCCGCGCGACCAGCTGGAGGTCCGCACCGCCTCGATCACGACCTCTGCCTCGCTGTCCGTGTACCCGGCCGCCGCCAGCACCGGGCCGGCCGCAGCCGCCGACTTCTCGCCTCCCAGGGACCGCTCGGGCGAGTCCTTGGGTATGGGCACCAGGTCATGCACCAGCGCCGCCGCGCCACACAGATCGACATCGGCCCCCGCCTCGGGCGCCAGCCGCACGGCCCAGATATATACGCGCTGGATGTGGTGCTGATCGTGGGCAAGCTCCCCAGGCGGCAGCTCCGGCTCCACCAGCTTCCAGAGCGCCCCATGCCGCGGGGCGCGATCAAATGCGATTTTCTCCACGCTTATTCCACTTTGTTCGATCCGATCTGAGCGGCCAGTCGTATCGCTGTTGATGACGGAAAGAAAGGACCGGGTGATCATGGACTTGTTGAGCTGACGGGAGGGTTAATTGACGCTGATTCGAGCAGTCTGATAGAAAAACGCACGTTGCATACTGTGGACGATATTGCTCTCGTGAGCGCGATGGCCGGTGGGGACCGGAACGCGTTCTCGAGCCTGTACGACCGCTACTGTGGAGTGATGTTGGCGGTTGCTCAACGCATTCTCGGGCAGCGCCGCGAGGCTGAAGACCTTCTGCACGACGTGTTTTTGGAGGTCTGGCGCCGCGCCGGCACCTATGACCGGGCGCGCGGAACCGTCAAAACGTGGCTGCTCGTACGCATGCGCAGCCGCGCCATCGACCGCAGACGCTCTGCGCGCATGACAAAACAAGTGCTCCTGGACGATTGCAGGCGACTGGCCGACAAGCCCAGCGGGGAAGACCCCTCGTTGGCGCCCGACCGCCAGCGCGTGCGCAAGGCTCTCGACGAGCTGCCGGATGAGCAGAGAACAGTTGTAATACTCAGCTATTTCGAGGGATTGAGCTCCTCAGAGGTCGCTGAGCGGATAGGGGTCCCAATCGGGACAGTAAAATCAAGGGTGGCGGCAGCCCGATCCAAGTTGAAGGTCATCTTGGTGCGGGGAGCCGGGTAGTAAATGATTAGTCATATCGATGACATACTGGACGATTACGTCCTGGGCGCCCTGAGCGAGGCTCAGACGGCCACAGCCGACACACACGTTGCCGATTGCGTGCGATGTGCCAGCGCGGTGGCCGAGGCTGAGGCTGCCTGGTCCACGCTGGCGCTTGCGCTGCCGGACGAGGCACCGCCGCCCGACGCCATCAAACAAAAGCTGATGTCCCGCATCGCGACCGAGTGCCGCTTCGAGGCGTTCGTCGACGCCGTTGCCGACGTCATCAAGAGCACCGCCGAGACAGCGCGGGCGTTTCTGTTCGGCATCGACGATCCCAGCTCCTGGGAAGAGGGTCCCGCGCCCGGCGTCCGGCTGTTCCACCTGGAAGACGGCATCGGCCCGCAGCTGGCCACCGCTATCGTCGGCTTTGTCGAGATCGAGGCCGGCGGCGAGTTCCCGACCCACAAACACATCGGCGTGGAGTACGTACTGCCCGTTCAGGGCTCGTTCATCGACGAGGACGGCACCGTCGTCCGCACCGGTGAGTTGGCGACCAAGCCGGCCGGCAGCGAGCACCGCTTTGACGTGCCCGCGGACGGGCCCAACCTCATTTACCTTGCGGTTGTTTTCGACGGGGTCCAGATCGGCGACGTGATGATGTATCCGGGCGACCCCCGGATTTAGGCTTCGGCTTGCCCCCGCCCTTCGACCTGGGCTTCCCACCCGCTTTTGCCTTGGCTTTGGCCTTTCGGACATCACGCTCGTCGTGCGCGTCCTTGAACTTGGCGGCGCGACGTCGCCCCTTGAGCCCGGCCTCGTTGATCAGCCCGCCGACCTCCATCGGCGTCAGCTGGCGCGTCCGACCCAGCTTCAGCGCCCCCAGCCTGACCGGCCCGTAGGCGATACGCCGAATCTTCAGCACGGTGCGTCCGCACGCCATGGCCATCCGGTGGATCTGCCGGTTCATGCCCTCGGTCAGCACCACCTCGTACCAGGCGTTTGTTTTTGTCCGCTTGATCAGCTCCGTCGGCGACGGCTTGGTGCGCCGCCCGTCATCCAGGCGCAGCCCCTCGTTGAACCGGCGCAGCAGGTGCGGGTCGGGCTCACCCTGAATCTTGACCTCGTACACGCGCGTCACGGCCTGCTTGGGGTCGGTCAGCGCCTTGGCCAGCTCACCGTCCGTCGTAAACAGCAGGACACCCTCGGTGTCGTAGTCCAACCGGCCCACGGTGAACAGCCGCGGCAGGTGCTTGGGCAGCAGATCGTGCACGCGGTCACGACCCTCCGGATCGCTCTCCGTGCACAGCGTGGCCCGGGGCTTGTGCATCAAGTAGTACAGCAGCTCCGGCCTCTTCACCGGCGTGCCGTCCACCGACACCGCATCCTTGCTCGGGTCGACCTTGGTGCCCAGCTCGGTGCACTTCTTGCCGTTCACGCTTACGCGCCCCGCCGTGATCATCACCTCCGCCTTGCGACGGCTTGCGATGCCCGCAGCGGAGAGAAACTTCTGAAGTCGTACCGCGTCACCCATCAACCCACTCCCGTCATCCAGAAGATGGCGCTCATTATCGGTGCGACGGGCGCAAACAGATATTCACCCCCCAAAAACAGCACCGCCAACAGCCCAATCAGCACGAAGTCCTTGTTGTCGGTCAAAAACCGATCATACCGGCGCGCCAGGTGGTCCGGCAGCAGCCCCATCGCCACCTTGTGCCCGTCCAGCGGCGGCACCGGAATCAGGTTCAGAATCACAAGCACGATGTTCAGCTGGACCAGCATGAACAACAGCTCCGCCACCGCGCGCTGGGTGGACCCCGGCTCGGACGCCAGCAGCTCGACTCCAAACCAGCCCGCGACCGTGATCCCAAACGCCGACACGACCGCCAGCACCAGGTTGGAGGCCGGACCGGCCGCCGCCGTCAGCATGGTCGACGTCTTCATGCGGTACTTACGCGTAAAGTTGAGCGGGTTGAACGGCACCGGGCGGGCCCAGCCCAACAGAAACGGGCCCTGCAGCAGCATGAAGCCCGGCAAGATCAACGAGCCAATCGGGTCGATGTGGCTGACCGGATTCAGCGTCAGGCGGCCTTCCCGCGCACCCGTGTCATCCCCCAGCCAAAACGCCGTCGCGGCATGCGCCCACTCGTGCACCGACAAGCTGATGATCAACGTCATCAGCCCCATCAGGATCCGGGCCATGGTGTCCGCGTCCAGCACGGCGTCCCAATAACACGGTTTCAGGCTCGGGGGTGATACCTATCGTACATCCGGCGCAGCTCAGAGCGGTCCACGTGGGTGTAGATCTGCGTCGTGGTTATGTCCGCGTGGCCCAGCAAGACCTGCACCGTCCGCAGATCCGCGCCGCCCGCCAGCAGGTGCGTCGCAAAAGAGTGCCGCAGCGTGTGTGGCGTCACGCGCTTGGCGATGCCCGCCTTCAGCGCCAGCACCTTCAACCGCTTCCAAAACGCCTGCCGGGTCATCGGCTTCCCACGCGGCGTCAAGAACAGCTCGTCGGCGCGCCGTCCACCGCTCAGCCAGGTCGGGCGGCCCTGATCCAGCCACACGCGCACCGACCGCATGGCCGCCTCGCCCAGAGGCACCAGGCGCTGCTTGTCGCCTTTGCCGATCACCGACACAAAGCCGCGATGCAGGTTCACCTCGCGCACGTCGATGCCGATCAGCTCGCTGACACGCAGGCCCGCCGCGTACATCAGCTCCAGCATGGCCCGATCACGCAGCGCACGCGGCCCCACGCCATCCGCCGCCCCCAACAGCTGCTGGATTTCGGCGATCGACAGCACGTCCGGCAGCTTGGTCCCCATGCGTGGCCGCACCATATTGGCCATGGGGTCCGTCGCCATGCGCTCGTCCTCCCGCAGCCACGCAAAAAACGTGCGCAGCGCGCTAAACGCCCGGGCGATGGAGCGCTGAGCCAGCCCCTCGGCGACGAGATGCTGCGCGTACCCCTCCATCTCCAGCGGCGTCGGCTCGCTGTCGGGGTCGTGCCACTGCAAAAAGCGCATCACGTCGCTGCGATAGGCCGCCAGCGTGTTGGCCGAACGCCCACGCTCGACCTTCAAAGAAGCCAGAAAGCTGTCGACTAGTTCGAGCCCTACGTCCATGGAATCACTAGTAACATTGGGCTGGTCGGCCCGCCAATTTCGGGCTATTGTCCGGCCGCTATGAACTCGCCCTTCAGCCAGTATCTGGCCGAGCGCTTTCCCGTTGTCGCATACCTGTTGCTCATCGGAGCGATGGTGATCGGGGCCGGAGCCGCCGCCGCCGCGTCTACCGGACAGCCGGTGCCCATCTCCTGGCCGCAGGCGATCGCCACCGTCACCATCCTGCTCGGCTTCTTTCACCTGCGCGTCTTCGACGAGCATAAAGACTACGACCGGGACCTGATCGCGCACCCCGATCGCGTGCTCTCCCGCGGGCTCATCACCCTGGCGGACCTACGCAAATACGCGACGATCGCCATCGTGCTGGAGCTGGGCATGAACGTCGTCTTCGGGGTGGAGGTGATGCTGTGGGTGCTGGCGTTCATCCTGTTCAGCGTCGGGATGTACTACGAGTTCGGCGTCTCCGAGTGGCTCAATAAGCACATGGTGGCGTACGCCCTCAGCCACAACCCCATCGCAGGGCTCATGATCTGCTACACGTTTGTGCTTGTCCTGGGCCAGACCGCGTTTCCCGAGCCGGTCATCTGGTACCTGCTGGTGACCACGTTCACCTGCCTGGGCTTTGAAATAGGACGGAAGCTGCGCGCGCCGGCGGACGAGATCGAGGGTCAGGAGACGTACACCAAGGCGCTCGGGATCAAGAACGCGGCGCTTCTGCTCATCGGCTTCGAGGTCGTCGCCGTCGCCGTGACGCTGCCGCTGCTCACCGCCACCTGGGCCAAAATCGGACTGGCGGTCGTCGGGCTCGCCATGCTGGCCGGACCGGGCCGCTTCATGAGCGATCCGACCGCCTCCAACGCCAAGCTGTCGGAGAACACCTCCACACTGGGCGCGCTCGTCATCTACATCCTGGTCGCGGCGGACGGCATCGCCCGCCTGGGGGTCGCATGGAGCTGATCAAAGAGGGCATGGCGCCGCGCGCTAAAGTCGGTGGCAAGGGCGCGCAGCTCATGGCGCTGCGCGAGCTGGGCATGCCGGTGCCCGAGTTTTTCGTGATCCCCGTGGGCGCCGATGTCGACAGAGACACCCTGGTTTCGGCCCGTCGAACGCTGTGCAGCGAGCCGGTGGCCGTACGCTCCTCCGCCGTGGCCGAGGACGCCAGCACCACCAGCTTTGCCGGCCAGTTTGACACCGTGCTGTGCGTCGAGACCGACGACGCGCTGATACAGGCCGTCGAAACCTGCAAGCTGTCGATGAACTCCGATCGGGTGCGCGCGTATTGCGAGCATCACGGCATCGACCCCACCGAAAACCGCATGGCCGTGGTCGTGCAGCGCATGTTTCCGTCGGCAGCGTCCGGCGTCATGTTCACGGCCGACCCCGCAGACGCTAAAAACGGCGACGTGCTGGTCAGCGCCGGTTGGGGGCTGGGCGAGGGTGTCGTCGCCGGACACGCGGACACGGACACGTACCGGGTCAACGGCGAGGCGGTGGACGCCGAGGTCGTGGACAAGGCGCAGATGGTGGACCGCGACACAGACGGCGGCACCGCGATCCTGCCGGTGCCCGCGGAAAAGCGGTCACAGCGCTGCCTCACCGACGCCCAGGCGCGCACGCTTGCCGGCATGGGCCGAAAGCTGGAGTCTCACTTCGGCCTGCCCCAGGACATCGAGTGGGCCGTGGACGGCGCGGGCGAGATCGCGCTGCTGCAGACCCGCCCGCTCACCGGCATCGGGCCCCGCACAGGCCGGGTCTACACCTGGGACAACTCCAACATCATCGAGTCCTACTCGGGGATCACGACGCCGCTGACCTACAGCTTCGCGCGCGCCGCCTACGAGACGGTCTATCGCCAGTTCTGCGAGGTCATGGGCGTCAGCGACGAGCTCATCGACGAAAACGACGCCACGTTCAAGTCGATGATCGGCCTCATCCGCGGCCGCATCTACTATCGGCTGGACTCCTGGTACCAGTGCGTGGCCCTGCTCCCGGGCGCCAAATACAACAAGCGCTTCATGGAGCAGATGATGGGCGTCCGCAAAAAGGCGGACCTGGAAGAGGCCGAGGCACCCACATCGGGCGGCGTCGGCAAGCTGCGCATCTTCTACCTGGTGTGGCGGCTGGTGAAAGCGCTGATGACGCTGGGCAAGCGCACCGAGCGCTTCAAGGCGCTGTTCAAGGAGGCGTACGAGCAATACCACCCGCAGGATCTGGAGGCGACGCCGCCCACCGAGTTGGTGCGCGCCTATCGCGACCTGCAGCGCCGGCTGCTGCTCAACTGGAAAGCCCCGATCATCAACGACTTCTACGCGATGATCTTCTTCGGCGTGCTCAAGGGCATGGCCGACGAGCGCCACAACGATCTGCTGTGCGGCGAGCCGGGCATGGAGTCCACGCTGCCCACGCGGCACGCGATGGAGATGGCGGCCGAGATCCGGAAAAGCGCCGCATTGACAGCCCTCTTTGAGCAGCACGACGACACGGGCGTGCTGGCTCGCGTAGCCGAGCATCCGGCGCTGAACACCTGGCTGACCACGTATTTGGACCGCTTCGGCGACCGCTGCATGGAAGAGCTGAAGCTGGAGACCCGCTCGCTGCGCGACGACCCCGGGTTTGTGATCGCCACGCTGCGCAACTTCGTGGCCCGGCCCGACCTCACGGTCGAGTCGATGGAGGCGCGCGAGCAGCGTGTGCGCAAAGCCGCCGAGGCCGAGGTCAACGTCCCGTGGAAGAAGCGCTGGCTGTTCAACTGGGTGCTGCGCCGCGCCCGCCGGCACGTCAAAGAGCGCGAGAACCTGCGCTTTGCCCGCACGCGCGTCTTCGGCCTGGTGCGACGCATCTTCCGCGCCCTGGGCAGCCACTTCGTGCGCGCCGGCCTGCTGGACCGCGCCGACGACGTGTTCTACCTGGAGGTGGACGAGGTCCTGGGCATCGTAGAGGGCACCACCAGCGGCATCGACGCGCGCGCCACGGTGCCGGTGCGCAAGACCGAGTTCGCCCGCTATCGCAAGCTGCCCGCGCCCGCCGATCGCTTTGAGACCCGCGGGGGGGTCCACCTGGGCAACACGTTTGCGGGCGACGAGGAGATCGTCATCCCCGAGGGCGACGTCCTCACCGGCCTGGGCTGCGCACCGGGCGTCGTACGCAACACGGCGCGCGTCATTCACTCGCCCAAAGACGACATCAACCTGGACGGCCAGGTCATGGTCTGCGAGCGCACCGATCCCGGCTGGGTCCCGCTGTTTCCGACGTGCGGCGGGCTTTTGGTCGAGCGAGGCAGCGCGCTGTCCCACTCGGCGATCGTCGCGCGCGAGTTCGGCATCCCCACCGTGGTCGGCATCGCCGGGCTGCTGGAGCGCATCGAGGACGAGCAGTGGGTCGAGCTGGACGGCAAGGCGGGCACAGTTCGCCTGGATGTCGAAGGTCCCGCAGACTGACAGTGCCGTACGATCCCCCGCTTTTGTACGCGCGACTGTGGGAGGACGACGCGGTCTTGCGCGCGGGCCTGGCGCTGACGCCGACCGACGACGTGCTCAGCATCGCGGCGGCCGGCGACAACAGCCTCACACTGCTGCTGGACGACCCGCGCAGCGTCACCATGTTGGACCGCAACACCACGCAGCTGGCCCTGTGCCACCTCAAGATCGCCTGCATCCGCCACCTGGAGCCGGCGCAGGCTCGCGGCTTTCTGGGCATTGAGCCCGCGACCGACCGCCTGAAGACCTACGCCACGCTCAGACCACACCTGCCGCAGGCCGCACAGCAGACCTGGGACAACGCGCAGAGCGAGCTGGATTCCGGCGTGCTGGATACGGGCAAGTTCGAGCGCTATCTCACGCTCTTTCGCACGCGGCTGCTACCGTTCGTGCAGTGGCCCAGCACCGTGCAAAAGATGGCCGCCCTGGCGGACCTGCCGGCTCAGCGCGAGCTGTATGACCGCGCCTGGAACACCTGGCGGTGGCGCACGCTCTTTCGGTTGTTTTTCAGCCGCTTCGTCATGGAGCGACGCGGCCGAGAGCGCGCGTTCTTCGACCAGGTGACCGAAAAGAGCATCGGCGACGTCTTTTTGGGCCGCGCCAAGAAGGCCCTGTGCGACCTGACGGTGGCCGATAATCCATACCTCTTGTACGCGATCACAGGACGCAACCTGGTGCCCGCATACCTGGACGACGAGCACTTCTTCACCATTCGGGAGCGTCTGGACCGCCTTCGTATCGTGGAGGACGACCTCACGGGCCACCTGTCGTCGGTGGAGAAGGGCGCGTACACCGCCTACAACCTGTCGGACTGCTTTGAGTACATGCCGCGCGCCGACGCCAACGGCCTGCTTGCCGCCATCGCGGACAAGAGCAACGCGGGCGCACGCCTGGTCTACTGGAACCTGCTGGTGCCGCGCGACGGAGCCGAGCTGCCCGACAGACTTCAGGCCCGGTCGGAGCTGGAGACCAAGCTGCACGCCGGCGACCGCGCTTTCTTCTACGGCCGTCTGGTCATCGAACACGTTAGGTAGGAGAATCCACGCGTGCTCGAATCCTTCATCGCCCTGCTGATACGCAACCGCTGGCCGGCGCTGATCGCGCTGCTGATCGTCACCGGCATCATCGGATCGCAGGCCGTGAAGGTGGGCATCGACAACTCGGTGGACATCTGGTTTGTCGACGGGGACCCCGCGCTGGAGTCCTACAAGCGCTTTCAGGACACCTTCGGCAACGACGAGGTCGTCGCGGTGGCCGTGGTCGACGATCAGGGTATCTGGCGCGCCGAGACGCTCAACAAGCTGCACCAGCTGACGGCCGATCTCGAGAAGGTCGAGGGCGTCAAGCGCGTCTTCTCCGTGTCCAACGCGCGCCTGATCGAGTCGGACGGCGTCAATCTGGATATCCACGCCGCCATGGGCGGGCCGGTGGACGCGGCGGGCACCGAAAAGCTGAAGGCGGCCGTGGAGAGCGATCCGGTCCTGAACGACCGCTTCGTCACGGGCGACGACAAAGTGGCCCTGCTGTTTGCGCAGATGGCGGCCAACGAGGACATCGACGCGGTCCGCCCCGGCATTTTGGAGCGGGTCAACACCGTGCTGGACGGCTCGGGCTTGAAGCACCATGTGGCGGGCATCGGCGTCATCTTCAACGCGCTGAACCTGATCTCCCAGCGCGAGGGCGCCATCTTCATGGTCGGCGCATTTCTGCTGATCTTCGCGCTGCTGTGGCCGCTGTTTCGCAACCTGGCGGCGGTGCTCGCGTCGATCGGCGCGGTCGCCTGCGCCTTGATCATGACGCGCGGCATCTACGGGTTCACCGGCCACGACGAGAATATGGTCACCATGACCTTGCCGGTGCTGGTGCTGATTTTGGGCATCGCCGACTGCATCCACATCTTCCGCTATCGCGCGGCTCGACCCGACGAAGACGCCGCCAAGGTGCTGGCCGCGATCACACAGCCGTGCTTGTTCACGACGCTGACCACCATGGTCGGCTTTGCCGCGCTGGCCACCAGTCGCATGGCGGTGGTGCGGGACCTCGGCATCTTCGCGTCGGTAGGTATCGGCCTGGCGTTTATCTCCTCGGTCATCATGGCGGCGTTCGTCATGGGCCGCCCGTCGTTCAAGCTCAAGCGCCCACCGGAGGCGGACGAGGGCGCCGCAGGCAGGCTGCTGGCGTGGACCGGGCGCTTCTCAGTGGCCAACAAAGAGGCTGTGCTGGGCGTCACCTGCCTGGTGATCCTGCTGGCCGGCTACGGCGTGTCCAAAGTGGAGGTCGACACCTACAGCCTCGGCTTTTTAGCGGCCGATCACGAGGTGCGGTTGGACAGCGATCACATGGAGTCGGCGGTCGGTCCGTTCACCCCGCTGGAGATCCTGGTGCGCGGTGACAGCACCGAGGCGCTGAGCGCTCAGCCGGCCATTCTGCGCGGCATCCACGCGTTCCAGAAAGCCCTGGTCGACGACCCTCAGGTACGCAACGTCTTCAGTCTGGCGGACATCACGGCGCGCCTGCATCAGGTCAACAGCGACGACCCGGCCACGGCCCCCTTCGAAGTGCCGGACAACGAGGCGATGGTCGCCGAGCACGTCGAGACGTATCGCTCCGACCCGGAGGGCCAGACCCTGCAGCTGGCGGACGCGGAGCTGCGCACGGCGCGCATTACAGCGTCGGTGCCGGTGCTCAGCGCCAAGGGCTATCGCGACCTGATCGAGCGCACGATGGGGCTGGCCAAAGAGCACCTGCCCGACAACGTGACCGTAGAGCCCAGCGGGTATCTGCCGCTGTACGTCAAGATGATGGACTACGTGGTGGAGTCCCAGGTCTTCAGCTTCGGCATCGCGTTTGTCGTCGTCTTTTTGCTGATCGGCCTGCTCTTCCGCTCGGTGCGGATGACGGCGCTGGCGGTGCTGCCGAACGTGCTGCCCGTCTTTGTCACGCTGGGGGTGATGGGCGTCGCCGGAGTCAATCTGGACGTGGCCACGGTCACGATTACATCCATCATCATCGGCATCGTCGTCGATGACACCATCCACTACCTGCACCGCTTCCGAGACGAGCTGCGCAACGCCGACGGGGACTTCATCGTGGCCAGCGACGCGACTGCGATCGGCTGCGGTCGGGCGATCGGCGCCACGACCACCATCTTCAGCCTGGGCTTTCTGATCCTGGCCTTTGCCAGCGTAAAAAGCATCGTGTACTTCGGGCTTCTGACGTCATTGGCGATGGTGGTCGCGCTGGTCGGCGACCTGCTGATCCTGCCGGCCGTCCTCGTCGCCCTGAAGCCCCGCCTCTGACCGCCCACGTTTCTCCCGAGGCCACCCGCCTCGCCGTGTGGCCTTTGTGAGAAATGCGGGATATGGTACCGCCATCATGAGAATCAACACCTGCGTCCTGGGACTGATCGCGACACTGCTCGCCAGCCCGTCGGCCGACGCCCGCGGGCCGATCGAGCTCGAGTACGTCCGGCCGGCCGTCAAAGTTCTCGGCCTCTTTGACTCCACCGACACCTCCAAGCGCCACAAAGCCGAGATTCTGGAGAAACGAGTCCGCGGCAGCCTGCGCGCCATCAAGCTGGGGCTGGACGTCCGCGACGTCAACGAGGCGCTGCCCAGCGAGACCGAGATGGCGCAATATCGCGGCATCGTTACGGCGTTCAGCGACGAGGGCATGCCCAACCCGCACATCTACTTGCGCTGGCTTCACCAGCAACTGCTGGCCGGCCGCCGCGTGGTCGTTCTGGATAACCTCGGCGCCTATAAGGACAACCAGACCGAGAAGTGGGTCGAGTGGTCCCAGATCAACGCCGTGTTCCACCTGCTGGGCGTGGCGTACGACGCCAAGTGGACCGACAAGGTCGAGCTGCTGAAGATCGCCGAGCAGAACGCCGACATCTTCAAGGGCGGCAAGGCGCCCGACCCGGCCAACACCAGGCACTACTACCGCTTCCGCCCGATCGGCGACATCGACGCGCATCTGGTGATCGACCGCACCGACCTGGAGCAGGGGCAGTCGGCGGTCGTCTTCACGTCGGAGCGCGGCGGTATGGCGTTGACCCGCTACTACGAGTCCGATTCGGGCGCTGAGCACCTGAAGCTGCGGCCTTTTCTAACCAAGGCGCTGTACCCGCAGGGGACGCACAGCTCGCGCGTGCTGTTTCTGGTCGATCCCGACACGGGCGCCGGACACAGCATGGAGACCAACCTGTACTGGATCGTGCGGTATTCGCGACTGCAGGCGGACTTCATGCACATGCGTGACCTCGCCGCGCTGCGCCGCCTCGACCTGCGCCGCTACGGCACCGTCGTGCTGGCGTCGTACGACAACGGGCTGATCGACGAGACCGCGCCGATCATCCGCGGCATCGAGCGCTGGGTCCACGAGGACGGCGGCGGGTTGGTGGCCCTGTTCCCCGTGCGGGTCCCCGGCTGGGACAAGCTCTTCGGCATCAAGAAATTTCGCGAGTCCACCACCCTGGTGAAAGGCATCCGCTACGCGGGGGGCTTCTTCCCCGGCGTTGAGGGCCTGCACGTGCGCGGCACGGGCTACGGCGGCGACGAGGGCGTGGAGGTCAACAACACAACCATCACCGACGACGCGGTCGTGCTGGCCGGCGCCGTTGTGGAGGGAGAGCCCACAAAGCTGGGCCAGCCCGTGCTCTGGAAGCGCACCCACGGCAAGGGCCGCACCTTCTACCGCAACGACGCGGTCTACACCGGCAAGGTGTGGCGAGGCAGCGTGCTGCAGACCGTGCTGCAGTCCATGCGCGTGGGCGTGGCGCCCATCATCAACGCGCTGGTCTACTATATAGACGACTGCCCACAGCCGATGTGGAGCGTGTCCAAATCCCCCATCAAAGAAGAGTTCAACCTGACCGACACCGACTTCTACAAGAAGGTCTGGTGGCCGGACCTGATGGCGATGGCACGGCGGTTCAGCCTGCGCATGACGTTTGTCTTGATCTTCAGCTACGACGACGCGGTCGCGGACAAGGGCGACCCGCAGGCGCGCGACGGCAAGGGCAAGGGCTTCAGCGCGGAGCCGTTCTACGCCGCTGCAGCCAAGGGCGTTCCGTTGTGGATGGCGCGCGAGGCGATCCGGCTCGGCCATGAGGTGGGGCTGCACGGCTACAACCACCAGTCGCTCATCAAGGGCGGGCGCAGTGACGGCACAACCGCCGGCTGGATGCGTCGCGAGCCGATGATCAAGGCGCTGAAGCTGGCGCGCCGCGAGTGGCAGAACATCTTTGGGCCGGGGCACGCGCCTTTCACCTACATCGCGCCCAACAACTACATCCACCGCGCCGGCAAAGAGGCCGTCCGCGAGGCGTTCCCTGAGATCCGTGTCATGAGCGCCCAGTACCTCAATGAGGACGACATCGAGGGCCAGGAGTTCGACGTCGACCCCGACGTGGCGCACTTCATGGACCTGCCCCGCGTCTCCAGCGAGTTCTTCACCGGCGCGCACAACAACGTCCCCATGCTGGACGGGGTGATGTTGGTCGGCGCCTGGACCCACTTCGTGCATCCGGACGACGTCTACGACGACGAGCGCAACGGCCCGACCCGCAGCTGGAAGGGGCTGAAGGCGTCCTCGATCAAGATGCTCAAGCACATGCGCAAGAGCTATCCGTGGATGCGCAGCCTCACCGCGCGTGACGCTCACGGCGAGCTGGTCGGCTTTCGCAGCGGCAACTTCAGCTACGAGTACGACGATAAGCAGATCCGGGTGAACCTGGGTGACCGCTCCAAGCGTGCCAGCCAGTTCGTGATTCATACCGACCCGGGCGTCAAAGTCACCGGCGTGGACCGCGGTCGGCTGATCGGCTCCTACCCCGACCTGGGCTATTACTATGTCGAGGGGCGCGGGCCGATCACCACGGTGCACCTGTCCGAGTAGCCGATGGCCAGGGTAAAAACAGGCCCGTACGGCGAGCCGGTCTTCCCCAAAGCGGAGGAAGACCTGACCATGGACGGGTTCATCCGGTACAAGACCACCGAGCCGTTTGACGACATCGCGCGCTTCTACGAGAAGCAGTACGCCGACACCAGGTTCATCCAAACCGTGCGCTCCGAAGAGAAGGGGTGGCCGGTCTTCTGCGCCGGCGTCGGGGCGCGAGCCAAGGATATCCAGTGGGCGGCCATCGTCGTAATGATCGACAGGCGCTCAATCAAGAAGCGCAAACAGGTCTGGCACATCCTCGTCACCGCCCGTTAGCCCGCATTTCGGGTTAGAACTAAAGTAACGCCGCTGCGACCCGATTTCCTTACTGGGTACAGAAAATCCGTCAAGGGTGGCAGCTTTGAGTGGCGACAGAAGAAGATACGAGCGCACGCAGCGACTGATTCGTCTGCGGTTTGACTGGGGTGGCGGCAACCACTTCGGCGTCACCACCGACCTGTCCTTTGGCGGCGCGTTCATCAACACCGGCGTATATCCCCCACCCGGCACCGTACTGGACTTCGTCTACGATCCGACCGGCCAGGGTCAGCCCATCATCTTCACCGCAGTGGTCCAGCGCGTCGTGGACCCGCTGTCACGTATCTCCGTCGTGCCCGGGATCGGCATCCGCTGGTTGCAAGCGATGACGCACGGCTCTGCGGAGTCCCTCAGCCGGCTTCTGACCTCGCTCTTCAAGCAGGAGGTCGGGCTTGAGCTGACCCCGGACGGACGCGTGATCTGGCGCCCGGAACACGACGACCCAGCCGATACCCCGGAGTTCAAGCGGACGCGACACGCCCAGGTCCGCGACGACCTGAGCAAGCTCGATCGCATCGTCGCCCCAGTGGCCGAAAAGCCGCTCGATCGTCGCAGTGCGCCCCGCTTTCAGACCAGCACCGAGGTGACCGTGTACGTCAATCGCCTGCCGCTCAATGGCCGGGTCCGCAACATCAGCTTGCGCGGACTGTGGGTCGAGGCGGAGGGCTTCCTGCCGCGTGTCGGCGACGTCGTCACGACCCGCTACCCGATCGAGCACAAGGGCGAGGACCGCTGGGTCCGCCTGGTTGGCGTCGTGATTCGCACCCGCCCTGCGCCGGACAGCGGCTTCGGACTTGAGATCATCCGCGTCGACAATCTCGGCGTCCCCGCCCTCTTCGAGGACTACATCGACCACCTCGCACAAGCGCAATCGCCCGATGGCAACGCGCCGCGAACGCTGGACGAGCGCCCGTTTCACACAGTGAATTCCGACGGGACGACCGTCGTCGACTATTCGTAACTGCCACCCGTCCTTTAAGGTGGATCCAACCTGTGGAAAAGTTGTTATTATCCGCCCCGTCGTGATTCACATTGCAGCGGTATTTCTGATCGGCCTGGGCGTCACAGCCGAGAGCGAGGCGGACTCTCGTCAGCGCATCCGCCAGGTGAACAGCTGGGTCTACCAGCTGCAGAAGGTCGATCCTGAACGCCTCGTCAAAAGCGGCGCCGACCTGCTCGTTATCGATCACGCAGACGACGATCTTCAGCCGTGGCCGGCAGAGACCATCGAGCGCCTCAAGCAGGGTGACGGCAAGCGCCGCATCGTGCTGGCCTACCTCTCCGTCGGTGAAGCCGAGAGCTATCGCGGCTATTGGCTACCGGAGTGGCACCGCCGCCCGCCGAGCTGGATCGGGCGCATGAATCGCTACTGGCGCGAGAACTACCCGGTCAAGTACTGGCATCCCGAGTGGCAGGAGATCATTCTGGGCTCGGGCGGGTACCTGGAGAAGATCATCAACCAGGGCTTCGACGGCGTCTATCTGGACCGCTTGGATGTGTACACGCGCTGGGGTCCCACCGGAAAAGGCCGCAAGCACGAGAAGAGCAGCGCGATCGCGATGACACGATTCGTGTCGGAGCTGGCACAGACGGCCCGAGTCAACTACGGACGCCCCAACTTTCTGATGGTCGGGCAGAACGCCCCCGGCCTGGCGCACACCGCCGGGTACCTGGACCAGATCGACGCGATCGCGCTGGAGGACATCTTTCATTACGGAGTCAACGCCAAGCGCCGCTCAAAGCGCTACAGCAGGTACATCTTGAAGGACCTGCTGGCACCGGCGAGGCAGCGCGGCGTCCCCATTCTGGCGGTGGATTATCTGGCCAACCGGGGCGAGCGGCGGCGGTTTGGGCGCAAGGCGCGGCGGCACGGGCTGATCCCGTTCGCCGCACCGTCCCGTCGGCTGGACCGACTTCCTAAGTAATACTTAGTCCTCGAGGAAAGCGGCTAGCGTCTCCGTCATGTCGGATACCCGCAGCTTCTTCAGCGCGGCCGCCTCGATCTGACGAATACGCTCGCGGGTCAGCGAGAACGTGCGGCCGATCTCCTCCAGCGTGTGGGTCTGGTCGTTGCCGAGGCCGTAGCGCAGGCGAAGGACCTTCTCCTCTTTCGGCTTGAGAAGGGCCAGGCTGGCTTTCAGCGAGCTCTTGAGGTGCTGCTCGCCGATCAGATCCTGAGCGGACACCTCGTCCTCTTTCTGGATCAGCTCGATCAGCTGCCGGCTGCCGTCGTCGCCCACGGGGGTCTCCAGACTGACCGGGTCCTCGAGTAGCCGCAGGTACCAGTGCACCTCTTCGATGGACATGCTCAGCTGCTTGGACAGCTCGGTGTCGGTCGGCTCGCGCTGCAGCTCCTTGCGCAGGGTGCGCTGCACGCGGGAGACCTTGTTGACGGCCTCGATCGCGTGGACGGGCACGCGCACGGTGCGACCTTGATCGGCCGCCGCGCGGGTGATCGCCTGACGGATCCACCAGGTCGCATAGGTGCTGAAACGATAGCCGCGGCGCGGGTCAAAGCGCTCGACCGCCTTCATGAGACCGATGTTGCCCTCCTGGATCAGGTCCGAGAAGGGCAGGCCCAGGTGGCGATAGCGCTTGGCGATGCTGACAACCAGCCGCAGATTGGACTCGATCAGCACCTTGCGCGCCGCAAACACGCCGCGCAGGTGGTGACGCAGGCTCATGACAAAGCGGGTCAGGTTCTCTTCACCGATGCCCACGGCGCGGACTGCGCGCGCGGCGATCTCTTCATCCGGACTATCGGACGCCGCCTGTGCCAGCGCGAAGATGCGGTGGCAGCAGTCGATGCCGAAGTTGCGGGTGAATCCGATCTCCTGCAGGGCGTCAGACATGGTCGCTTTGATGGCAGCCAGACGCTTCAGCGTGGGTGCGTGGCCGGGCAGGGACCGCAGCTTACGCATGTAACGCTTCATGGTCTTGAGACCGGCCAAAACCAGCTCGCTGGCCTCCAGGTTACGCTTGACGTCAGTCGCCTGACCTTTGCCGGCAACCGCCTCGTTGTGGATGGACCGGACGGCCTTCAGAATCACCTTCGTCGGCATCAGGGCCAGCAGCAGCTCGCGCTCGGCCGCGCGGATCATCCGCGCGATCTCGACCTCCTGCTCTGCGGTCAGCAACGCGACCGCTCCCATACGCTTCAGGTAGACCGTCGTAATGTCTTGGGGGTTTTCTGCGCCAATCATTGGGGTGTCCTTGGCGCCCGTGCTGTTCGCTCCGCCCTCCGAAGCGCGCGCACGAGTCGTCTCCAGACGATCCAACGCAAGACCCGCCGGGGTTGTTTCAATAAAGTTCAAGTTTCCCCGCCTTGTCGTCCAAACAGTGCAGATCCAGCCCGCCTTGACGCACTGGGACGACGGAGGTCTAATCGGCGCGACCGTCCACCACCTTTAGACTTTTTTTTCGATTCACTTTGT
>CAZJHX010000196.1:0-17580 GCA_964545715.1 uncultured Myxococcales bacterium
CTCGGGCTCGGGCAGCGGCGCCGGGATGGCCACGGCCGGCTCGGGCTCAGGCATCGGCTCGGGCTCGGGCATCGGCTCGGGCATCGGCTCGGGCTCCGGCAGCGGCGCCGGCACAGGCGCAGCGGGCTCCGGGGCGGAGATGTCGGGCTCGGGCTCAGCGATCGGAATCGGTGCGGGCTGGCCTACCGCCGGCTCGGGCATCGGCACAGGCGCCGGGATAAACACCGTCGGCTCTGGGGCGGCCGGCTCAGGCGCGGGCGCGGGCGCCGGCTCAGGCGCGGGCTTGGCGGCCGGCATGGGCACCGGAACCGGGACGGGCACCGGGGCGACCGGCGGCTGATCCAACGTCGGGTCGGCCTGCGCGATCACCGGAGCGGGCTTGGGTTTCGGCTTCTCCGCGGTGACCAGGTCGTGCGTCGGCAGCGCCACCGGCGTCACCCTGGGCAGCACCACGCGGCGGGCCGAGACGCGGATCGGGGGCGGCGCGTTCAGGCTCTTGATCGGGCGGGCGCGAATCGGGTTTTTGACGGGCACCGCCGGGGGACCCTTGCCCGCGTAGACCGTGGTGGTCTGGGCGGCCACGACGACGACCTTGCCGCGCCAGATGTCGTTGTTGCCGTTGTTGACCTCGATGACGTGCTCGCCGGCTGCCACTCGGTGACCCAGTACCGGCACCTTGCCGACCTTGTGGCCGTCCAGGCGGGCCTGTGCTTGCGGGTTGCGTGCAAAGATGTCGATCCGGCCGGCCGGGACGTGCTCTCGGATGCTCGCTTTGATGGTCAGGTGTTTGCCGGCCACCACTTTGAGCGAGTGCTTGCGCGCGGCCAGCGACGGATAACGGAAGCGGAAGACGTGCTTGCCCGCCTTGATCCATTGCAGCGCCGGGGTCCTGAAGCACTCGCTGGCGTCAGGCGTCAAGCACCACTGCGCGTTGCCCGGGTCGGTGATGACTTTGATCTCGGCGCTGTGCTTGCTCAGCCGCGCCCTTAGGAAGTGGATCTTGCGGCGCGCGTCCTCGCGGCCGGCCGGATCGCGGCTGACTTTGAGGTAGCGCTCGGCCAGGCGCAGCGCGCGCTCGTCTTTGCCGGCGATGGACAGGCTGGAGACGGCCTCCAGCATGACGCCCTCGTCAGGGTACTTGGAGTACGCCTCGAGGAAGGCGTCCGCCGCCCGCTCGTGTCGCGCCAGGCTGGTATACAGCCGCGCCTGCACTTTGAGTCTGCGATATTGGTCGTAGCCGCTGTCAGCCGACGCTGTGTCTACGCCCGTTGCGAACACGCACAGCGCGACGCAGGCAGCGAAGACAGATCGGACCATCGGTCGACCGCCATTAACTAGCGGTGAAAAGTCCAACAATACTGTCCTTCTGACCCACCCGCTGCATGGTAGCCGCCTCGACCCGCTATGGCAAACGCGGCCGTTCAATTGTCCGTCCACAGCGCGTGCGGTAACGTGTTCAGCCATGCGTCGCCTGCTCGTCTTGTCCGTGTTTTTGCTGGGAACATTCTCGGCGTGGGCGACTACGGTCAAGCCGTGGGTGACGGTGGCGTGTGTCATCGATGGGACTCCCTTCTCGGTGCAGCATTCCAAGACGCGCTACACGCCGGCCATGGACCGTCATGTGGCGCACGGCCGCGTCGAACCGGTGTACTCGTGTCCAACCTGTCGCTGGACTGGCACTGCTTCCGACGTGACACGACCCCGTCCCTTAACGCAGGCCCAACGGCTGGCGGTTCAGGCCCATCTCAAAAAAGTCATGCCGCCACGCACGCCAGCCGAGCGGCACCGCTTGTCCGCGGAGATTCTCGGTCTAAGCGGCGGCACACACAAACAAGTCGCCCATAGATATCTGATGGCGGCGCGTGTCGCCGGGCGGTCGGCGCCGGCCTATCGGGGGCTGCGAGCGGCAGCGCGCGACGCATTTGTATTGGACAAGAGCGACCCGCGCTCGGCGTACGCTGCGGCGGAGATCTCGCGCCAGCTGGGCGACAAGGCCCGGGCAGACACGCTTTATAAAGAGTTGTTGGCGCGGCCGAAGGCGCCGCAGCGGCTGAAGGTGTGGAGTCGAGAGGGCCTAGGGCGCCAGTAAGCAGTAGCCTTTGTGGCAGACCTCGTTGTCTTTGCAGTCCACGCCCTGGCAGCTGAGCCAGCCATGGCAGCCGTAGGCCTTGGGCGGCAGGCACGCCTTGCCGGGCTCGGCGACGCCGCTGGACACGCAGAACGTGCCCGCGGGGCAGTCGTTGTTGCCCTCGCAGCCGGTCGAGCAGACGTTGCCGATGTTGGCGCTCTCGGCGCAGACGCCGGTCTCGCAGCTGCCCATCGTTGTGCACGGCTCGCAGAAGGCGCGCGGGCGGGCGCCGCACTTGGCCACGATATCGCCGTCGACCTGCGGCAGGCAGATGCTGCCGGTCACCTTTTCGTGGTGGCCGCACTCCATGCCCGGATACGGACACGTGCCCTCGCCCTCGCACTCCCGCACGCAGAAGCCGATGCCGCCCAGCGGCTCAAAGCAGAACAGCCCGTCTGCGCACGTGTCGTTGTCGACGCGGCACGGCGAGCAGTCCAGGCCGTCCTTTTCACACACGCCGTCCAGCGGCCAGCAGAAGAAGTCCGTGGCCTTGGTGCCAAGCTGCTTGCAGTAGTACTCGTCCTCGGGGCAGATGTTGTCGCCGAAATACCCGCACGCGCGCGAGCAGAACTTCGTGCCGCGGGAGTCCTCCACGCAGCTCCAGTCCGTGCCGCAGTCCGAGTCCTTTTCGCACGTGCTGCATAGCTCGACGGCGCCGCCGGTGTCGCTGCCGGTGTCCGTGGTGTCGTCGCCGGTGTCGGTTGTGTCATCGCCGGTGTCAGCCGTGTCATCGCCGGTGTCGGCCCCGGTGTCCGCGCCGACCACGTCCGTGGCCCCCTCCTCGGAGTCGGAGTCCCCACAGCCCGGGACCGGCGCCAGGACGCACCCAAAAACGAAAACAACAGCCAGTGAGCAGGAGCGGTACAAATCAAACATGGGCGCCAAGATATAGGGAACGGCCCGCCTCCTTCAACCTGCCGTTTTGTCGGACATGCGCGTCATGATCCGTGACATCGTGTCATGAGTGCGACGCAACTGTGACACATGAACCACACTCTGTGTTTTCGGTCCTGCCGGTATAACCTCCTGTAACAAAAGTTGAAATCGTTGTTTTGCGGGCAGTTCATGCCGGTCGGCATGGGTTGGCACAAGGCTTGCTCTACTAGCTGGCAACCACTAGCCCCCGAGGCTAAGCGCACCGCGACCCCTCTCATGCCCAATACGCGCTTGGCCTCATTACCCTCTCTCTCCCTACCCCACAACCTCGGGTCCTTCGGGACCCGGGGCCTTCCTTTTTAAGGATCCATCCAACACTATGACGTCGCCGATGCGTCGTCTCAGCCACATCTCCGGTCCACTTGTCGCTGTCCTTGTGCTCGGCGCGTGCGCGACCGAGGTGACGCTGCGCCGCGTGGTGCATTACCCCGAGGTCGGCGTGGCCCGCCACCTGCCCCACATTCCGCCCGCGCCGAAGAGGGTCGGCATCAACTGGCGCCGCGGGGATCTGCGAGGGGCGCGCGCACAGGCACAGCGAGCGGGTCGCGGACTTGTCGTCTACATGGCAACCACGTGGTGCGGGCCGTGCAAGCGTCTGGACCGCGACACGTTTCCAACCAAAGCCGTGATCAAGGCCTTTAACAACCACTGGCTGTCGATCAAGCTGGATGGGGACTCCCCCGCGGGACAGCGCTTTCGCAAGCACTATCGGGTGAACAGCTATCCGACGTTCTTGTTCTTCAAGCCCGACGGCAAGGAGATCGACCGCGCTTTCGGCTTTCACAACACCCAGCAGTTGGTGCGCGTGATGGCCAACATGCGCCACGATCGCAACACAGTCGGCGACTTGCGGCGCCGTGTGGCGAAAGGGCCGCCCACGCCCGCGCTTCTGCACAAGCTGGGGCAGCAGCTGGCGTTGCGCGGGGAGGGCGAGGAGGCGACCCAGGTGCTGGAGCGCGTGCCGCACGTGGATCCCGACGACAAATCCGGGATGGCCAGTCAGGCGCTGTACACGATCGGCCGCTACGTCCACATGCTGCGCAGCCGTGACCTCAACGCCGCCGCCAAGGCCTTTGAGCGCGCGGCGACCCGCTACCCCAAGTCCCACGCGGGCCGGTCCAGCGCCCTGGAGCTGGCGTCGATTCACATCAAGCAGAAGGCGCCCGGGCAGGCCGTGGTCACGCTGCAGCGGATGATCAAGGCCGACAAGCGGGATGCGCTGCGCTACATCGAGAGCGCGCGCCTGCTCAAGAACCACGGTCTGGAGCTCAAGCGGGCGCTGAAGTGGGCCAAACGGGGTACCAAGCTGCGCAAGGACGGCTATCCCTGGTCACTGCTGGGCGAGGTCTACGGCAAGATGGGCGACACCAGGCGGCAGCGCGCGGCGTTTGAAGAGGCTGTGAAGCGGTCGCCCGACAACGGGCACTTTCGGCGCCTTCTGAAGCAGACTCAGAAACGCTAGGCGATCTCGGGCGGCACGCCCATCATCGAGTAGCCGCTATCCACGTACAGCGTCTGGCCCGTCATCCGGCGGCTGGCATCGGACGCCAGGAACACCGCGCAGCCGGCCACATCTTCCTGTGTGATGTTCTCGCGCAGCGGGGCTGTCGCCTCGACGTGGTTCAGGATGTGGTCGAAGCCGGGGATGCCGGAGGCGGCCAGCGTCTTGATCGGACCGGCGCTGATCGCGTTGGCGCGGATGCCCCTCGGCCCGACCGACGCCGCGATCTCGCGGGTGACGGCCTCCAGGGCCGCTTTGGCGATGCCCATGATCTGGTAGCTCGGCACCACCTTCACCGCGCCCAGGTAGCTCAGCGTCATGATCGAGGCGCCGTCGTTGAGCTTGGGCATGGCGTAGCGCGTCAGGCGCATCAGCGAAAAGGCGCTGATGTCCAGGGCCTGGCTGAACTCGCCGGCGCTGGCCATGACGACCGGCTTGCGAAACGTCGCTGCGTCCGCGTACGCGATGGCGTGCACGAGGATATCGGCGTTGGTGTCCAGCTTGCCGAAGAACTCTTTGACCTGGTCCTCGTCGGTCACGTCGCAGGGGTGGTAGGCCGTCACCCAGGGGGCGTCTTTGACCAGCTGCATTACGCGGCTGCGAAACTTGAACTGGTAGCCCAGCACGATGTTCGCGCCCGCGTCAGCCAGCGCCTTGGCGATATACCACGCGATGGAGGTGTCGCTGGCGACACCGAAAACCAGCGCTGTCCTGCCTTTGAGATCGAACATGGGGCGGCACATTACGCGGCCGCGTCACACGCGTCAACGTTGGCTTGCGCGGTCCTTGACCTGACGTCGGAGCGCATCCACACCGGCTTGGAGTTTCTCCATGCGCTGGCGTTGCCGCTGCAGGGCGCCCAGCACCAACTCGTAGTCGGCGTCGGGCGCGAGGATTGTGGCGGGCGGCGCGCTTGCTGCTGCCGCGCCCGGGTTGTGCGCCGTGGTCGCGCAACCCGAGATGCCAATGAAGAGGAGGACCATGATCAGTAGGATGACTCGCCGCATGATCCTTGGTTGCCGGTTACCAATAATCTGATCAGGCTGCGTTCTTCTCGGCGGGCTTGAAGTCCAACACCTGCAGCTGCAATGAGACGCTGCCGTTCCACTCGTTCCAGTCCGGTCGGTACGCCACATCGATGAGCTGCCCGGCCTCGGGGCAGTCCTTGCCGCGCCCGAACGCGATGGCGTTGAGGCTGCGACCCCCCGACATCAGGCGCATGCGCAGGTGCGAGCCGTCCGCGCCGATCGCTTTGGCGTTGACCACTTTGACGCCGCGCGTGCAGAACCTGGGCTCGGGATTGCCGGCGCCGTACGGTCCCAGCATGGACAGATCGTCCAGCAGGCGGCTGCCGATGAAGCTGAAGGGCACCTCGGCGTCCAGCTTGAGCACCGGCGTGTAGTAGCGCGGCTCGATCATCTCGGTTGCCGCGGTCACAAACGCCTTGCGGAAGGCCGGCAGGTTCTCCAGTGACACGGTCACGCCGGCCGCGTGTGGATGGCCGCCGAACTGGTCCAGCGTGTCGGCGCACAGGCGCAGGCCGGCCACCGCGTTGAAGCCCGTGATACTGCGGATGCTTCCCTTGCCGATCCCGTCGCGGACGCCCACAACAGCGCACGGGCGATGGAAGCGCTGGACCATGCGTGCGGCGACGATACCGGCGACACCCGCGTGCCAGCCCTCGGCCCACAGCACATAGGCGTTGGCGTCTTCCCCCTGCTCCGACAGCGCCTGCTCCAGAGCGGCGGCCTCGATCTCGTCTTGCACCTGTCGCCGGCGCTTGTTTTCGGCGTCGATGTCCTGGGCGATATGCTCGGCGAGGTTCCCGTCGTCGGTGGCCAGGATCTCATAGCCTTTATACGGGTGGCTCAGCCGGCCCGCCGCGTTGAGTCGCGGCCCGATCTGAAAAGCCACCGTACTGGCGTTGACGCGGCGCCCGGGTGCGCCGATGGCGGCCAGCGCCCGAACTCCGGGATGTGAGGACCGCTCGATGCGGGCCAGACCCGACGCGGTCAGCACGCGGTTGATACCCCGCAAAGGCACCACGTCGGCGATGGTCCCGATGGCCACGATGTCCAGCAGCTCCCGGATGTCGGGCTCGTCCCGGTCCGCAAACCAGCCCCGCCGGCGCAGCTCCACACGCAGCGCAACCGCCAGGTGAAACGCCAGGCCGGCCGCGCACAGATCCTTGAACGGGTACGGGCAGTCGGGCTGATGCGGATTGATGATCGCGTCGGCGGGCGGCAGATCGCCCTCGGGCAGCTGATGGTGATCGACCACGACAAACCGCGCGCCCAGCTCCTTGGCCAGCGTGATCTGGCTGACCGACGAGACGCCACAGTCCACGCTGATGAAGAGCTTGGTCCCCTCCTCCACCAGGTCCGCGATGCGATCGGCGTTGATGCCGTAGCCGTCGCGAAAGCGGTCCGGCAAGAACACGTGCACGTCGTAGCCGCACGTGCGCAAGAAGCGGGCGAGCGTGCTGGAGGCCGTCATGCCGTCCACGTCGTAGTCGCCGTAGATCGTGACGCGCTCTTCGGCGTCCAGCGCGGCCAGGATGGTCGACACCGCGGCATCCATGCCCTTCATCAGGCTGGGATCGATCAGCTGCGTCAGGCGCGGCTCGAGCCACTGCCTCGCTGCGTCCGCGTCCGTAATCTTTCTGTTTACGAGGAGTTGCGCGACAAGATCGGTGACGCCCAGGGCATCACGCAACGTCGCGACTTGTTTATGATCAGGCTCGCTGAGCGTCCAGGCGCGTTCCACTAAGGCCGATCAGGCGGCCGCTTGAGAGGTGGCGCGGGCCTTGCGGGCCTCGAGGTAGCTGTCCAGCTTCATGACGATGGGCGACGCGATGAAGACCGACGAGTAGGTACCGATGATCACGCCGATGGTCAGCGCCAGCGCGAAGTCCCGGATGAGCCCACCACCGACGAACAGCAGCGACAGCACCACGAACAGCGTGGTGACCGACGTGAGGACCGTGCGGCTGAGCGTCTCGTTGATGCTCTGGTTGATCAGCTTGCCAAGCTCCATGCCGCGGAACTTGGTCAGGTTCTCGCGAATACGGTCGTAGACCACGATCGTATCGTTTAGCGAGTACCCGATAATCGTCAGCAGCGCCGAGATGATCGGCAGCGTGAACTTGATGCCGAAGAGGCTGAAGATGCCAAGCGTGATGGTCGTATCGTGAACCAACGCGACGACCGCACCCGGTGAGTACCGGAAGTCGAACCGCAGGCCGATGTAGATGAGGATGCCGATGATCGCGTAGATCATGGCCAGCATGCCCTTGTTGAACAGGTCCGCGCCGACGCTCGGGCTGACGGCCGTGGCCGACTCGACCTCGACCTTGTCCTTGCCGTACTTCTCGAAGAGCGCGGCCTCCACCTCGGCCTGAATCTGCTGCAGGCTGATCGTGTAGGTGGCGTCCAGGCGCTTGGAGAGCAGCTGCGTCTTCTTGGCCTCGTGCACCTGCACGGCGGTCTCGAAGTCGTTGTCCGGGATCTCCTTGCCCTCTTTGGAGCGCTCGGCCACGGACAGGTTGTACTCCTTGTAGAACTCCATATCGATGGCGCGCTCTTCCTCGGCGACGGCGGTGGCGTAGGTGTAGCCCAGCCCCTTCAACACGCCGAGAAGCTTCTGCTTGGTCGTCGTGACGTTCTGGTCGCTCTTGAGCACCAGGATGAACTTGTCCGTCTCCGCCGGGCGCTCGACCGAGGCCACCTCGAATTGGGCCTTGATCGCCTCTTGGATCTTGCCCGCCGCCTCGTCGGTGAGGAACGTCGTGAGCTCGGTGTAGATCTGGTACTTCACGACCTTGCGGCCCTGGGTGTCCACGTCGCCGACGTCAAAGCTCTGCACCTCGATCTGACCGGCCGGGCCGCCGGTCTTCTCGGTGATGAGCGCGCCGATGTTCTCCTTGAGGTTGTCGATGGTGACATCGGCGTCCTCGGTAAAGGAGACGATCAGCTAGTTGCCGCCTTTGCAGTCGATCCCGAGGTTCAGCCCATTGGTGAGCAGCAGGATGACGCTGAGGACGACGATCGCCGCGCTGCCCATGAGGAACTTGTCGGCGTTTTGAATGAACGGATATCGGGTACCCGGCTTGATGACTTGGCGCATTCTTCGTCGCTCCTAGATGCTCAGGGTCTCGATGCCGCGGCTGTTGATGAGCCAGTTGAAGACCATCCGCGTCACCACAATGGCGGTGAACATGGAGCAGATGATTCCGGCGAGCAGCGTGACCGCGAAGCCATAGATGGGGCCCGTGGTGTACGTCAGCAGGATGAAGCCTGCCAGCGCGGTGGTGATGTTGGCGTCAAAGATGGTCCAGAACGCCTTGTCGTAGCCCGTGTCGACGGCTGCGCGGACGCTTTTACCCGCGCGCACTTCTTCACGTATGCGTTCAAAGATGATGACGTTGGCGTCGACCGCCATACCGATTGTCAGCACGATGCCGGCGATGCCGGGCAGCGTGAGCGCCGCGTTGAAGCTGACCAGGATGGCCACGACAAACAAGACGTTCAGCGCCAGCGCCAGAATCGCGATGGCCCCGCTGACCTGGTAGTAGAAGATCATGAAGAAGACGACGAACGTGGCGCCGACGGCCAGCGCCAGCATGCCGCGGTCGATGGACGCCTTACCCAGCGAGGGGCCAACCGCATGGTCGTGGACCTTGTGCACCGGGGCCTTGTAAGCGCCGTGGGTCAGCACGGTGACCAGCGCCTGGGCCTCACGAACGATGTCCGGTCCGCTGCCGCGACCCAGCGTGACACGCGCGCGACCGCCGGTGATGGGCTCTTCGATCTGCGGCGCTGACTTCACCTCGTCATCCAGCATGATCGACAGGAACTCTTTCTCCTGCTCGGTCGTCAGGTCGCCGAAGTCCTTGGCGCCCTGGCCGTCGAAGTCGAGACCCGCGTACGGGGCGCCGTTCTGGTCGTAGGAGACCTGGGCGCGCGTGATGCGGTCACCGCTGATGGAGATGGGCCGCTCCTGACCCGTGCCCACGCCGACCTTCATGTTGCGCACGATGTAGTGGGTGCGCCAGCCGAGCACGCGCTCTTTCTTGCTGACGCCGTCGAGCTCCGTCAGCGCCTCGTAACCGAGCATGTGATCGTCGTCCAGCAGCGCCGGCTCCCCGCGCGCAGTGCGCTGGTCCTGCGTGTACCGCACAAAGCGCAGCAGCTCACTCTTGCGCTTGGCCTCCAGGTAGTGCTGGGTGCTGCCGAAGCGGGCGTCGCTCTTCAGCTCGACCGTGATCGCCTTGCCCTCGTTGGCGCGCTTGTAGGCCTCCAGGTCGCTGGCCACGTTCTGCAGCGGGTTGCCCTTGCGCTCGATGAGCCGGAACATCAGCTGCGCCGTCTGACCGATCATGGCGCGCACCAGGTTCATCTTGCTCTTCTCGACACCCGGCAGCTGCACGTCGATGTCCGCGTCGCCCGCGCGCCGCACATCCGGCTCAACCAGACCAAACGCGTTGATGCGCTTGCGGATGATGTCCATCGTCTGCCCGATGATCTCGCCCTTGAGCTTCTCGGCGTCCTCGTACTTCATCAGCAGCACGATGAAGTCGTCGCCCGAGTCGCCGCGAACGAACTTCAGGTCCACCCATTGCTGGATGAAGTCGTCGTTGACCTTGTCGAGCACGTTCTTCAGGTCGCCTTCGCCGAAGTCCAGGCGCACCGATTTATAGTCGACCCGCTTCAGCGTGACCTGCTTGCGCAGCTCGGTCAGCTCCTCGGCGCTGACGGCTTCGGGATCGTCCGTCTTGCCAAGGTGCTCGGTGATCAAACGATCGCGGAAGAGGCCGGCCACCTTCCACGTGTTGTCACCGATCGCCCGCTTGTAGTCGACCGTGTACCGCAGCTCCAGACCGCCCTGAAGGTCCAGCCCGTAGTTCAGGCGTTTCCACTCCGGCATGAAGTCTTTGCCCATCAGCGTGGGCAGCACGTACACGATGCTGAAAGCGACCAGCAAGATGGTCAGAATCGGCTTCCATTGGCGCTTTTCTTTCACGTAGCTTCCTTAACTTTCCTTGGCCGGCTGCTGCTGAAGACGAGAGATTTGGTTGCGGACGACCCGGACGCGCACGTCCTTGGCCACCTCGAGCAGCACGGATCCCGTACTGTCGTCGAAGCCCGTCACCCGGCCGAACATGCCGCCCTGCGTGACGACCGCGTCGCCCTTCTTCAGCCCTTTGACCAACGTCTCGTGCTCTTTCAGTTGCTTGTTCTGCGGCCGGATGAAAAACAGCCAGAAGAACAAAAAGATGAGTCCCATGACGATGAGCGTCGAGCCGAAGCCGGGGGCCTCTTCCTGCTGCTGCTGACCGCCGGCGGCCTCGCCTTCACCTTCGCCACCGGATTTTGCCGGTGCGGCCCCGTCTCCACCTTTACTGGGCACCTTCTTCTGCGCCAGCACCAAATCGGGGCTGATCACGTGAGCGCCAAGGGTGGCTGCAGGGCTTGCAAATGCGATGACGAGCGCTGGTATTAGAGTGGTCATAAGGGCGCTGGTAGGTACCACCGATCTACGGTGTGGTCAACCTCTACAATGGGGCGTTGGCGCCTGTCGCGCGTCGAGCCAGAAAGTCCCGCTGAAACGCGGCGTAGCGGCGCTCCAAAATGGCGGCGCGCGCTTCCCGCACCAGCGCCAGATAGAAGTACAGATTATGGGTGGTCACGGCCATGTGGCAGAGCATCTCGCGTTGCTTGTAGAGGTGGCAGAGATAGGCTCGCGAGAAGCGGGCGCAAGTCGGGCACCCACAGTTTTCGTCCAGCGGCACGTCCGCGTCCACGTGGGCGCGATGCTTGACGACCAGGTTGCCGTCCCACGTAAATGCCATGCCGTTGCGCGCGTTGCGGGTCGGCATCACGCAGTCGAACATGTCGATGCCCAAGCCGATGCACGTCACCAGGTCCTCCGGCGTCCCGACGCCCATCATGTAGCGCGGCTTGTCGCGCGGCAGCAGCGGGGCGGTGTGCTCGGTGACCTCGTACATCAGGTCGATCTCCTCGCCCACGCTCAGGCCGCCCAACGAGAAGCCGTCGACCGGCAGCGCACCCAGCTCCTGGACGTGCCGTGTGCGCAGCGCCTTGTCCGTGCCGCCCTGCACGATCGAGAAGAGCGCGCCGCGCTTGCGAGCCGCCAGGCAACGTTTGGCCCACAGCGTCGTCAGCCGCAGCGCCTGCTCCATCTCCTTGTCCGAGCACGGATGCGGCGGGCAGATGTCCAGCGGCATCATGATGTCGCTGCCCAGCGCCTCCTGAATGCCGATCGTGCTCTCGGGCGTCATCTCCATCAGCGCGCCGTCCAGGTGGCTGCGGAACTGCACCCCGCTGTCGGTCACCTTGCGCAGCGTCGCCAGGCTGAAGACCTGGAAGCCGCCCGAGTCGGTCAGAATGTTGCCGCCCCACTGCATCATCTTGTGCAAGCCGCCCAGCGCGCGCACACGCTCGTGTCCGGGGCGGTTCATCAGGTGATAGGTGTTGCCCAGGCAGATGGAGGCGCCCAGTGCGGACAGGGTCTCCGGGTCGACGCCCTTCACGGTGCCGGCTGTCCCCACCGGCATGAAGATGGGCGTTGGGATCTCCCCGCTCGGCGTGGTGATCAGCCCCGCGCGAGCTTGCGTGTCGGCCGAGGTCGCATCCAGCCGGAAATGAAGCCAGTCACTGCTCATGAGATGAACATCGCGTCGCCATAGGAGTAAAAGCGGAAGTCTTGCGCCAGGGCGGCGCTGTATGCGGCCAGGGTGGGGTCGAGGCCCGCAAAGGCCGCCACCAACACCAGCAGGCTTGAGCCCGGCAGATGGAAGTTGGTCAGCAGCGCGTCCACCGCACGAAACGTGTGGCCCGGCGTGATGTAAATGCGTGTCTCGCCGGCGCCCGGACGGACCCGCTCGGGACCGTCCGTCGCGATGGTCTCCAGCGTCCGCACGCAGGTGGTGCCCACCGCCACGATGCGCTCTGCCGCGTTTATCTTCGCCGCCGAGGCAGACGACACCGCGTAGGTCTCCGCATGTAGCTCGTGGTCGCGGATGTCTTCGGCGCGAATCGGCCGGAAGGTCCCCGGACCCACATGCAGCGTGATGCGCGCAAACGTGGCACCGCGCTCCGTCATTGCGGCCATCAGCGGCTCGCTGAAGTGCAGTCCGGCTGTCGGCGCCGCCACCGCGCCCGGCGTGTCCGCGTAGACGGTTTGGTAGCGCTCGTGGTCCCTCGCGTCCGGCTCCCGGGCGATATAGGGCGGCAGTGGCACCTTTCCGGCGCGCCCGAGCAGTGCGTCCGCGTCGTCGCCCAGGTCGATGCTGACCAGGCCGCCCCCCAGCGCCTCGGTCACCGTGACGGGCTCGTCGGTCGCGTCGCAGTGCAGCACCTGACCGGCCTTCAACGGCTTGCTGGATCGGTACATCGCCTCGCCCAGCGACCCTCGCGCCGACAGCACCAACAGCTCTACCCGCCCGCCGGTCGGCTTTCGGGTCAGCAGCCGGGCAGGGCGCACCCGCGTGTCGTTGACCACCCAGCAGTCCCCCGGGCGCGCGTGGTCCGCCAGCGCTGCGATGGTCGCAGAGGTGTCGATGGCGCCGTTTTGGCGCGACAGCTGAAGGAGGCGGGCGTCTTCGCGGCGATCCGTCGGATGCTGCGCGATACGCTCAGGGGGCAGGTCGTATTGGAATTGGGTCAGGCGCACGCGGCGGAATTACCGCGGCGCCCTCGCCCCGTCAAATGGAAGTTACTCTGCCGTCTCGGGGGTGCCGTTGTCGGTCCACGTCTGCAGGAGATCCTTCTCCTCGTCGGTGAGACAGCCCGGCGAGTCCGGGTTGGCGCTGCAGCCCCCGCCCTGCGGCATGGAGCCGTCCAGCACGCGGGTGATGAAGCACTCCGCCTTGCTCTTGCCGGCGCAGTAGTAGCTGTTGGCCTGCGTGTCAGCGTAGCTGTCGAAGCCCCAACCGCCGGCGCCCGAGTTGTGGCAGAAGCCGCCGCTGCACTTAGCCTGCAGCAGCGCCTGGATGCCGTTGTCCCACGTCGGCGCGGCGGGAGGATCGACCTCCTACGGCTCGGTGATCTCCAGCGTGTACTCGCCCTCGTCGCCGGTCACGACGCCGTCGAGGATGACGTAGTAATCGGTGCCCTCAGTCAGCGACACCGTCAGGTCGCCGCCGAAGAAGAGGTCGCCACTGTTGCCCAGGCACTGGGTCGCCAGGTCGTCACAGCCACCCGTGGTGACGGTGATCTGGTAGGGACCGCTGGTCGGGTTGTACGCGAAGATGTGGTCGCCCGTGTGAGCTGCCGTGAACAGGTACACCACGTCGAGCTTGCCCTCGCCGTTGGAGCCGCCGTCCGGGCAGTCCGCGTTGCTTCCCTGCTCATCGGTGAAGCCAATCGTCGTGCCGGACGCCGTCAGCCCCTCGAGGATGAACGGGTTGGCGCACGTGTTGCCCTCGATGTCAGCCGGGTCCGGTGCGTCGATGACAAGCGTGAAGTCGCCGCTGTCGAAGCTGAGCGCGCCGTCCACGATGACGAAGTAGGTCGTGCCGCCCGAGAGCGTCACGGTCAGGTCGCCGCCGAAGAAGAGGTCGCCACTGTTGCCGACGCAGGTGTTGGCGATGTCGGAGCAGTCCGTGACCACCGCGATCAGCGTCGCGCCGCTGCCGTCGCCGAAGGAGAACGTGTGCTCGCCGGTCAGCTGCGGCGTGAACTCGTACACCACGTCGTTGCCCTCGCCGGCCGTCTCGTTGTCGGGACAGCCGGTGTAGTCCTCGTACGTGTTGCTGTAGTTCTCGTTGTTGCCGCTCACGCCGTCCTCGGTGGTCTCCAGCGCGAGGTCGCACTGGTCGCCGTCCAGGAAGACCTCGCCCACGCAGACCTCGGCACCGTCGATGCCGCCGTGCGGGCAGTGCGTCGCGTTGGACGTCGGATCGCCCTCCGGGTCGCTACCGGCCACGCCCAGGTGGTAGATGCGGCACTGAACGGTGTCGCCGTCGGTGTCGCCCGGCTTGCCGTTCTCACTGTAGTCCAGGCAGCCCAGCAGGCAGGCGTCGCTGTCGTCGAACAGCGAGTCGTCGCCTGTGCAGTTGGTCTCCTCCAGGTGGCAGTAGTTCGTGCACCAGGTACCGCAGACGTCGCCGCCGGACGGACCGGCGTGCGGGCAGTGGACCGCCGCGTCAGTCGTCTGAGCCACGCGAGCGTGGTAGATGCGGCAGCCGACGGTGTTGCCGCTGGTCTCGCCCGTCTCGCCCAGGGGCAGCTGCGCCCAGTTCTCGCAGTAGTCCAGGCACGCGTCGGTGTCCTCGTACTGGCTGTTGGGGTCGCCGAAGAAGCCCGGCTCACCGCACGCGTTTTGGATGGCCGCGCAGTAGACCGCGCAGCTCGGCTCGGCATCCGCACAGACGTCGTCGCCGCTGAAGATCGCCGCGTGCGGGCAGTGCGTCCCAGCCGAGTCCGGCGGGTTCGAGCCGGCCACACCGGCGTGGTAGAGGCGGCACTGGACCGAGTCGCCGCCCGTGGCGTTGGGCTCGGCGTCGTTGCTGACGAAGCCACCACACGCGGTGGTGCAGGCGTCATCGTCCGCGTACAACTCGTCATCGCCCGTGCAGTGCGTCTGCGTCAGGTGGCAGTAGTTCTCGCAGTAGCTGCCGCAGACGCCGCCGCCGGACGGACCGGCGTGCGAGCAGTGGGTCTCAGCCGAGCCGCCCTCGACGTCGCTGCCCGCCACGCCGGCGTGGTAGGTGCGGCAGCCGACGGTGTTGCCGCCCGTGTCGCTGGACAGACCCAGCGGGATGCTCTTGTCGCAGTAGTCCAGGCACGCGGCCTCGTTGGCGAACTGCTCGTTGTCCTCGGTGCAGTTGGTCATGACCAGGTCGCAGTACTCGTCGCAGCTCGGGATGGTGCACTGACCCTCGCCGTTGCAGGACTCGTTCTCGCCCTCGCACGTGCCGCAGCTGCCGCCGCAGCCGTCGTCGCCGCAGACCTTGCCGTCGCAGCTCGGGGTGCAGCAGGTGACTGACACGTCGAACGTCTGGTCGTTGTTGCCGTTGTACGGGTCAAAGACAAAGTAGAAGGTCTCGCCCGCCTTGGCCTCAAACGTGACCTCGGACAGCTGCGAGTCGATGCAGTTGGTGTCCGTGACGTCGCAGCCGGCGCCCTCGTCCTTCAAGACGATGACGTCGTTGGCGGAGCTGCCGGCCTCGCTGACGGTGACCGTCTGGTCGGCGTCGGAGGTGAAGCTCCAGACGACCTCGATGCCGTCGGTGTAGTCGTCGCCGCCGAACAGCTGGCACGGGTAGCCGCTGAACACCTGCTGGGCGCCTTCCATCGTGTTGGTGGCTCCCGCCACCGTGTCGCCACAGCCCAGCGCCGAGATCGGCTGGCACAGCGGAGGCGCCACGCAGACACCGCCGCCATCGAGGGCCGCGTGCGGGCAGTGCGTGGCGGCATCGGCGGCCGCCGGAGCGCCTGCGTGGTAGATGCGGCACTGGACCGAGTCGCCCTCGGTGTCGCCGGGGGCGCCGTCAGAGGCGAGGCCCAGGCACTCGTTCAGACAGGTGTCCTCGCTGTCGAACAGTGCGTTGTCCTCGGTGCAGTTCTTGCCCGTCAGCGCGCAGTAGTTGGTGCAGTACGAGCCGCAGACACCGCCGCCGGACGGACCGGCGTGGGGGCAGTGCAGCGCTGGATCACCCTCGGCCGGCGCGCCGGCGTGGTAGGTGCGGCAGCCGATGGAGTTGCCGTCGGTCGCGCCAACCTCGCCCGGGCTCCACGCAGCCGCGAACTCGCAGTAAGCCAGGCAGCCGTCGAGGTCACCGTGCTGGGCGTTGTCGCCGGTGCAGTTGGCCATGACCGTCTCGCAGTACTCCGCGCAGGTCGGGACCGGATCCACACACACGCCGCCGCCGTCGACACCGCCGTGCGGGCAGTGAATCGCCGCCGAGGTGTCGCCGTCGGTGCCTGCCACGCCGAGGTGGTAGATGCGGCACTGAACGCTATCCCCGCCCGTGTCGCCCTGGGCGCCGGACGCGTCGAAGTCCGCGCACGCCGTCGCGCAGTCGGTGTCGGCGCCGAAGTCCAGCGCGTTGTCGCCGCCGCAGTTCGTGTCCGAGAGGTGGCAGTAGTTCTCGCACCAGGTGCCGCAGACGTCGCCGCCCGCCGGACCCGCGTGCGGGCAGTGAATCGCTGCGTCGTCCTCGCTACCGCCGGCCACGCCCGCGTGGTAGGTGCGGCAGCCGACCGTGTTGCCGGATGTGTCCGCCGCGGCGCCGATCGGCAGCTGTGCGGTGTCGTTGCAGTACGCCAGGCACGCGGCCTCGTCGGCGTATTGGGCGTTGTCGCCGGTGCAGGACGCGGTGACCGCCGCGCAGTAGTCGGCGCAGGTGGGGTCGGGATCGGGCGCGACGCAGACGCCGCCGCCGTCGAGCGCGCCGTGTGCGCAGTGGACCGCCGCCGAGGTGTCGCCGTCGGAGCCGGCCACGCCAAGGTGGTAGATGCGGCATTGCACCGAGTCGCCGGCCGTGTCGCCCGGGGCGCCGTCCGCCGCGAGGTCCGCGCACGCCGTGGCGCAGTCATCAGCGCTCTCGTAGATGGCGTTGTCGCCGCTGCAGTTGGTCATCGCCAGATGGCAGTAGTTCTCGCAGTACGAACCGCAGACGTCGGCGCCCGAGGGGCCGGCGTGGGGGCAGTGGGTCTCAGCGGTGCCCGCCTCCGGGTCACTGGCCGCGACACCCGCGTGGTACGTGCGGCAACCCACCGAGTTGTCGGCCGTGTCGTCGGCGCTGCCAAGCGGCAGCTGTGCCCAGGTCTCGCAGTAGTCGCTGCAGGCTTCAGCGCTCTCGTACTGGGCGTTGTCGTCCGCGCATGCGGCCTGAACAGCGTCGCAGTAGTCCGCGCAGGTCGGCTCGTCGCCGCCGGTGTCCGTCGTATCGTCGGTACCCGTATCCGTCGTGTCGTCGGTACCCGTATCCGTCGTGTCGTCGGTACCTGTGTCCGTCGTATCGTCGGTACCCGTATCCGTCGTGTCG
>CAZJHX010000197.1:0-17531 GCA_964545715.1 uncultured Myxococcales bacterium
GCTCCAACGGCTGCCAGACGATGCCCGCGGGGACCAACGACAAGTGCAAGGACGCGCCCCAGCCGACCTGCCCCAACGGCAACGGCAAGTACTGCGGCGGCTCGGTCGGCAAGGACTCAAACAAGCTCTACAACTGTACCAACGGCAGCTACTCGGTGGCCCAGGACTGCTCCAACGGCTGCCAGACGATGCCCGCGGGGACCAACGACAAGTGCAAGGACGCACCGCAGCCCACCTGTCCGGACGGCAACGGCAAGTACTGCGGGGGGCCGGTCGGCAAAGACGCCAACAAGCTCTACAACTGCTCCAACGGCAGCTACTCGGTGGCCCAGGACTGCTCCAACGGCTGCCAGGTCATGCCGCCCGGGACCAACGACAAGTGCAAGGATCCGCCACAGGCGTCGTGCCCCAGCGGCAACGGGCTGTACTGCGGCGGGCCGGTCGGCAAGGATTCAAAGACACTTTACAACTGCAGCGGGGGGTCATACACCTTCTCCGCGTACTGTTCGGCGGGTTGCAATGTGGCGCCCCCGGGACAAAACGACAGTTGTAAGTCGGGCTCGTGCCCGTCCGGCAACGGCGCCTATTGCGGGCAGTCCGTCGGCCTGGACAGCAACACCCTCTTCAACTGCAGCAACGGCAAGTACACGGTGAAGCAAAAGTGCAACGGGCAATGCAAAGTGGCGCCTCCCGGACAACCGGACACCTGCTGATCGAGACGCGGTAAACCAATAATGCTGGACCTGAAGCGCCTCAAGGGCGTCAAGCTGTCGCCACGTCCGCCCGGACAGCGGTTCTTGGCCAACTTCGTGCTGTCGATCGACTACAGCGTTCCGCGGAAAACCGAGATCGTGCTGGAGGGCGCCGATCAGCTGCCGACGCATCCGGTGATCTTCGCGATGAACCACACCGATCGGTACAACTACTGGCCGTTTCAGTACGCGCTGTATCGCCAGGGCATCGGCTTCACAGCGACCTGGGTGAAAGGCAAGTACTACGAGACGCGCTTTATCGCCGCGTTCATGGGCTCTATGAACAACATCCCGCTGCCGTCGCGCGGGTACGTGATCTCGGCGCAGTTTCGGGAGTCAGCGGGACGCCCGCCAGCGCGAGAGGAGTACCGGCTGCTGCGCGACGTGGTGGACCGGCGCCGCTCGTTGGAGGATCCGCTGCCTGAGGGCACGGCGGACGAGGTCCGGCGCTTTCTGGACACCGAGAGCTTTCTGACCGGGTTCGACACGCTGTTCGACGCGATGATCGACGAGGTCATCCGCCTCAATAAGCTGGCTCTGGAGGAGCTGGGGCTGCACCTGCTGGTGTTTCCACAGGGCACCCGGTCGGTTCGGCTGCTGCCGGGGCGCACGGGGTTGATGCGCATGGCGTACCACCTGGGCGCGACCGTGGTGCCGGTCGGCTGCATGGGCTCCGAGAAGCTGTACCCGGGCAACTCGCCGTTCTCCAAGGGCGGCCGCGTCGTGTACCGGATCGGCGCGCCCCTGGCCATCGACGGTCCACAGCTGGGGGCGCACGCGGTCCCGCGCGAGGTGCGTCCGCTCGACCTGGAGGCCGGCGTGAAGTACTCCGAGCAATACGAGGCGGCGACGACGGTGGTCATGGACCGGATCAACGGGCTGCTGGACCCCGACTATCAGTACGCGGACGCCGATGGCCAGTCGGACGGCGCCGAGCGATTCCTCATGTGACCGAAAGTAGTGATTGCCGCCTTCGGGACGCTGTGCTTGGATGCGCGCCGATGAAGCTCTATGTCGGAAATCTGCCCTTCGACGCGACGGCCGCCCAGGTGGAGGCGTTGTTCGAGCCGCATGCCACCGTGGACGCGGTGTCGATCATCGTCGATCAGGCCACTGGACGCTCGCGGGGCTTCGGCTTTGTCGAGATCGCTCAGGACGGCAAGGGCGAGGCCACCATCCGGCGCCTGAATCAAAGCGACTTCAACGGCCGCACGCTGGTCGTTCGAGAAGCCCGCCCCCAGCCGCGCCGCTACGACACGCGCTGGCAGGACGCCTGGTAATCAGGCCGGATCCGGGCCGACCACGCGCCGGAAATAGACCATCGAAATCAGGAAGCTCACGGTACACAGCCCGCTGGTGACGTAGCTGAACGTGATGAAGAAATCGAGCCAGGACAGGTCGGCTTGACCAAACGTCTTGTAGAGCAGGATGCAGATGCTGCCGAGGTAACCGCAGGCGTCCGTCACGTAGATCATGAAGCCGGCGGTCGCGGCCACGCCGACGGCGGCGATCAAGCGGTCGAACAGGACGCAGCCGAACGGCACGTAGCCGAGATAGCAGCCGAGACCGACGAGAATCATCCACGTCACGGGCCCCAATACGCCGAGCTGGAACAGCAGCGTGGACACGCCGATGAGCACGGAGCCGGCGATCATGATCTGGTGCACGATGATAAGCGCGCGGCGGTTGGACTTGATCACGTAGACCAGGGCAAGCGCCAGGAGCACCCCGAACGCGACAGGCAGCTCTGAGGCGGTGTAGATCGTCGAGTCACCGCCCTGCCCCACCGCCTCCCAGATCTCGCGCGCAAAGTTGTCGCGGAAGTCCCGGTACGCGGTGAGGAACATATATAAGAAGGTCAAGAACAGCAGGCCCGGGGCGTAGCGCCTGACGAACGCGATGCGAGCCGCGCCGTCCATGGGCACACGGCGCGTACGCTGCGCCTCGTCCTCGGCGGTTGGGGCGGGCAGCTGCTTGAGCGCCCACACGAAGAAGAGCATGAACGGAAAGAAGATGGCGCCAGTGACGGCGGGCATCCAGACCTCGGACACGCCCTGGTTCATGACCACCTGGCCCACGGACTTCACAAAGCCCGACGCGACCATGTAGCTGGCGGAGAGCCCGGCGCCCAGCAGCTCGGAGACGCGGCGGCCCTCCAGAAAGCCGAAGACCAGTCCCCACACCATGCCGAGCGGCAGCCCGTTGGCGAACATCCAGACGGCGCTCCAGGGGGCGGGCGTGACCGCGAACAGCAGCAGCGCCAGCTCGGCCGCGCCGATACAGACTACGATGGCCAGCGCCCGACCGCGCCCACTCATCTCCGAGATCACCTTGATGCCCAGCCACTTGGACAGCGCGTAGCCCATGACCTGGGAGATGATGAGCAGGATCTTGTAGTTGATCGGCGGCAGCAGCGGCAGGTCGACCTCGCCGGCGAACAGCGCGACGGCAAAGGGCTTGCGGAAGGCATACATGCAAAAGTACGTGGCAAACGCCGCGACCATGGCATAGCCCGAGAAGACCGCTGTGGGCGCCTGGCTGAGCCACCGGGTGACGCCCGAGTTTTTGACCTCCGTCATGTCCCAGCTTCTAGCACTTTTTGCTGTTCATGTACGGGGGCCATGCCGACCCACAAAACCGTACAAGCGTTCTGAAATCTATAAAATTTACCCTTGTTGGCATGGAGCAGTCATGCGATATTTAGCGTGGCAGGAAGCCGTGCTTTGGTGAGGGTGGTTATGCAAGTCGCAAGAATTATTGCCGTTTCGGCCGGTCTGCTCCTATTCGTCTCGACAGCTTACGGTCGCGCTCCAACAGCGGCTGAGTGTGCTGCAGACGGCTACCATGTGATTCAGGGCACCAACGGCGCCGACATCCTGATCGGCACGCCGGGCAACGACTGCATCTTCGGTCACGGCGGCAACGACAGCATCCGCGCCCGTGGCGGCAACGACATCATCGTGGGCGGCGACGGCATCGACTTCATCTGGGCGGGTCGCGGCAACGACAGCGTGTGGGGCGGCCAGGGCGCCGACCGGATCTGGGGCCAGGCGGGCAGCGACACCCTGCGCGGCAACCGGGGCAACGACTACATCGTCGGCGGCATCGGCGACGACACCATCCGTGGCGGCGCCGGCAACGACACCATTCGCGGTGCACGCGGCGACGACCGAATCCGCGGCGGCCGTGGTGGCGACATCATCTTCGGCGGCGGCGGCAATGACTGGATCCGTGGCCAGGGCGGCGCTGATCACCTAAACGGCGGCAGCGGCAGCGACATCGTGTCCGGCGGACGCGGGGCGGACATGCTGCGCGGCGGCACCGGCGACGACATCATCAAGGGCAACCGCGGCTCCGATGTGATCATGGGCGGGCGCGGCAACGACGACCTGCGCGGCGGACGTGGCGCTGACCAGATCTTCGGCGGCGTGGGCGATGACCTCATCCGCGGCGGCCGGCACGGCGACGACCTGTACGGCGGACGTGGTCACGACACCATCTACGGCGGCCACGGCCACGACTACCTGGTCGGCAACCTGGGCAACGACACCCTGAACGGCGGCAACGGCTCCGATACGCTCGAGGGCGGCGCGGGCGACGATCATCTGGACGGCGGCAACGGCGACGACACGCTCGACGGCGGCCCCAACTACGACGTCTGCCGCAACGGCACCAGCTACCACAGCTGCGAGGACGACGGCACCCCGGATGTGGCCGTGACGGCGACGGCGTGCGACGACGGCGTGGACCCCTTCCCGGTGGCGGCATCGGGTGACGGCTGGGCCCTGATCGGCGGGCCGTTCGGCTGCATGTACGAGCACAACTACCCCGGCAAGGCGACGTTCAAGGCGTACTTCCGCGATGAGCTGCTGAAGGCCTCCGCCGGCACCGACCGCAACGTGCTGGGCTTCTTCGGCGCCTATGACTCGGGCGACCTGAAGGGCATCAACTGGCTGCTCAGCGAGCTGGCGAACGAGGGCCACATCGGGCAGTTCGACGGCATGGACATCTCGGCGGGCGCTCCCCTGGATCTGACCCCGGCCGACCTGGCCGGCGTGGATGTGGTCATCCTGGATGCGGCACCGGACGCTCCGCAGGCCGACTTCTTTGTCCTGACGGACCAGGCGATGGCCACCCTGACCCAGTTCCAGGCGGACGGCGGGGTCATCGTCGGCTCGGCCTACATCCTGGTGCATTGGACCAACTACTATAAGTGGGAGACCAAGCTGGCCAACCAGCAGCTGACCGCCCTGTTTGGCGGCGTGACGGTCGACCGCGGCGCCCAGGGGCCCTTCGCCGGCAACTTCTCGCACAAGGCCTGTCGCGCGGACAACGGCGCCGAGGTGCTGAGTCTGACGGCGGTGCACACGCACCTGCCCAAGTCCAACAACCCGTGGTTCCACGCCTTCTGGAAGCTGAAGATTCCGTGATGCGCGCGCTCAGCGACCGCTGAGATTTCCGGCCTTTTCACGCTCCCCTTTTTCGGCGAACATCCAACGCTGGCACGTACGTTGCTGTGTAATACCCTCGGACGCGTGCGTGCGAAACGCGAGGGGCACTAATGGGTGAAATACGAGGGGTTGTTTTGCTGCTCACCATGGCGATGATCGCGGGGTGTGCCAGCAGCGAGCTCAGCGCCGATCGGACGGTCTTCAGCGGAGGTGGGATCGGCGGTTCAGGCTTCTTCCCGGACGCCGGCCCGGTGGGCCTGGACCTGGGAAGCGGCAGCGCAGACGAGTCGGACACCACTGACATCGACGACATAGGCACAACGGACGGGGACGACCCGGACGCCACCGACACCGACGACAGTGCGACGGGCGACGACGATCCGTGGCCACCCGAGATCAGCAAAGAGACGGACACGGCGGAGGTCACACCCGAGGGCGGAGCCATCAGCTTCCTGGACGGCGAGATCACGCTGGAGATCCAGGCCGGCGCGTTCGAGGACGCCCTGACGCTGTCGGTGACGCGCAAGCTGGTGTCCGTGGATGAGGGCTCCTACGTCGGCTACATCTGGGGCCGCCACGGGATGCCGATCGATCCCCCAGCCCACGTCATCGTGCGTGTCAGCGCCACCTGGGCGCCCCCGGGGACTACGGCGGTGGACGCGGTGCTGTCCAAGCTGGGCAACGACGGCCCCGAGCCGCTTGCAAACGCGGAATCCGCGCCGACTCCGCAGGATACAATCACGCTCCAGGGCGATCTCCGAGCGTTGGAGGCGATCCTGATCGCCGGCCCAGATTGATGTAGATCAGGCACCTCGCAAACTATACACAGTAAGACTTTGAAATTCGGAACTGAACTGTTCAATCCGCAGGCTCCGTTCTAGTCTCAATGGTGAACTGCGCCGCATTTCAAAACCGACCAACTGTTCTGTAATTCTTCAAATTTTAGGTTGCGATTGTTCACTGAACAGTTCAATATAGAGACGATCGTGTATTGGCGTGAGGGCTGTGCACGCATCGGGGAGGAGTGAGGCACAATGAAGTTCCGTACTTTTATCGCATTCTTGGCGGGCACAGCGCTGGCAATGACAGCACAAGCGCAGGCACCGTCCGTAGCTGACTGCACCAACTCAGGACGCACCATCATCTCGGGAGCCGGGTTCATCCAGGGCACCTCGGGCGACGACTGCATCTTCGGCAGCGATGGGGCCGATGTCATCCTTGCTCGTGGCGGCAACGACTGGGTCGTGGCCGGCCTGGGTGATGACTTCGTGATGGGCGGCGCCGGCAACGACACCCTGTACGGTCAGGGCGGCAGCGACGAGCTGCTGGGTCAGGGCGGCGACGACATGATTCGTGGCGGCTGGGGCGACGACATCATCATCGGTGGTCGTGGCAACGACGAGATTCGCGGTGGTCGTGGTGGCGACTTCGTGCGAGCCGGCGGCGGCGACGACTGGGTGCGCGGCGGTCGCGGCAACGACACCATCTTCGGTGGCGCCGGTAACGACGAGATCCACGCCAACCAGGGCGCCGACATCGTCTTCGGCAACAGCGGCAACGACTTCATCGGTGGCGGTCGCGGGGCGGACGTCCTCGACGGTGGCCGCGGTGACGACACGATCAAGGGCCGCCGTGGTGGCGACCAGATCTCCGGCGGGCCGGGCAACGACCGCATCCACGGTAACCAGGGCAACGACACCATCAACGGTGGCGGCGGCAACGACACCCTGCGCGGCGGCCTCCACGCCGACACGATCAACGGCGGCTCCGGGATGGACACCATCTTCGGCGGCCGTGGTGCTGACGACCTCAACGGCGGCGCCGACAACGACACCCTCACAGGCGGCAACGGCCCCGACATGATCAGCGGCGGCGACGGCGACGACTGGCTTGACGGCGGCAACGGCAACGACAACCTCAGCGGCGACGCTGGCATCGACATCTGCCTGAACGGCGAGACCGTCAGCGACACCTGCGAGCACACCTCCTGTGGCGCGCCTGAGTGCGACACCGAGGGTGTGACCGACCGATACAACGTGCGCAACTCCAACCCGGCGCAGCACGGCATCTGGCTGCCTGGCTTCTTCGGCGGCGGCACCGTCATCATGACGCCCACGAACGCTAAGCTGGACCGCTTCGAGAACGGCAACGTCCGCATGCACGGCACCTTCGTCGTCACCAAGGGGCCGGCCGCGCACATGGGCGAGGAGTGGGAAGGCGACTTCACCTGGGAGTTCAAGGGTCGCGGCAACGCGGGCTGCGGCTTCGGTGGTCCGAAACTCGAGCACGGCCAGCCCAAGTCGCTGTGGAGCAAGTGGGACTACTTCGACCTGGTCGAGGGCGCGTCGGCGCTGAACAAGGTCGGCTCGGACGAGCACGCCACGTTCATGCAGTACCCCTACGCGGTTCCGTGGAAGAACCCCCCGTTCAAGTACCGCATGCAGCTCGGCCAGGGCGCCGCCGGCAAGAACAACGCCGAGTACGGCTTCTCGACCTGGATCGTCATCACGCACGTGGCTGCCGACGGCTCGCAGATCAGCAAGACCAAGGGTGACATCAACGTACACCTCGACGCCGAGGCCGTACCCGAGTGCCAGAGCGATCCCTGCCTGTAGAGGCCTCTCTCCCCAGCGGCGCTACTCAGCTGTAGCGCTGCTCCCTCCACGGGTCCCCGTGGTTGTGATACCCCCGACGTTCCCAGAATCCTGATTGGTCGTAACGCTCGAAGCGTATCGATGTAAGCCACTTCGCGCTCTTCCAGAAGTAAAGGTCCGGCACGACGGCGCGGACGGGTGCGCCGTTCTCGGCCGATAACGGCCGCCCCTCCAGGCGGTGAGCGATCAGGTTGTCGGGCTTGAGGGCGTCAGCCAGCGGCACGTTGGCGGTGTACCCGTGGGCTGCCTCGAAGATGACGAAGCGGGCGGTGTCGCGGACCCTGGCCAGCTGAGCCAGCCGATAGAGCGGAACGCCCTCGAACCGGGCACCCATAACTGACCAGCCGGTAACGCAGTGCACGTCCAACTTCAGCTTCTCCTGAGGGAGAGCCAGCAGGTGGGCGAAGTCCAGGTCCATGGCGTTGTCGACCTCGCCGTGGATGCGCAGACGAAAGCGGCTCTTGCGCTGATCGCCTCGGCTCCCACCCATGGGGCGCAGCTTGCGGATGACTCGCTGGCCTTCCGGCAGGCGCGGGCGACCGTCGGGGCGGGTCTGGGCCGCCGCTCGGCGCGTCAGGTCGTCGTCCAACCACCACCAAACGCCACCGAGCGCCAGGATGCCTGTACCGTTGGCCGCCTTTTTGATGAACTCGCGTCGTTCCATTGAAGCCTCACACGGGTCGCCTGTTGTAACGGGATATGTTGTCATGTACGCAGGCGGTTACAATTTGGATCCACCGCCGGTTGCGCTTACTGTGAGAAGGACCGCTTGGAGCGCCGCAGTTGTCGTATTACACATCGATGGCCGACATCTACACACGGTTGGCCGCCGCCGGCTTCGACCGCAAGTTTGTCATCCGGGCAGCGCTGCCTCATGGGTGGTACGACTCGCGGGGCAACCGTGCTGTGGGACGTGCGCTGGCCGAAGAGTCGATCGCGGACTCGTTCGGCATCTCCCTGGAGGCCCTGCAGGAGAGCGACGGTGAGCTCGGCCTGACCGAGATGGGGCGTGTCGGGCGTCTGCACCCGCCGGACAGCGACCTGACGCCCCTGGTTCCCGCCGTGATTCTGGCGCGGCGCATCGCCACCCTGACGGTCGAGGCGTTGCCCCGCCGGTCGGCCGCCTGGCTGCGAGAGCTGAACGCGGAGAAGCTGCGCAGCTACGTCCTGGCGCAACACAACATCGTGCGCCTGCAGTCGGTCGTGGAGACATGCTGGGGTCTTGGGGTTCCTGTGGTCTACCTGTCTCATCTGCCGGCGCGGGCCGCCCGAGCGCGGTTTGACTCGATGAGCCTGACTGTAGGCGACACGCCGGTGATTTTGCTGTCGGGTCAGTCGGTCGCGCCGGCCTGGTTGTTATGGCACCTGGCGCACCAGATCGCGCACGTGTGCGGCGACGGGCACTCCAAGGGCGACATCATCGATGTCGATCTGCTGTCTGAGCAGACGGACGAGTCGGAGGATGCAGCTCAGACGTTTGCGGATCATCTGGTGTGTGGTCCGGATCCGCAGCTGCTGGAGGGTCCGGATCGGATCACGGGCGTCAAGCTGGCATCGCTGGCGCGTAAGGCATCGCGAGATCTGGGCCTGGACAGCGGCGCGCTGGTGGTGCGGTTTGCGATCGGCAAGGCCGCGACGGGTCGGGATGCGCGCGGCCCGGTGACGCGTGCGCTGCGGGAGCTTGGGATCGAGTCGGGCGGCGACGGCGCTATCGCGGACATCCTCGACAAGTCGGTGGATTTCGGCCGTCTGTCCGAACCGCAGGCGCGCTTTCTGCGATACGTGGCGGGACTGTAGGCCCCGCCGACCTCGCTCCGCTCGGGCGTCGGCCCAACCCATCCGCTCTAGCCCAACCCAAAGTCGTTAAGTTTCCTGACGCCTGGCCCGATTTCCAGCGAGGTATGAAGGACCGTTTGCAGGCGAGACAAGTCCCGGATGCGCCGCGCGGCGCCCACGTCGCGTTGGATGCGGGCCGGGCGATCCGCATGTCCGGCGGGGATGTCTCCTTCGCCCAGGAGCTGATGGAGCTGTACCTGTCCGGGCTGCCGCGACGTCTGTCGAAGCTGCACCATGGTTACGAGAGCGGCGACCTCGAGCAGGTGGCCAGGGCCGCGCACAGCTTGAGCAGCGCCTCGCAGACGCTGGGCGTCATGGCGATCGGCAAGCTCGCGGCCCTCATAGAAGATCGTGCGTGGGCCGGCGACCTCGCGGCCGCGCGGGAGCCGCTTCAAGACCTGCTGAAAGCCGTCGACGCCTTCAAGGATGTTGTCCTGGACTTCGACTGGGCCACGCTTGCGCCCTGACGGCTACAGCTCGACCCGCTACAGCTCAAACACAAGAAAGTTCAAGATATTGGTCATGTCGTCACTGATCTGCGGCTCGTTGTGGAAGGTGGTGAAGAGCACCTTGCCCTTGCCCTGTTCGTGGCTGACCATGAGCGGGACACCGTTGCCCACCAGCGTGACGTCGCCGACGATGTGAACCTTGGTGGCGGCATCCACGTCGGCCACGGTGACCCAGGCGCCGAGATCGTAGTTCAACTCCACCTTGCTCTTGCCGAGCGTGGCGCTCAGCGCAGGATCGACGACGGTGCCGGTGTAGGTGCCCTGCATCCCGACCTTGGGCCCAAACGTGTTCATGTCGCCGCCGGTAAACCCGATGGCCTTGGGCCAGGGCCACTCCACATAGACAAAGGCCCAATCGCTGGCGTACACGCTGCCGCCGGCGGCCACGTACAGCTGAAGATTGCTGATCATGGCGTTCATGTTGCCGGACAGCAGCGTCTGGTCGTGATCGCCGCCGCAGTTGAAGAAGATGATGTCGTACTCCTGCATCTTGTCCAGGTCGCTGAGCAGGTCCATGGTCTGCTGGTTCTGGCTCATGCCGTCGAAGAGGTCATACACGATTCCCAAGCCGTCCAGGATGTTCTGGATCGTGTCCCAGTCGCCGGTGACGACGGCGATCTTGGTGCTGGACTCCTCAAAGCACGCGTCCTGCACGACGTCGGGCGCGTGAATGTTGCCGCCGTCCGGCACGACGACGTTGTAGCTGGTCTCGAAGCTGCCCTTCTTAATATCCACCACGACGGGTCCTGAGGGCACGTTCTCCAAGAGGAAGTTGCCGTCACCGTCGCTGAGGGCGCCGATCTTGACCGGGTGGCCGTTGCAGTCCTTGGTGTCGACCGAGACTGTAGCGCCGCCGATGGTGGTCGTCTCGTTGGGCGCGCACACGTAGCCCGTGACGGAGCCGAGCGGGCAGTCGTCGCTGATGGCTTTGAAGCACTCCTTGTGGCCTACGGCGGTGACGTCGGTGAGCTGCTGCTCCAGGACAACCACATTGTATTGATTGGTGAACTCGTCCTTCTCGACATACACGGTGTGCGTGCCGTTGGGGACGTGCTCCAACGTGTAATAGCCGTTCTGGTCGCTGTGGGTCTCGATGTGCACGGGCTGCCCGTCGCAGTCGACGGCGTCGATGTAGACCTTGGCGCCGTTGACGTACATCTGCTCAGTCTTGGAGCAGACCACGCCGAAGATCTTGCCGTAGCCGCACGGGCCTTCGGGATCGTCGTCATACCCGACAAAGTCCTCGTCGTCGGGCTTTACCTCGCCGGGGGACTGCCAGTCGTCGCCGGTGTCGTCGCCGGCCGGGTTATCGGGTGTGGCCGTCTCGCCGCCGTTGAAGCCGGTGCCGCTGTCATCCCCGGCGCCTGTACCCGCCTCTGGAGAGACTCCAAAGCCGGACGGTGCCTTGGGTGCGCGCGACCCCTGTGGCTGTGGGCCGCACGCCGCGATGAGCGCCACGACCGCCAGGGCTGTGATGAGGTGTTGCAAGGTCATGGCGTCGTTCCCGCGGTTTGGGAGAGGGCCTGGTCGGCGTCCGGGATCCAGCTCCAGGCCGTCATGGCGTGAACCAGCTTCATGTCGCCATCCAAGACAGAGAGGTTGGGCAGGGTGCCCGTCTGGTTGGAGATGGCGCTGTCCATGCCGCTCCAGTTGGGGTCTGCGATGGCGATCCAGCCGTCCTGGTAGCCGTGGCTCTGCTTGTAAGCCTTGGCGTCAAAGGGCGATGCGGCGCCCTGCCAGCCGTTTTGGCCCACGACCAGGACGAACGCGATGTTCTTGGAGGCGTACTTGTTGTAGAGGGCTTGGAACTCCGGCGCCGCCGAAGCACACGCGCTTCACCACTCAGCGGTTTGCAGCATGAAGATGCCGTTGGCCTTGCCGCAGAGGGAGTGCAGGCTCCAGGCAGCGCCGTTTTCGTCTTTGGCCTTGAAGTCGGCGATCTGGGAGCCCTGCCCTTTTCCGGTGCCGTTGGGCGGGCACGAGACCACGGGGCCGGGGTCGGGCTCCGGGTTGGGATCCGGCTCGGGCTCCGGGTCGGGCTCCGGGTTGGGATCCGGCTCAGGCTCGGGGTCCGGGTCGGGCTGGACCGGCGGGGCCTGTCCACAGTCACCGGCGCTTCCGGCGGAGGGGATGGCGCCGCTGATGCGGAGCATAGTCAGGCCGACGTTGATGCTGGTGGCGCCATTGCTCATCACGAGCGTGCCGTCCAGCTTGATCTTGGCGCCCAGCCCGGTGCAAACGGACGTGGCGCCGGGGCTGCTGACAGTCTTGGGCACGTTGACCAGCCTGGCGGAGGACATCGACGCGTTGGCCGTGTAGACCTTCCCGCTGCCCCAGCCGGCGCCGCACTCCGCGTCGCTTCTCAGCGTACCGGACTGCAGCGACCAAACGCCGCCGGCGCCGCTGAACTGGAGGTCCAACGGGCACTTGCCGCCGATGGTGAACTCAACCTTCATCCCGGTCATGCAGCCGGCATTCAGCACGTGGGTGGCGCTCACCTGGACGTCCTGGCCGTTGTAGTTGATCAGGTCCTTGACGTGCCAGAGCATGCCGTGCGCCTCGGCGGCGCAATCGACGGGACCAGGCTCGCTGGGTGGGGTGACCGCGCCGCCTGGAGGCGGATCGGATGGCGGCGGCGTGTCCGGCGGCTGTGCGCCTGGTTGACCGTCCATGCCGGGCGGGCTCTCTCCGATGACGATGTTTCCGACGGACTCGAGCTCAGCGGTGCCGGTACGCTCGCGGCCTTCCGGGCCACACGCTAACAGCAATCCTGCGCTAAGGATTAAGACGGACGTCCGCACGGCTCTGGGGCAACACAACATAAAACAGCCTCCACAATTCCCAATAGCCGCGCGAACCGTATCACAAGTAGACCGATCGTTCTGGTGAAAAACGACCCGATGTTCGTTTAAGTGATCTCAGTCGCGTGTAAGCCACCAGGCCCAGCCGATAAACACGAACTGGAAAGGCAGTCGGCCCCACAGCAGCGCCGGGTGGAGGTGCTTGCCGTCCACCGCGATGTCGTTGACCGCCATGTGGATGTTGGCGGGAAAGACGCAGATGAACAGCGCGATCAAACCCCATGCCGCGTATTTGCGGGTGGCCGAGACGAGCAGTCCGGCGCCGCCGGCAAACTCGAAGACACCGCTGACGTAGACCGCCGCCAGGTGCCAGGGCAGCCAGGGGGGCATGATCTGGAGAAAGAACCCGGTGCTGGTGAAGTGCGTCACGCCGACGGCCATCATAGAGACGGCCAGGAGCCAGCGAGCGCCCCTTTTGAGGCGGGATTCGGTCGGTGCTGTGGTCATGTGCGGCTAATTGTAGCACCGGGGCAATTGGGGCATAACAGGGTGCATGCGCGTCATTCTTTTCGTCATCGCCCTCACCGCCGGCGCGAGTGCATCCGCCCAGCCTCAGGACGGCTCATCGGCGGCGATGAACGCCAACCTCGATAGATACTTCGCCGGCGAGAAAGGGGCAGCGGTCACGTTTGGTAGCACCGGCGCCGTCTCGGTGGTGGGCGGCATCGCCCTGTTGGCGACCGATGATGAGCTTGGGCGGGGAGCGGCGTACCCGCTTCTGACTTTTGGAACGCTGCATCTGGCTGTTGCCGCGGTGCTTCACTTCCGGACCGACGCCCGTGTCGACCGGCTGCAGGCGCGGCTGGCCACGGACCCTGCGGCTTTTCGGGCGGCCGAGGTCACGCGCATGGAGGGGGTGCACCGCACTCTCGACGCACTGACAGCGGTAGAGACCTTGATGATCGCGGCGGGCGCAAGCGCGGCTGTGGTGGGGCACTACAAAAGCGACGATCTGTTGCTGGGCGTTGGGGTGTCGCTGGCGGCCGAGGCGGCGCTGACGCTGCTGCTGGACGTCTTTGCGGCTCGACGCGCCACGACCTACCAGCGCGACGTGCTGCGCTTTCAGCCCGGGCTCTCGGTCGGCCCCAGCGGTGACCCGACCCTGTTGCTGTCGCTTGGCGGGGCGTACTAGACCTGACGCCGGCGAGGTCTAGCAGACTGCGGGGAAATGGCACAGCGCCGGCGTGGTAAGGCCGCGGTCAGACCGTGTGACGGTACCGCGGGCCATAGTGGTGCTACGGCCAAGGTGCCGGAGCGCGGGCTGGCCCGGCCTTGCCGCGACCGGCGCATGCCATTTCCCCGCAGTCTGCTAGTGCTGGGTTTGCAGACGCACTGTGACGGCGTCTTCCAGGCCGACGCCCCATGACTCTTCGACACGCAGGTTCATCACGAAGTCGCGGCCTTCCCACTCGAACTCGTTGTCGCCGCCGGCTTTGCCCACGATGAGGAAGATGTCGGTGAGATACCTGAAGCCGTCCAGGCCGTCGACCAGCGAGCGGCGGAACTTGACGCGAGCGTAGCGCTTGCCGGTCTCGGCGTCCTCGAGCTCGGCGATGATCTGCACCTTCTCGACGCCCTCGAAAGCGGTCGTTCGGATCGCCCCGACCACCATCCAGGCGCCCTGGGAGCCGAGCACAACCGGCACCGGGGTCCCGTCCGAGACCACCTGAAACGCGGCGGGGGGTGGCGTCTCCTGCTGGTTGATCCCCAGCTCGTAGGCTCCATCGGGGGGTGGCTGGAAAGCGAGATCGTCCACGCCACATCCGGCGACGGCGATGATCAGCAACAGAAACGGTAGGACACGAAGCATCTCGCCCGTCTTTTGGTGCACCGCCCGTGCCAACGGCATTCGATGCACGCAACCCGGGCGCTTGGCAGGACTGTGGTGCAACACCCCACACGTGTCCATGGTTTGGACACTAAAAAGGCCGATCTGGAAGCACTATATCGGTTATGCTCCGTGAGCTTTCGGACCGGAGAACGATGGAAGCCACGATCGCCGACATGCTGCGCAAGGTGCCCATGCTCGCGCTGGTCAATGATGCGCAGCTGGACATCCTCGCCAACCTGATGACTCAGGTCGACCTGGAGAAAGACGACGTGCTCTTTCACCAGGGCATGCCCGGCGGCGCCATGGCGCTCATCGTCCAAGGGAAGATGGCGGTGCGGGCGCACGGCCTGGACGGAGACGCCGAGGTCGGCACGATCTACTCAGGCGAGATCGTCGGCGAGATGGCCTGCATCGATTCGGCCCCACGCGCCGCGTCGGTGGTGGCGACCCAAACCAGCACGGCGGTGTGTCTGACTGCGGAGGGGTTCCATCAGCTGGAGCTGAAGCAGCCCGGTCTGGCAATCGCCATTCGTCGCAGCGTACTGCAGCAGATCAACGCCCGACTGCGACAGACCAACGAGCGAATCGACAGCGAGCTCCTGCGGCGCGGCATCCCGCCCCTCCAGCCGACGTCAGAGCCCGATCAGCTCCCCAAGGCCGGGCGCGCACGCGTGGACCTGCGCAAGGTAGACGGGCTGGCTGCGTTCTCCGACGAGGAGCTGAAGACGCTGATCGCGATGGCGCCGCCACTGACCTACCCAGACGGCTACGTACTCTGCATCGAGGGGCGCATCGGCACCAGCGCGTACATCATCGCCCAAGGCGCTGTCGACGTGCTCCGTCGGCTGGGCACCGACGACCGGCTGCTGGCAGCGCTGGGCTCCGGCGCCATGGTCGGACAGATGGCGCTCATCGACGACGCTCCACGGTCGGCGCGGGTCGTAGTGCGTGGCCAGAGCGTCATCCTGAAGCTGGATCGCGCCCCCTTCCAGGCGCTGCTGGGCGACTACAGCCCCTTCGCCATGCGACTGCAGCATCAAATCGCGGTCGCCGGCGTGCGGCAGCTGCGCAGCGCCACCGAGGGGCTGGCAAGCCTCCTTACCGCCAGCGGCCTGCGTGACGCCCTGCCCAGCCTGCCCAAAAAGGCGGAGAGCGGAGCCAAGGCAGCGCGGCGTGGCCAGACCCAGCGCATCGAAGACACCGAGCGTCATATGAACACCCAGGAGCTCAGCTACGTGCGAGCCGCCACCAATGAGTGGGGCCTGGCGCTGGACGGCTTCGGCCCCGAAGAGGAGGAGTAGTGCTGCGTTATCCAATCCTGCTGATGACGCTCGTGTACCTGGGCTGTGGCGCCGACTCCACCGCGCCGACCTCCACCGACCCGGTCACCGACCCGCCGCCCGCGGACGAGCCGGCACCGGTCGTGGTCCCGTCCACAGCCGACATGCTCGAGCCGGGCCCATACGCCGTCGAGATCGCGGAGTTCACGCTGGTGGACCCGACGCGCGAGACGCCAGCCAACGGCACCTTCGAGGGCGCTCCCGACCGCACTCTTGAAACGGCAATGTGGTTTCCAAAGGACGCGACAGAGCCGCTGCCGGTGCTGGTCTACAGCCACGGCTACATGAGCGAACACCTGGAGAACGCCGCCCTGCTCGAGAAGCTGGCTGCCCTCGGCTTCCTGGTCGCCGCCGCGGACTTCCCACTGAGCAACCGCAACGCCCCGGGCGGCCCAACACTTTATGATCTGCCCAACATGCCGGGCGATGTGTCCTTCATCATCGACGAGGTCCTGCGCCTCAGCGCCGAGGCGGGCTCCAAAATCGAGGGCCTCGCCGACCCCGACCGCGTCGCCGTAGCAGGACTCTCCCTGGGCGGCATCACCAGCTTCCTGGCGTCCTACCACCCAGAGCTGGGCGACTCCCGCATTAAGAGCACCCTGGTCATCGGCGGCCCGCTGTGCACGCTGCCGGACGCCATCTATCGCGACGATGGCCGTCCCGTGATGTTCATTTACGCGGACACCGATCAAATCGCGCCCTACGCAGCCAACGGCGAGGGTCCCTACGGCCGCGCCCACGCGCCGAAGTACCTGGCCACAATCGAGGGCGGCACCCACATCGGCTTCGCCGGCGCGGTGGTAGACCTTCTCGGCACGCTGGAAAACCCCGACGGCCTCGGCTGCGACGCCCTGATGGCGGACCTCAAGGACGTCAACCTGGGCGATATCATCACAGCCTTCGGCTACGACCGCGCGGAGACCTTCGCGGCCACATGCCCGATGCCATGCGAAGTGCCGGTCGACGGCCCGCCGTTTCTACCAATCGCGCGCCAGCAGACAGTGTTGGAGCTCGCGGTCACCAGCTTTCTGCGCAAAAGCCTGACCAATGACGCCGCGGCGGGGGCCTATCTCGAGCAGGTCCTGGACACCGAAGCCGATATCCGAATCCAGCTCGACGCCGGCGAAACGCCCGGCAGCGACGACCCGTTGGCGCCCTAAGACGCGCGCCCGAACAGCCGACTCATCGCGCCAGCACGGCGCTTCCTGATGCCGGACGTCCTCGTCTTTGCGTCACGCTCAGGCCGGCAGCTGTCAAGATAGTTGTCTACCCCTTCGAGAACGATACTCGGCCTGTC
>CAZJHX010000198.1:0-1365 GCA_964545715.1 uncultured Myxococcales bacterium
GAGGGCTGAACGCGTCGCGTGGAGCAGATCTTCCGACTCCTTGCCGCCGAGCTTGCGGATGAGGCGCATGTCCTCGCGCAATGTGAATCGGCCCTGCTCGCGTCTGACGAGTTCTACCACTCGCTCGGGGTCGAGTCGACAAGCCGGCGACAGCGTGAACACCGCCGCCGCCGGTCCGGTTTCGACCTTCTCGATGCCGAGATCGGCCAGGGCGATCTTCAGCGAGACCACCTCGCGCAAGTTGTAGACTTCGCGGGGATAGCGACCGAATCGGTCCACGATCTCGTAGAGCACCGCGTCGAGCTCATCGTCGCTTCGAGCCATGCTGAGACGCTTGTAGAAGACCAGCCGGAGTCCCTCGTCGGCGATGTACTCCACCGGGATCAGGGCGGGCACCGGGATGTTGACCTCGGGCTCGATGCGTCGACTGCTCTCGCCGTCGCGCTGATCCTGGATCGCCTCCTCGAGCAGCTCGCAATAGAGATCGTATCCGATGTTCCGGATATGCCCCGACTGGTCGGCGCCCAGCAGGTTGCCCGCGCCGCGAATGTCGAGATCGTGCTGGGCGATGTAAAGCCCGCTGCCCAACTCGGTGTGCGTTCGAATCACCTCGAGGCGTCGCGCGGCGTCGCGCGGCCGCTTTCGGCGCCGCGGCCCCACCACATAGCAGAACGCGCGCTCCCGGCTCCGGCCGACACGGCCGCGAAGCTGATAGAGCTGCGCGAGACCGAACATGTCGGCCCGGTTGATGAGGATGGTGTTTGCCGAGCCGATGTCGAGGCCGCTCTCGATGATCGTCGTCGAGACCAGCACATCGGCGCGCCGGTTCACGAAGTCGAGCATCACCTTTTCGAGCTCGGCGTCCGGCATCTGGGCGTGGCCTACGATGACTTTCGCGCTGGGAACGGCCTCGCGGATCTCGTTCGCGATCTCGTAGATGCCCTGAACCCGGTTGTGCACGAAGAAGACCTGACCGCCTCGGCGCAGCTCGTTTTCGATGGCCTCGCGTACCACGGACTCGCCGTAGTGGGCGATGTAGGTGCGCACGGCGAGCCGGTCGTTTGGGGGCGTCAGGATGACCGAGAGGTCGCGAATGCCGAGCATGCTCATTTCGAGGGTGCGAGGAATCGGTGTCGCGGTCATCGTCAGCACGTCGACCGTTCGCTTGAGCGCTTTGAGCTTCTCTTTGTGACTCACCCCGAAGCGCTGCTCTTCGTCGATGACCATCAGGCCGAGCTCCTTGAACTCGACGTCCTTGCTGAGCAGGCGGTGGGTGCCGATCAGGATGTCGACCTTTCCCGCCGCGGTATCCGAGATGATGGCCTTGCGCTCCTTGCTCGATCGGAATCGACTGATCGACTCCAC
>CAZJHX010000198.1:1375-17085 GCA_964545715.1 uncultured Myxococcales bacterium
AGGCGCTCGCGAAAGGTGCGCGCGTGCTGCTCCGACAGAATGGTGGTGGGAACGAGCACCGCCACCTGTTTGCCCGCGAGAGCGGCGAGCAACGCGGAGCGGATGGCGACCTCGGTCTTGCCGAATCCGACATCGCCGCAGATGAGGCGGTCCATCGGCCGGCCCGACGTCATGTCTGCGAGCACCTCCTCGATCGCCTTCTGCTGGTGGGGAGTCTCCTCGAACGGGAACGAGGCCTCGAACTCCCGGTACAGCGCGTCGGGAGGGGCGAACGCGAAGCCTGTTCTCGCCTGCCGCTCGGCATAGATCTGGAGCAGCTCCATGGCGAGCTCCTGGAGCTCAGCCCGGACCTTCCGTTTCGTCGCCTCCCAGCGCGTGCCGCCCAGCTTGTCGAGGGCCACCGACGCGCCGTCGGCCGAGGCATACTTCTGGATCAGGCTAAGCCGGTACACCGGCAGGTACAGCTTGTCGTCGCCTGCGAACTCGAGCTTCAGGTAGTCCCCAGCGACGCCGGTTATCTCGAGCTTCTGGATGCCGTGATAGCGCGCGACCCCGAACTCGCGGTGGACCACGAGATCGCCGCTCGAGAGCTCGCGGAAGTGGCTGATCGCCAGGCTCTCTTCTACGACCCGCGCAGTGGATCGGCGGGCGGCCCGGCCGAAGAGGGCGGGAAGGCGGCGCCGGCCAAGAACCCGCTGGAGGTGTTTTGCACCAACCTCAACGCCCAGGCGGAGGCGGGCAAGATCGACCCGCTGATCGGTCGCAAGAAAGAGGTCGACCGCATCGTCCACGTCCTGGCGCGCCGGCGAAAAAATAACCCGATCCTGGTCGGCGACTCGGGCGTCGGCAAGACCGCCATCATCGAGGGCCTGGCGCGCAAGATCGTGGAGGGCGACGTCCCCGAGGCGCTGAAGACCTCCATCATTCACAGCCTGGACATGGGCATGCTGGTGGCCGGGACCAAGTATCGCGGCGACTTCGAAGAGCGCCTCAAGGGCGTGATCAAAGAGCTGGAGGGCGACGAAGACGCCATCCTCTTCATCGACGAGATCCACACCATCGTGCGCGCGGGCGCGACCGAGGGCGGGACCATGGACGCGTCCAACCTGCTCAAGCCGTCGCTGCAGAGCGGTGATCTGCGCTGCATCGGGTCCACGACGCAGGACGAGTTTCGCAAGCACTTCGAGAAGGACCGCGCGTTGGCCCGCCGCTTCCAGAAAGTGGATGTGGTCGAGCCGTCGCTGTCCGACACCGTCAAGATCCTCACCGGGCTGAAGCCCCGCTACGAGGCGTTTCACGGCATCAAATACACGAACTCGGCGCTGCGCGAGGCGGCCGAACTCAGCTCAAAGCACATGCGAGACGCGCGCCTGCCGGACAAGGCGATCGACCTCATGGACGAGGCCGGGGCCGCCAAGAAGCTGCGTCCTGAGGACCAGCGTGGCGAGAAGGTGCGCGCCAAGGACATCCGCGCTGTGCTGTCCCAGATGGCCAAGATCCCGGTGCAGACCGTCAACCGCACGGACCGCGAGGCGCTCAAGACCATCGAGACCGACCTCAAGCGGGTAATCTACGGCCAGGACAAGGCGGTCGAGCAGCTGGCCACCGCGATCAAGCTGGCGCGCGCGGGCATCGGCAACGACGAGAAGCCGATGGGGTCCTTCATTTTCACCGGCCCCACCGGCGTTGGTAAGACCGAGCTTGCGCGGCAGCTGGCGTTCCTTTTGGGTATCGACCTGATCCGCTTCGACATGAGCGAGTACATGGAGCAGCACTCGGTCAGCCGCCTGATCGGCTCGCCGCCCGGGTACATCGGCTACACCGAGGGCGGTCAGCTCACCGAGGCGATCAACAAATCACCGCACTCGGTGCTGCTGCTGGACGAGATCGAGAAGGCGCACCACCAGATCTACAACATCCTGCTGCAGATCATGGACCACGGCACGCTGACCGATAACCAGGGCCGCACCAGCGACTTCCGCAACGTCGTGCTGATCATGACCAGCAACGTCGGTGCGCGCGAAGTGGCCAAGGGCGGCATCGGCTTCGGTCGCAAAGAGGGGGCCGGCGACTCCGACCGCGCCTACGAGCGGTGGTTCAGTCCCGAGTTCCGCAACCGCCTGGACGCCAAAGTGCAGTTCGCGCCGCTGGACGAGGAGACGATGATGCGCATCGTCGACAAGTTCCTGGCCGAGCTCCAGGGCCAGCTGGACCGCAAAAAGGTCCACCTGACGGTCACGGACGCCGGGCGCGCCTATCTGGCTGACAAGGGCTTTGAGCCGGCATATGGCGCCCGTCCGCTGGCCCGCGTCATCAAAAACGACATCAAGCAGACTCTCAGCGAAGAGGTGCTGTTCGGCCATCTGGAGAAGGGCGGGGACGTGGTCGTTGACTGTGTCGACGGCAAGCTCACGTTCTCGTACCCGGGGGCGGAAGAAGAGGCCAAATGAGCGAGGCGCGCATTCGGGAGGCGCTCGGCGGCATGCCGATGCTTCTCGCACGCAGCGCGCCTGCCGAGAGGGCTCACCTGGTGGACGTGCTGTGCCGCTGCTACCTGGACAACCCGCTGCCGCTTCCGTTTTTGGACGGAGTGCTGCTGCACCTGCTGCAGGCCACTGTCCGGCGCTATCCTCTGTTTTTTCATGCCTCCCGACTGCTGCACCAGTCCGCCACGCCCGAGGGGGTGCTGGCCTGGACGGACCTGTCCGGCTGGCAGGAGATGGCCGCGCTGCTCGACCGCTGGAAGGCCCGCGACGGCGCGCACGTCGACGGGGCGCTGCTGAGCGATCCCACCGACACGACGACGCATCTGGTCGCGGGCAGCGTGTGCGCCGGGCTGCTGAATCCGGCTCTTGCGATCGTGGTCACCCAGCACCTCCGCCGTGCCTTGTCCGATGAGCTCGTGGTGGGCCTGCATCGGCTGCGTGAGCTGCACAGCGCGCTGCACCTGTATTTCTGCGCGTCCGACGTGCCGCTGCAGGACGACCCGGTCATCGGTCCCTGGCAGGCCTCCCTGGAGCCGCTGCTTGGCGAGCGAGCGCGGGCCAAGGTCTCCTATGTCATCCCGACGACGAAGCTGGCGGAGACGCCTGACGGTGGGGCAATGACCGAGGAGCTTGCCGTCACGTTGCTGGAGAGCTCGCCGGTCGGCGTGGTGCGCCTGGATGAGGACGGGCGGATCGTCTACGAGAACCCGGCGGTGCGCCGGATTGTCGGCGTGCGGTCAGACCGTCGGACTCCGGCCGTGGGCATGAGAATTGCCGACATGCCCAACCTTCAGGGCACGTCGCTGGTCGACCCTCTGCGAGCCCTTGTCGCCGACGGGACACCGATGCCGCGCACGCGCGCGCACGTGACGTCGCTGATCGGCGCACGGCTCACGCTCACGATGGAGGGCCAGGCGGTCATCGACGCGGCAGGGCGCCGCCGCGGCTCCGTGGTGATCATCACCGACTTGGGGCGCGAGGAGACGCTGCAAAAGCAGCTGATCCAGGCCCAGAAGATGGAGGTGCTGGGCACGCTGGTCGGGGGCATCGCGCATGATTTGAACAATCTGCTGGTCGGCGTGCGGGGCAACGCGTCGGTCGTGCGCTCACGAATGTCTCCCACCCACCCGGATCACGCGGCGATCGAGCGCCTCGACAACGCCACGGAGCGCCTTGCGGTCGTGGTGGACGGGCTACTGGGCCTGGCTCGGCGCGCGGACGAGTTTGAGAACCAGACGGTGGACTGCGCGCAGGTCCTCAGCAGCGCCGGCGACCTGATGGCGGGCCTGCTGCCCTCGACGATCGCGCTGGACATCGACGTGCGCCCGGCGCTCTGGTGCGCCGTCGGTCGCGTGCATCTGGAGCAGGTCTTTGTGAATCTGTGCATCAACGCGCGGGACGCTATCGGCGTGCAGGGGCGGATTCAGGTGCGAGGCCACCGCCTGGAGGACCCGCCCCGCATCGCGATCGAGGTCACCGACGACGGCGCCGGCATGCCTGACGAGGTCGCGGCGCGCGTCTTTGAGCCGATGTACACGACGAAGCAGGACGGCACCGGGCTGGGTCTGCCGGTCAGTCGCGCGATTTTGGAGGCGTACGGCGGCACCATCACCTGTGCGACGAGCCTGGGGATCGGCTCCACGTTCACGCTGGTGCTGCCCGAGGGTGAGCCCGGCGTCACAGACGTCGCGCAGCCGGCGGCGATGGAGCCTGACGCCGACGCGGCGGGCCTGCCGCGTGTGCTGGTCGTGGACGACAACATGGTGGTCCGCATGCTCTGCGTCGAGGTGCTGGAGTCACAGGGCTATGACGCGGTCGGCGCCCAGTCCGCGACCGAGGCGCTGGAGTTGAACGACGACACCGTCCGCGCCGCCTTGATCGATATCGGGCTGCCGGACATGGACGGCATCGACCTGGCGTCGCAGCTGACGGGACCCGTCGTGCTGATGAGCGGCACCGTTCCGCGCGACCTGCAGCAGCGCGCCGAGGCCTTGAGCCTGCGTTATTGGTTTGTGAAGAAGCCCTTCCAGATCCCGGAGCTCTTAGCCGCCGTGGAGGCGGCCTGCAGCTAATGGGTGGCGCTACAGGAGGCGATGTCGTAGCCGCGCTCGCCCAGTAGGCCCAGAATCTGCGCCAGGGCGTCGTCCAGCTCGTCCTCGCCGATGCCGGGCAGGACCAGATCCGCGTTCAGCGGCGCCTGGTCGTGATGCGGGCAGATGTGCACGGACACCATCTCCGCAGGGGCGATGAGCGTCGCGATCTTCTGGTGGTCAGCCAGCCCGATCGTGTTGGTCGTCGAGATGACCAGCTGACCTGAGTCGACGAAGAGGTGCGCGACCTCGCCGTATTTGCGGATGAGCTCTTCGTGGGCCTCCTCGCGAGCGGCCGGCGACATGTCCGCCTGGCCCATGCCCAGCAGCACGTTGGTGCCGTCCAGCAGGTAGGCTGCGAAGCCGCCGTTGACCAGCGCGCGCTCCAGGTGTCGCGCCAGCAGCGCTTTTCCCGTGCCCGCGTCGCCGCTGAAGAGCACCAGGCCGGCCGGATGACCATGCCGCGCCTCGCGGTCGCTCATCGTGACCAGCCCCTTCATCCACCGGAACTCGCGCTGGCGGATGGCGCTTCTCAGGGCCGCCGCGTCGTCCTCGACCAGATCGCGCACGATACCGCCGCCGCAGATGTCGTATCCGTCGACCACCACAAAGCGGCCGGTGCCCTCGATGTCCGCGCTGCGGTCGAACGGCAGGGGGTTGCGGGTCTGGATGATCAGCTCGGCCACGTCGTGCCGGTCCACCGTCTCCTTTGTGTCGCTGGACTCCAGCTCGGAGGCGTCCAGCACGCTGACGATGGTGTGGATCTCCGCCTCGACGCTGGCGGTGCCCAGCTTCAGCCGATACCGCTTGCCGAGCTCCATCGACTCACGCCCCAGCCAGAAGACGTTGGCTCGTATCAGGGTGGAGACCAGCGGTGTCGTGTCCACGTGGCTCATCACGTCGCCGCGGCGCACGTAGATCTGCTCGGCCAGCGTGACGCCGACGCTCTCGCCGGCGATCGCCTTGCCCTCCATCTCCGCGTTGAAGGCCTCGACGCTGGCGATGGTGCTGCGCTTGCTGGACGGCGCAAAGACCACCTCGTCCCCGACCTTGAGGCTGCCCGCCTCGATGCGGCCGGCGATGATCCGGCGCTGGTCGCCCTTGGCGTTGAAGCGAAACACGTCCTGGACCGGCAGTCGCAGCGGCTGATTCTCGAGCGGCGGCGCCTTTTCGAACGCGTCGACCGCTTGAAGGATGGTCGGGCCCTGGTACCACGGCATGCCGGTCATCGGCTGGGCCACGAAGTCGCCCTCGCGCGCGCTGATCGGGATAAAGCAGCGCGGCTCGACCCCGATCTCGCCCAGAAACTCCCGGTACTCGGCCTCCACGCGGTCGAACACGCCCTGATCGTAGTCGACCAGGTCCATCTTGTTGACCGCGACGACAACCTGCCGCACCCCCAGCATGCCCAGTAGATAGCCGTGCCGCCGGCTGTTCTCGCGCACGCCCTCTTCGGCGTCGATCAGCAGCACAGCGGCTTCGGCCCGCGCGGCGCCGGTGATCATGTTCTTGAGAAACTCGATGTGTCCGGGCGCGTCGATGATGATGTAGTCGCGCTTGTCGGTTTTGAAGAAGCAGCGGGCCGCATCGATCGTGATGCCCTGGTCCTGCTCGGCCTCCAGCGCGTCCAGCAGAAAGGCGTACTCGAAGTGTTTGCCCTGGCGCTCGCAGATCCCGCGGATCTTCTCCTCGTGTCCTTCGAACAGGGAGCCGGTGTCCGACAGCAGGCGCCCCACAAGCGTGGACTTGCCGTGGTCGACATGGCCGACCATCACGATGTTCATCTGCTCGCGCAGCAGCGTCTCGGCGACGTTGATAGTCATTGCGCAGGGCTCCTACATGTACCCGTCGCGGCGCAGCTTCTCCATGGCGTGCGGATCCTCTTGATCCTGGGCACGTCCGGAGCGCTCGGCCACCGTCGTCGTCAACAGCTCTTGAATGATCTCGCCCGGCGTGGTCGCCGTGGACTGGATGTTGCCTGTGCACGGCGCGCACCCCAGCGAGCGATAGCGGGTGCCCTCACCCTGATCGTAGTACAGCGGGATGACCGGGATCTTCTCGCGCTCGACGTACTCCCAGATGTTCACCTCGGTCCAGTCCAGCAGCGGGTGGATGCGCACGTGGGTGCCGGGCGCAAAGTCCGTCTTGAACTGGCTCCACAGCTCGGGCGGCTGGTCCGCGATGTCCCAGTCGTTGTTCTTGTCGCGCGGCGAGAAGTAGCGCTCTTTGGAGCGGCTGCCCTCTTCATCGGCCCGTGCGCCGACGATCACGCCGGTGTACGGCTCCTGGTTCCAGTCCTTGATGTACTCGCCGGTGTGGTCCATGCGGTAGCGCGTCCACTCGGCGGACAGGGTGTTGCGCAGCGCCTCGGTCTTCAGCGCCTTGCAGCACACCATGCGGCCGTGCGTGTGGTCCATGCCGCCGGCCAGCGCCGTCTCGTTTTGTCCGTAGACCATGGTGAGGTCCCACTCTCGCGCCAGGCGGTCGCGATACGCGATCATCGACTCGATCTTGTAGGACGTGTCGATATGCACCAGCGGAAACGGCACGTGGCCAAAGAACGCCTTGCGCGCCAGCCACAGCATGATGGTGGAGTCCTTGCCGATCGACCACAACATGCACAGGTTCTTGAAGTGGTGATAGGCCTCGCGAAGGATGTAGACGCTCTGTGACTCGAGCTCATCGAGGTGGTTCACACGTGCCTCCCGGCAAAGCAAGGCTACTTATATAGTGATGTCTTGCGGCTGCGGCAACCTCCTTGACGCCGCCCCACCCCCTTGACGCCCCCCCACCCTCTCCCTTAGGGTCCACCGCATGTTCTACCAATACCGCTGAACCAGCCACAGGCGCCGGCGTGACCGGCGCGAGATGACCTCCCTGCCCATGGCGTAGCGCTCTGTTGCGTCCCCGGGACGGGGACCGATAGGAGCTTACGCACCGTGCGAACAACCGTATTTCTCTTCATGATTATTCTGGCCGCAGGCTGCGGCAGGAAGGCCCAGGGCAACAGCGCCGAGGCCGACGCCCCGGTGGTGATTCGCGTCACCGCCATCCCCGACGAGAACCCCACCGAGCTGCAGCGCAAGTACCAGCCGATGGTCGAGTATCTCTCGAACGCGCTGGGCGCCACGGTCAAGTACGTGCCGGTCACCGACTACGGCGCGGCCGTGCAGGCGCTTGTTGCCGGGCGCATCGACTTCGCCTGGCTGGGCGGCTTCACCCACGTCCAGTCGCGCACGATGAGCGACGTTCAGCCGCTGGTGATGCGCGACATCGATCGCGACTTCAAGAGCGTCTTCATCGCCAATACCGCCGGCGGTGTCGCCTCCGTTGCCGACTGTCGGGGCAAGAAGTTCGCCTTCGGGTCCAAAAGCTCGACGTCGGGCCACCTGATGCCGCGCCACTTCCTGGCCACGACGCACGGCATCGACCCGGCGGCGGACTTTGACGGCGAGCCCGTCTTCAGCGGCGCACACGACGCGACGGCCAAGATGGTCGAGTCCGGGCGCGTGCCCGCCGGCGCGCTCAACAAGCAGGTCTGGGACCGGATGGTGCGCGAAGGCAAGGTCGACACCGAGAAGGTGACCGTGATCTGGACCACGCCCGGCTACGTCGACTACGTCTGGACCGCCCGCACGGCCGTGAATCCGGCGCTGAGACAGAAGTTTGCGGCGGCGTTTCTGGCGCTGGACCCGGCCGACGAGACGCACAAGGCGGTGCTCGGGCTGCAGGGCGCACAGAAGTTCGTGCCCGGCGCGGCAGCAGACTTCAACGCCATCGAGGACGTCGCTCGGTCGACCGGGCTGCTCAAGAACTGACCAATTCGCCCCGGCTGCAGCTGGAGGGCGTTGGGCGTCATTGGGGCGCCCGCCACGCTTTGGCGGACGTGTCGCTGGTCATCGAGCCCGGTCAACGCATCGCGCTGGCAGGGCCCAGCGGCAGCGGCAAGTCCACGCTGCTGCGCCTCATCAGCGGCGCGCTGCGTCCGACTGCTGGGCGCGTGCTCGTCGACGGACGGGACCTGGCGCGCTTCACCACCGCCCAGCTGGCCCGCCATCGACGGCAGCTCGGCATGGTGGAGCAGGGCGCCAACCTGGTGCCGCAGCTGACCGTTCACGACAACGTGGTCGCGGGTCGCGTGCCGCGCTGGCCGTGGTATCGCACGCTGGCGTCCCTGGTGTGGCCGCTTGAGCGTGACGAGACGGCCACGCTGTTGGAGCGCGTCGGGCTGGCTGACCGGCAGTGGGACCCGACATCTATACTAAGCGGCGGCCAGCAGCAGCGGGTGGCCATCGCGCGGGCGCTGGCGGCGGATGCCCCGACGATTTTGGCTGATGAGCCCACGGCGTCGCTGGATCCGGCCACGGCGCGCGACATGGTGGCACTGCTGCTCGACGAGACCGACGGCAAGGCGGCCACGGTGGTCTTTTGCACGCACTGGGTCAGCCTGGTGAGCGCTCGCGCGGACCGGCTGATCGGGCTGCGAGAGGGGCGCGTGGTCATCGATGCGCCGGCGGCCGACGTCTCCGATGCGGCGCTCGATGAGCTCTACGCGGGCAGTCGTGAGCGTCGCTAGTCACCACAAACGTCTACTGATCACGGCGCTGTTGGCGGCGTTGGTCGCATGGACCGCTCGCGTCAGCCAGGTCGAGCCGGACGCGCTGTTGTCAGAGGACGGACTGCGCTCGGCCATGGATATCCTGGGCGGGCTGCGCCACCCGGATCTGAGTGGCGACTTTGTCGAGCGCGTGTGGCGGTTGATGCTGGAGAGCCTGGCGATCGGCGCGGTCGGCATGGGGCTGGCCCTGACGCTGGGGGTCCCGTTAGCGCTGGTCGCTGCACGGCTGCCCGACTTGTCCGAGCCGCCCGGGCGGGACCGAACACGGACGGTGATGGGCGTGCTGCGGTGGGGAGCCCGCACGGTGTTGTCGGTGTTGCGCTCGATTCCGGAGATCGTCTGGGCGTACCTGTTTGTGCGCATTCTCGGGTTGGGGCCGGGCCCGGCGGTGCTGGCGATCGGGCTCACGTTCGCGGGCATCATCGGCAAGCTGTACGCCGAGCTGATGGAGGCGGTGGATCCGTTGCCCGTTCGCGCCCTGCGCGCGGCCGGCGTGGGACGGTGGGCGGCGCTGCTGGTCGGTGTGTTTCCGCAGGTGCGCGCCCAGTGGATCGGCTACGGCCTCTTTCGCTTTGAGTGCGCCATCCGCAGCGCGGCGATTCTGGGCGTGGTCGGCGCTGGCGGCATCGGCGCGGAGATCGATCTCAGCATCCGCTACTTCCAGTACGACAAGCTGGCGACCGCGCTTTTGGCGGTGCTGGCCTGCGTCATCGTCTTTGAGGTGATCAGCGCGGGGTTGAGGCGTGTGCGCGCGCGCTGGACCGTGGGCGCGCTGGCCATCGGCCTGGTGTGGGGGCTGGACCTGCTGGCCGTGCCGTGGGCCGACCTGCTTGACGCGATGGCGCTGGAGCAGACGCGCCTGTTCGTGGCCGGGTTGGCCTCGCCGCAGACGGACAGCGTCTTTCTCTGGGACAGCGTGCGGCTCATGGGCGAGACGGTCGCGATGGCTTTGTGTGCCACGATCGCGGCGGCTGCTGCGGCGTTTTTCGTAGCGCCGCTAGCCACGCGAACGCTGACGGTCTCAGGGTTCTTGCCCGACGCGGTACGCCCGCGCTCCTGGTGGGGGCTGCCGGTCTGGGTGGCTCTGGTCGCGGCCCGCCTGTTGCTGCAGGTGACGCGAGCGCTGCCGGAGCTGGTCTGGGCGCTGGTCTTCGTGGTCTGGGTCGGCCCGGGGCCGTTCGCCGGCATGCTCGCCATAGCAGCCCACACGGTTGGTATTCTCGGCCGCCTCTTCTCGGAGGTCTACGAGGAGGTCGAGCCGCAGCCTGTGGCGGCGTTGGAGGCGCTGGGCGCGTCACGGATCGCCCGCTGGGGTTATGGATTGTTGCCGCAGGTCGCGCCCAGGCTGCTGGCCTATGCGTTGTTTCGGTTTGAGGTGAACGTGCGTGCGACGGCGATGGTCGGCTTTGTCGGCGCGGGCGGCATCGGCAACGCGATTCACACCGCGATCAGCCTCTTTCACTGGGCGGACCTGTCGGCGCTGCTGCTGCTCTTGCTGGGTGCGGTGGTCGTGATCGACGCGGTCGGAGATCAGCTCAGAAGGCGCCTGATCCTGTAAGCCGTAACCTTATTGCGGGCAAAGCACACGTGTTAAACGTGGGCGGACAATCGCCCGAAGGAGAACCCGATGAATCCCAAGGTCTTGATTCCCGCCCTGCTCGTAACGCACGCCGTGGCCGGTCTGGTGGGCTTCATGGTCGCGAAATCGCTGCTGGCGAAGGACCCCGAGTGGGTCAAAGAGAACAAGCAGGTTGAGACGCGCTTGAACGACCTGGACGCAGCGGTGAAGACCACGACGGCTGAGACGGTGGAGCCCAAAGCGCCGGAGAAGAAGGCGCCCGAGCCGCCGGCGGATTGGAAGCCCGGCGAGGCGACCTTCAGCATCCATACACACGGCATGAGCAGCGTGTCCTTCACCAGCGACGCACCGCTGGAGTCCATCGTGGGCACGACGACGAAGGTGTCGGGCGACTTCAAGGTCAACCTGGGCGATCTGGCCAAGACGACGACCGCCGGCATCAATGTGGCGGTCAGCACGTTAAAGACCGGCAACGGCACGCGCGATGAGCACCTGCAGGGGGAGGGGTGGTTCCATACCGAGAAGCACCCGGACGCCATCTTTACGCTGCAGGGCGTGGAGGCGGAGAGCACCAAGCTGTGGCCCGGGCACACCACGGACGCCACGCTGACAGGCAAGCTGACCATCAAGGGCATCACTCATCCGGTCACGGCCAAAGCGACCATCGGCTATCACCCGTTCACGCCGGCGCTCGCGGACTTCGGCATCAAGAGCAACATCATGCGCATCAAGGCCGGCTTTGACGTGAAGCTCTCCGACTATGAGATGTCGGCTGCAGTGGTCGGTAAGAAGGTCGCTGAAACGGTGCAGGTGTCACTGAACGTGACCGCGCTCGAGCAGGCTGCAGACGCCGCCGAGTAGCCGCCTCTGTGGCGCTCCCGCCGCCCGCCATGTGACCATATGTGGCAAGGGCATTTTTTTTCCTCGAAAAAACCCTGTCATCACCACATCTTGTGGTGTGGACCGCGTAAACCTACAACATATGGTGCCATATTCTCTTGACCCACCATATATGGCACCACCATACTTGGCCTGTCGAAGCGGCTGTCAAAACGCCCTGGCGATCTTCACGGGCGCCTGACAGCTGCTGAGACGTCGCTAGAGAGACACAACAGCCAAACACTTCAAGCGCTTAGCACCATAGGGGGGAGAATGCGCGTACAGAGACTATTGACGAAATCCGGTGGGATGACCTACGACGGCATCGAGTTCACCACCAGGACGTCGCGGATCACGAACCCGGACGGTTCGGTGGTCTTCGAGGCCAAGGACATCACGGTCCCCAAGGACTGGAGCCAGGTCGCGGTCGATATTCTCGCGCAGAAGTACTTCCGTAAGGCCGGCGTTCCGGCGGCCGTCAAAAAAGTGGCGGAAGACGGCGTGCCCGAGTGGCTGCAGCGCTGTGTTCCGGATGAGGAGGCGCTGGCGGCGCTGCCCGAGGACGAGCGGTATGGCGGTGAGACCGATGCACGTGAGGTCTTTAACCGTCTGGCGGGGACCTGGGCCTACTGGGGCTTCAAGGGCAACTACTTCGACAGTGAGGACGATGCGCGCACGTTCTACGACGAGCTGTGCTGGATGTTGGCTGACCAGCGCGTGGCGCCCAACTCTCCGCAGTGGTTCAACACGGGCCTGCACTGGGCGTACGGCGTGGACGGCCCGGCCCAGGGTCACTTCTACGTGGAGCCCGGCACCGGCCGCGTGAAGCGCTCGACCTCCTCCTATGAGCGCCCGCAGCCGCACGCCTGCTTCATCCAGAGCGTGTCCGATGACCTCGTGAACGAGGGCGGCATCATGGACCTGTGGATGCGCGAGGCGCGTCTGTTCAAGTACGGCTCCGGCACCGGGTCCAACTTCTCCAACATCCGCGGCGAGGGCGAGCCCCTGTCCGGCGGTGGTCGCTCCTCGGGTCTGATGAGCTTCCTGAAGATCGGTGACCGGGCGGCCGGCGCGATCAAGAGCGGCGGCACCACCCGTCGCGCGGCGAAGATGGTCGTGCTCGACGTCGACCACCCCGACATCGAGACGTACATCAACTGGAAGCTGATGGAGGAGCAGAAGGTCGCGTCCCTGGTGACCGGCTCCAAGACCATCGAGGCGGCCATGCAGGCTGTCTTTGACGCCTACTGGACCGAGGGCGTGGACGACGCGGACCGCGGCAACCCCGGTGAGAACAAGGCGCTGGCGGCTGCGTTGGGCGTGGCCCGCTCGCAGCTGGTCAGCGACAACTACCTTCACCGCGCGCTGCAGCTGGCCTCTCAGGGCTACAAGGAGCTGCAGTTCGACACGTACGACACCGACTGGACCAGCGACGCGTACCAGACGGTCAGCGGTCAGAACTCCAACAACTCGGTCCGCATCAAGAACGGCTTCATGGACGCCGTGGCCAAGGACGGCGACTGGGACCTGCTGCGCCGCACCGACGGCAAGCCGGCGCGGACGCTGAAGGCCAAAGACCTGTGGGAGCAGATCGCCTACGCCGCGTGGTCCTGCGCGGATCCGGGCCTGCAGTTCGACACGACGATCAACGAGTGGCACACGTGTCCCAAAGACGGTCGGATCAACGCGTCGAACCCGTGCAGCGAGTACATGTTCCTGGACGACACGGCCTGCAACCTGGCCTCCAGCAACCTGCTGAAGTTCGTGGATGAGAGCGGCAAGTTCGACATCGAGGGCTTCAAGCACGTCAATCGCACGATGACGATCGCCCTGGAGATCTCGGTGCTGATGGCGCAGTTCCCCAGCCGCGAGATCGCCCGCCTCAGCTACAAGTTCCGCACGACGGGGCTGGGCTACGCCAACCTGGGCACGCTTCTCATGGTTCAGGGCATCCCGTACGACTCCAAAGAGGCCTTTGCGATCGCCGGCGCCCTGACCGCCAACATGACGGCCACCGCCTACGCGACCTCCGCCGAGATGGCGTCGGAGCTGGGGCCCTTCCCGGGCTACGCCAAAAACGCTGACGACATGCTGCGCGTGATCCGCAACCACCGTCGCGCGGCCTGCAACGCGGCCGAGATGGCGTACGAGGGCCTGACCATTCTGCCGAAGGGCATCGACCCCGATATCTGCCCCAAGGACCTGCTGGACGCTGCGCGCGCTGAGTGGGACCGGGCGCTGGTGCTGGGCGAGCAGTTCGGCTACCGCAACGCGCAGGTCACGGTCATCGCGCCGACCGGCACCATCGGTCTGGTCATGGACTGCGACACCACGGGCGTGGAGCCCGACTTCGCGCTGGTGAAGTTCAAGAAGCTGGCCGGCGGCGGGTACTTCAAGATCATCAACCAGTCCGTGCCCCGCGCGCTGAAGACGCTGGGTTACGACGAAGAGACCATCGACGGCATCATCAACCACGCCCGCGGCACCGGCACCCTGAAGAACGCGCCGTTCATCAACTGGGACAGCCTGATGGAGCGCGGCTTCGGCAAGGCGCAGATTCAGGCCATCGAGTCGGCGCTGCCGGCGGCCTTCGAGATCGGCTTTGTGTTCAACCGCTACACGCTTGGCGACGACTTCTGCAAGGACGTGCTGGGCTTCACCGAGGCGCAGCTGAGCGACTTCACGTTCTCGCTGCTCGAGGGCCTGGGCTTCACGCCCGAGCAGATCTCCGCGGCCAACGACTATGCCTGTGGTCGCATGACCGTCGAGGGCGCGCCCGGCCTCAAGGACGAGCACCTGGCGGTCTTCGACTGCGCCAACAAGTGCGGCCGGTACGGCACCCGCTACATCCGGGCCGAGGGTCACATCCACATGATGGCGGCGGCCCAGCCCTTCCTGAGCGGCGCCATCTCCAAGACCATCAACATGCCCAACGACGCCAGCGTCGAGCAGATCAAAGACCTCTACTTCCTGTCTTGGAAGTCGATGATCAAGGCCAACGCCATCTACCGTGACGGCTCCAAGCTCTCGCAGCCGCTGAACGCCAGCGTGGCGGACGACCTCTTCAGCAAGGTTGAGGACGCTCTGGCGGAGCAGGGCGTGCTGGTGCCCGAGGATGCGCCGCCCGAGGTCAAGATCGCCGAGAAGATCGTCATCAAGTACATGGTCAAGCGTCACCGCATGCCCTTCCGTCGGTCCGGCTACACCCAGAAGGCCATCGTGGGCGGTCACAAGATCTACCTGCGCACGGGCGAGTACGAGGACGGCTCCCTGGGCGAGATCTTCCTGGACATGCACAAAGAGGGCGCCGCCTTCCGCAGCCTGATGAACTCTTTCGCCATCGCGGTGTCCCTGGGCCTGCAGTACGGCGTGCCGCTCGAGGAGTACGTGGACGCGTTTGTGTTCACGAAGTTCGAGCCCAACGGCATGGTCGACGGCAACCCGTACATCAAGATGTCGACGTCCATCATCGACTACGTCTTCCGCGAGCTGGCCATCACCTACCTCGGCCGCACGGACCTGGCGCAGGTCATTCCCGAGGACCTGGCGATGGACACCCTCGGCAAGTCCGACGCCGCCCCCGCCGACGATGAGGTCGTGGAAGAGATCCTCCAGGCGTCACCCCGTCCGACCCAACTGCACACGGCCAACGTCGCCATGGCCCGCTCCGGCACCCCCCGCACCGTGACCCGCACGGTGGCCGACCAGCTGTCCAGCCGCATCTCGGTGGCCCGAGCTCAGGGCTACGAGGGCGACGCCTGCGGCGACTGCCACTCGTTTACGATGGTCCGCAACGGCACGTGCCTGAAGTGCATGTCCTGCGGCGCCACGAGCGGCTGCTCCTGAGATCGACTTCGCCAACCCATCCGGACCTCTCCAGCCAAACCCACCCCTCGGCGACGCACGACCCGCGCATCGCCGGGGGGCCCGCCTCGATGGCCGGTCACCTCCTCCCAGGCGTTAACGCAAAAAGGCCGCCCGCGGGCAGCCTTCTCACCGTCTAAAATCTGTGCTGGTGGAGATGATGGGGTTCGAACCCACGACCTCAGCGTTGCGAA